>NZ_JAMKCQ010000001.1:3383625-4060350 GCF_024169515.1 Erwinia aphidicola | reverse complement strand
CCGGCCTGACGCCCAGCGCGTGGCGCCAGCGCTTTATTCCCCGCGGCCCGATTGCTGCCCCGACGGTAAAAGTATAAAGGGCTGACCACGGGTCAGCCCTTTTACCCTGCGCAGAAGTGCTAGGACACCATCCCCATCCCCACGATATTTGCCGCGAGGATAATCACAAAGCAACCGACGCTGAGTACGCGCACCGGCGTGCGCCCTACGTTATTCCACTCTTTCAATATCAGACCGACCAGGCCGCCGCACAGCACGTAGAAGCTCATGTGCAGCATCCAGCTGATAAAGTCGTACTGTGCCGGAATGCGCGCGTGGCCCCAGGCGTAGAAGAAGAACTGCAGATACCACATGGTGCCGCCCAGCAGCGAGAGGCCAATATTGGCAATCAGCATCGGCTTGACCACCGAGAAGTCCGCTTTCACCGACAGGTTCGACTTTGTCGCCAGGCGGAAGAAGCAGAAGCCAAGGTTAACCAGCGCCCCGCCCCCCATGATCACCACATAGCTGGGCAGCGCCACGTACAGCGGGTCGATGCCCAGCGCGGCGGCGGCTTCATGCATCGGTTTGGCGGCGTCCATCGCAAACGACATGCCGGCGGAGAAGATGCCGCACATCACCGCCAGCACCAGCCCTTTCTTCAGGTTGAACTCTTCGGCGGTAATGCCCATGGCGCGCTCTTTTAACAGACCCGCACGTGAAACAATAGCCACGCCAATCAGGGCCACCAGCACGCCCAGCAGCGTCATCCGGCCACCGGCGGAGCTGAACAGCTCAACAAAACGCCCCTGGATCAGCGGCGTCATCAGCGTACCGACCACCAGCGTGATGCCGATCGCGATGCCGATACCCATCGACATCCCGAGGTAGCGCATGGTCAGGCCATAGTTAATGTTGCCCACGCCCCACATCGCGCCGAACAGGAACACCGGCAGCAGCTGGGAGAGCGAAAATGAACTGTAGTAAGCCCAGAAATGCGGCAGCAGCACCGCGCTCACCGCCCACGGCAGCACGATCCACGACATCATGCCGCCGACCGACCACATGGTTTCCCATGACCAGTGACGCACTTTTTTAAACGGAGCATAGAAGCAGGCGGCGCTGGCGGCACCGACCAGATGCCAGAGAATGCCTGAGAGGATGGCTTCACTCATTGTTATTTACCTTGGTTGTTGTTTGCCCTGTGTGGTTTGAGTCTACGGACAAGCCATCCGGTTCAACCTTACGCTGGCTGCCGGGCCTGGCAGCAATCTGGCAAAATTCAGCGCCTTTGCCTTTGCAGGATCACAAATCATACATCTCGACGATCCCACAGGGTGAAAAGCCTGGTCTTTACTAAGCCACTCATATTCTTCACTAAATCGCGAAAATGCCAGCGCCAGCAGCGGCTTCTTGCGATTTTTGCCAGCCTGCTCTCATGGGTGGCAATCAGATCAAGGTGATTCAACGCGCGCTGATGCACCGTCAAGGGCCTGTAACAGCAAACCCGCTGTTGGTTAACAATCCCCTATCAAATGTGTCACGGAGAAGCGTCCATGAAGCCTGAACAGCAACAAATGTATATCAACGGCGAGTTTGTCGAGAATCGCGCTGACCGCTGGATCGAGGTGATCAATCCGGCAACTGAGGCGCTGCTGTCGCGTATTCCTGAAGGCAGCGTGGAAGACGCGCAGCGCGCGATTGATGCGGCAGAGGCCGCGCAGCCGGGCTGGGAAGCCTTACCCGCGGTGGAGCGTGGGGCCTGGCTGCATAAGATTGCCGCCGGCGTGCGCAGCCGGGCGGCAGAGTTAACCGCGACGATAGTGGCCGAAGGCGGCAAAACTCAGGAGCTGGCAGAAACCGAGGTGCTGTTCACCGCAGACTACCTCGACTATATGGCCGAGTGGGCGCGCCGCTACGAGGGCGAAATTGTGCAGAGCGACCGCCCGCAGGAGAACATTCTGGTGTTCAAGAAAGCCATTGGCGTGACCACCGGCATCCTGCCGTGGAACTTCCCGTTCTTTCTGATTGCGCGTAAAGCCGCCCCGGCACTGCTGACCGGCAACACCATTGTGGTGAAACCGAGCGAGCTGACGCCAAACAATGCGATTATCTTTGCCCAAATCGTGCATGAGATCGGCCTGCCTGCGGGCGTGTTTAATCTGGTCACCGGCTATGGCCCGGTGATTGGCCAGGAGCTGGCCGCCAACCCGAAAGTGGGCATGGTAAGCCTGACCGGCAGCGTCGGCGCCGGGATTGCCACGATGCAGGCAGCGGCGAAAAACGTCACCAAAGTGTCACTGGAGCTGGGCGGCAAAGCCCCGGCTATCGTAATGAATGATGCCGACCTCGATCTGGCGGTAAAAGCGATTGTCGCCTCGCGCATGATCAACAGCGGGCAGGTGTGTAACTGCGCGGAGCGCCTCTACGTGCAGGAAGGGGTTTACGACCAGGTGGTGGAGCGCCTGAGCGCCGCATTTAACCAGGTTACCTTCGGCGACCCGGCGACGCAGAAAGGGCTGGATATGGGGCCGCTGATCACCGCTGCGGCGCTGCAGCGCGTTGAGCAGAAGGTGGCGGATGCGGTTGCCGCCGGGGCGAAAGTGGTTACCGGCGGCAACCGCGCGGGCAGCACCGGCTTCTTCTTCGAACCGACTCTGCTGACTAACGTTGAGCAGAAAATGAATATCATGCAGGAGGAGACCTTTGGCCCGGTGCTGCCGGTGATGAAGTTCAGTACGCTGGATGAGGCGATCGCGCTGGCCAACGACAGCGAATATGGCCTGACCTCGTCGATCTTCACGCAGAATATCAACACCGCGATGCTGGCGCTGAAGAAGCTGAAGTTCGGCGAAACCTATATTAACCGCGAGAACTTTGAAGCGATGCAGGGCTTCCATGCGGGCTGGCGTAAATCCGGCATCGGCGGCGCGGACGGTCGTCACGGGCTGGAAGAGTATCTGCAAACGCACGTTGCCTATCTGCAATATCAGTAGGCGGATATAGATAAATGGCTGACCGGAACAGAGGGTCAGCCACTACGAGGGCCGAACTGAACTCATGGCTGACCGGAACAGAAGGTCAGCCACAGCGCTGAGGCGTTATCCATTCTGTGCATATCGTTATCAGATCAACTCGTTAAGCCCCCTTCTGCCATTTTGTTATGTTTTTCCCAGCGGATTAATTACCAGGGGATATAACATGAAAAAAACGCTATTCAGCGCACTGCTGGGCGCAATGACCATCGGCAGCACCTTTGCTGGCAATGCCGCCGAAAACACACCGAAAACCGTCAATATCGGCTATCAGAAAGCCAATATTTTTGCGCTGCTGAAGTATCGCGGCACGCTGGATGAGCAGTTCAAAAAGCAGGGTATCGCCGTGCGCTGGGTCGAGTTTCCCGCCGGGCCACAAATGCTGGAAGGGCTGAACGTCGGCAGTATCGACCTGGCGGCAACGGGCGATGCGCCACCGACTTTCGCCCAGGCGGCGCAGGCCGATCTGGTCTACCTGGCCCACTCTCCGGCTAACCCAAAAACCGAAGCCATTGTGGTGCCTGAAAATTCCACCATCAAAACCGTCGCCGATCTGAAAGGCAAGCGCGTCGCGCTGAACAAAGGCTCTGACGTGAACTATCTGCTGGTCAGCGCGCTGGAGAATGCCGGGCTGAGCTACAAAGACATTACGCCGGTTTACCTGCCGCCCGCCGATGCGCGAGCCGCCTTCCAGCGCGGTGCGGTCGATGCATGGGTGATATGGGACCCGTACTACGCGGAAGTGGAAACCAACGCCAAAGCGCGGCTGGTGAAAAATGCCGAAGGGCTGGTGCCGCACTACACCTTCTATCTCGCCAGCCGCAAGTTTGCTGATACCTACCCGCAGACGGCGAAGCAGGTCGTGGATGAGCTGGGAACGTTGAGCGACTGGGCGAATAAACATCCTGAGGATGCGGCGAAAATTCTCGCTACTTCGACCGGCCTGCCGCAGCCTATCTGGCAGCGGGCGCTGGCGAGAATGCCTTATGGCGCCGAGCGAATGACCCCGGCGGTGTTTAAAGAGCAGCAGGCACTGGCGGATAAATTCAGCCAAATCGGCCTGCTGCCGGTCAAAGTGAACGTCAGCTCCGCGACCTGGTCGCTGGATAAATAGTGTAAATCTGGGCCGTTCAAAACGGTAGGGGTCGATCATCTTCTTCGATCGACCCTTAATCCATACCTTGTTATTCCCCGTTACCAATCTGCCAGATAAACGTCGGCTCTTTGCCGTTGACTTCCCAGTCCCCGACATTGCGGATCTTATAAATCACCGGATTATGTGAGGCTACCGTGCGGGCATTGCGCCAGTGGCGATCCAGCGCCTTGCTGACGCGGGTATCCGATGCGCCGAGCGCATTAAACAACTCGCTGGCAGCACGCGGCACCAGCTCGCTCGCCACCACCTGCGCCTGCGCCGATTCCAGCTCGGCCAGGACGTTCGCCTGCTGAATGCGCGCTTCATCCCCGCTGTTGTGCAGCTCATAAGCCAGCTGCAGCGAGTGGGCGGCGCGCTGTACCGTGGCTTCCACCGCCCACGCCCAGCTGGATATCTGCCCCACCACCTGCAACACCTGCGCATCATTTTTGACCCGTCCGGCATTGCCGTGGCTGTAGGTGCGCGTGCGGTTTGCCACTCCCGCCGCGGCATCACGCTTCACCGCCCTGCCGATACCGGCCAGCGTTGCCAGTAACACGTGCTGGTAGAACGCGGTCTGATAGCGGAAGCGCTCGCTGAAATCAAATACGTGCGCCTGCTCCACCCGCGCCTGACGGAAGCGCGTGCTGCCGCTGCCGGTCAGACGCTGCCCGAAGCCATCCCAGTCATCATCACGCTCCACTCCCGCCTGATGGGTATTCACCAGCGCAATCACATCACGGCCGTTATCGCTGCGCTGAGCGTAGACATCGATCCAGTCGGCATACAGTGATCCGGTGCTGTAGAACTTCTCCCCGTCGAGCTGCCAGCCGTTTTCCACTGGGCTGACTTTGGTGATCACCTCGCCCAGCTTAACAGTGCCGATTTCAGTCCAGCCGCTGCCCACCAGTTCGCCATCGGCAAAACGGCGGAACCAGCTCTGCCGCTGCGCGCTATCTGGCTGATTCAGGCGGTCTTCGACAAAGGCAAAATGCGCGCGCAGCGCCTGCGGCAGATTTGAGTCGGCTTCGGCCAGCTCCGTCAGCAGCTGGAACAGCTGCGGCAGCGTGGCGCCGAATCCGCCCTGCTGTTGCGGAATGCGCAGGGTGCCAAATCCGGCCTCTTTCAGCCAGCGGATCGGTTCCGTGGGCAGCGTGCGCGTGGTTTCACGCTCTACGGCGCCCTCGGCAATACGCGCGAAAATGGGGCGAAAGGCTGCCGCCAGCGCGGCATAGTCAGGGTGAATATCAGACATGGGATCCTCCGGTTTCAGATTGGTCGTCAATATCCTGCCGGGTCGGTTCAAAGCGGATAATCAGCAGGAAAATAATCGGGATAATCGCGGCCAGCGAGACGATCCAGAACATATTGGTGCCGTAGGCAGCCTGCAAAATTGGCAGGATAAACAGCGCCAGCGCGCTGCCAACCCCCGACAGCGAGCGGCCAAAACCGACGCCGGTTGCACGAATATGAGTGGGATAAGAGAGCGCCGGGTAGATCATCATCTGCGCGCCGGGACCGAAGCCTTCGGCAAACAGCCACAGACCGAGCATCAGAATGGCAAACACCACGCCAGGCGTGGCGGTTGGGTGGCCAATCAGCGCCAGCGAGATTAGCGCAATAAACTGCAGCGCGAACCCGGCAATCGCCACGTGGCGCGACGGGAATTTCCATGCCAGGCGCATCCCCAGCAGTCCACCGGTAAAGGCGAACAGCGCATTAAGCCCCAGCGAAGCGGAGATAGTTTCAAATACGCCAGCGCCGAGGAACTGCGCGAGGATCGACGGCAGGAAGAAGGCGATGGCGGTGTATTCGAAGGAGATACAGATATTCATCACCGCCGTGACAATAGTACGTTCACGATACGGCTTATGAAAAAGCACGCGGAAGCTGACTTTCGGCGGCGCTTTTTTTACCGGCTCGCGTTCGTGGGCTTCCGCCGCGTGGGCGCTGATACCGTAAGAGTCGCGCAGGATACGTGCCGCCCCTTCCAGATCGCCCTGGTTCGCCGCCCACAGCGGGGACTCATTCATAAATTTGCTGCGCACCGCAATAATCAGCAGGGCTGGCACCGCGCCAAATAGCAGCGAGGCACGCCACAGCCAGTCGGCGTGCTCTTTCGGCAGCAGGAAATACAGCGCGAAAATAATAAAGAAGCAGGCCGACGACGCCGCGTACCACATCGGGCACCACGCGGCTAAACGTGCGGCTTTATTGCCCTTGCCGGTAAATTTGGAGAACTCAGCCAGATAAGCCATCGCCACCGGCAGGTCGATCCCCACGCCGATCCCCATCAGGAAACGCGCACCGATCAGCACCCAGACGTTTGGCGCCAGTCCGGCGGCGAGCGCCGAGACCACAAAGAACAGCATATCGGCCATAAATACCGAATAGCGGCCATATTTATCGGTCAGCCAGCCGCCCAGCAGGTTGCCAACGATGGTGCCGATCATAATCGATGAGGTGACCAGCCCGGTGATTGCCGGGGTTAAGCCGAACTCTTTAACCACATCATCAATACCGTATGAGAGTGTGGTGAGATCGTAGGCATCTAAAAACACCCCGCCGAGTGCCAGAAAGACAATCCAGCGGGCGTAACTGTTTTTGCTGGTACTGGTGTTAATTAACTGCGCCACATCACTGACGGAACGCACCGGTGTTGAGGACGAGGGGGGTGAAATAACACCATCGTCAATATTTAATGTACTCATAGTATCCTCATATTATTTTATTAGCAGGTAACACTGCATTTATAAAGAGGAAGCGCTGTAATAACAAACAAGGAAAAATGATTTTATTATGCTTTAAAATCAATTGGATATATTTTTCCAACGCAAAAAGCCGGGCAATATGCCCGGCCTGTTGATGCGTGTTAATTTAATCTGCCGATACCGGCACTAATACGCCCTGCACCTGCGGATCCTGAGTCTCTTTAAGCCACTTCTGCACGCGTGGATCGGCAAATGCTTTTTTTAACTTGATAATATTCTCATCATTTAAATAGGGAGTACCAATGACTAACTGTGAGGCGAAGGTACGCGGCGCGGGTGGGAATAATATGCCTTTATCACGCCCGACTTTACCGGCATCAAACTGTGAAACATAACCGATTGCGGCATCGACAGAATTTAAGGCACGCGGCATGGTTAATAAATCCAGCTCTTTAAAATTAAAGTTATGTGGGTTTTTCACAATATCTTTAATTTTGGCGGTGCGCGGCTCAACGTTAGGATCGAGGCCAATCAGACCAATGCGCTGCAGCAGCCACAGCGCCTGCCCCTGGTTCGCCCCGTCGTTTGGCACCACGATTTCTGCGCCGTTGGGCAGATCGGCAATCGCCTTATAGCGGTCCGAGTAGATACCAAACGCCCACTGGAACAGCGGCAGCGTGGAGCTGAGTTCGAATTTATTGGCATCCACCACCTGCTTTAGCCACCACTGGTGTTGATACACCGTGGCCGCATATTGCCCCTCCGCCACGGCGCGGTCGGCCTGCACCGGATCCTGCAACCCCACCGCTTCCAGCTGAATACCGTAGTCCGGGGCAATATGCTGCGCCACGTACTCGATCAGCTTCTGTTCACCCGCCATGGCCGGCTCGAAGTGCACCTTCAGCGTGGTGCCAAAGGTCACGCTATGTTGCTGCTGGCGGCTGAAGTGCCAGCCGAGTAGCGCAATCAGCGCAATCAGCACCACGGCCACCAGCCACGGCCAGGTTTTCTTCTTTTTCAGTTCAAAAGTTTGCTGCGTCATGATGTGTGCGTTCCCTGAGAGTGTTGAAGTCTGGCAACCACGCGGTCGCCAATCAGTTGAATCAGTTGAATAGTGGCGATCAGCACGACAATGGTGGCGATCATGATGTGATTATCAAAACGCTGATAGCCATACACCACCGCCAGATAACCAATGCCGCCCGCGCCGATGGTGCCGGCGATAGCCGAATATTCGATCATTGAAATCAGGTTCAGCGTGATGGCGGCTACAATCGCCGGCAGTGCCTCACTGAGCTGCGCGCCGCAGATGATTTGCCAGCGCGAACCGCCGGACACCAGCCCGACCGCCGTCACTTCCGCCGGCAGCTCGCGCAGCGCGTTCTCCACCAGCCGGGCAAAAAATGGCGTTCCGGCGACGATCATCGGGATCACCGCCGCCGGAATACCAATGGTGGTGCCGGTCAGCCAGAAGGTGAAGGGGATAATCGCCGCCATCAGCACCAGAAACGGCAGCGAGCGCCCAATGTTCACCAGCCAGCTCAGGCTGCGATGGGCCGCCGGGTGGGAAAACAGCCCGCGCGCTGAGGTATTAAACAGCACCACGCCGAGCAGCCCGCCGAGCGACACCACAAACAGCATCACAATACCGACCATCAGCCAGGTTTCACCGTAAGCAGGCAGCATCAGCCGGTGTATCTGGCTCCATGGCGTGTCCTGGCTTATCACATCCTGCGCTTTCATCCGGCCTCCTGCAGGCGCGGACGCGCCTCAATCAGCTGGGCAATAATTCCCAGCTCGGCCATTTGCGCGATCAGCGCCCTGGCTTCCAGCGGGCGCTGATTGAAACGCACGCCAATCTGCATACGCCCGGCCAGCTGCCCGCCAACCTCTTCCACATGCGCGGCCAGCAGATCAATCTGGCAGTGACACTGCTGGCCGATCCGCCCGATCCAGTCAGTGGCCAGCGGCGTGGCGTAGGTCAGCTGCAGCAGCAGGTCGGCTGACGCTGAAAGTGGGCGCAGTGGAAACAGCTGCTCTCCCAGCGCCGAGCCTGGCGTGCTGAGCAAGTCGCGCAGCGTGCCCTGCTGTACCAGCTGACCGTCGCGGATCTCTGCCACCGCATCCGCCGTGCTGCGCACCACGTCCATCTCATGGGTGATCAGGACAATCGCCAGGCCAAACTGCTGCCGTAGCTGTTGCAACAGCAGCAGGATGGAGGCCGTCGCCTGCGGGTCCAGCCCGGAGGTGGCTTCGTCCGCCAGCAGCACCGAGGGCTTCAGCGCCAGCGCCCGGGCAATCCCGACGCGCTGGCGCTGACCGCCGGAGAGCTGCGCCGGGTAATAGCCCGCTTTGTCGCTCAGGCCAACGCTGTCGAGCAGCTGGTCAACGTGCTGCTTAACCTGCCCCGGCACCACGCCCAGCCACTGCAGCGGTAGCGCGATATTTTCCCAGGCGGTTTTACGCGCCAGCAGCGCCGAAGACTGAAAGACCGTGCCGATTGCGCGTCGCTCACGGCGCAGTGCCTCTCCCGACAGGCGCGACAGATCTTCCCCGTTAACGCGGATGCTGCCGGAGCTGGGGCGTTCCAGCAGGCTGATGCATTTCGCCAGCGTCGATTTCCCGGCACCGCTTGGCCCCACTACGGCGGTAATCGACCCTGCGGGCACGGTGAGAGAGAGGCCTTTCAGCACCTCCACCGTCTTTCCGCCCGCCGTCGGGTAGTGTTTACGCAGGCTGTCAATTTCAATCATGGCGTGACCTCATCGGCATGGGGCACCCCAGCGGTGGCCGCGCGGCGGTATCCGGCCCCCGGATGCGGATACTGCAGGCGCGGCCCCTGCTTAAACAGCTTCTCGCGCAGCGTACCCGCCTGATAATCCTGTTTGTAGACCCCGCGCTTTTGCAGCTCCGGGACCAGGTGCTCCACCACGTCGCTAAAGGTTTCATGCGTTACCGCGTAGGCGAGGTTGAAGCCGTCAACATCCGTCTCTTCGACCCAGCTTTGCAGCTCGTCTGCAACGGTCTGCGCACTGCCGACCAGCAGCGGTCCAAAGCCGCCAATCCCCACCCAGTCCGCCAGCCCCTGCACCGTCCACTGACGATTTGGATCGGCGGTGGAGAAAGTTTCCACCGCTGACTGGATAGCGTTGGTGTGCAGATGTTTCAGCACCTGGTCCGGCTGATACTGGCCGAAGTCGATGCCGGTCCAGCCGGAGATCAGCGCCAGCGCGCCTTCGTAGCTGACGTAGCTTTTGTACTCCTGCCATTTCGCCTGCGCCGCTTTATCGGTTTCGTCAACGATTACCGTTTGCAGGTTGAAGATCAGAATGCTGCGCGGATCGCGCCCGGCCTCTGCGGCGCGGCGGCGGATATCGGCGACCGTCTTCTTCAGCAGCACTTTCGACGGCGCGGCCACAAATACGCACTCGGCGTGCTCGGCGGCGAACTGCTTGCCGCGGCTGGATGCTCCAGCCTGATACAGCACCGGCGTGCGCTGCGGCGACGGTTCACACAGGTGAATGCCCGGCACCTGGAAGAAGGTGCCCTGGTGATTGATCGGATGGATTTTCGTTGGGTCGCTGAAGATGCGGCGCTGGCGATCGCGCAGGATGGCTCCCTCCTCCCAGCTGCCTTCCAGCAGTTTGTACACCACCTGCAAATATTCATCGGCGTAGTCGTAGCGTGCATCGTGATCGGTCTGCGCCTGGTGGCCGATATTGCGCGCACCGCTCTCCAGATAGGAGGTGACAATATTCCAGCCGATGCGCCCTTTGGTCAGATGATCCAGGGTGGAGATGCGGCGGGCAAACGGGTAAGGATGCTCAAACGACAGCGATGCGGTAAGGCCAAAGCCGAGATGCTCGGTCACCAGCGCCATCGGGGTGATCAGCGCCAGCGGATCGTTAACCGGCACCTGGGTAGCGTTGCGGATGGCGGCGGCATTATCGCCGTTCAGCACGTCGTAGACGCCAAGGACATCGGCAATAAACAGGCCGTCGAACTTGCCGCGCTCCAGCAGACGTGCCAGCTCGGTCCAGTAGCTCAGATCCTTATACTGCCAGGAGCGGTCGCGCGGATGCGCCCACAGGCCCGGAGACTGGTGGCCCACGCAGTTCATATCAAAGGCGTTAAGACGAATTTCACGTTGTGAAGACATAGCACACTCCGAATTTTACACGGCCGGATCCAGCCCGCCCGCTGCAGGTGATAGTTTTTAAGGGTGAATCAACGGTGAGTTACGGCGTCAGGCGGGACATCGCTCCGCATCGAGGCCGAGCAGCTGGCGCGCCACGCTTTCGGCATGCTCCGCCACCTGCGGCAGCCCCATAAGTTCGCCAAAGCGGCCACGGGCAGCCGGCCCGGCGACATACAGATGCGGGTTGGCTTGCCCGCTGCGGTTAAGGGTCTGCGACAGGGCATTCACCGCAATACCCAGCGCCAGCGGATCGGGCTGGATGATGCCAGCGATAGTTAACTGATGCAGCAGCGCGTCGCTGCTCAACAGGCTGCCGTGCGCCGGGCCGGTGGTAATAATTACGCGGTCAACGGTAAGTTGCCGCGCCGGCGCTCTGCGCGGCTGGAGCGTCAACTCAATCTGCTGCCCGGCGGCCCGCACCGCGCCCAGCCTGGCGGCACTCACCGTCAGCTGCCCGCTAGTCAGCCACTGCTCCAGCACCTGGCTGACCTGAGGAGCGATGCGGTAGCGGTGCACATCCCACCACGGGCGCAGATGGCGCAGGAAGCGGCGCTGTTCGTCAAGAGACAGCTGCTGCCAGATGCGCTGGCCGTTCAGGCGAATATCGTCGAGCACCAGCTGCCACGGCAGCCCGCTGGCCGCAATCTCGCGGCGAATACGCCGCAGCCACGCCAGCACCGTGCTGGCCTGCGGCTGCTGGTAATCCAGCGGCGTGGGTTGATAAGCACCGCTGAGATTTGGGCGTGGCAGCAGGCCACGGCGTGAAAAGGCGCTGACCGGGCCGCGATGCCCGTGACGGTGTAACGTTGCCACGACATCCGACATGCTCAGCCCGCTGCCGATAATCGCGATGCGCTCATCCGCCGCAATAGCGCTCAGCGCCCCCTCACGCCACGGGTTAGCAATCAGGCCGGGGTGCCCCTCCAGCGCTGCGGCAATCTGGCGCGGCAGCGCGGGCGGTGGATGGCTGATCGCCAGCACCACGTCATCGGCGGCCACGCGCTGCCCCGCGTCCGTCACAATGCTTCCCGCTTCCAGCGCCACCGCCCGGCCGCAAATATGGCGTAATGTCACCGCCGAGCTCTGCTGTGCCTGGGTGAACTGCTCAGCAACCCAGGCGGCAAACTGCCCGCGCTGCGGGTAAACTTTACCGTCGTGCCACTGCGCATCGGCATCCTGCGCAAACGCTTGCGAGGCGCGGAACCAGCGGTCAAAATCGCCCTGTTGCGCCGCCGAGAGCTGCATGCGGTCGGCCGGAACGTTGATGCGGTGTGCAGGGTCGCGCGTGCCGTAAGCCACTCCGCAGGCCAGCTGCGGCCGTGGCTCAATCACCGTTACCGTCAGCCCGGCGTCACCGAGCCCGGCCAGATGGATGGCCGTGGCGGTGCCGGTAAACCCGCCGCCGACGATAACGATATGACGCTCAGCCATGACTCAACTCCAGCTGTTGTTGCCGCTCCAGCTCGCGCACCCGCGGGATCACTTCACGGCCAAAGAATTCGACCTCTTCCTGGAAATGCAGGAAGCCCAGCAGCATCAGGCTCACTCCGGCCTGTTTTAGCGCCATAATACGTTCGGCAATCTGCTGCGGAGTACCGATCAGGTTAGTTTTAAAACCATCATTGTACTGCACCAGATCCTCGAGCGTGGATTTTGCCCAGTTACCTTCCCCTTCCGGCGAGGCGCTGCCGGCATTTTTAACCTCATGCTGGAAGCCTTTTACCGCATCAGGGTTGGCGTGGTCGAGGATCTGCTGTAGCACCTGTTGCGCTTCCTGCTCGCTGTCACGCGCGATAACAAAACCGTTAACGCCAATTTTTACCTGATGCTGATTGGCTGCTGCTTTGTGACGGATATCTTCAACCTGCTGGCGAATACCTTCCACGGTATTGCCATTGGTGAAGTACCAGTCGGAGACGCGTGCGGCCATATCACGCGCTGCACGCGAGCTGCCGCCCTGGAAAATCTCCGGCTGTGGGTCCAGTGGCTTTGGCTTCAGCGAGTAGTCGCGGTAGCGGTAGAAATCGCCGGCAAAGTTAAAGGTCGGTTCGCGCCAGATGCCCTTCAGGCAGCGAATAAACTCTTCGGATCGCAGATAGCGCTCTTCATGATCGAGCCACGGCTCGCCAATCGCTTTGAACTCGCCGCGAAACCATCCACTGACGATATTCACCGCGATGCGCGCATTCGACAGGTGGCTGATGGTGGCGATCTGTTTCGCCGCCAGCGTTGGATTCCAGGGGCCTGGCAGCAGCGCGGCGATCACCTTCAGCTTCTCGGTGGCCCCCAACAGGCCCTGGGAAAAACTGACCGACTCATGCTGATTATCAGCGCCGTATCCGGCGGTAAAGCGGATCTGCGTCAGCGCATACTCGAAACCAGCCTGCTCGGCAATCTGCGCGAGCTTGCGGTTATAGTCAAAATCCCAGCTGGTGCGCTGTGCGATATGACTGATGACCAGGCCACCTGAAACATTCGGTACCCAGTAGGCAAATTTAATCGGCGTTGACTGACTCATGGAAAATCCCCCTTTAACTTGCGCTGGTTTGCTTTTGCGCTTTCGGGCGCAGATCGCCACCGATGGTTTCGCCAAACGGCCCGGTGTTTACCGTGCGCTGTTTTTTATCGCCATTGCTCGCCAGCGGTAGCAGCGGCATCACCAGCTCGGCAAAGCGGTGCGCCTCTTCCAGATGCGGGTAGCCGGACAGGATAAAGTTCTGGATGCCCAGCTCCTGATATTCGCGAATGCGGTCCGCCACCTGCTGCGGGCTGCCAACCAGCGCGGTGCCCGCGCCCCCGCGCACCAGCCCGACACCGGCCCACAGGTTTGGCCCGATGCGCAGCCCGTCGCGTGAACCGCTGTGCAGCGCGCTCATCCGCGCCTGGCCTGCGGAATCCATGCGCGAGAAAATCTTCTGTGCGGCGGCGATAGTGTCATCGTCAACGTGGGCGATCAGGCGGTCGGCGGCGGCCCAGGCTTCCTCTTCGGTTTCGCGCACGATGACATGCAGGCGAATACCGTAGTCGAGCGTGCGCCCGCGCGCCGCGGCGCGTTCACGCACTACCGCCAGTTTTTCCGCGACCTGAGCCACCGGCTCACCCCAGGTGAGATAGGTATCGACCTGATTGGCGGCCACGTCTATCGCCTCATCGGATGAACCGCCAAAATAGAGCGGTGGGCCGTTTTCCTGCACCGGAGGGAACAGAATTTCTGCCCCCTCAACGTGAATATGTTCACCGTGAAAATCGACCTTATCCCCCGCCAGCAGGCGTGAATAGACTTCGAGAAACTCACGGGTCACCTGATAGCGCTCGGCGTGGCTGAGGAAAATACCGTCGCCTTTGTTCTCCACCGGGTCGCCACCGGTCACCACATTGATCAGCAGTCGCCCTTCTGACAAACGGTCAAGCGTGGCGGCCATGCGCGCCGCAAGGCTTGGCGGCTGCAGTCCGGGGCGCACCGCCACCAGGTAGCGCAGGCGTTTGGTGATCGGTGCCAGCGCCGCAGCCACCAGCCAGGAGTCCTCGCAGCTTTTACCCGTCGGGATCAGCACCCCGTAATAGCCGAGGTTATCAGCGGCCAGCGCGACCTGCTGTAGATACGGCAGGTCGACGGCGCGCCCGCCCTCGGTGGTGCCAAGATAGCGCCCGTCGCCGTGGGTCGGGAGAAACCAGAATACGTTGATATTTTTCTGCGCTGAGTCGCTCATTATTCGTTTCCTATATAACTATATCTGAATTTATTCGATAGAAAGTTACGCTTTGGTTATAAACCAGTTAGCAGGAAACGTGCCAGAGTGTAATTCTGTTAAAAACCTTATTTTTCATGACGTTGAAAAGTAATGCCAGCCGCTTTTTCTGCTGCATTTGCAGCAGTCACTGACCACAGGCTGCTTCATTTGCAGCAAAGCGGCTCCCCAGCGGGTCGTTAGCTGGCGTACGCCAGGGTAATCTGCCTGCTCTGAGTATAAGGAGCACACTATGCAGCATTCCGGCCCGTTACTGATTGACCCTGCCTCCCTCGCTTTTCAGAGCGTGCTGGACCGCCTTGCGCCAACCGATGCTACCGTGCTGATTGTCGGTGAGACCGGCACCGGCAAAGAGGTGGTGGCGCGCTATCTGCATCATCACAGCCCGCGCCGGACGCAGCCCTTTGTTGCGGTGAACTGCGGTGCGCTAACCGAAAGCCTGGCGGAATCCGAGCTGTTCGGCCATGAGAAAGGCGCGTTTACCGGCGCGGGTGAACGCCATCAGGGCTGGTTTGAAGCGGCGGAGGGCGGCACGCTGCTGCTGGATGAGATCGGCGAGCTGAGCCTGCCGCTGCAGGTTAAGCTGCTGCGCGTGCTGCAGGAGCGCGAAGTGACGCGAGTCGGGTCGCGCCGCCCGGTAAAGGTCAACGTACGAGTGATCGCTGCCACCCACGTGGATCTCGCGGTGGCAATCCGTGAACGCCGCTTTCGCGAAGATCTGTTTTATCGCCTCAATGTGGCGGCGGTCACCCTGCCGCCGCTGCGCCAGCGCCGCGAAGATATCCCGCTGCTAGCCGAGCATTTTCTCACGCTGTACGCCCGCCGCCTGGGGCGCCCGCAGCTGCGTTTAACCGACGACAGCCTTGCGGCGCTGATGGAGTATGCGTGGCCGGGCAACGTGCGTGAGCTGGAAAATACCCTGCACAATGCGGTGCTGCTGAGCCGCGAGCCGCTGATCGCTCCGCAGCAGCTGCGCCTCAACCCGGTCGCGCCAGGGCCAGCTTTCGCGGCGGGTGAGCAGGCGCTGGACCAGTTTCTGCGCCAGCAGCTGCAGCAGGAGAGCGGACCAATCTACCAGCGGGTGATCGACGCTTTAGTGCGCAATGCTTTTGAGCTGAGCGGTGAAAATCAGCTCCAGGCCGCCACGCTGCTGGGCGTCAGCCGCAATACGCTGCGCACTCATCTTGGCCATCTTGGACTGATCAAGGCGCGCCGCAGTCTGGCGAGCGGCGATGCGCGCCAGACTGCCCAGCGCCCTGCGGGCGATCGCGAACTGCGCATTGGCTACCAGAAATTTGGCAACCTCGGCATTCTTAAAGCGCGGCAGAGCCTGGAGGCGAGCTTTGCCGGAACGGGCATCAGCGTGCTGTGGAGCGAGTTCCCCGCCGGACCACAGCTGCTGCACGCACTCAGCAGCCGTGAGATTGATTTCGGCACCACCGGGGAAGTGCCGCCGGTCTTTGCCCAGGCCGAGAACAATCCCCTGCTGTACGTTGCCTGGGAACCCGCCGCGCCTCAGAGCGTGGCGCTGCTGGTGGCGCAGGACAGCCCGATTCAAACGCTTGCCGACCTGCGCGGCAAACGTATCGCAGTGAATAAGGGATCTAACGTGCACTATCTGCTGGTGCAGATGCTGGATGAAGCCGGAATGACGCTGAACGACGTGCGCGTGCTCTATGCACCGCCAAAATATCCGCTGACGCCCAGCGATTATCACGCGGTCGATGCCTGGATGATGTGGGACCCGCTGCTGAGCGACGCCGAGCAGAGCGGTTGCTTAAGAGTGATTGCTGACGGGTGCGGCCGGGTGAGCAATCATCAGTTTTACCTCGCGCATCGTGACTTTGCCGCACACTCGGCGGACCTGCTGCACAGCGTGATACGGGCGCTGGAGCAGACCGGGCGCTTCATTGATGCTAACCACGCAGAGGCCACCGCCCTGCTGGCCGCCGAACTGGGGCTGGGACCTGAGGCGCTATCGCACGCTCTGCTGCGCCGCAGCCACCAGACGCAGCGCATGGACCTGAGCGTGATCCGTGCGCAGCAAACCATTGCCGACCGCTTCTATGCGCTGGGATTACTGCCGCGCGCTATCAATGTGCGTGATGCCGTGTGGCAGGATTAATGTAACCTTTACGTTTGCTGACGCTTTGCTGACATTTCTGCAACTGCCACTCCTGCCGCGCTAATCAAATTTTCATGCCGCTAAATGAAGAGACCACAGATTACCTGGCGTAAACGCCGGTTAGCGCTTTATCGTTTATTAAGTTTAACTGAACATCGCGTCAGCTACGCTAATGTTATTATTTTTACAAAAAAAGGAAATTCCTAAAGATGAGGAATTGATTAATTTATGTTAGGTGTTTACCTCAATATTGGGTAATGTTTCATCGTCGCAAGACACTACACAACAGCACGCTAACTGTCGTACGAGCGATTACAACACCAGGGAAATTATTTCCTTATAAGACCTGAAATATTAATACCCTTTCGATTTTCTTCTTTATTTTTCTATCGTTACTTTAATCCCCCTTGCATCATTTATGCAGGGGGGATTAAATCCCAAGGGGGAATGGCTGTGAAAACTAATATCCTGTCGATTACTTATCTACGGGCCGTGGCCTGTATGCTGGTGGTCGTCTGTCATGCAGAAAGCTTTGCGGCCAAATTAAGTCCGGGCTATTTTTCCGGGCTGTTTGGCTATGGCGGCGCGGTAGGCAAGCTTGGCGTACTGCTGTTCTTTATGATCAGCGGCTACCTGATGGCGTGCGTGCACTGGGAGGACTTTGGCCGCGGTAAGATGGCGCTGTTTGTCAAGAAAAGGCTGGTGCGTATTCTGCCGATGTATTATCTGTTTACCCTGCTGACGATTATCGCATGGGTAATTAACCCCGGCTGGTTCCCATCAACTGTATTAACGCCGCTGGATGATATTCTTTCTCTGTTATTTATTCCTTCGGTTTACATTAAAGAACTCGATACGCTCACGCCGGTATTATCCGTTGGCTGGACGCTGTGCTACGAAATGCTGTTTTATCTGGTGTTTGCCATCGGGCTATTATTCCGCCGCAGTACCGGCCTGATCTTTATTTTTGTCTCCATTGCTTTATTGATGCTGATGGGATATTTGGGCAGTTCTCAACAGAGCTACTTCCTGTTTTATACCAACGATATCATGCTCTATTTCCTGAGCGGGATTGTATGCTTTATGCTGCAAAAGCGTATGCCGGAGCGTTATGCCCATAGCGCACTGTCGCTGGTGCTGATTGTCGCCCTGCTGACTTTCTCTACGTTGTGGCTGCAGGGCGTGCTTCAGCTGCTGGTGCTGACGCTGAGCTTCTTCCTGCTGACCGGACTGGAGTTTAATACGGTTCGCCAAACCACCATGACCAAAGTGGTGAGTGCCGTGGGTCTGGCTTCGTACTCTATCTATCTGTGCCACCGTCTGTTTATGGGGGCGCTGGAGAAGGTACTGCATGTGTTTATGCCCGCGGCCAGCACCGCCACGATGTATCTGGCGATGGTGATCCTCAGCGTGGCCTCAGCGGTGGTCGGTTATATGATCTACTGGCTGATTGAGAAGCGTGCCACCATGGTGTTCAGAGTGAAAACCTCTTAGGTATCTGCACTGTGGGTTGACCGAAAAAAAGGGTCACCCCCTACAGGTTTAGGGTTTGTGACAGGGGCGAGCATTTCAGTCGCCCCTGCTGTTTTAGCGCCCTACCCGGCGCTGGCTGTTGACCAGCGCCACCGCGCTGAATAACGCCAGCAGGATCAGATAGTAGCTCG
Organism: Erwinia aphidicola; assembly: GCF_024169515.1. Taxonomy (NCBI): domain Bacteria; kingdom Pseudomonadati; phylum Pseudomonadota; class Gammaproteobacteria; order Enterobacterales; family Erwiniaceae; genus Erwinia; species Erwinia aphidicola. The sequence continues at coordinate 4,041,754 of NZ_JAMKCQ010000001.1, read as the reverse complement.
GCGCCAGGCTGCTGCCGGTTGCGCTGATCAACAGCGTACAGATTAGCGGCGCAAAACCTCCGAACACCGTGACCGCCACGTTATAGCTGATTGCCATGCCGCTGGCGCGGGTGGTAATCGGGAACAGATCGGCCATCATCGACGGCACGGTAGAGAAGTAGACCGATTTCAGCAGCGCCATCCAACCAACCAGCAGGATCAAGGTGGTCGGCGTGGTGTTATTCACCACCATGCGGAAAGCCGGATAGATGGTCAGCGCCAGCAGGATTAATGACCCCCACATCAGCGGTACGCGCCCGACTTTCTCCGCCCACAGCCCCATCAGCGGGGTCACCACCGTCAGAATAATTCCGGCAACCAGCGTTGCGGTAAAGGCCGCAGAACCCGGCAGATGCAGCGTTTTGGTGGCATACGTCGGCACATAGTTGAGCATATAGTTGACCCCGGTGGAGATCACCATCAGCCCCATTGCCAGCAGCAGCAGCGTTTTCTGGCGGCTCATCAGGTCTTTCAGCGGCGCGTGGGACTTCTCCTGCGCGACAAAGCTGGCCGGCTCATGCACGTGGCGGCGAATATACAGGCCAACCGGGCCGATAATCAGGCCGAAAGCAAACGGAATGCGCCACCCCCAGTCCTGAATCTGCGTTTCAGTCAGCCACGAGGTCAGCCCTAAGCCAAACGCCGAGGCCATCAGCGTACTTGCCCCCTGGGTAGCAAACTGCCAGCTGGCGATAAAGGCGCGACGCTTGGGAAAGTGCTCCACCAGAAAGGCGGTAGAGCTGCCGAATTCGCCGCCCGCCGAGAAGCCCTGAATCAGGCGCGCCAGCAAAATCATCAGCGGTGCCAGCAGGCCAATGCTCTGATAAGACGGCATCACAGTGATGATTAACCCACCGACCATCATCAACATGATCGACATCAGCAGCGCTTTTTTACGCCCGACGCGGTCTGCATAGGCACCGAGAACAATTGCCCCCAGCGGACGGATCAGAAACGATACGCCAAAGCTGCCGAAAGTCAGCAGCATGGAGACTGACGGATCCTCAGTAGGGAAAAACGCGTGGGCGATATAGCTGGCGAAAAAGCCGTACACCGCAATATCAAACCACTCCAGCGCATTGCCGACGCAGGTCGCGAACAGCGTTTTATACAGGTTCGGCTGCGCCGCCGCCTGAGGCTGAATTAAGCTGCTCACTGGCCTGCCCCCTGTGCACGGTGCGCACGATGGCGCGCCAGCAGATCGCTGCCCTGCTCGCCTAAATCCCAGAATAAGCGCGTCATCATCTGTAACCCCTCGCGGGCGATCGATTTCAGCATATGTTCATCCACCGCGTGCTGACCGCAGGCGGGATAAGAGTGCGGCACCCACAGCGTCGGCAGGCCGAGCGTCTGCGCAAAGACATCATTCGGCAGTGAACCACCGAGGTTGGGCAGCAGCGCCGGTTTTTTACCGCTGGTCTGCGCCATCACTCCGAGCGCCCAGCCCACCAGCGGATCGGTCGGGTCAAGGCGCGTGGCCGGAGAGCCGCGCAGCACCTCGACCTCAACCTGCTGGAAGCCGTGCGCATCCAGATGTGTGCGCAGGTGGCTGGCGATATTTTCCCAGTCGGTATCGACGACAAAACGCAGCTGGCAGACCGCCGTCGCGCTGCCGGGAATGGCGTTCATCGGCCGCGCCGGATTGCCGGTGAGGAAAGAGAGCACTTCAAGCGTGTTCCAGCCGTACAGGCGCTCGGTTGGCGTCAGGCCGCATTCGCCCCAGCGGGGATCGATGGCCGGGCCGTCGCCTTCGCCGACATCAATATCGCTGAGGATCGCTTTTACTGCGGCGCTAATCGCCGGCGGCTTCAGGGCGGCAACCTGCAGCTGGCCGTGCTGATTGACCAGGCAGGCCAGCGCGTTGGCCAGTTGGGTACCCGGGTTGCTCAACAGACCGCCCCAGTTGCCGGAGTGATAATCACGATCGCGCGCGTGGATGCTGAGGCGGAAGTTCACCGCACCGCGCGAACCGAGGAATAGCGTTGGCCGCTCCGCGCTGAGGCGCGGGCCATCGGAGGCGATAAAGATATCGGCTTTCATCAGATCGGCATGGCGCTGACACACTTCCTTCAGGCCCGGGGAGCTGATCTCTTCCCCCATCTCAAACAGAAACTTGCAGTTAAAGCCAAGACGACCGCCGCGCGCGGCTACTACCTGCTCCAGCGCGGCAATGTTCACCGAGTGTTGCCCTTTGTTGTCGGCGCTGCCGCGCCCGTACCAGCGGTCGCCCTCTTCCAGCAGCTGCCACGGGTTCAGCCCACTGCGCCAGTTTTCATCGTCACCAAACACCACATCGCCGTGGCCGTAGCACAGCAGCGTGGGGAGCTGCGGGTCTTCAACGCGGGTCGCCAGCAGGAAGGGGCGCTGCGGCGCCTGCGGGTTCGCCAGCTGCTGCGTGCTGAAGCCCAGCGCCTGCATGGCGGGGACCATCTCATCATCAAGATAGCTCTGGATCAGCGCATCACGGTCGTCGCGCTGGCTTTCAGTGCGCAGCGCCACGCGCCGTGCCAGCACCGTTTTAAATTCCCCACTGTCAAAATACGCCGTAGCCTGCGCGACTGCCTGTTCACCTGTCATGATAGTTGTCCGTTTTATCTGTTTATTTTTTGTGTTTGCCGTTTAGTTTTAAGCGACAATCGGGCTTTGCTACAATCATCAAAATATCAAACGGGCTTTGCTTTTAAAGCAACGATGCGCTGCACCTTAAAAGCACATGCACCAGCAGGAGGCACTACCATGCACAGCAGTGAAATCCGCTATTTTCTGGCGGTGGTGAACTGCGGCTCACTCAGCGCCGCCAGCCAGCAGCTGTTTGTGGCGGTATCGGCGATCAGCCGCCAGATCCAGCGGCTGGAAGAGCGCGTTGGCGCCCCGCTGTTTGAGCGCCACGCGCGCGGCATGGTGCTGAACGATGCCGGGCAGATTTTTGAAAACCACGTGCGAAAAAGCATGATGGATATGGAGCACGCGATTGCAGAGATTAAAGGGCTAAAAGCCGTCAGGCGCACTGCGCTGCGGGTAGCCTGCACCGACGGAATGGCTTTCAGCCTGCTGCCAATGCTGTTTACCCAGTTTCGCCTGCTGCACCCCGGGGTCAGTTTCCAACTCACGGTAGCCAGCTCGCTGGAAGTGGCGGAGATCCTGCGGCGCGGCGAGTGTGATGTGGCGTTCCAGTTCAGCCTGCACCCGGAGCGCGGTGTGGAGGTGGCGGCATCCTGGCCTGCTCCGGTTCTGCTGGTGCTGCATAGCAGCCACCCGCTGGCGCAGCAGGAGATGAAGCTGAGTGACCTGCTGGCGTACCCGCTGGCGCTGCCCAATGCCAACTTCACCGTGCGCCAGCTGTTCGACCTCTCCTGCCGTATGAGCGGCACCTTTATCGAGCCGGTACTGACCTGCAATAACTTCAGCTCGCTTTACACCTTCCTGCTACATACACCGCAGGCGATCACCATCAGTAGCCACTTCACCGTGATGTATCAGGCGCTGGAGCACGGGCTGGTGCTGAAATCGGTGGGACCGGACCAGTTGAGCCAGCGTTCGCTGCAGATGCAGACGGCAATTGGGCGCCAGCCGTCGGCAGCGCTGTCGCTGTTTGTGGATTTTGTGCGAATGGAGTTAAAGCAGCAGGATATGGAGATCAGAGCGCAGTTTGGTCTGTGATATGGCTGCGTGCCGTTGGTGGGGCGACCGAAAAAGAAGGTCGCCCCCTACGACATTCAAGCCGCTGTTTTATTTCATCTCTACCTGATAAAAAATATGCTTACCGAAGGGATCGACTTCGTAACCGCTCACCTCTTTGCGCACCGGTTCGAAAATGGTTGAGTGCGCAATCATCACCGCTGGGGCCTGGTCGTGCATGATCTGCTGCGCCTCCCGGTACATCGCCACGCGCTTGTCGTGATCCTGCTCGGCGCGCGCTTTGGTAATCAGCTGGTCAAAGGGCTGGTAGCACCACTTCGACGAGTTTGACCCACCGTTGGCCGAAGTACAGCTGAATAGCGGACCGAAGAAGTTATCCGGATCCCCGGTTGCGGTGGTCCAGCCCATCAGCGCGGCCTGGTGTTCGCCGTTTTTCACCCGTTTGAGGTACTCCCCCCATTCGAAGCTGACGATATTCGCTTTGATGCCCACTTTCGCCCAGTCAGCCTGGATCATTTCGGCCATGCGTCGCGCGTTTGGGTTATAAGGGCGCTGCACCGGCATCGCCCACAGGTCAATGCTGGTGCCAGGGGCTATTCCGGCTTCTTTCAGCAATGCCTTGGCTTTTTCTACGTCGTAATCGTAATCCTTCAGGTCCTGGTCAGCGCTCCACACCCCCGGCGGCAGCAGATTTTTCGCTGCGGTGCCGGTGCCCTGGAATACCGCTTCGATAATCGCCGGTTTGTTGATCGCCATACTCAGCGCCTGGCGCACTTTGACGTTATCCAGCGGGGCTTTCTGGGTGTTAAACGCGAGGAAACCGGTGTTGAGCCCGGCCTTCTGCATCAGGGTGATATTTTTGTCTTCGCCCAGGCGCTTAAGGTCGGCAGGGTTTGGGAATGGCATCACCTGGCATTCGTTTTTCTCCAGCTTGGCAGCACGTACCGAGGCATCAGGGGTGATGCTGAATACCAGACGATCCAGTTTCGCTTTGCCCTGCCAGTAGTCCGGGAAGGCACGGTACAGAATGCGCGCGTCCTTCTGGTACTGCACCAGCTCAAATGGCCCGGTGCCGATAGGGTCGCGGTCCACTTTCTCCGGCGTGCCGGCCTTTAGCATCGCATCGGCATATTCGGCGGAGAGGATCGATGCAAAATACCAGCCGAGATCGGCGAGGAATGGCGCCTCGGCATGGGCCAGCGTAAAGCGCACGGTGTGGTCGTCCACCTTCTCAATTTTTTGCAGCAGCGTGCCAAACTCCAGGCTTTCAAAGTTGGTGTAGCTGCCGTTAGAGACGTTGTGATACGGGTTAGCCGGATCTTTCTGCCGCATAAACGAGAAGATAACGTCGTCGGCGTTGAAATCGCGCGTCGGCTTATAGCTTTTACTGCTGTGGAACTTAACGCCTTTGCGCAGGTGGAAGGTATAAACCTTGCCGTCCGGGCTGATATCCCAGCTCTCGGCGAGGCTCGGGATCAGGTCGGTGGTACCCGGTGTGAAATCCACCAGGCGGTTATAAATCGGCACCGCGCTGGCATCCACGCTGGTGCCGGAGGTGTACAGCTGAGGGTTAAAGTTTTCCGGCGACCCTTCCGAACAGAACACCAGCGTTTTTGCGGCTGCCCCAGAGGCCACGGTGAGCGCCAGAGCCGCCAGTACCGTGCGTAATACCACTTTCTTCATCTCCATCCTCGCTTTTTATTTGACTTTGTCAGGGGGTGATGCGTAAAACAAAAAGATATCTGTTTAATAAATAACACGATTGGCAACTCTACAGAACCTTTATAGTTCGCGACAAATAAGGAAACGTTATGACCGACAACCTGGCGAGCCAGCTGACTCAGCGTTTTTATCGTTATCTGGCCGTTACCAGCCAGAGTGATGCCGCAGCAACCGTGCTGCCGAGCACGCCGGAACAGCATCAGATGGCGCAAATGCTGGCTGACGAGCTGCGCCAGCTCGGGCTGGAAAAGGTGGTGATTGATGAGTTTGCTACCGTTACCGCCGTTAAGCCCGGCAACCGCCCTGATGCGCCGCGCATTGGCTTTATCACCCATATCGATACCGTCGACGTCGGGCTGTCACCGCATATTCATCCGCAGACGCTGCGCTATGAGGGTGAGGATCTGTGCCTGAACCAAACGCAGGATATCTGGCTGCGCAGCGCGGAACACCCGGAGATCCGCGCCTATCACGGCCAGGAAATCATCTTCAGCGACGGCACCAGCGTGCTCGGCGCCGACAATAAAGCGGCGGTCACAGTGGTGATGACGCTGATGGAAAACCTGAATGCGCAGCACGCCCACGGCGATATCGTGGTGGCGTTTGTGCCGGATGAAGAGATCGGCCTGCGCGGTGCGAAGGCGCTGGATTTAAAAGCCCGTTTTGACGTCGATTTTGCCTACACTATCGACTGCTGCGAGCTGGGCGAAGTGGTTTATGAGAACTTTAACGCCGCTGCCGCTGAAATCCGCCTGACCGGTGTAACAGCACACCCGATGTCGGGCAAAGGGGTGCTGGTCAATCCGCTGCTGATGGCGTGGGACTTTATCAGCCACTTCGACCGTCAGCAGACGCCGGAGCATACCGAGGGGCGCGAAGGCTACACCTGGTTTAACGACATGCAGGCCAACGCCAGCGAGACGCGTCTGAAGGCTTCAATTCGTGATTTTGACCTCGTCAGTTTTGCCGCACGCAAACAGCAGATGCATGACGTGGCGGAGAAAATCCGTCAGGCCTACCCAACCGGAAAAGTTGAAGTCAGCATCAGCGATACCTACAGCAATATCAGCAATGCTATTGGCGACGATCGCCGCCCGATCGAACTGATCTTTGAGGCGATGAAGCAGTTAGAGATTGAACCGAAGGTGATCCCAATGCGCGGCGGCACCGATGGCGCAGCACTGTCGGCCAAGGGTCTGTTAACGCCGAACTTCTTTACCGGGGCGCATAACTTCCACTCGAAATTTGAGTTCCTGCCGATCCCGTCGTTTGTGAAATCTTACCTGCTGGCAGAGAAAATTTGCCTGCTGGCAGCGGAGTGATAGTCGGCGGAAAGAAATACGGTCGAGGCATGCCTCGACCCTACGATCTCCAGCAACATTTTCGTCGGGGATCGGGCATGCCCGACCCATGGGACATTGGAAGAAAGGAAAGTAATAGAATGAGGCGGATAGGTTCATAAAAAAGTCATATTGTTCCAGTTCCACCGTCAGAACACCAGACTTGTCCGGAACTGTAACTATTTTCAGTCGAGGCCATTGTCACATAAAGCGATGCAATTTCTGCTGGTTGTCCAGGTCTCCCTAGCGGCGTAGAAGCGCCAAAAGTACTTACCTTATTCGTTGGCTGTCCACCGCTAGGTTGCAAAGCGGTCCAGTATGGCCCAGGTGCAACTGCATTGACTCGAATACCTTCTTTGGCCAACTGCTTTGCCAGTGATTTGGTAAAGGCAACAATACAAGCTTTAGTTTGAGCATAGTCAAGCAGGATCTCGTTAGGATCAAACGCCTGAATTGAACTGGTATTAATAATTGAAGCCCCTCTGGGAAGGTGATTTACAGCTTCTTTAGTTATCCAAAACATCGCATAAACGTTTATTTTGAACGTTGCATCAAAATCTTCAGTCTTTAAATTCCGAATAGATTCATTGTATTGCTGACGCCCTGCATTGTTAACTAAAATATCAATACCTCCAAGTCTGGAGGCGGCTTCTTTGACTAACCTTTTGCAGAACGCTTCATCGCAAATATCTCCTGGAAGAGCGACAGCTACCCTTCCCTCCGCTTCAATCAGGCGGATCACTTCAACAGCATCAGATTCTTCTTCAGGAAGATAATTGATTGCCACATCAGCTCCCTCGCGAGCATAAGCGATGGCGACCGCACGACCGATACCGGAGTCCCCTCCTGTAATCAGAGCTTTACGGCCAACTAAACGCCCACTACCCTTATAGCTTAATTCACCATGATCAGGTAAAGGTATCATTTTGTTGGCCAGCCCTGGAGCTAGCTGAGTCTGTTCAGGAAAAGGTGGGAATGGATATTCAACAGAATCAAGATCGTTAGTTTTATTAACGGACATTATATCTCCTTAACAAATAATCAGAAAGAAACTAAGTAATTAAAAAACATCATTGATTAGTTAAACTAATCTCAAGTTAGTCAAACTGTTTTCAACCGAATAATCTGGAGTTTAAAGTCATTTAAGCATAATAGATAAGTTAAATCTCTAAAAATTAAATTTCTCTTGCAATATTTATAACATTAACTATAGATGTAAGATCACTAAAATCAACATCGTCATTATCAGATAAAACAACCAATTCACAATGACATATACACCTTACTCTTGAGATATTAGATAGAAGTTCAGTTTTTGTTTCGTAAGGCAGCACACATGGTATCACTCCACGTTCATATACATTTTTTATATAGTTAATAACGAGTGCCATATCAAGATTCATACAAAAAAACATAAATAAAAAATCATTTTCAGACAATGCTAGAGAGTTTTGTGATTCTTTTTTCCTGCTGCTCATTCGAGAGATAGTCTGTTCTATATAGAACCTAGTTTTCTCAGACACGAGCTGAGGCTTACTTACAGCCCTCGATACAGTCATAGGTGATAAACCGGCTTCATTAGCAATATCGCAAATTTTTATATTTTCCGACTTCAAACCACATTGCACATAATTTAAATCGGAAATTGCCCTCTCAATTTTTTCTCTTGTTTCTTCCGAAACCAGATTTGGACAATTTAAAAATCTAGATACAGTCATAGATGAAACGCCTATTTTTTTAGCTACATCTTGAAGTATTACATTCTTTTTATTTTTCCTCATTAATATCACCTGAGAATTAAAATGAACAAAACAACTACTAACTAATTAATTTCATTAAATTTAATCGAAATTATAAACACGACTCGTTGAATTAAGTAGTCTTCACTTTAAAGCCAGAGAGTATTTTTTTAAGTTTCCCTACAACTTGTTGAAAAGAAACACCCTCCATGCAAATGGGACTTTGATGAATGCATAGGTTATTATTGAAGTGATTATCAAATACAGCTGAACATCCTCTATAATAACCATGCATACCGCATGGCTGAGCTTCGCATGAACTGGATGAATAGCAAAGCGATTGACCCGGATAGGTCACAACTTGGGGTCTTGAACTTCCCAAAATCGTTATCACATTTTGTGCACCTACCGCTGCAGAACCATGTATTAAAAAACTATCAAGGCAAATCCCAGCATAACATTGTGTTGTTACAGCAAGATACTCTCGCAGAGAATATTCTGCCTTTGAGAGATCAATAAATATGCATTTTGATTTGAAAAATTCAGTTAGTTGAGACCAATTTTCAGCTGGCCAATTTCGGTTGAAACTTTTTGATATGGTTTGTAACCAAACAACAGGCTTTGTGTATCGCGCCACTTTCTCACGTGCAATTTTAATTTCCTCTGGCTGGATAATTATCTTAGGATTACAGATAGGGAGTGTACATTTGAGTTGTTCCTCGGCCATCTCTAGCATATGATAAAAACTTGGTCGATAAGGGAAGGAATTGTGGGGGCGCCGTTCAGTATACTTACGCAAGTCGACGTCAAAGAAATCATCGAGTTCTGTTACTGCAGTTACAACATCGATACCTTCAATGCCAGATAAAAGGCTAGGAAACTTTGTATAAACGGAGATATTCTCGCCTTTAAATTTTTCATAAATACTATGAACAACAGCCGTTCCTGCTACAGAACAGCCTAAAGAATTCGCCAACCTTATAGATATATCCATTTATTTTATCCTTCCATGTTTTTAAAAATCGAAACTGACTTTAACGAACACTAAAACCAACAGGGACAAAACAATAATACTGAATATTTTTATTTAGAAATGTGCTGGAGATCATGCTTTGATGGTTAATAGCATTGGCATTTAAATTTTCATATAAATTACAAAGAGTGAGCAAAAAAATAAATTTTTTAGATTTAATAGAAAACGGAGAAATATAATATACTTGAATCGGAAGTGTAGTTCCATTCGTGCGTTTTCTGAGTTTTTTTGAAAAAGTCTTGCCCAGCGAATTTTTACTTAATAAACACATTAAGGCTTAAATTTCTAACGGGATAATTAGATTGAAAATATTGAGGAGAAGTCAGTGGCGAAGCGACATCTTGCCGTCGCTTCGCTGTACCGGGAAAGTATTATTTTACTGACACATCAATGCCGGGGAAGAACTTGGCAGCCAGCTTGGTGACGGTGCCGTCAGCCTGTACTTTAGCAATCGCCGCATCGAGATCCTGCTTCAGCTTAGCGTCGTCTTTACGCAGGCCAAAACCGATTCCCACGCCCAGCACCTGCTCATCCTCTACCGCTTTACCGGCGAAGCTGTAACCCTTGCCCTGCGGCTTGTCGAGGAAGCCGGACTGACCGGCAGCAGACATCACCAGCGTACCGTCGAGGCGGCCAGCATCCATGTCGTTGTACACCTGGTTCTGGTCCTGATAGGAGGTTACGGTCACCCCCTGCGGCTCCCAGTGCTTCTTAGCGAAGGTTTCCTGTACGGACCCTTGCAGCACGCCCACGCTCTTACCTTTCAGGCTCTCCACGGTTGGCTGCAGGCCAGAACCGGTTTTCACGATTAGCATGCTGGGAATACGGTAAATAGGCTTGGTGAAGCCGATGCTTTTCATGCGTGCTTCGGTGATGTTCATCGCCGAGTTAATGGCATCAAACTTCTTCGCCGCCAGTGCCGGGATTAAGGCGTCAAAGCTGCTCTCAACCCAGCTGCACTTGAAGTTACCCGCCTGGCAAATGGCTTTGCCCAGCTCAATATCAAACCCTTCCAGCTCCCCGGAGGCATTGCGGCTTTCAAAAGGTGGATACTGCGATTCCAGCCCGTAGCGCAGCGTCTCCTGCGCCAGCGCGGACAAAGAACTCAACAGGCCTACCGCCACCAACAACGCGTTCAGCTTCTTCATGTACTTCCCCTCAAGTGTGATTAAGTTAGCGAGGCTTGACCTGGCAGAGTGCGCGTGCGCCCGCCTGCAAAGTGGCTTCGTCTTTTGCGAAAGAGAGACGGATTAATTTATTGTCGGTGCCATCGGTATAAAATGCCGACAGCGGAATGGTCGCCACACCATGATCAACAATCAGACGTTTTACCATTTCGCTGTCCGTCTCGTCACTGAAATCAGCATAGCTGGCCAACATAAAGAACGATCCCGCAGATGGCAGCAGCCTGAACGGCGAATCCTGCAGCAGCGCGGCTAAGGTGTCGCGCTTGCGCTGATAGAATTCGCCCAGTGCCAGATAGTTAGCTGGCTGGCGCAGATAGTCGGCAAACGCTACCTGCATGGGGGTATCGGCGGAGAACATCATAAACTGATGCACTTTAACCACCTCCTCCATCAGCTGCGCCGGGGCTAACAGATAGCCGACGCGCCAGCCGGTCACGTGGAAAGTTTTACCGAAGGACGAGACAATCACGCTGCGCTGCGCCAGCTCCGGGTGGGTTGCCATGCCGTGATGCTTGCGGCCGTCAAACAGGATGTGCTCATACACTTCATCGGACAGCACCACGATATCGGTGTTGCGCGTCAGCGCTGCCAGCCGGTCGAGATCTTCGCGGCTCAGCACCTGTGAACTGGGGTTGTGCGGTGTGTTGATGATGATCATCCGCGTGCGCGAGGTGATCGCGGCGCTGACTTCCTCCCAGTTAATCGCAAACTCCGGCACCTGTAACTTCAGGCCAATGGCTTTCGCCCCCTGCAGGCGCACAATCGGCGCATAGCTGTCGAACGCGGGTTCAAAGAAGATCACCTCATCGCCCGCATGCACCAGCCCGGCAATCGCTGAGTAGAGCGCCTCGCTGGCGCTGGCGGTGATCAGCACTTCACTGCCCGCGTCATACTGCTGGCCGTAAAGCGTGTGGACTTTTTCCGCCAGCACGTCTCTCAGCGCGCCCAACCCCGTCATCGGTGCATACTGGTTATGCCCCTGCTGCATGGCGCGGGTGACACCATCAACCAGCAGCGGGTCGCAAGGGAAGTTTGGTGCGCCCTGCGACAGGTTTATCGCGTTATGCTGCGCGGAGAGCTGGCCAATCACCGAGAAAATGGTGGTGCCAACATCGGGGAGTTTTGAGCGCTGCTGCACCGCTGAGGTGATGGTCATAGAAGCTCCAGTCGGAAGAAAAGTAATGATGCCAGTTCTACCTGGCGGCACTTGAGGCGACAAGCGAATTGTTGTCATAATAGCCATGACTTTTTAACATAGCTCAGAGAGCCTCTATGCCCCAGCGTCCGCTGCCGTTAAATGCCATTCATGCTTTTATCGTTGCTGCCCGTCACCTTAACCTGACGCGTGCGGCCAGCGAGCTGTGCATTACTCAGGGTGCGGTGAGCCGTAAAATTGCGGCGCTGGAAGCGTGGCTTGGCTTTACCCTGTTTGATCGCCACGCGCGCGGCCTGCATCTGACCCCGCAGGGGGCCAGCCTGTTGCCCGCGCTACAAAGCGGCTATCAGCAGATGCACGACGCTGCACAGCAGGCGAGCCGTCAGCACGCGGTGATCCGCCTGAAAGCCCCAACCTGTGCGATGCGCTGGCTGGTGCCAAAACTGGTGGCGCTGGAGAAGCAGCGCCCGGAACTGCATGTCTCCCTCACCACCACCGTTGAGCACAGCGGCCAGCTGGAAAATTTTGATGCCGCCATTGTTTACGGCAGCATGCCGCGCCACGGCGTGCTGCTGTTTGAAGAGGCATTAACCCCGGTGATGGCCGCCGCGCTGCTGCCCGAACCGGCCGTCACGCCCGCGTCGCTGGCCGCGATGACTTTTCTGCATCCCACCGCCGACAGCCGTGACTGGCAGCTCTGGCTCCAGGCCAACCGCCAGCCGCCGATCATGAAGCGTAACCAGCACTTTGCCACCATGGATCTGGCGATCAGTGCGGCCATTCAGGGGTTTGGCGTGACGGTGGCGGATGTGACGCTGATTGCGGAAGATCTGGCGATGCAGCGCCTGGTGGCGCCGTTTAGCGGCAGTGTGAAAACGGGGGCGGTTTACAGCCTGCTCCGCCGCCCGCCTGAGGAAGCGCCACCGCTGCTGGATGAGCTGGTGGCGTGGTTATCAGTGGGGAATTAGAACGCTACCCAGTCATCAGCGCCAGCCGCCGGGCTTTTTGCCAGGACAGGCGAAGGTGATGCGGCGCGCGCTGGCGATTTCAGCGCCGCACTTTTCACCGCAGGCTCGGTCGCCGACAGGCGGAATTTAGCCACCGACAGCGTCAGCTCTTCCGTCTGACGCTCCAGCGCGCTGGCAGCGGCGGAGACCTGTTCAACCAGCGAGGCGTTCTGCTGGGTCACGCTGTCCATCTCGGAAATGGCGGTGCCGACCTGCGCAATGCCCTTACTCTGCTCTTCCGATGCCGAGGCGATCTGCTTCATGATCTCGGTCACTTCGCCTACCGAGTGCAGAATATCGTTCATGGTGCTGCCCGCCGCGTTTACCAGCTTCGACCCATCGTCAACCCGGCTGACCGAGTCGGCAATCAGGGTTTCAATCTCTTTGGCCGCGTTAGCACTGCGCTGCGCCAGGTTGCGCACTTCACTGGCTACCACGGCAAAACCGCGCCCCTGCTCACCGGCGCGTGCGGCTTCGACCGCAGCGTTAAGTGCCAGAATGTTGGTCTGAAAAGCAATGCTGTTAATCACCGTGGTAATTTCGGCAATCTTCTTCGAACTGCCGGCAATGCCTTCCATGGTGCTGACCACCTGACCAACCAGCTTGCCGCCTTTACCCGCGGTTGCTGAGGCGGTATCCGCCAGATCGCTGGCCTGACGCGCGTTATCGGCGTTGAACTTCACCGTAGCCGTGAGCTGCTCCATGCTGGCGGCAGTTTGCTCCAGCGCGGAGGCCTGCTCTTCGGTACGCGAAGAGAGATCGTTGTTACCCGAGGAGATCTCCGCTGCGCCGCGATAGATATTTTCGGTGCCGCTGCGAATTGAGCTGACCGCTTCGCGCAGGCTGTCCTGCATCGCGCGCAGTAAAGGCACCAGCTTGCCGACGCAGTTACGGCCAAAGTCATTCACCGGCTGGCTAAGGTCACCTTCGGCAATCACGCGGAAGTGTTCGCGGATGGTGTCGAGCGGGCGCACCAGCATCACCACCAGATAGCGGTCGGTGAACAGTAAAATCAGCAGCCCGGCAATCACCGCCATCACCAGCACGCTTTTGGTGACGTTGGTCAGGTGATCAACGGTGATGCGCGTGTCATCCAGCTTGGCACCCGCCGCGCTGTTGAACTTTTCCACGCTGGCGCCAAATGCGCGGCTCAGCGCAGGCGTTACGCTACTGGCCTGGCGGCGGAAATCATCAAGGCTGCCCTGCTTTGCCAGGTTCACCTGCGGAGAAACGCCCTCATCCAGCAGCTTCTGCCAGCTATCAATGGCGCCCGCCGCATACTGGGCATCAAGCGGGCCGGGAGACTGTTTTTTAAAATCGGCCAGCAGCGTGGTCATGTTATCCAGCGCTTTCTGCACGGAGGCCATATCTTCTGGCTTTTTAGATTCGATGGCCCGCGACAGACGAGTAATCACCCGAAAATACTGGTCGTTACCCTTACTCAGCGTGGTCATCTGGCTTACCAGGTGACGGTCAACGTCGTTACCCTTTGCCAGCTGGTTCAGAGAATAGACGCTGTAGCCGCCAACGCCTCCCCAAAGCAGGCAAAACAGGCCGAGGATCCACAGCATAATGGCGCGGATCGTGTAGTTCTTTAATAAGTTCATAGGGACTCCGTAACCTGGTGATACCGAATAAAAGTGATGACATAAGTGGGCTATCAAGAGAGTTATCGGCAAATTACGAAGAAACAGTTAAGAAAAATACACGATTAATATTGTTGATTCCGCCGCCTGATTTTAGTGCTGATGTAATATAAGTGATTGCTATGAACCGATATTTAACTTTTTTAAGTTATTTAAAACACAGCAGTAATCATTAACTATTACCGCTGCGTGATTATTGTTTAGTGTTTAAGATGGACAAGGGCCTTCATCAGCAGGCGGAAAACCTGCATGCGGCGGCGCATAAAACGTTTTTCAATATGGATATCGGCCAACCCGTCCTGACCGAAGCGCAGGGTAACATCCTGTGAAGGATGCCAGGCAGGCCAGCTCACCTCACCGCCGATCTGATGGGAAAACTCGGTGATATCGCGGGCAAAGCTTAGCCAGTATTCACTGACGCGCCGGGCGAACTGGTGGTCACCTGCGGTAAAGGCGCGATCGGCTTCGCCCGGCGGCATCTGCCCCAGCGTATTGAGAACGTACGGCACTTCATTGCCGTGCCAGGTGCCGTGCGGGTAGATATCGCGGGCATTTTCGGAAACATAATCGAAGTAGTAGCGCCAGCCCGGAATGCCAATGCGGTGCTGTGCCAGAGCCATAACATAGCCCAGGGTGGTGAAACTCATATCGCGCGCGACCTGGCGGCCCAGCTCAATGTCATCCCAGACGCCGGGATATAACAGCTTAATCAAGCGCAGCGTCAGGGGCTGTTTGGCGCGCAGCCTGGCGATCACCTTCGCGGCATCGACACCAAAATAGTTCAGCACGCTGGCTTCATCACTGTTACTGCCAATCATCAGCGGCAGACGCTGCTGTTTGCCAGCATTGAATACGTTAAGCATTGGCTGAGGCAATACGCAGTCACCGCTGATGGCGACTGGCCCGGTTCCCAGCGAACTGTCCAGCGACCAGAAGGCTTCGGCGGGCAGCGCGCGCAGCTGTTCTGCCGTCGCTTCGCCAAGTGCAAAATGGCTGGCCAGCGCCTCGCCCTTCTTTAACGCTTCGGCACGGGGGACGTCAGGTAAAGAGTAAGCGCTCTGCGCAATGCCTTTGTGGAATAGACCCTGCGCCAGCGGCGAAGCAAACAGTGACAGGACGCTGCGGGCACCCGAGGATTCGCCCATCAGCGTGACATTGTGCGGGTTGCCGCCAAAGGCATGAATGTTACGTTGCACCCACTGCAGGGCGCTGATCTGGTCGAGCAAGGCGAAATTATTTATCACTTCACCTTTGGCGTACTCGCGGTCCAGCGCCGGATGGGCGAAGAAGCCCAGATGACCCAGGCGATAGTTGATCGTCACCACTACCGCGCCGCGCTGTGCCAGCGGTGCGCCAATGTACGGCGTCAGCCCACCTGAACCGACGGCGTAGCCGCCACCGTGGATCCACACCATCACCGGCAGCGGTGAAGATGGCTCGACATCGGGTGTCCAGACGTTGAGATATAAGCAATCTTCGCTGAAGGTGCCAGGGTCGCCTCCGCCAACGGCGAGGCAGTATTCGCGGCTTTGCCAGCTGGCAAAGCCCCATGCGCTGGCATCCTTTTCCCCTTCCCAGGGCGGGACCGGTTTCGGCGCTCTCCAGCGCAGCGGGCCAACGGGCGGTGCGGCGTAAGGGATCCCTTTAAAAACAAATACACCCTCTTCCACGTTTCCTCGCAGACAGCCTTCTGCGGTATTAATCCGTAATAAACGATCGTTTCTCATTAGTTCATCCAAAACTGGCCTGCATTAATTATTTGCATCCGCAGGCAGAAAGTCCATAACGCCAGCTTATTTGCAGATTATGCTGATAGGTGATGAGTTTTTCGCAATGCGATGATCCGCGGCTGCGATGCAGGATTTTTTGCCATAACGTTGAGGACCACTTTATGTTTTCCGCTATCAATAATGGATTTTCCCGCCTCGGCGACCACCCCGATTTGGGCAAGCTGGTGTTACGCGTTTCACTCGGGGCTCTGCTGCTGTTTCATGGGGTATTTAAGATCCAGCACGGCGTAGGCTGGATTGCACGCCTGCTGCACGCGCACGGCATCCCGGGGTTTGTCGCCTACGGCGCCTATTTCGGCGAAGTCGTTGCACCGGTGATGATTATCGTTGGCCTGCTGACCCGCCCGGCGGCGTTTGTTATCGCAGTCAATCTGGTGGTGGCAACGCTGCTGGTAAAAACCGGTGCGGTATGGGACAGAACCAGCGTTGGCGCATGGGCACTGGAAGGTGAAGCGCTCTATTTCTTCGGTGCGCTGGCGGTCATGTTTTTAGGGGCTGGCCGTTTTACCTTAGTGAAGAACAGCAGTTTGCAGTGATGTGAGGCGGGCTGACCCAAAAAGAGGGTCAGCCCCACCGATTTATTGTGTCGCCCCAGGGTTAATCTGACCGCTGATAGCCATACAGATATTTCGCCACCAGCATCAGCGTGGTGAGCACCGCCGGAATGGCGAGGAATGAGAAGACATCGGTGATATTCCAGCCCATCGACAGCATCTGTGCCCCGGCAAAAGCGCTGAGGATAGCCCCGATACGACCAACGCCGTGCATCCAGCTGGAACCGGTCGCACGGGCATGGGTCGGATAGTAGCTGGCGGATAATGCATTCATCCCGGTATTGGCACCGTTCAGGCAGAAACCGCTGCAGAAAGCGATGGCGCTCAGCACCCATGCGTCCGGCGGAGCGTAGCCGATACAGACCGTGGCAATTGCACCGGTAAAATAGATAGCCGCCAGCGCCAGGTTGGCGTTAAAACGGTCCATCATCCAGCCCGCAAACAGTGACCCGACGGTACCCCCCGCCTGGTACATCGCCGTAACCAGCGCTGCCTGCGTCACCGTCATTCCCACATCCTTCACCAGCGAGGGTAGCCAGGAGCCGATCAGATAGACGAGGAACAGCCCCATAAAGTAACTGCCCCACAGCATCATGCTGCCAAAAGCGTAGCGGCGCGATAACACCACTTTTATCGCCCCTTCACTGGCGACACTTTCACTGCGCGTAAAGCGGCTCTCATCGCTCACGCAGCCAGGATGCATCTTCTGCACAATGGCGCGGATCTCAGCGGCGGGTGCGTTGCGCGTCATCATAAAGCGCACCGATTCCGGCAGCCCGCGTAGCAGCAGAGGCACCAGCAACAGCGGCAGAACCCCACCCAGCACCAGCACCGCGTGCCAGCCAAAATTCGGGATCAGCCACGAGGCGGCAAACCCGCCGGTCGCCGCACCAAAGGTAAAACCGCAGAACACCACGGTGATCAGGAAGGCGCGTTTGCGCTCCGGGGAGTATTCGGCCACCAGGGTACCGACATTGGGCATCGCTGCGCCCAGCCCAAGCCCGGTCAGGAAGCGAAACAGCATAATCTGGTCGAGGTTTTGCGAAAACGCGGTCGCCAGCGTCCACAGGCCAAAGAAGAAGACGCTGCTGATGATGATGACCCGGCGGCCAAAACGGTCTGCCAGCGGCCCGGCAAACATTGCCCCCAGCGCCAGGCCGATCAGCGCAGCGCTGATCACCGCGCCAAGCTGGTGATTGGTCACGCCCCAGGCAGTTTTCAGCGCAGGAGCGATAAAGCCCATCAGCGCAATATCCATACCATCCATGGCAACCACGGCAAAACTCAGGGCGATAATCCGTTTCTGATAGCGACTCAACGCCCCCTGATTAATCAACGCACGGATATCGATCGCTGCGCTACTGTCCACATCGCACTCCATAGCTGGCCTGGGTCAACCCCGGCCAGATGATGTCGACTCGCTGAGGTTTGATTTAAAAAAGTGGCGGCTATCATAACGGATTGTTATGGAATTCTCCTGCCAGTTTTGTTCGTTTTTTCACGGTAATACGAACAAAAAGCCTGGTTAACCGCAAAAAGGCAGTTCGCCTGTTTTTTCTGCGGTTTTATAATCTGCCGATATAACCCCCAGGGCTTATCCGCATAAAAAGTGATGAATACGGCCATATAGCCGGTAAATGTTAATTAAAATTTGCAATAAGGTTAACAAAACGCTCAGATAGATCTTGCCAGTTTATCGCCGCCCTCATTACTCTGCGTTATGGACAAAAAATATCAGTTTAATCAGCGCATTCGTCTGCGCCATCTGCATACTTTCGTCGCTGTTGCTCAACAGGGGACGCTGGGCCGTGCCGCCGAAACCCTGTCCCTCAGCCAGCCTGCGCTGTCAAAGACGCTCAATGAGCTTGAGGAGCTGGCGGGCGTGCGTCTGTTCGAACGCGGGCGTCTCGGAGCCCAGCTCACCACCATGGGGGAACAGTTTCTGACCCATGCGGTGCGCGTGCTCGATGCGCTCAATCATGCCGGGCAGTCATTTAATCTCCCGGTGAAGCAAGACCCCGAAGTGTTACGCGTTGGCGTTTTGACCACCGTGGCGCTGGGCATGCTACCGTCAATTCTCGATCGTTTTCACCAGCAGCAGCCGCAGGCTATCGTCCAGGTGGCAACGCTGCACAATAATGTGCTGATTGCGGCAATTAAGGCGGGAGAGTTTGATGTCGGCATTGGCCGCATGGCCGATCCGGATTTGATGACCGGGTTAACCTATGAACTGCTGTTCCTGGAGTCGATGCGGCTGGTTGTGCGTCCCGATCACCCGCTCTTAAGTGACAACGTCACCTTGTCGAAGGCACTGTCGTGGCCGGTAGTCATCTCTCCGGAGGGCACAGCACCACGGCGCGTGGCGGAAGCAATGTTGAAGGAGCAAGGCTGCCAGCTGCCCGGCTCGCTGGTCGAAACCTCTTCGACCTCCCTCGCCCGCCAGCTGGCGCTGCGCTACAACTATGTTTGGTTTGTGCCATCCGGCGCCATCAAAGAGGATCTGCTGCACAACTCGCTGGCCGCACTGCCCATTGCCCCACATGGCCCGGGGGAGCCGGTCGGCATTATGACCCGCTCCGGCAGCAGTCTGACGCTGTGTGCAGAGATTATGCTGGCGACCATCCGTAAATCCCACTCCGGCTAACGGCTGCGTTTGGCGTGACGCTCGCGGTTTTCCAGCCGCGCCTGCTCGCTTTTACGCAATCCGACATAGCAGGCTCCCTCGCCGCCATCATGAGTGCGCGCACAGCAAAAGGCCTGTACCTGCTCCAGCTGCGGTAGCCAGCGCATCAGATAGCTGCGAATAATATTGGCGTGCGAACGATCGTCACGCCCTTTGCCGTGAACGATCAGCAGATTACGCAGCCCGTGATGCTCCGCCTGCAGAATAAACAGATACAGCGCCTGGCGGCACTGTTCAACGCTCTGACGAATCAGATTGAGATTGGCCTGCGGCGGGTATTTGCCGAGGTAGAGTTTATCCAGCACCCCCTGCTGGATGCCTTCCGCCTTATATTCCAGCGGCACGGTAAGCGGAACAATATCCAGCAGCCCGCTGGTCAGGGGGTTGTCTAACTGCAGATCCTGCTTGCGCGGTGCGGTGGGCTTAGGGCTCTTCATCCACACGACGTTGCTGCACTCTTTCAGCGGTTTGACGTCTTCCATCGCGTTTTTAAACAGATCCAGCTCATCAAGGTTGATGGTCATACTCACCCCCGGTCATTATCAAGTCGTGACCCTATTCGGCCAGAGCTGTGAGTTTAGCAAAAATCCGCCCGCGGTCACCTCTGTTGTTCAGGGGATAAAATGATGCAAAAGGGCATAAGGGCGAGAGAATTGGCGATAATACCCCCTTTAACTACGGGTATTTTACACCGCGTTCACATTGATATTCCTTGACAATAACATCCCCATTTTTATTGTGCCCAAAACTGCTCAGATGAGTTTCATTCTGTAAGCGAAAAATGGTAAATTGATGTCAGTCAATTATCATCGAGCGTACATCATGATTCAGGAAAAGCGAATTGTTACCCGACGCATTCAATCAGGTGGTTGTGCTATTCACTGCCAGGATTGCAGCATCAGTCAGCTATGCATTCCCTTCACGCTTAACGAGCACGAACTGGATCAGCTCGATAATATCATCGAGCGAAAAAAACCGATTCAGAAAGGCCAGACGCTGTTTAAAGCCGGTGATGAACTGAAATCACTCTATGCGATCCGTTCAGGAACCATTAAGAGTTACACCATCACCGAACAGGGTGATGAGCAGATTACCGGTTTTCACCTTGCCGGTGACCTGGTTGGATTTGACGCCATTAGCGCCAGTTCTCACCCCAGCTTTGCCCAGGCGTTAGAAACCGCCATGGTGTGTGAAATCCCCTTTGAAACCCTGGACGACCTATCCGGTAAAATGCCCAGCCTGCGCCAACAGATGATGCGCCTGATGAGCGGTGAGATTAAAGGTGACCAGGAAATGATCCTGCTGCTGTCAAAGAAAAATGCCGAAGAGCGCCTGGCTGCGTTTATTTATGGCCTGTCACGTCGCTTTGGCCAGCGCGGCTTCTCGCAGCGTGAATTCCGCCTGACCATGACCCGTGGCGATATTGGTAATTACCTCGGTTTGACGGTTGAAACCATCAGCCGCCTGCTCGGTCGCTTCCAGAAAAGCGGCATGCTGGCAGTGAAAGGCAAATACATCACCATTGAAAATCATCAAATCCTCTCGGAGCTTGCGGGCCAGAGCCACACGGTTGCCTGATAATTGCCGGGTCAATATTTGTTATTTTATTGATCCGGCAACAACTTTTCCTCTTTTTCCTTTGCCGCGATTGGGCTATCTTTAAACTGACACGCTCAGTGTAAGGAGAAATCGTTATGGCTCAGTATCAAAACATTCTTGTGGCTATCGACCCACAGCAGGACGATCAGCCTGCACTTCGCCGTGCTGTCTATTTGAATCAGCGCCTTGGCGGTAAAATTACCTGTTTTCTTCCTATTTACGACTTCTCCTACGAGATGACTACCCTGCTCTCCCCTGATGAACGCATCACCATGCGTAAAGGGGTGATCAGCCAGCGCACTGAGTGGATCCGCGAGCAGTCGCAGGCCTACCTCGCGGCCGGAGTGCAGATTGATATCAAAGTGATCTGGCATAACCGCCCGTACGAAGCCATTATCCAGGAGGTGCTGAACAACCAGCACGACCTGGTGATTAAGATGGCCCACCAGCACGACCGCCTGCAGGCGGTGGTCTTCACCCCGACTGACTGGCACCTGCTGCGCAAGTGCCCCTGCCCGGTTTGGATGGTCAAAGACCAGGCCTGGCCGGAAGGCGGTAAAGCGGTGGTAGCGGTTAACCTTGCCAGTGAAGAACCTCATCACGATCCGCTGAATACCAAGCTGGTGAAAGAGACGCTGGAACTGGCGGAACGCGTCAACCATACCGAAGTGCATCTGGTTGGCGCATACCCCGTCACGCCAATTAACATCGCGATTGAACTGCCGGACTTCGATCCCAGCGTGTATAACGATGCGATTCGCGGTCAGCATTTAGTGGCGATGAAAGCGCTGCGCCAGTCCTTTAGCATTGATGAAAAATTTACTCATGTTGAAAAAGGCCTGCCGGAGGAAGTCATCCCTGACCTGGCGGAACATCTGGATGCGGGTGTGGTGGTGCTGGGAACGATTGGCCGCACCGGGCTGTCCGCGGCCTTCCTTGGCAATACCGCCGAACAGGTGATTGACCACCTGCGCTGCGATCTGCTGGCGATCAAACCCGACGGCTTCACCTCACCGGTTGAACTGGATGACGACGAAGACGATTAAGCTTGCTTAAAGGGTTCAGGCGGCCCCGCAGGCCGCCTTTTTTATGCCGTTTCCGGCAGCTCTTTTTTCAGCAATCCCAGGATCAGCGCCGTCAGCAGCGATCCCGCCGCAATCGCCAGCAGATAGGCAGCGAGGTTGGCGATGACATTGGGAATAAACATCACAAATATCCCCCCGTGCGGCGCGCGTGAGGCACAGCCAAACGCCATCGAGAGTGCCCCGGCCAGCCCGGAGCCCGCCACGATAGCCGGGATCACGCGTAACGGATCGGAGACCGCATAAGGGATCGCCCCTTCGGTGATAAACGACAGCCCCAGAATCCAGGTCACTTTACCCGTTTCCCGCTCGCTGCGGCTGAACTTACGGCGGAACAGCAGCGTCGCCAGGGCAATACCGAGTGGGGGTACCATTCCCGCCGCCATGCAGGCCGCGATAGGCCCGTAGATGCCGCTCGACATCAGCCCGATGGCGAACATACAAACGGTTTTATTCAGCGGACCGCCCATATCAAAAGCCACCATCATGCCAAACAGTAAGCCGAGTATCGCGGAGTTGGTGTGCCCGAGCGCATTCAGGAAGTCGGTCAGCCAGCCCAGCAGCAGCTTAATGGGTTCGCCAATTAGCCACACCATCAACGCACCGGTGATCAGCACGCTCAGCAGCGGGACAATCAGGATCGGCTTCAGCCCGGCTATCGCCTGCGGCAGTTTAATATGGCGCACAATCAGCAGCGTCACGTAGCCGGCGATAAACCCGGCAATCAGCGCCCCAAGAAAGCCGGAGCCGGTGTGAATAGCCATCATGCCGCCCACTGCGCCGGAGACAATGCCCATTTTTCCACTGATTGACTGACTAATGCCCAGCGCGAGTATCGGCAACATCAGGGCAAACGCCGAGCCGCCCCCAATATCCGCCAGCATTTTCGCCAGCGGGCTAAAACTGGCGTCCCCCGGCGTGGCTGCAGTAATGCCAAAAGAGAAGCTGAGCGCGATCAGTATCCCTCCTGCCACCACAAACGGGATCATCAGGTTCACCCCGGTAATCAAATGGACATAGACTGAGGAGAGCAGCGAACTGCTGCCTGCTGCGGCCTTCCCCGGCTCTTCGCTCAGGGTTTCAAGGCGATGCGGCACCAGTTCGCCACCGGTTATCGCATTCAGTAGTCCTTCAGCATCTCTGGCCGCACGCGCCACCGGAACCTCGATAATGTTTTTATGCTGAAAGCGCCCCATTTCGACTCTCTTATCTGCGGCGATCAGCACAATGTCGGCGGCCGCGATATCCTCCGCGCTAAGGATGTATTGACTCTCAATGGCACCCTGTGTTTCCACGCGCAGGGACAGGCCCAGTTTTCTCGCCGCTTTTTTCAGATTGCTTTCGGCCAGATAGGTATGGGCCACACCGGTAGGACAGGCGGTGATGGCAATGATATTCATGGATGTTCTCCGGTAATTATTGGTGTAGGGTCCGGCCGGAGTCTTATCTAAGCAGAGGCAAAACTGGAAAACACTACCAAATAGTGTCCCGGGCGCTGGACAACACCTGTACTCTCACAAAAAAACCGCGGGAGACCTTTATTTGCCTTAAATTAATAATGATTAATTCAAGTTCGCATTAACATTGCCAAATAAAGTCGCTAAACTATCGCCTTTCATTCACTCTGCAGGGATTGCCAGATTGGTTTCATTCTATCGCCTGTCACAGCGCCGCTTGCCCGCTCTGATCGCTATTCTGGCGGTACTGCTGCTGTTTATTGCGCCGGATGTTTCCAAAACGCTGGAGAGTTATCGCACCTCCGCCGGCAGCGAAATGAGTGCGCATCACCCTGTAGAGATGATGATGGATGGTATGTCCATGCCCGCGATGTCCAGCCACGCTGCGATGATGATGCACGCCGGTTCTGATGAAGCCATGCATCATGATATGGGCAGCGAGATGGGTATGATGGGCGAATTTGCCTGCGGTTACTGCCAGCTTCTGGTCCATATGCCGCTGCTGCTCTGCCTGTTTATCGCCTTTTTCTGGCTGATATGCCTGATTGCCTGCACCCCGCCCGCGTTAATTCTTCCCGCTTTTCACGTCACTTTCTTCCCCAGTATTTGCCAGCCTCGCGCCCCGCCGCTGCTTTAATTCCTTTCGCTGATTAATACAATTATTTTACTGCGGATAACTCCGTCGGAAAGCGTTGTCCTTTTTATATGTGCCCTGCACAGGACCACGCACGCCTGAATATTATTCCGGGCATCCAGACGAGTTATTTAGACAGAATTACCGTTTAAAAAGGAATTAAGCATGAAAGTCATTTACCTGCCGCTGTCGCTGTTAAGCGTGGCAATTATTGCTGCCTGCCCACATCTGGCCGCGGCGCATGATGTCGTGCCGGATGAGACGGGCGTGATGACCGTCACCGCGCCGCTGACCTCCCCGCTGGAGATTGTCACTTCGCCAAAAACCCCGCGCCAGCCGGTACCCGCCAGCGACGGCTCCGACTATTTGAAAACCATTCCGGGCTTTGCGCAGATTCGTAACGGTGGGACCAACGGTGACCCGGTGTTTCGCGGCATGTTCGGCTCGCGCATGCGCATCATGACCGACGGCGGTGAAATGCCCGGTGCCTGCCCGGCGCGCATGGATGCCCCCAGTTCATATATCTCCCCGGAGAGTTACGACCTGTTGAGCATCACCAAAGGCCCGCAAACCGTACTTTGGGGGCCGGGCAACTCGGCGGGCACCGTGCGCTTTGACCGTGAGCCGCCCCGCTTCGACCAGCCCGGCATTCAGGGCAACGCCAGCCTGCTGGGCGCGTCGAACAATCGCTGGGATCAGAGTGCTGACCTCAGCGTGGGCAGCGAACAGGGTTATCTGCGGGTGATTGGCAACCACTCTATTTCGCAGGACTACAAGGACGGCAACGGTGACCGCGTGCCGTCGCGCTGGAACAAATGGAACAGCGACGTCGCGCTGGGCTGGACGCCGGATAAAGATACGCTGGTTGAGCTGACTGCGGGGCGCGGCAACGGCGAAGCGCGCTACGCCGGGCGCAGCATGGATGGCTCCCAGTTTAAGCGTGAGAGCCTCGGCATGCGGGTGGAGAAATCGAACATCGGCGAGGTACTCGACAAATTTGAAGCACAGATGTACTACAACTATGCCAATCACATCATGGATAATTACAGCCTGCGCAGCCCGGGCAGCATGCCGGGAATGTCCAGCCATATGGATATGAGCATGCCGATGGCGATGCAGCTCGATCGCCGCACCGTTGGTGGCCGCTTTATGGGTACCTGGTTATGGTCTGACTTTGAACTGAAAAGCGGGATGGATATGCAAACCAGCACCCATCGTAACCGCAGGAATAACGACTGGCGCAAAGATGCCCGCTTTCACGATATTGGCGCCTTTGGTGAACTGAGCTGGAGCATTGACCCGCGCAATAAGCTGGTGAGCGGTGCGCGACTCGACCGCAGCTGGGTGGACAATTTTAGCGCTTCCGGCGAGGGTGCAAGGAGCGATACAATGCCCGCCGGGTTTATGCGGCTGGAACATACGCTGGATAGCCTGCCGCTGATGATGTATGCCGGGGTGGGCTATACGGAGCGTTTCCCGGATTACTGGGAGCTGTTCTCACCCAGCTACGGCGCAGACGGGCACAGCGCGGCGTTTGACACAGTGAAAGCGGAGAAGACCACCCAGCTGGATATCGGCGCCAAATATTCCGGCAAGCGCATGGATGGCTGGGTTTCGGCTTACCTGGGCCACGTCAGAGACTTTATTCTCTTCAGCTACGATCCGAACAACGCTTATGTCAGCCGCGCCGATAATGTCAACGCCACAATTATGGGCGGTGAAGCGGGCCTGAGTTATAAATTAACGGAGAGCCTGACTGCAGACGGCAGCCTGGCATATTCATGGGGGCAGAACGGCTCTGATCGTCGCCCGCTGCCGCAGATGCCGCCGCTGGAGAGCCGACTGGGTCTGACCTGGAAACAGGGAAGCTGGAGCACGACCGGCCTGCTGCGTATGGTGGGGCCACAAAATCGTATCGCGTTAAATGAAGGCAACGTGGTCGGCAAAGATTTCGAGCGCAGCGCCGGGTTCAGCATCTTTTCCGCCAATGCCGCGTATGAAGTGACGAAAAACGTCAAGATTAGCAGCGGCGTCGACAATATTTTCAATAAAGCGTACAGCGAGCACCTGAATCTGGCAGGCAACAGCGTATTTGGCTATTCCGCCAGTACCCCAGTGAATGAGCCAGGCCGCACCTGGTGGGCAAAAGTTAACGTTAAATTCTGAATCACCGTACAGGAGTACATAACATGTCACTATTTCCACCGGGCAAGAAACGCCGCCAGTTCTTTACCGCTCAGGCCTGCGTGCTGGTTTGCGCCATCATTGTGATGACCAAGGCGATGATTGGCGGAGCGATCAACGAGTACAATATGCCGTTTTCCACCTGGCCCGTTGAGCTGTATGTTTCAGAGTTCTTTATGATTACCATCTATAGCGTGGTCTTCACCCTGCTGCTTTCAGTGCCGCTGTGGTACTGGTTTATTGGCGAGCAGGATCCGTCCGCTAAATGATAAAAAAGGGCTGACCCAGCTAGCGGTCAGCCCTTACAGAACACATCCGGGCGGGGCATGCCCCGCCCCTACGATCTGTGTAGGGGTCAGGCATGTCATCGCCCAGACGCATATCGTAGGAGTCAGGCATGTCATTCCCCAAACACAGATCGTAGGGGTCAGGCATGCCTGACCCTGTTGTTACAGCGCTTTCAGAATTGCCTCGACGCTCTCTTTCGCATCGCCAAACAGCATCTGCGTGTTCTCTTTAAAGAACAGCGGGTTCTGCACCCCGGCATAACCGGTATTCATCGAGCGTTTAAACACCACTACGTTTTGCGCTTTCCACACTTCCAGTACTGGCATGCCCGCGATTGGGCTGCGCGGATCTTCCTGCGCTGCCGGATTAACGGTGTCATTGGCGCCGATAACCAGCACGGTGTCAGTGTCGGTGAAATCATCGTTGATCTCATCCATCTCCAGCACGATGTCATACGGCACTTTAGCTTCCGCCAGCAGCACGTTCATATGACCGGGCAGACGACCGGCAACCGGGTGAATACCGAAACGCACCTTGATACCGCGCTCGCGCAGTTTGGCGGTGATATCCGCCACCGGATACTGAGCCTGCGCTACCGCCATGCCGTAGCCAGGCGTGATGATCACCGAGGTGGAGTTTTTCAGCAGTTCTGCGGTGCCTGCGGCGTCGATTTCGCGGTATTCGCCCATCTCTTCACCTTCACCCGTTGAGCTGCTGTCGGTGCCGAAGCCCCCGGCGATCACGCTGATAAAGGAACGGTTCATCGCCTTACACATAATGTAAGAGAGGATCGCACCGCTTGAACCCACCAGCGCACCGGTCACAATCAGCAGATCGTTGCTGAGCATAAAGCCCGCTGCCGCCGCTGCCCAGCCCGAATAGGAGTTCAGCATGGAAACCACCACCGGCATATCCGCCCCGCCGATTGATGCTACCAGGTGCCAGCCAAATGCCAGCGCGATCAGCAGCATGACCACCAGCGCAAAGGTCTGAGCGCCAACGCTGTCGCTGCGCACGAAGATAATCAGCAGCGCCAGTGACACCACCAGCGCCAGCAGATTCAGCTTGTGGCGATGCGGCAGGGCCAGCGGTTTAGAGGAGATCTTGCCGCACAGCTTGCCAAATGCCACGATGGAACCCGTGAAGGTCACTGCACCGATAAAGATACCGATGAAGATCTCAGTCAGGTGAATGTTTTCCATCACCGGCAGCAGGCCCGGGCCGTGGTCCAGGTAGCTGTTAAAGCCAACCAGCACCGCCGCCAGGCCAACAAAGCTGTGCAGCATCGCCACCAGTTCTGGCATTTCAGTCATCTCGACTCTCTTCGCCAGACGGATGCCGATGGCGCCGCCAATCACCATCGCCAGCAGGATCCAGGCAACGTTGCCAGAGTCCGGGCCAAAGATGGTGACCACCAGCGCCAGCGCCATCCCGCTGATGCCAAAAATATTCCCCTGCTTAGAGGTTTCATGTTTAGACAGCCCGGCAAGGCTGCAAATAAACAGGATTGCAGCAACGATATATGCTGCAGTCACTAATCCGGAAGACATGGACTACCCCTTAGTTTTTACGGAACATTTTCAGCATGCGCTGGGTGACGGTGAAGCCACCAAAGATATTGATGCTGGCAATCAGCACCGCGACGAAGGACAGGAAGCTGACCCAGCCGCCGTGACCGATTTGCAGCACCGCGCCGACCACAATAATGCCGGAAATGGCATTAGTGACCGACATCAGCGGCGTATGCAGCGCGTGGCTGACGTTCCACACCACGTAATAGCCGACCACGCAGGAGAGCGCGAACACGGTAAAGTGGGAGAGGAATTCCGGCGGAGCAACGTTTGCCAGCCAGCCAAACAGCACGATAGCCAGCACGATCAGACCGTACTTGCGCATCGGTGATACGGGTTTAGCTGTGGGTTTCTCCACCTGAACCTGGGCCGCTGCGGCTTTCGGCGCGGCAGAAACCTGAATCGGTGGCGCAGGCCAGGTGACTTCACCCTCGCGGATCACCGTCACGCCACGCACCACCACATCGTCGAAATCAATGACGATGTTGCCATCTTTCTCTTTGCACAGCAGCTTCATCAGGTTCACCAGGTTGGTGCCGTAAAGCTGGGAAGACTGCGTTGGCAGGCGGCTTGGCAGATCGGTATAGCCAATAATTTTCACCCCGTTCGGGCTGGTGGTCACGGTATCCGCTACGGTCAGCTCACAGTTCCCGCCGTTTTGCGCGGCGAGATCGACAATCACGCTGCCCGGTTTCATTGAGGCGACCATTTCAGCCGTGATCAGCTTCGGCGCCGGTTTACCTGGAATCAGTGCGGTGGTGACAATAATGTCCACTTCTTCAGCCTGAGCGGCAAACAGCGCCATTTCAGCTTTAATAAAAGCTTCAGACATCACTTTGGCATAGCCGTCACCGCTGCCCGCTTCCTCTGCGAAATCCAGCTCAAGGAACTCGGCGCCCATACTTTGCACCTGCTCTTTGACTTCCGGACGCGTATCGAAGGCGCGCACAATAGCACCCAGGCTGCGTGCCGCGCCGATAGCGGCCAGGCCAGCAACGCCGGCGCCAATCACCATCACTTTGGCTGGCTGAACTTTACCGGCGGCGGTGATCTGCCCGGTGAAGAAACGGCCAAACTCGTGAGCGGCTTCAACAATGGCACGATAGCCGGCAATGTTAGCCATTGAGCTGAGGGCATCCAGCGACTGCGCGCGTGAAATACGCGGCACCGAGTCCATTGCCATCACGGTGACGTTGCGCGCTGCCAGCTTCTGTAGCAGCTCAGGGTTCTGCGCTGGCCAGATAAAGCTGACCAGCGTACTACCCGCGCGCGTTAAGGCGATCTCTTCATCAGTTGGTGCGTTAACTTTCAACACGATATCGGACTGCCAGACAGTGACGGAGTCGGTAATGGTTGCCCCTACCGCCTCAAAGGCTGCATCTTCGAAACTGGCGAGTTTACCGGCGCCGCTTTCAACCGCAACGCTGAAACCCAGTTTGAGCAGCTGTTCAACCGTCTTCGGCGTTGCTGCTGCGCGGGCTTCATTGGCCAACCGCTCTTTGGTAATACCAATAAGCATATTCTTCCCTTTCTTCAGAGAGTACGATGGTTTGTTCTCAAGATCCCGATCGATATGACCGAAACGCTAACTGTTGCAAACTGCTTATAACCTACTGAAAATATTTATTTCGATCCAGCCACCATCAGGCTTTTCGTAGACTAACCTATAAAAATTCAGTTTATAGTCCAATAAGCACTATTTTGGACCTGAATCACAGCCAATCAAACGCATAATGTGCTACGATATTTTTTAACAATTAGAGTAAATATGTAGCAAAAAAGTATTGTTTAACAATGCATTAACGGGTTAAGTGGTCATTATTACCACCGTAAGTGGTTAACCGTCTGCAAATGACACGATTCAGCCAGCTTTCCTGGTTATTCTGAAATAAAGAATTATCGCTGGTCTTCCTGCACACAAAATCGCTGAGACAGCGCGCATTATTACATGTAATAATCGGGCGCTAATCTGTTACACATCAAGAGTCCAGCACGTTTTCGTACTCAATTTTTGCGTAAGGCGAAGGATTAATTTTTATGAAGCTGAAGAACACCATTCTGGCCTCAGCCCTGTTGTCGATGACGGCATTGAGCGCCCACGCGGCCCAGGAACTGACCCCGGAGAAAGCGGCGGCGTTGAAGCCATTCGACCGCATCACCATCAATGGCCGTTTCAATTCCATTGGCGATGCCAACGATGCCGTGTCTAAACGTGCTGATTCAATGGGCGCTGCTTCCTATTATGTGCAGGGCATCAATGATACCAACGGCAACGGAGGTAACTGGAGCGTGACGGCGGATGTTTATCATGCCGATGCACCCGCAGCGCCAAAAAATAAAGACCGTATTATTAACGGCGTACGCGAACTGACTAAATCAGAAGCTTACTCTCTTGAGCCTTACGACACCGTCAGCGCCAGCGGTTTCTTCCGCAGCCAGCCTGATGTCAATGATGCCATCACCAAAGCCGCCAAAGAAAAAGGCGCGGCGTCATTCTTTATCGTGCGTCAGATTGATACCAACAGCGGCGGTAATCAGATCATTACCGCCTACGTGTATAAAGCCGATGCGCCACAGCGCAAAGTTCAGTCCCCTGACCTGATCCCTGCGGATTCTGCTGCCGGTAAAGCCGCGCTGGCCGCTGGTGGCACCGCCGCGAAGCAGGTCGAGATCCCGGGCGTGGCTTCAGCTGAAACGCCAAGCAATAAAGTGGGACGTTTCTTTGAAACGCAAAGCTCAACCGGTCAGCGTTACACTGTAACCACCCCGAACGGTAAAAGCGTGCAGGAAGTGAATGCCATCACCGCCGCACAGATGCAGCCGTATGACAGCATCACCTTTACCGGGCACTTCAGCACCCCGACTGAGATTTCTCAGGAAGTGGGCCGCCGGGCGATTGATAAAGGCGCCAAGTACTATCATGTTACCCGCCAATGGTCTAACCAGAGCGGCGGTAACCTGACCGTCTCGGCTGACCTGTTCAAATAAGTTTTGCTGCGGGGTAGCGCTCAGCTGCCCCGCCTCTTTGAATAATTCCCTTCTCTGTTTGCATAAGTAACGCTGAGTAAGCATTGCATCCTGCCCGATCACTCCGTAAAATCGCCCGCCTTTCAGGGGTTCGTTTCCTCTTACACCCTGACAACCAGTATTAACTCTAACGCTGACGATCAAACTGGCATTTTATTCTGCAAGTGGAGTATTTTTTGGACAAAAAGTTAGGTCTTACCGCGCTGACCGCGCTGGTACTCAGCTCCATGCTCGGTGCGGGCGTCTTCAGCCTGCCGCAAAATATGGCGGCGGTGGCCAGCCCGGCCGCGCTGCTGATCGGCTGGGCAGTGACCGGGGTTGGCATCATCTTTCTCGCACTGGCGATGCTGCTGCTCAGCCGCCTGAAGCCGGAGCTGGATGGCGGTATCTTTACCTACGCCCGGGCGGGATTTGGTGAGCTGACCGGATTCTGTTCTGCCTGGGGATACTGGCTCTGTGCGGTGATTGCCAACGTTTCCTACCTGGTGATTGTCTTCTCTGCCATGAGCTTTTTCACCGACTCACCGGGCCACGCGATCTTCGGCGACGGCAATACCTGGCAGGCGATGCTCGGCGCCTCGGCGCTGCTGTGGCTGGTGCATGCCCTGGTGCTGCGCGGCGTGCAAACCGCCGCCAGCATTAACATGGTCGCAACGCTGGGTAAGCTGCTGCCGCTCGGGCTGTTTGTGCTGCTGGCGATTGCAGCGTTCAATTACGACCGCTTCAGGATTGATTTTACCGGCATCGCGCTGGGTAAACCGGTGTGGCAGCAGGTGAAGGATACAATGCTGATCACCCTGTGGGTGTTTATCGGCGTGGAAGGTGCCGTGGTGGTCTCCTCACGCGCCCGGGATAAAAAAGATGTGGGGCGCGCCACGCTGCTGGCGGTGGTCGCCGCGCTGGTGGTTTATCTGCTGGTGACGCTGCTGTCGCTCGGCATCGTGCCCAGAGACCAGCTGGCGGAAATGCGCAACCCCTCGATGGCCGGGCTGATGACTGCCCTGCTGGGCTCCTGGGGCAATCTGGTGATCGTGGTCGGGTTAATCGTTTCGGTATGCGGTGCCTATCTGAGCTGGACCATTATGGCCGCCGAAGTCCCGCTGGTGGCGGCGCAGCATGGTGCATTTCCGCGCCTGCTCAGCCAGCAGAACGCTCGCGGTGCGCCTGCCGCCTCGCTGTGGCTAACCAACGGCTGCGTACAGCTTTGTCTGATCCTGATTTGGCTGACCGGCTCCGACTACAACACCCTGCTGACTATTGCCTCAGAGATGATTCTGGTGCCTTACCTGCTGGTGGGTATCTATCTGTTTAAGGTGGCGCGTGAGCGTAAGCACGCGCCTGCCAGCGTGGTCGCCATCGGTGCCAGCGCCTACGGCGTGTGGCTACTGTACGCTTCAGGTCCACTGCATCTGCTGCTGTCGGTGGTGCTGTATGCACCGGGCATCGCGCTGTTTTTGTTTGCCCGCCGCGGTGGGCGTGCCACGCAGTCGTTAAACCGGGCGGAAAAATCGATGATGGTGGCGCTGGTGCTGGCGGCGCTGCCCGCCGCATGGATGCTGGCGCGCTGAGGATTAGTGCGGTACGACCGGAATGATCACGTTCAGCCGGTCGTCATACTGTGCGAGTTGCAGCGGCCGGGCGTACTCCTGGCGGATAGTCACCATCTGCTGTTCGGAAAGCGGATAAGGCAGCAGGATATCGAAATGATCGATCTGCTGCTGCTGGGCCAGGGTGATCAGGCGGGCAATATTGATTTCATCACTGACCTGGGTGGAGATAATTTGCAGCGCCAGATCTTTCAAACGCTCCGGCGATGAGGCACGCGGCAGATCGGCCGGTTTGCGGGTAATCATGCCAAAAAACGGAATGACCCCGTAGATGGCGTCGACAAAACTCCAGCGTTTTTTGCACGATGCGGAGAGAAAATCAATGTAGTTGAGGCAGATGGGGTTACTGTACTCTGCTGCGACCCGCTTTTTATCCGACACTCTTCTCTCCTTATCCATCTCTCAACCGCTGACCTGACGCTGATGCACCCTCATTTCACAGGGGTATCATGACATATTCGGCCGGGATTATACTACATAAGCCCAATATTTGGCGTTGATTAATGGTCGTTAAGCCTGGATAAGGATAAGCTACGTTTCTCTGTAGCGATGAACCGGCACTATGAACAAAATTGTATTCGTTGAAGATGATAAAGACGTAGGCGAACTGATCGCCGCCTATC
Organism: Erwinia aphidicola; assembly: GCF_024169515.1. Taxonomy (NCBI): domain Bacteria; kingdom Pseudomonadati; phylum Pseudomonadota; class Gammaproteobacteria; order Enterobacterales; family Erwiniaceae; genus Erwinia; species Erwinia aphidicola. Next base: position 4,008,147 of record NZ_JAMKCQ010000001.1, on the reverse strand, counting down.
TCGGACGTCACGATATTGAGGTGATTGTCGAGTCACGCGGCGATCGGGCAGAAGAGACCATTGCCGCCGCCTGCCCTGACCTGGTGATGCTCGACATCATGCTGCCGGGTAAAGACGGCATGACGCTGTGCCGCGATCTGCGCAACAGCAGCAGCTGGTCGGGCCCTATCGTGCTGCTGACCTCCCTCGACAGCGATATGAACCATATTTTGTCGCTGGAAATGGGGGCGAATGATTACATCCTTAAAACCACGCCGCCTGCGGTGCTGCTGGCGCGACTCAGGCTGCACCTGCGCCAGGCGGGTGTCAGCAGTGCGCACGAGGAGATTGCACCCAGCGTGGCCGGGCAGAAGATGCTGCGCTTCGGCACGCTGAGCATCGACCCGGTTAACCGCCAGGTCGCGCTGTCGGATGAGATTGTCGCTCTGTCGACCGCCGATTTCGACCTGCTGTGGGAGCTGGCAACCCATGCCGGAACCATTCTCAACCGTGACGCGCTGCTGAAAACCCTGCGCGGCGTCAGCTATGACGGCATGGATCGCAGCATTGATGTCGCGATCTCGCGCCTGCGCAAAAAGCTGCTGGACAGTGCGACCGAACCCTACCGCATTAAAACCATCCGTAATAAAGGCTATCTGTTTGCTCCACACGCGTGGGATGCGCAATAAATGAAGAAGCTGTTTATTCAGTTTTATCTGCTGCTATTTGTCTGCTTTCTGGTGATGGCGATGCTGGTCGGTCTGGTGTACAAATTCACCGCCGAGCGTGCCGGGCGCGAGTCGATGGATGACCTGATGAAAAGTTCGCTCTACCTGATGCGTAGCGAACTGCGCGAGATCCCGCCACGCGACTGGAACAAGACCATCGATAACCTCGACCTTAACCTGTCGTTTAAGCTACATATTGAACCGATGAGCAAATATCAGCTCGACCCGGTCACCATGCACCGCCTGCGCGCAGGGGAAATTGTCGCGCTGGATGAGGAGTACACCTTCTTACAGCACATTCCGCGCAGCCACTACGTGCTGGCCGTTGGCCCCATCCCGTACCTGTTCTTCCTGCACGAAATGCGCATACTCGATATCGCCCTGCTGGCCTTTATCGGTATCTCCCTGGCGCTGCCGGTGTTTATCTGGATGCGCCCGCACTGGAAGGACATGCTGAAGCTGGAGTACGCGGCTCAGCGTTTAGGCCAGGGGCATCTGGACGAACGCATCCATTTCGACAGCGCCTCCAGCCTGCTGCGCCTTGGCGTGGCGTTTAACCAGATGGCCGATAACATCAACACGCTGGTCGCCAGCAAAAAGCAGCTGATCGACGGTATTGCCCATGAGCTGCGTACCCCGCTGGTGCGCCTGCGCTATCGGCTGGAGATGAGTGATAACCTCACCGATGCTGAATCGGCGGCGCTTAACCGCGACATTGGCCAGCTGGAAGCGTTAATTGAGGAGCTGCTGACCTATGCGCGCCTCGATCGCCCGAAGGTCGACCTCAATCTGCAAAGTCTGGATCTCGCCGCCTGGCTGCACGAACGGCTGGAGGATATCCGCTCGGTGCATCCGGAATTTACCCTCGAACTGAATACGCCGCAGCGCGAAAATATTGGCGTGGCCGATGCGCGCCTGATGGAGCGCGTGCTGGATAATCTGGTGAATAACGCGCTGCGCTATGCCGATCATCACCTGCGCGTTGGACTGTGGTTTGATGGTAACCTCGCCTGCTTACAGGTTGAGGATGACGGCCCCGGTATTCCACTCGATGAACGCCAGCGGGTGTTTGAACCTTTTGTCCGTCTCGATCCCAGCCGTGACCGTGCCACTGGCGGCTGCGGGCTTGGGCTGGCGATTGTGCACTCCGTCTCGCAGGCTTTTGGCGGCTATGTGACCATCGACAGCAGCCCGCTCGGCGGCGCCAGCGTGCGCTTTTGCTGGCCGATCGATCACCCGTTACGCGCTACCTGACTCAACTGATAAGGAACTTTATGTCTTCTGCTTACGCTAATCTGACCCGTACTTTCCAGCGTCTGTCACGCTTTGGCCACCTGTCGGCAATTGCCGGCTGGGATATGATGACCATGATGCCCGCAGGCGGCAGCAGCGCACGCGGTGCGGCGCTGGCGGAACTGAGCGTGCTGCGCCATGAAATCCTGACGGCCAAACAGGTTGGCGAGTGGCTGCAGCAGGCGCAGCAGGAAGATCTGGATGATGTGGCGCAGGCCAACCTGTTTGAGATGCAGCGCGCCTGGCAGCAGGCGTCCCTGCTGCCCGCTTCTCTGGTTGAAGCCAAATCGATTGTTGGTTCACGCTGTGAACACGCATGGCGCAGCCAGCGCCCGAACAACGACTGGCAGGGTTTCTCCGCCAACCTGAAAGAGGTGGTGAAGCTGAGCCGCCAGGAGGCGGAAATCCGCGCTCAGGCCAACGGCTGCTCGCGCTATGATGCCCTGCTGGATGTTTTTGAACCTGGGATGACCAGTGCAAAGCTCGATCTTACCTTCGCTGACCTCAAACAGTGGCTGCCGGATTTACTGCAAAAAATCGTCGCGCAGCAGTCGCAGGAGAACGTTGCCGTTCCCGCTGGCCCGTTCCCCCAGGCGCAGCAGCAGCAGCTGGGGCTGGCGATTATGCAGCAGCTCGGCTTTGATTTTAATGGCGGACGTCTGGATATCAGCGCGCACCCGTTCTGCGGCGGCGTGCCGCAGGATGTGCGCATCACGACCCGTTACAACGAAGCCGAATTTATCAGCGCGATGATGGGGGTGATCCACGAAACCGGCCACGCCCGCTATGAGCAGAACCTGCCGCAGCAGTGGGCTGACCAGCCGGTGGCGCTGGCGCGCTCGACCGCCATCCACGAGTCGCAGAGCCTGTTCTTTGAGAAGCAGCTGGGCCGCAGCCCGGAGTTCCTCAGCCTGGTTCAGCCGCTGGCCGTGCGCCTGCTGGGCGATCAGCCTGCAATGGCCGCAGACAACTTTATTGCCTTAAATCAGCGGGTCAAACCCGGTCTGATCCGCGTTGATGCTGATGAAGTCAGCTATCCGGCGCACGTCATTCTGCGTTACGAAATTGAAAAAGCGCTGATTGCCGGGGAGATTGAAGTTGAGGATATCCCGGCGCTGTGGGATGAGAAAATGCAGCAGTGGCTGGGCCTGGATACCCGGGGCAACTATCGCGATGGCTGTATGCAGGATATCCACTGGACCGACGGCGCGTTTGGCTACTTCCCGACGTATACGCTGGGTGCAATGTATGCGGCACAGCTGTTCCAGGCAGTTAAACGGGCAATCCCACAGGTCAGCGAGCAGATCCGCGCGGGCGACCTGCAGCCGGTGTTTGACTGGCTCCAGCAGAACATCTGGCAGCACGGCTGCCGCTTCAGCACGCGCCAGCTGATTGAAAATGCTACCGGCGAAGACCTCAATCCGCGCTATTTCCGCCAGCATCTGGAAAGCCGTTACCTTAAATAACGGTTAAGGGTCGGGCATAGTGGGTCGGGCATGGTGGGTCGGGCATGCCCGACCCCTACGTTGCGTTACCTTGAAAACGGCTAAGGGTCGGGCATGCCAACCCTGCATTGATTCGGTAGGGTCGAGGCATGCCTCGACCGGTTATCACGTCGCCCCCCCTGTTTGTACAATCGGTTACACGCCGATACCAATCACTCACGGAAGCCCGCCTCGCATTCCCTTATAGTCTCTTCACCGGCCCCGCAGTGGGCTGATACATGAACTAAACACTTTGAGGGTTTCACAATGAAAAAATTATTCGCTCTGGTTGTCGCCGCTGCAATGGGTCTGTCTTCAGTTGCTTTCGCTGCTGAAACCAGCGCTGCTCCAGCAACAACTGCTGCTCCAGCTGCTACCACCACCACTGCTGCACCGGCTCCAGCTAAAGCCTCTGTTAAGCACGTGAAAAAACATCATAAAGCTGTAGCTCAGAAAGCTCAGGCTGCTAAGAAGCACCACAAAGCTAAAAAAGCTGCCGCTCAGAAAGCGCAGGCGGCTAAAAAGCACCACAAAGCTAAGAAAGCTGCCGCTCAGAAAGCGCAGGCCGCTAAAAAGCACCACAAAGCAGCTAAAAAACCTGTAGCCCAGAAAGCGCAGGCGGCTAAAAAGCATCACAAAGCGGCTAAAAAACCTGTAGCTCAGAAAGCGCAGGCTGCTAAAAAACACCACAAAGCTAAGAAAGTCGCTCCTAAGGCTTAACTCTTCAGCCGAGCTCCGCCCTCGGGCGGAGCCAAAAAGCGGTCCACTCCTTGAGACATTGTAGGGGTTGGCCCATAAACTCAAACACCCGGTTTTACCGGGTGTTTTTTTAAGGAGTTTCGGATGATGGTGCGTCGCTATTTATTCGAAATCATTCTGGTTGTGATGATCGTCTGTGGCGTTGTTGCCGCCAGCTTCTATCTTTAAATGCAGTCTCTGTAGCGTGCTGATATTCCAAATTAAACTCCCTTTTCTGGCACTATCCGTCTATAGTTACTGCATTAGCGTAACCACAAATTACAATGCTTCTCCAGCCTGAGAAAAATATGCGCCTGACTGCTGTGTTATTAATGGGTTGCTTAGCCTTTTCGTTCTATTCTTACGCCGATGATGACGGCCCGAGTGAAGCCGACGTAAAAACGCTATTTTTTGGCAAGGACGATCGCCTGCCGGTCAGCCAGACCGCTACGCCACCGTGGGAAGCCATCGGCCAGCTGGAAACAGAGAGCGGTAACCTTTGCAGTGCTACCCTGATTGCCCCAAACCTGGCGTTAACCGCCGGACACTGCCTGCTTAATCCCCCGGGAAAACTGGATAAAGCCGTGGCGCTGCGTTTTATCGCCAATGGTAAAGGCGGCTGGCGCTATGAGATCCATGATATTGAAGCGCGGGTTGATCCGGCTCTGGGCAGGAAGCTAAAAGCGGATGGCGATGGCTGGATCGTACCGGCCTCCGCCGCACCTTATGATTTTGGTTTGATTGTGCTGCGTAATCCCCCTTCCGGAATTGTTCCGGTGCCGCTGTTTGCCGGTTCGCGTTCAGAACTGACCGCCGCACTGAAGCAGACTGGCCGTCGGGTTACCCAGGCGGGCTATCCTGAAGACCATCTTGAAACGCTTTACTCCCACAGCGACTGCCTGATTACCGGCTGGGCGCAGAAAACCGTGCTGTCGCACCAGTGCGATACCCTGCCCGGCGACAGTGGCTCCCCGCTGATGTTGAAAGTGAACGGCGACTGGCAGCTGATCGCGGTGCAGAGTTCTGCTCCGGCGGCGAAAGACCGCTACCTGGCAGACAACCGCGCTATCGCTGTGACTGCCTTCCGCGACAGCCTGGAAGCGTTAGCGCAGTAGCATCTATCGTCAATCTGATAGCCGTTTTAACGATGTTCCACCGGGGTGAATTAAATAATACTGTCAGCGCCTGTATTAATTCACTTCACGGACGGAAATCATGAATAAAACCCTAACGGCGATCCTCGCCATAGCATTGACCGGATGTTCAACCGGTAACCTCGTTTCACGGCCAGGTTACCAGGTCAATACTCAGCACCCTTCGCAAAGTCAGAATGAACGCGTTCGTTTTCTCATCCTTCACTACACCGCAGAAGACGATGCCGCATCCATGGCGTCATTAACCCGGGGTTCAGTGAGCGCACATTACCTTGTTCCCTCGGCCGCCGATCCGGCATTAAGTAAAAAAATGGTCTACCAGCTGGTCCCTGAGGATAAGCGTGCCTGGCATGCCGGCCTCAGCAACTGGCATGGCCGCAGCAATCTCAATGACAGCTCTATCGGCGTGGAGATTGTCAACCTGGGTTACCGTCAGGACGCGCTGGACAGATACTGGTATCCCTGGGATGCGCAGCAAATCAGGCTGGTGGCCAGCCTGGCGAAAGATATCATCCAGCGTTATGGCATTACCCCTTATAACGTTCTCGGACACAGTGATGTTGCGCCAACGCGCAAGGTTGACCCCGGCCCACTGTTTCCCTGGCAACAGCTGGCTGAACAGGGAATCGGTGCCTGGCCCGACAAACAGACCGTGCAGCACTACCTTGCCGGTCGCTCATTTGCCACCGCGGGTTCGGTCAGTAAAATTCAGGCCGATCTCGCCAGCTACGGTTACACCATTCCACAAACTGGCGTGAACGACGCCGCAACCAGGCAGGCTATCAGCGTATTCCAGATGCATTTCCGCCCCTCGAACTACACTGGGGTTGCGGATGCCGAGACTGAAGCGATTGCCGCAGCACTGGTGGCAAAATATCGTCCGGCGAGCCGCAGCCTTCTCACGGAGGAGTATGGGGATTAAACAACCGATGGCGATCCGCTGCGGTTCGCCATCAACCCCGACCACTGTCAGACAGTAATCTGCTCCATCGCCTGTAAAATACGCTTTTCGGAGATGGGGTAAGGTGTCCCCAGCTGCTGCGCGAAGAAACTGACGCGCAGCTCCTCAATCATCCAGCGGATATCCTGAACTTCCTCATCATCCCTGCGCTCAAGCGGCAGCTTGTTGAACCACGTACTCCATGCCTGTTTCACCGTTTCGACCTTCATCATGCGCGCACGGTCGCTGTGCGGATCAACCGCCAGTTTCTCCATGCGCCGCTCAATGGCGTGCAGGTAGCGCAGAGTATCGCCGAGGCGTTTCCAGCCGTTGCCGGTGACAAATCCGCGATACACCAGGCCACCCATCTGCGCTTTGATATCCGATAGCGCCAGCGCCATCGTCATATCAACGCGCCCTTTCAGCCGCTTATTGATATTGAACACCGAGGTGAGGATCTGTTCGACCTTCTTCGCAATCTCGACCACCGTGTCGTTCAGTTCGGCGCGGACTTTGTCATGCAGCTGCATGTAGCCCTGCTCCTGCCAGCTTGGGCCACCGTGTTCGGCAATCAGCTTATCCACGCCGCAGGCGATGCAGTCGTCGATCAGATCCAGCACTTTGCCATAAGGGTTGAAGTACAGCCCCAGCTTGGCCTTGTTTGGCAGCTTTTCGTGCAGATACTTAATCGGCGACGGGATATTCAGCAGCAGCAGGCGGCGCTGGCCGCGCCACATCGCTTTTTGCTGCTCGTGCTGCGAGTCAAACAGGCGGATCGCCACGCTCTCTTTTTCGTCTACCAGCGCAGGCCAGGCTTTCACGCTGTAGCTACCGCGCTTCTGCTCGAAGTGATCCGGCAGATCGCCAAAGCTCCAGATATGCAGCCCGCTCTGCTCGAGACCGTCATCAGCCACTTTCGACAGGGTTTCCTGAACTTTGCCTTTTAACTGAAGTTTTAACGCCGTCAGATCTTTGCCTTCCGCCAGCTTGCGGTTGTTTTCGTCAACGATGCGGAAGGTCATTTTCAGATGATCGGGCACCTGATCCCACTGCCAGGCTTCGCGTTCCAGCGTCACGCCCGACATGCGGCGGAATTCGCGCTCCAGCGACTCCAGCAGCGGCAGCTCAAGCGGCGTCGCGCGGCCAAGGAATGCATCGGCGTAGTTCGGCGCGGGAACGAAGTTACGGCGTAACGGCTTAGGCAGTGATTTGATCAGCGCAATCACCAGCTCGCGGCGAATACCAGGGATCTGCCACTCAAAACCCCGCTCTTCCACCTGGTTGAGCAGCGGCAGCGGTACGTGCACCGTCACGCCATCGGCATCTGCCCCTGGCTCAAACTGATAGCTCAGGCGCAGTTTCAGATTGCCCTGATGCCAGAAGTTCGGATAGTCGAGCTTGCTAACGTTTTCCGCGCCCTGCTTGATCAGCATCTCTTTGGCGAAGTTAAGGCGATCCGGCTCTTCGCGACTGACGGTTTTCCACCAGCTGTCGAAATGGCGCGCGGAAACCACCTCGTGGGCAATACGCTGGTCGTAGAACGCAAACAGCGTTTCATCATCCACCAGGATGTCGCGGCGGCGCGACTTGTGCTCCAGCTCTTCAACTTCGGCACGCAGCTTAAGGTTCGCCTTAAAGAAGGCGTGGCGCGTCTGCCAGTCGCCCTCCACCAGGGCGTGACGGATAAACAGCTCGCGCGATAGCACCGGGTCAATCGTGCCGTAATTCACCTTACGGGCAGCGACGATCGGCAGACCGTACAGCGTTACTTTCTCGCTGGCCATCACCGCGCCCTGACCTTTTTCCCAGTGCGGCTCGCTATAACTGCGCTTCAGCAGGTGCTGCGCCACCGGTTCGATCCACTCCGGCTCAATGCGCGCCGCAATGCGCCCCCACAGGCGGCTGGTTTCCACCAGTTCGGCGACCATGGTCCACTTCGGTGGCTTTTTGAATAAACCGGAGCCGGGGAAGATGGCGAAACGGGCGTTGCGCGCTCCGGTAAATTCCTGTTTGTCCGCATCCTTCTGACCGATATGCGACAGTAGCCCGGTGAGTAAGGCGGTGTGAATTTCACGCATTTCGGCCGGTGCGCTGTTCACCGGCAGCCCGAGTTCGCGCACTACCTGGCGCAGCTGGGTATAGATGTCCTGCCACTCGCGCACGCGCAGGTAGTTCAGGTATTCGGTTTTGCACTGGCGGCGGAACTGGCTGGAGGAGAGCGCTTTTTGCTGCTCCTGCAGGTAGTTCCACAGGTTTACAAAGGCGAGGAAATCAGACTCTTTATCAGCAAAGCGCTGGTGCTTCTCATCGGATGCCTGTTTCTTCTCCGCCGGGCGCTCGCGCGGATCCTGGATCGACAGCGCGGCGGTGATAATCATCACCTCGCGCACGCAGCCATATTTCTGCGCCTCCAGCACCATTTTCGCCAGGCGTGGGTCGACCGGCAGCTGCGCCAGTGCACGGCCTGATGGGGTGAGCTGATAGCGCTGATGGTCGGCGAGCGTGATGGCACCCAGCTCCTCCAGCAGACGTACCCCGTCCTGGATATTGCGCTGGTCCGGTGCCTGCACAAACGGGAACGCGGCGATATCGCCGAGGCCGAGCGCCGTCATTTGCAGGATCACCGATGCCAGGTTGGTGCGCAGGATCTCCGGGTCGGTAAACGCCGGGCGGCTGAGGAAATCCTCTTCCGCGTATAAACGGATGCAGATCCCCTCCGAGACGCGTCCGCAGCGCCCTTTACGCTGGTTGGCGGAGGCCTGAGAAATCGGCTCGATCGGCAGGCGCTGCACCTTGGTACGGAAGCTGTAGCGGCTGATGCGTGCCGTGCCCGGATCGATGACGTATTTGATGCCCGGTACGGTCAGCGAGGTTTCCGCCACGTTGGTCGCCAGCACGATGCGGCGCCCGGCATGGGACTGGAACACGCGGTTCTGCTCGGCGTTCGACAGGCGCGCATATAGCGGCAGCACTTCAGTATGCGGCAGGTCGCGCTTCATCAACGCATCGGCGGTGTCACGAATTTCACGTTCACCGCTCATAAAGATCAGGATGTCGCCACGGCTCTCACGCCCCAGCTCATCCACCGCGTCGAAAATGGCCTGCAGCTGGTCGCGGTCAGTATCATCAGCATCTTCCACTACCGGACGGTAGCGAACTTCCACCGGATAAGTGCGGCCGGAGACTTCAATCACCGGTGCGTTGTGGAAATGGCGTGAGAAACGCTGCGGATCAATGGTCGCCGAGGTGATGATCACCTTCAGGTCCGGGCGCTTAGGCAGCAGCTCGCGCAGATAGCCCAGCAGGAAGTCGATGTTCAGGCTGCGCTCGTGCGCTTCATCGATAATGATGGTGTCGTACTGCATCAGCAGCCGGTCCTGCTGGATCTCCGCCAGCAGAATACCGTCGGTCATCAGTTTGACCTGGGTGGTTTCACCGACCTGATCGTTAAAGCGCACCTTGTAGCCGACACAGCCGCCGAGTGAGGTTTCCAGCTCCGCGGCAATACGGTCAGCGACGGTGCGGGCCGCCAGGCGGCGTGGCTGCGTGTGGCCAATCAGCCCGTGAATGCCGCGCCCCAGCTCCATGCAGATTTTCGGCAGCTGCGTGGTTTTACCCGAACCGGTTTCCCCGGCGACGATCACCACCTGGTGATCGCGGATTGCATCGGCAATATCCTGCTTCTTCTGGCTGACCGGCAGATTTTCCGGGTAGCGGAGGGTTGGCGTCACGGCACGGCGTGCGGTCACGCGCTGCTCGGCCTGAGCGATTTCCGCACTCAGCTCGTCGATCAGCGCCTGGAGCGCCGCCGGATTTTTGATTTTTTTCGCGCCCTGCAGGCGGCGCTGAAAGCGCTGGCGGTCGCGCAGCATGAGCAAATCCAGCCGTGAATAGAGCGGCGCCAGGGCAGATTGTGGTGATTCAGACATGGTGAAAGCTCGCTTTGTCGCACCTGATGCGGGCAACATGGATTTATCAGGGATTAAAATTTTTGCGTATTCTAGCACAGACAGCGACTTAGCGATTAATTTGCCCGCGAGCAGTTATTCAATAATTTCGAACATTGATATCGAAAACTCGCACTTACACTCGTCGTCATTTATCCGTAAAGTGTTATCCATTGAGCGGATAGCCTTCCGCATGACAAAACAGGAAAAAAACCATGAGCAAAGTATTAGTACTGAAATCAAGCATCCTTGCCGGTTATTCTCAGTCTGGTCAGCTGGCCGATCACCTGGTTTCCGAGTGGAAAGCGGCCCATCCGGCTGATGAAGTGACCGAACGTGACCTGGCCGCTAACCCGATTCCGGTACTGGACGGCGAACTGGTTGGCGCACTGCGTCCTTCTGATGCCGCGCTGACCCCGCGTCAGCAGGAAGCGCTGGACCTGTCCAACGAACTGATTGCTGAGCTGCAGGCACACGACACCATCGTGATCACTGCGCCAATGTACAACTTCAACATCCCAACCCAACTGAAAAACTATTTTGACCTGGTGGCGCGTGCCGGTATCACTTTCCGCTACACCGAGCAGGGTCCTGAAGGCCTGATCAAAGGCAAAAAAGTGGTGGTGCTGTCCAGCCGTGGCGGTGTTCATAAAGACACCCCAAGCGACCTGCTGACCCCGTACCTGACCCTGTTCCTCGGCTTCCTCGGTATGAGCGACGTGCAGTTCGTGTTTGCTGAAGGTATCGGTTACGGTCCTGAAGTAGCAGCGAAAGCCGCCAGCGATGCGAAAGAAGTGATTTCTCAGATCGTCACTGCCTGATAACAGGTTTGCCGGATTGAGCGCCCTCCTCAATCCGCCTGCTGCGGCACTGTGTCGGTGCCGCAGCTACTTCCTAATCCACTGCCCGTTTATCCCCCGCACGAACTCTCCCGGCTTTGCCCGCTCTACCAGCTTCTGCCCAGCGATATTCGCCACGTCACGCGTGGTCAAATTGTTCTGCTGCGCCAGTATCTGATACTGATTCATGCGCCCGGCATTGATCTCTTTCACCAGCGCCGCTGTCTCTGCATCCTGCTGCACCGCGGCAATGTAGCCGTTAAGCGTTTCGCCTACGCGCCCCTGCTGCCGTGCCTCATCAAGCGTCAGCGCCATCACCTGTGGCGACAACAGCAGGCAGCCCAGCAGTAATCCGCTGCACAGTCGTTTCATTGCTTGCTCCTCAGAACAGACCGCTCTGGTTTTTTAACAGGGCTTCCACGTCTTTATCGACCTTGATATGGATCTCATGCTCAATTTTGACGTTCATATTGATGGTGATCGGCTCTTTTGGCGCGGCAACCTCAATGCGGGGGATACAGCCGCTAAGCAGCAATAGACAGCCTGCCATCAGCAGACTAATTCGGGCTTTCATCACTCGTTTCCTTTTGCGACGGCAGGGTGGCATTCTGCTCCACCCAGGATTGCAGGTTATCGCCAAAGCGCAGACTGCGCCAGAGTTGAAACAGGTTTTCCTGCTGGGTATAGTTCAGCGTGACGCGCTGGTCACGGTTGCTGAAGCGGCTGGTGCCATCAACCTTGGCGGTCATTTTCATCCAGCCAAGATTGTCGAGGTCGAGGGTGGCCCAGCTGCGCGAAATTTCCATATAGCGCAGCCAGTCCATCGCCGCACCGGCGGCAAAATTATTGCTGCTGATGGCATCGGCCATATCTTTATCCATGCGCACGGTTAATGGCCCACTGTTGGCTATCCAGCCCTCTTTCACCAGCCAGCGTGAATCATTCAGCCACAGCGGCAGCGCGCCGTTAATGTGGCCCGACATGGCAATCTGTTTAAGCTTCATCGCCGTCACCAGTTCGGAAACGCTCAGATGCTGAATAGTAATCGTGGCCGCCTGCGTCTGCGGCATCTTCAGGCTGGCCATACTCAGCTGGCCGCCTAACAGGTCGAGGCTGACGTTGCTCAGCTCCAGCGGCTGCCTGGCACTCCACGGATACCAGCCCTGCAGATCCGCCGTGACGTTTTGCATGGCAAACTGGTTTTTAATCTCTTTGATGCGCAGCGAGACCGGGCCGTGGGTGCCGAAGTACCAGCGGTGCTCGCGCAGGCGGAACGGCAGCGAGAAATCGATGCCGTTAAATTCGTTATCCGGCAGCAGCGCACTGCCATCCTTCACCAGGAAGTGGCCGCCCGCTTCCAGCCCCTGATCGCTGGCGGCGGAAAACGCCACCTGAGCCTTGAGCGTACCGTCCTGAATCGCCAGCTTGAGGTCCGGGCTGAGCAGCGGCTGGAAGACGCGCAGCGACTGCTGAGGCCACCACATCTGCCCACGCAGGCGCTCGCCGTCCCAACGACCGCGCACCTGCACCGGACCAATGCGCTGCGCCTGCAGGCTGCCACTGTAGAGGAACCACGCCGGGTCACGCCCTTTCACCTTCAGCGTCAGAAGCGAAGGCGGCAGATAGCCCCCGGCGCTGAAGCGCGTGTCCTGCGCGTTGAGCTTCAGCTCGCCGCTGAACGCAGGCTGCTGCGCGTCGCGCTGCCAGCGCACCGCCTTGTTGAGCGTCAGGCGCGGGGCGTCCACCGTGACGCTGCCATAGGTGAGATGGTCAAACCCGGTCGACAGCGACTGCAGCTCAATCAGCGTGTCCTGCCAGCGCCCGTTGCCGTTCATATCCCACTTCGCCGCCAGCGGAGCCAGATAGCCGTCGCCCCAGTAGCGCCATAACCACTGCCCTTTATCGGGCCAGAAGTCGGTTGCGCGGCCATCCAGATGCAGGCGAAAACGGCCCATTTCGGCGTCGTGGGCGCTGAGGATCGCCTGCAGTCGGCCATCAATTCCGGCTGATGAAACCGCGACGCCTGCCAGCGGCCAGCGGGCTTCATCCACTTCCAGCGTCGACAGCAGCCGCCCTTTCATCCGCAGTAGCGCGCCGGGCTGCAGGTGCAACTGCGGGTCGAGCAGCGGTCCGCGCAGCTCACCGGGAAGCCCGGCGAAAAACTGCAGGCTGGCCAGCTTGCTCTCACCCGTCAGACGAAACGGCAGCTGGCTGTCACTCCAGTCAAGATGACCAGGGCCGAGCGTCAGCACCACATTCCCTTTCCCCCCGCGCCCCTGGGTCAGCAGATTAAGACGCCCGCTAATCTCGCTGGCGGGCAGGCCCTGCTGCCAGTTTTTGGCACTGAGGGCGATCCCTCCTGACAGCGGCTGCCCGGCGTAAGGCCAGCTCCACTGCCCCTGGGTAATGTCAATCTGCTGCGGGCTGATGTGCCATGGCAGCGTCAGCAGCGGCGTACTCTGGTGTTCAGCGATGGCGGTCAGGGTGCCGCTCTGCTGCCGCCAGTCAAGCGTGATCTGCAGCGAATCAGGGATCCCTGCCAGCGCCAGCTGCCCCCGTAGCGCGCCCTGTTCCGGCAGGCCATCGGGTAGGTGTGGCAACGTCAGCGTACCGCTGACCGTGACGGGCCGTGCCACGCCGGGCGCCTGAACCGTCAGTGCGTCGATCGCCAGCTGTTGTCCGCTCAGTTGTGCTGCCAGCGTCAGATTTTTGCTCTGATAGCTGACCTGCTGGCGCTGGGAATCGAAGGTGAGCTGCAGAGCTCCAGCCCACTGCTGCCAGGGAGAAACGCTGAGCTGGCGGATATTGACGCGGGCGTTGGGCAGCATTTGCTGCCATTCGGCGAGGCTGCGCGGTGCGGAAGGGTTATCTGATGTGGGAAGTTTAGCCAGGCAGGCGCTGTCAATCGCCACGCTGTCCGCCGCCAGCTGCCACTGTTTTTGCTGGTAGCCGAGGGAAACATTCACCACTTTCGCCAGCTGACAGTCGCCCGCACGGTAGCGGATGCCGGGCAGAAACAGTGCGCCATTGTGCCAGCGCGGATTGCCGTCCAGTGCGATGGTAGTATCCGCAGGCAGCCAGATGCCAGCCACCCTTGGCAGCCACTGGGTAACCGTAAGAAGAAGTCCTGTTAGCAGCAGGATCACCGCCAGCAGCGCCGCAAGCGCCCTTTTCCAGCCCCGTTTCATGGCAGTAAAACCCTGTTCGCTCCGTGATTATCCCTGAATGATGGCACGGAATATCACTCTGGTGAAGTTTTTCACCAGTAATCAACTCATTCGCTGCTTTTTAGCTCAGCTGAGCGGGATGCCTCGCCCGCGGTTCACAATAGTTGTTACACTGCATTATTATTTAAGCGCGGGTACAGGAGTAACACGATGAAACTTGCGGTGTATAGCACCAAGCAGTATGACCGGAAATACCTTGAACAGGTCAATGAAGACTACGGCTTTGAACTGGAGTTTTTTGACTTCCTTTTGAGTGAGAGCACGGCGAAAAATGCCGTCGGCTGTGATGCGGTCTGTATCTTCGTTAACGATGACGGCAGCCGCACGGTATTGGAAGAGCTGGCGGAGCTGGGCGTGAAGTTTATTGCGCTGCGCTGTGCCGGCTTTAACAACGTGGATCTTGATGCCGCTAAGGAGCTGGGTCTGCAGGTGGTGCGCGTGCCGGCTTACTCCCCGGAAGCGGTCGCCGAGCATGCGGTTGGTTTAATGATGACGCTGAATCGCCGCATCCACCGTGCTTATCAGCGCACCCGCGATGCCAACTTCTCCCTTGAAGGGCTGATCGGTTTTAATATGCATGGCCGCACGGCGGGGGTGGTCGGTACCGGTAAAATCGGCATTGCTACCCTGCGTATTTTGAAAGGCTTCGGCATGAAGCTGCTGGCGTTTGACCCCTATACTAATCCGCAGGCGCTGGAGCTGGGCGCAGAATATGTTGATATCGATACGCTGTTTGCGCAGTCTGACGTTATCACCCTGCACTGCCCGCTGACGGAGGAAAACTATCATCTGCTGAATGCGCAAGCCTTTGCACAGATGAAGGATGGCGTGATGGTGATCAACACCAGCCGCGGCGCATTAATTGATTCACAGGCGGCGATTGATGCGCTGAAGCAGCAGAAGATTGGCGCGCTGGGAATGGACGTGTATGAGAACGAGCGCGATCTGTTCTTTGAAGATAAATCAAACGACGTAATCCAGGATGATGTGTTCCGCCGGCTCTCCGCCTGCCACAACGTGCTGTTCACCGGCCATCAGGCGTTTCTGACTGATGAAGCCCTGACCAGCATTTCCCAGACCACGCTGCATAACCTGCGTCAGCTGGAAAAAGGCGCCGAGTGCGATAATGTGCTGACGGTGTAATTCGCGGCACGGGGCGACCGGAAAAAATGGTCTGCATTAAGGCCGGTGCAAACTCGCGGCACGGGGCGACCGGAAAAATGGTCGCCCCCTACATTTCGGTCAGCCCGTTAACGGGCGCAGGTGCCGCTCATTAAGGCACTTTCACCACAGCGGCGACCGTTCGCCAGCTGGCACATCCCCACTGAGCTACCATCTAACTGACGAGACAACGCCAGGGTACCACCGGCACTGGCGCAGTTGCTGGCTGCCAAATCGCCCATCACGACACGCGCTGGCGCATGGGCGGCCGTAGCCTGTTGAGGTGGCTCATTATCACTGTCGCTGCTGCAGGCGGACAGTAGTAACGCTGCCGTTACCAGCAAAAAACTCGCTGCTTTCATCGGGTAAACTCCGGGTGGATTTGCGCTGAGATGCGTTTGCCAGCATAAGCTACGATTCACACCAGGTCGATAGCTGTCATGCATTCTTACAAAATCAAAATAACAGAAATATCAATAGCCCCGGTTCTTAATTTATAACTACCCGTTCAGATAATGATATCTCTATGTAAAATCAAAAGGATAAGTGATGACCGCTGATATGTTACTGCGCATCGCCATGGCGGGGGTGCTGGGGGGCCTGATTGGGCTTGAGCGCCAGTTGCGTGCGAAAGAAGCAGGTCTGCGCACCCACGTTCTGGTCGGGATCGGCAGCGCGATGTTTATGATCGTCTCAAAATATGGTTTCGACGATATTCTCGCGCACAACCACATTGCGCTAGACCCCAGCCGCGTGGCGGCCCAGGTGGTGAGCGGCATGGGTTTTCTCGGTGCCGGGACCATTATTATTCAAAAGCAGATCGTAAAAGGGTTAACCACCGCCGCCGGGCTGTGGGTGACCGCGGCAATCGGGCTGGTTATCGGCAGCGGCCTGTATGAAATTGGCATTTATGGCACGGTACTGGCGCTGGTGGTGCTGGAGACCTTCAGCCGCATCAGCCGCCTGCTGATCGGTCGACACCACACCCTGACCTTCCATCTCAAGGCCAAGAGCGTACCGCAGGTGCTGGTGACGCTGCAGCAGCTGAATGTCCGCACGGGCAATGTCTCAGTGGTTAACCGTGATGCTGAGAACAGCCTGTGTGAAATGATGGTTGAGGTGACGTTGTCACGCAGAATACAACCGCATCAGCTATATGAAGATCTGCTACAAATCAAAGGGGTGCAGTCGGTCGAAATTCAGTGAGGCCTAAAAAGATCATGGCAAACAGCCGCAGGCACGTTAGTCTTACAGCACCAAACTACACGCCGCAGGGGTATTTCGCCGCTGACGACGTCATTTTGCCACTTATTAGGAGATACAGATGTCTGATAAATCCATTCTGATTGTTGCCACTTTCACGGCAAAAGCCGGTAAAGGCGATGAGCTGTTTGCGGTGTTAAACCGCTGCGTGGCGCCAAGCCGTCTTGAGGAAGGGAACCTGCATTACGATCTGTACCGCAGCGTAGAGAACAGCGACAGCTTCCTGTTCCATGAAACCTGGAAAAGCGCCGCCGCGATTGAACTGCACGAGAGCCAGCCACACTTCCAGGCTCTGCTGGCGGGGGTTGAATCGCTGCTGGCAGCACCACCGGTGATTACCAAGATTTAAATGGCAGGGCCGTTCTTGAAAAGAGCGGCTCAGCGGGCCGATCCTAACAAAAGATCGGCTCAGCGGGCCGATCGCAACAAAAGATCGGCCCCTACAGGAATAGGTTCGATTATTTCAGCAGGCGTGCGCGGCAAGATTTGCCTTTAATCTTCACGTCCTTCAACTGCCCCATCACCTGGCGCGCCTGGTCACGACGAATGGCCACATAGGCGTGAGTCGGGCCAACATCAATCTTGCCAACCTGATCGCCCTTCAGCCCGCCGTCACCGGTCAGCGCACCGAGGATATCGCCCGGGCGAATTTTTGCCTTGCGCCCACCGTCGAGGCACACGGTAACCATTTCCGCCGGCAGCGGCTTGGCGGCAACTGACTTCAGCTCCGCCACGCTGCGCCAGTTAAGCTTCTGCTGCAGGAAATCTTCCAGCGCGTGCGCACGCACCATCTCATCCGGCGCCACCAGACTGACGGCACAGCCCTCCTGCCCCGCGCGCGCGGTACGACCAATGCGGTGCACGTGGACTTCCGGGTCAAACGACAGCTGATAATTCACCACCATCGCCAGCGCTTTGATGTCCAGCCCGCGCGCAGCCACATCGGTCGCCACCAGCACGCGGCAGCTGCCGTTAGCAAAGCGAATCAAAACCTGGTCACGATCGCGCTGTTCCAGGTCGCCATGCAGCGCCTGCGCGCTGATCTGGGCAGACTCCAGCGCCTGGGCGATATCATCGCATTCGCGCTTGGTGTTGCAGAACACCACGCAGGAAGATGGCTGGCGGTCGCTAAGCAGGCCAATCAGCGCGCTCAGCTTTTCACGCGGCCCGGCTTCATAGAATGACTGTTCGATTTTCGGCAGGTCGGAGACATCGCCGGTTTCTACCGTCAGCGGGTCGCGCTGGATATTCTGGCTGATCTGCGCAATCACCTGCGGCCAGGTCGCGGAGAACAGCAGCGTCTGGCGCTGTGGCGGGCAGTAGCCAATAATGGTGTCGATATCGTCACGGAAACCCATCTCCAGCATGCGGTCGGCTTCATCCAGCACCAGCATATTCACGCCGTCCAGCTTCAGGGTTTCACGCTGCAGGTGATCCATAATGCGCCCCGGCGTTCCTACTACAATATGTGGAGCATGCAGCAGTGAATCACGCTGCGCGGCAAACGGCTGACCGCCGCACAGAGTGAGAATCTTAATATTCGCGGTAAAGCGGGCCAGACGACGCAGCTCTTTCGTTACCTGGTCTGCCAGCTCACGCGTCGGACACAGCACCAGCGCCTGGGTCACATACTGGCTGGCGTCCACCCGGTGCATCACACCCAGCCCAAATGCGGCGGTTTTGCCACTGCCTGTTTTCGCCTGTGCACGCACGTCGCGCCCGGCAAGGATGGCTGGCAGAGATTCCGCCTGAACCGGGGTCATGGCGAGGTAACCCAGCTCGTTGAGGTTCTCAATCTGGCTGGCGGGAAGTTGTGTCAGGGTAGTAAAAGCAGTCACGGGAAAGTTCTCTGATAAAACGGCAAAATAATTGGCGCAGAGTGTAACAGAAAGCAGAGCCTGGAGGGAGAAAAGCGCTGGCGGCAGTGCCGCACAGCGCGTGGAGTGCGTAGTCAGACTAAGATAAAACCAACGCGATCAGCAGCCAGAAGATCAGGCATCCCGCCACCATCGCAATCCAGGTATTTCTTCGATTCCATTTCATGCGTTTTGCTTCTCCCGAACTTTCGTTCTGATTCAGCTATTTGATCGCTAAATAACTGTATAAGACGGAAGTCTTCAGGCGGATTATAGACAAGGCTGGTATTAAATGTCGCGTTTTTAAGGTGCGAAAACGCAAATATTTTCAGATTAATCTCAGCATCTCGCAGGAGAAACTACGGCAGAAAGGGGGGATTAGCAAGGTTCACAGGGTGCAAACCTTGCAGGGTTAAGATGATTTAAGCGCGGCTTACTTCTTAGCCGGATCTTTGTAAGGATCCTTTTTATCGTCCTGGCTCCCGTCACGCGTGCGCGGTATTTCACCGTGTTCGCTGGGGTTATCCTTCGCCGGATGCGGCTTGCTCTCTTCTTTATGACTCTCTTTCGACATGACAACCTCCATCTGTGCAGTGCATTAAGCATAGTAGATGGAGGGTTAAATGTTTACAGATTCGCCACGTCGATATACAGCGATTTGTCGATGTTGGTGGAAGAGACGGTGGCTTCGGTAAACGAGTACTCAGCGCGGTCACCGCTGCGGTCAAGCGGCAGCTGTTCAAAGTCAAACAGTTCACGGTCCGCCAGCTGGCTTGGGCTGACGTTTTGCAGCGATTTAAATACGCTCTCCACGCGGCCCGGAGTCTTCTTATCCCACTCGGTCAGCATCGCCTTGATAGCCTGACGCTGTAAGTTCTCCTGCGAGCCGCAGAGATTACACGGGATAATCGGGAAATCTTTCTGCTCAGCGTAGGCGATCAGGTCTTTCTCGCGGCAGTAGGTCAGCGGACGGATCACGACGTTACGACCATCGTCAGAGCGCAGTTTAGGCGGCATAGCCTTCATGCGCGCGCCGTGGAACATGTTAAGGAACAGCGTCTCAACGATGTCATCCATATGGTGGCCCAGCGCGATTTTGGTGGCACCAATTTTCTCGGCGAAGGAGTAAAGCGTACCGCGACGCAGGCGGGAGCAGAGACCGCAGGTGGTTTTGCCTTCCGGTATCTTCTCTTTCACCACCGAGTAGGTGTCTTTGTCGACGATGTAATACGGGATATTCAGACTATCGAGATAGGCTGGCAGGATATGCTCAGGAAAACCGGGCTGCTTCTGGTCCAGGTTAACGGCGATCACCTCAAATTTGATCGGGGCCACTTTTTGCAGGCCAATCAAAATATCCAGCATGGCAAACGAATCTTTGCCGCCGCTCATGCAGGCCATCACCACGTCGTTCTCTTCGATCATGTTGTAATCAGTGATAGCGTTGCCAACATTTCTGCGGATACGCTTCTGGAGCTTATTAAACTCAAGGGTTTCTTTTCTTACATCGACTTGATTCATAACCACTTTATTTTGACCCTGATAGTCTGAGAACGACTTGCTTTAAGTAACAATTTTAAGGCGGGCATTATACGTAAGTTTTGCCAGGCAGGAAACATCCGTTGTCCGGCAGGCCGTCTCTCGCGACACGACCTGCGCTGCTTTAACGATGTGGCGGTGGGTCAATAATCGGATACGGGTCGGGATTGTCGGGCGGCGGATCGGGCAGCGGTTGCGGAACAGGGATGGGATCGGGAATGGGAACCGGGTCACCCAGCGGTTCCGAGCTGCGGATCGCTTTTGTGCTGTCAGTGAACATGCCTTCCTCCTCAGGTGTTGCATGAACCTTAAGCGTAGGACATCTCAGCCTGCTGGCAAACGGGCAAAAAAAAGCCGGCTATATGCCGGCGTCGTACGAATTAAATGTGCTATGCATTAATTCAAAAAAGGAAGTAAGACAATATGGAGCGCAACGCCCATCGCTTGACGTTGCATTCACCTGCGGGAGTGATATTGCTCCGATTGCGCACCACGTTTATTGACGTCGATCAGCTTTACTTCCCTTTTCTACGGCAATTTCTCGACTCAATGTGCTTTTTCACAACCATTTACGTTTTTTTAACCACCAGGCAACGCCCAGTACCAGCACCACCAGCAGCAGGCAGAATGCGCCAAATCCATAACGCCACCCCCCGCCCGGAATGCCGCCAAGGTTGACCCCGAACAGGCCGGTCAGGAAGGTCGTTGGCAGAAACACCATCGCCATCAGCGACATCGTATAGGTGCGGCGGTTCATCGCTTCCGCCATGACGGTGCTGATTTCGTCCGACAGCACGCCGGTACGCGCCACGCTGGCATCCAGATCATCCAGACCGCGGCCCAGCCGGTCGGAGATATCCTGCATGCGGCGGCGATCGTCGTCGCTCATCCACGTCAGCCGCTCGCTGGCGATGCGCGAAAAGACATCACGCTGCGGCGCCATGTAGCGGCGCATGATAATCAGCTGCTTGCGGATCAGGGAGAGCTCACCGCGCGGCGGAATTTGCTGGTCCACCACCGCATCCTCCAGCTCAATGATTTTGTCATGCAGATCTTCGATAAATTCGCTGGCGTGATCGGTCAGGGCATCACAAACGTCCACCAGCCAGCTGCCGCCATCGGTGGGACCGTTGCCATTTTTTAAGTCGGTCAGCACTTCATCGATGGCAAAAACTTTGCGGCGGCGGGTTGAGACAATCAGCCTGTCGTTGATAAATACGCGGATCACCACCAGCTGGTCCGGGCGTGAGTCCGTGTTCAGATTCACGCTGCGCAGCGTGATCATTGTGCCATCGCTGAGGCGATTGACGCGCGGGCGCATGCTGTCGCCGCCGAGCGCGTCGCGCACGCTGTCCGGGATCAGCGGGGTCGACATCAGCCAGTCGGCGCTATCACGGTGGGTATAGTTGAGGTGCAGCCAGCATGGGCGGTCACAGTCGAGCACCTCGCTGTCATTAATCGGGATCAGCCCGCCCTTACCATCTAACTGACATGAAATAATGGCATCCGATACCTGTAGTGCTTTACCTGCAATAACGTCCACGCTCACCCCGGTTTCAACATAATCAATGCGATACAGTCTAGCCTGTACTGGCACCTAAGCAAAATCTGACAATTAGCGACTGCGGTTAAAAATGGTGACAATTTCCAAACCTGCTCCGGGCGCTAAAAGGCGATCGGCCTCACGAAATTAAGTTATTCCCGCCCTCTCCCCTTGCTAACAGCCAGCCGCTGGGGAAATATCAGCGCAGCAAAACAGGATTGTTACTGAATCTCAGGCAAAACCTAAACCGCTTCTTTCGCCCCTACGGCGTTAACGAAGCGGTTTAGGTTTTTTTTTGGCCTGAATTCGGCAACGGCCCTCAGACAAGATGTCAAAACCAGGAGCACACCATGAAGTACCAGGTTTTATCAGAAGAAATTTTGCAGGGCGTCGGCGGCAAAGAGAATATCCGTTCGGTGATGCACTGCGCGACCCGCCTGCGCTTCAAGCTGAAAGACAGCCGCCGGGCAGACACCGCCGCGCTGAAGCAGAATGCCGGCGTGATTATGGTGGTGGAGAGCGGCGGGCAGTATCAGGTGGTGATTGGTAACCACGTCGGCGAGGTCTATCAGGCGTTAATCGCTGCCGCCGGACTGGGCGAGGAGAGCCGCAGTGATGATAGCAGCGCAGAGAAAAGCGCCCTGTTTGCCCGCTTCATTGATATCGTTTCCGGCATCTTTACCCCGTTCGTCGGCGTAATGGCAGCGTGCGGTATCCTTAAGGGGCTGCTCTCTCTGGCACTGGCGTTTGGCCTGACCCGCGAGGCGACCGGGACTTACAAAACCCTGTTCGCCGCCAGCGATGCCGTGTTCTATTTCCTGCCGATTCTGCTGGGGTATACCGCCGGTAAAAAGTTTGGCGGCAATGCCTTCACCACCATGATCATCGGCGCTGCCCTGGTCCATCCGCAGATGCTGGCCGCTTTCACCGCCGCACAAAGCGGCGCGGCGCCGCTGCACTTCTTCGGCATTCCGATGATCCTGATTAACTACAGTTCGTCGGTGATCCCGATTATCTTCGCCGCCTGGTTCTCCTGCCAGATTGAGCGCCTGGTGCACGATCGCCTGCCTGGGGCGGTGCGTAACTTCACCACCCCGCTTCTCTGCCTGGCGATTGTTGTGCCGGTGACCTTTATGCTGATTGGCCCGGCGGCAACCTGGCTGAGCAAGATGCTGGCAGCGGGGTATCTGCACGCTTACAGCTTCAGCCCGACGTTTGCCGGTGCGTTTATGGGGGCGTTCTGGCAGGTGTGCGTTATTTTCGGCCTGCACTGGGGCCTGGTGCCGATTATGCTCAATAACCTTGCGGTACAGGGTGCCGATACGCTGCTGCCGCTGCTGATGCCGGCCATACTCGGCCAAGCCGGAGCTACCCTTGGCGTACTGCTGCGCACGCGTGATGCCAGAATGAAAGGGATTGCCGCTTCCGCCTTCAGCGCCAGCCTGTTTGGTATTACCGAGCCGGCGGTGTATGGCGTCACACTGCCCAAGCGCCGGCCGTTTATCTTCGGCTGTGTCGGAGGCTCAATGGGCGCTGCCGTGCTCGGTTTCTACCACACCACCAGTTTCTCATTTGGCCTGCCCTCGATATTTACCTTCAGCCAGGTCGTTCCCAATAGCGGTTTTGATGCCAGCGTGGTGGCGGCCGTGGTCGGCGCGCTGATCGCCTTCAGCTTTGCCACCGTCGCCACCCTGCTGTTTGGTGTGCCTGAAGAAGCGCTAGCTGAACCTGCCAGCAAGGCGGTCCCGGTGGCGCCTGCCACTCCTGAGCTGCTGCACAAATCCCTGTTGGTCAGCCCGATAAGCGGCAGCGTAATCGCACTGGAAAAGGTGCCGGACGCCACCTTCGCCAGCGGCCTGCTGGGCAAGGGCATCGGCATCCAGCCCACCGTGGGGCGCGTACTTTCGCCGGTTAACGGCACCGTTGCTTCGCTGTTTCGCACTCACCATGCCATTGGGCTGGAAGCAGACGACGGGTCTGAAGTGCTGATCCACGTAGGTATCGACACGGTCAAACTCGCTGGTCTGCACTTTAGCGCGCACGTCAGTCAGGGCGATGCGGTGCGCGTCGGCGACCTGCTGCTGGAGTTTGATATTGCCGCAATTCGTGCGGCCGGATATGACCTGACCACGCCGGTGCTGATTAGCAATAGCGATGACTATATCGATGTGCTGGCCGCCAGCCAGCAAAGTGAAGTCGCAGCCGGCGAACCCCTGCTGACGCTGATTAAATAATCTTTCATAAGGAGATCAACATGACACAACGTTTCCCACAACATTTCCTCTGGGGCGGCGCAGTCGCTGCAAACCAGGTCGAAGGCGCATGGCAGACCGACGGCAAAGGCATCTCCACCTCAGATTTGCAGCCGCAGGGTATCTTTGGTCAGCGCGTGGAGCGCAAGGACGGTGATTTTGGCATTAAGGATCTCGCTATTGATTTCTATCACCGCTATCCGGAAGACATCAAGCTGTTCGCTGAGATGGGCTTTACCGTGCTGCGCACGTCCATCGCCTGGACGCGCATTTTTCCGCAGGGGGATGAAACCCAGCCAAACGAAGCGGGCCTGGCGTTTTACGATCGCCTGTTTGATG
Organism: Erwinia aphidicola; assembly: GCF_024169515.1. Lineage (NCBI taxonomy): Bacteria > Pseudomonadati > Pseudomonadota > Gammaproteobacteria > Enterobacterales > Erwiniaceae > Erwinia > Erwinia aphidicola. Next base: position 3,983,865 of record NZ_JAMKCQ010000001.1, on the reverse strand, counting down.
AGATGGCCAAATACAACATCACTCCGCTGGTGACGCTCTCCCACTATGAGATGCCGTTCGGGCTGATTCAAAAATATGGCGGCTGGGGCAGTCGTCAGACCATTGATTTCTTCGTCAACTATGCCAAAACCGTGTTTGCGCGCTATAAGCATAAGGTGAAACACTGGCTGACTTTTAACGAGATCAATATGTCGCTGCACGCGCCGTTTACCGGGGTGGGTCTGCCGGAAGAGAGCGGCAAACCGGCGGTGTATCAGGCCATCCACCATCAGCTGGTTGCCAGCGCCCGTGCGGTGAAAGCCTGCCACGACATGGTGCCTGACGGTAAAATCGGCAATATGCTGCTGGGGGCGATGCTCTACCCGCTGACCCCTGACCCGGCGGACGTGATGGAAACCCTGCAGCAGAATCGCGACTGGCTGTTCTTTGGCGACGTGCAGACGCGCGGTTACTACCCGGCTTATATGCAGCGTTTCTTTAAACAACAGGGCATCACGCTAGAGATTACCGAGCAGGACCGCCTGGACCTGCGCGCCGAGATCGACTTTATCTCCTTCAGCTATTACATGACCGGCTGCGTCACCACCGACGAAGAGCAAAACCAGAAGGAGCGCGCCAATATTCTCAATATGGTGCCGAACCCGCACCTGGCGAGTTCGGAATGGGGCTGGCAGATCGACCCGGAAGGTCTGCGCTATCTGATGAATGTGCTGTATGACCGCTATCAGAAACCGCTGTTTATCGTTGAAAACGGTCTCGGCGCGCGCGACACCGTGGAGGCCGACGGCTCGATCAATGATGACTACCGCATCGCTTATCTCAACGACCATCTGGTGCAGGTGCGTGAAGCGATTGAGGATGGCGTGGAGGTGCTGGGCTACACCTGCTGGGGACCGATTGACCTGGTGAGCGCCTCTAAAGCTGAGTTCTCCAAGCGCTACGGCTTTATTTACGTTGACCGCGACGACCAGGGTAACGGCACGCTGGCGCGCACCCGCAAGAAAAGCTTCTACTGGTATCAGAACGTGATTAAAACTCACGGCGAATCACTAAAGTGATGCTGTGCCGGGCACCTCTGCCCGGCCTTTTTACGCTTCGTCCGGCTCTTCCTTCAGCGACAGCGTCTCTTTCCTGACGCGCTCAATATGGATGGTCAAAAACATCCGCTCTTCGCTGCCCAGCGTGTACTGATAGTTTTTCATAATGTGCCGGTCAATCTTCTCAACGCACTTGTAGGCGGCGGGATAACGGTCGCGCACCACGTCGTGCAGTGATTCATCGTCGCTGTAGACACCGCGTTTACCCAGCATGCGCTGGGAAAAGAACTTCAGATGGGTGACAAACCGGTTGTAGCTCAGCGCCTCGGTCTGATAATCGAGCTGCAGCTGATATTTGACGATATGCAGGATCTCCTGCATAAATTTGGTGATATGCATCACCGCGGGCATCTCACTGCCCAGCTGGGCGTTGACCAGGTGCAGCGCGATAAAACCGGCTTCATCATCCGGCAGGCGAACCTGCAGGCGCTGTTCGATGATATCCAGCGCCGCCAGCCCCAGCGCGTACTCCTGCGGATAGAGGCTGCGGATCTCCCACTGCAGGACGTTGCGCATCGGCAAGTTTTGCTGATGGCGCAGCAGTGCAAAATTCACGTGATCGGTCAGCGCAATCGCCAGGCTCTCATGCAGCGGGGCCTTCAGCTGCTGGCGGGCCTGGGCGATAATGCACTCGCTGGCGATCACCACCTCCAGCGGAATTTCGGACAGCAGTTCGCTAAGCCGCCCGCTCAGCTGCTGGCTTTTCAGGGCAAAGGTCTTCTCGACTAGCGCGGGATCGAGATCGTCGCCGCTGCGTTTTTTAAACGCCAGCCCGCGCCCCATCACCACCTGTTCGTGGCCCTGTGCATCGTGGACGATCACCACATTATTATTCAGTACTTTCGCTATTTTCATTTCCCGGCCTGAAAACAAAAAAACCTGACGGCCGGAGCAGTTCCAGCGGTCAGGTTTTGCCTGCTTAAATGCAGTAACAATCCAGTGTTCACACGATAATCCATAATCCCGCCGCCTCAAGCGCGGCGCGGCGGAACTGTGATACAGCTCTCGTGATTTATTTCGGTTTATTTTCAGCTCGCCGCGTGGCACCTGGCCTGTGCCAGCTGCTGCAGCTGCTGCGCCCGCAGGGTAGCGGCTTTCTGCGCCCGGCTTTTGGCAATGCCGTTACCGATGCCGAAGTCGAGCGCCGCCCCCACCACCGTCAGGCCGTCAAACTCAGCGGTTTTATCGATTTTCTGCTGCACCTGCTGCTGCGCGGCGATCTGCTGCTGAATGCCGCTGCAGTCGAGCTGGTCGGCCTGCACCGCACTGACCGGCGGCGACGCGGGATAGCGTTTTACGGCACAGCCGCTGAGGAGCAAGGTAAGGGATAGCAGGCAGATCAGTTTCATCGTGGATACCGGGTTGTTCGCGATAGGGCAATTATGCGGGTGATACCCGTAAACCAATGGGATAAGCAGCAGCGTGAACTGCTGCTTTTTCCGGCGGTCAGTGCTTCAGGATATACAGGGTGCGGCTATACGCCACGTCTTCGGGGTTAGTCATCGGGTAGCCCTGCACATAAGGCTTGATCAGGCGGCCGTTGGTGTACTGATAGATCGGGGCTATCGGCGCCTGGTCGGCGATCATCTGCTCGGCGCGGTTGTAATCATCGTTGCGGACGCTGTCATCCGTTTCCCGGCTGGCCTGCGCCATCAGCGCGTCGTACTCGCTGCTTTTGAAGCGGGCAATGTTGCCGCTGTGCGTGGACGTCAGCAGGCTGAGGAAGGTAGACGGCTCATTATAGTCCCCAACCCAGGAAGCGCGGATCACATCGAAATTGCCGCTGTTACGGCTGTCGATATAGGTTTTCCACTCCTGGTTCTGCAGCTTGACGTTGACGCCCAGGTTTTTCTTCCACATCGAGGCCACGGCAATGGCAATCTTCTGGTGCGTTTCGGAAGAGTTATACAGCAGGGTCAGGTTGAGGGGATGCGTCGGGCCATAGCCCGCCGCTGCCAGCAGCGCCTTAGCCTGGGCATTCAGCTCTTCCTGACTGTGCTGCTGAATAAAGCTGGCTTTCGGCTTGAACCCGGCCGTCACGTCCGGCGTGAAGTGCCAGGCGGGCTTCTCCCCGGTTCCCACCACTTTGCCGGCGATGATTTTACGATCGATGCTCCAGCTCAGCGCCTGACGCACGCGCACGTCGGCCGTCGGGCCTTTCTGGGTGTTGAAAGCATAGTAATAGGTGCCGAGCTGATCCGGGGTGTAAACCTCATGCGGGATCTGCTTTTTCAGCAGGCCGTACAGCTCTTTTGGGAAGGATTCGGTGATATCAATATCTCCGGCGCGGTAGCGTTTGGTAGCGCTGGACTCTTCGCTAATCGGCAGGAAGGTGACTTTAGTCAGCACCGTATGGGCGTTGTCCCAGTAGTGCGGGTTGCGAACCAGTTCCAGCTTCTCGTTAACCACGCGGTTTTGCAGCTGATAGGCCCCGTTGCCAACCAGATTTCCGGCTTTGGTCCACTGGTCACCGTACTGCGTGACCACTTTTTGCGGCACCGGGAACAGGCTAAAGTTGGCGGTCAGGCTGGCAAAATAGGGAACCGGCTTGTCGAGCGTCACTTTAAGATGGGTGGCATCCATCGCGCTGACGCCGAGCTTATCCGGGCTCATCTGCCCTTTAATAATCGCCCCGGCATTCTCGATACCCGCCAGTTCCGCGAACCAGGCAAAGGTGGAGCTGTTTTTTGGGTCAACCAGACGTTGCCAGCTGTAAACGAAGTCGGCGGCGGTGACAGTGTCACCGTTTGACCAGCGGGCATCTTTGCGCAGCGTGAAAATCCACGTCTTGTTATCGTTGGTCTGCCAGCCGGTGGCGACGCCGGGAATGATTTTCCCATTGGCATCCTGATTTGTCAGACCTTCAAACAGATCGCGGATCACCGGGATTTCCGGCAGCCCGACCGCTTTTACCGGGTCGAGAGAAGCCGGTTCATCTTTAATGTGGCGGACAATTTCCTGGCGCGTGGCCAGCTGGGTTCCCGCCGGAACATCGGCAGCATGCGTAACAGAACTGATAACCAGCGCTAAAGCAGCCAGCGCAAAGGGTGACGATTTCCTCATAACGGTATCCTTGCAAGCAACGTAACGTGATGTGCGGCCGGGTTATTTTCACGGCTGACTGTAACGCAGATTGTTACAGCGTAAATAGTATTTTATTCATTGTGTGAGCGATGAACGCTGGCGGGCAATGTGCTAGCTTAATCACTGGCTAAATAACTGGAGCACTGTAGATGTCGTTACTTCACCCGAGACCGCTGCGCGGTCGTCTTGATGCCGTGGCGCAACCTTATGGACAGTCGGTACTGGGTGCTCCGCTGCTGTGGTTCCCGGCGCCCATGGCGGATGAAGAGAGTGGCCTGATCCTCGCCGGTACGCACGGCGATGAGAACGCCGCCGTGGTCACCCTCTCATGCGCCATGCGCACGCTGCAGGACAGCCACCGCCGTCACCACGTGGTGCTGGCGGTAAATCCGGATGGCTGCCAGCTTGGCTTACGCGCCAATGCTAACGGGGTTGACCTGAATCGTAATTTTCCTGCCGCCAACTGGCAGCCCGGTGACACGGTTTACCGCTGGAATAGTGCGGCCGACGAGCGCGATGTCCAGCTGTCGACCGGGGATTTCGCCGCGTCTGAACCGGAAACCAAAGCGCTGTGCCAGCTGATCCATCAGATTGCCCCGGCGTGGATTGTCAGCTTCCACGAGCCGCTGGCCTGCATTGAAGACCCGGACAGCAGCCCGCTCGGGCACTGGCTGGCGAGCAAAACCGGCCTGCCGCTGGTTACCAGCGTGGGCTATGCCACCCCGGGTTCGTTTGGCAGCTGGTGCGCCGATCTGGATGTGCCCTGCATCACGGCAGAGTTCCCGCCGATTTCCGCCGATGCCGCCACCGAGCACTATCTCGGCGCCCTGGTGGATTTACTCAGCTGGCAGCCGTGACAGCTCAATGCGCCCGCAGCTGAAGGGCAATACTGGTTCGGCATCCACCGCCAGCCAGGTCGGGCCGTCGAGGTCGACAAAGCGCGCCTGAGGCACCAGCGGCAGCGCGGCGCGGATCGCACGTGAGGTGCACAGCATGCAGCCGAGCATAATGGCGAATCCCTGCGCCTGCGCGGCGGCGGCCAGCGCCAGTGCGGCGGTCAGGCCGCCGGTTTTATCCAGTTTGATATTCACCATCTCATAGCGCCCGCGCAGTGCGGGCAGGCTGTCGACGGTATGACAGCTCTCATCAGCGCAGATCGGCAGGGGATGAATAAAGTTTTCCAGCGCCGCATCATCGCCCGCAGGCAGCGGCTGCTCCAGCATCGCCACCCCGAGGTCGGCCAGCAGCTGGCAGCGCGCGGCCAGCCCTTCGCCGTGCCAGGATTCGTTAGCGTCGACAATCAGCGTCGCCTGCGGCACCGCGCTGCGGATCGCCACCAGGCGCTCGGTGATCAGATGATCGTCGAGTTTGATTTTTAGCAGCCTGGCGCCGTTCTCCCACAGCGCCAGCGCGCTGCTGGCCATCATTTCCGGCCCGTCGATGCTGACGGTCTGCGCCATGTCAATCACCGCGGGCTGCGCGCTGGCGGTCAACTGCCAGAGGCTGCGCTGCGTGCGCTGCACTTCCAGGTTCCACAGCGCGCTGTCGAGGGCATTGCGTGCCGCCCCGGCGGGCAGGCTGTGCTGCAGCTGGGCGCGATCCATCCCCTGTTGCAGCGCGGGCAGCAGCTGAGTAATTTGCGCCAGTACGGAGGCTTCACTTTCACCATAGCGGGGATAAGGGGTGCATTCACCGACGCCTTTTATGCCATCCTCTTCCAGCTCCACGACCACCACGCCCGCCTCACTGCGCGCGCCGCGGGCAATAACAAACGGGCTATGCAACGGCCAGCTTTCCGGATAGACCTTGACTGCTCTCATACTCAGCTCCCTGATTTCATTCTAATTGGACAGCATGAAGGATTTTAAACTGTCGCACACCTCAAGCATGGCATACACTGGACCAGGTTAAACACCATTAACATTAAAAGGATAGATTATGTCTCAGACCGTACACTTTCAGGGCAATCCGGTTTCCGTTGACGGCCAGCTGCCAACGCCGGGCCAGAGCGCAAAACCGTTTACCCTGGTGGCCAAAGACCTTTCCGAAGTTTCTCTGTCAAACTACGCGGGTAAGCGCAAAGTTCTGAATATCTTCCCGAGCATTGATACCGGCGTATGCGCCGCTTCGGTGCGTAAATTCAACCAGCTGGCGGGTGAAGTCGACAATGCCGTGGTGTTATGCATTTCAGCCGATCTGCCGTTCGCCCAGTCGCGCTTCTGCGGCTCCGATGGCCTGAGCAACGTGGTGACCCTCTCCACGCTGCGCGGCAACGAATTCCTGCAGGATTATGGCGTGGCGATTGCCGATAGCCCGCTGAAAGGCCTGGCGGCGCGCGCCGTTGTGGTGCTGGATGAAAAAGATAACGTTATTTACAGCCAGCTGGTGAACGAAATCACCACCGAGCCGGATTACGATGCCGCCCTGGCATCGCTCAATTAAAAATGTAGGGGCCGATCTTCTTTTTCGATCGGCCCGTTTATTCGACAATAACCCGCTATTCCGCTTCGCTCTTCTTCTGGCTCAGGCCATATTCCCGCAGCTTATTGGCAATCGCCGTATGTGAAACCCCGAGGCGTTTCGCCAGCTTGCGCGTGCTCGGATAGGAGAGATATAAGCGCGTCAGCACTGAACGTTCAAAGCGGCTGGTGATCTCATCCAGCGATCCTTCAATCGCATCATCCCCCAGCGGCAGCTCCATCGCGTATTCCGGCAGCACGATATCCTGCGGGCGCAGTTCGTAACCTTCCAGCTGAGTTAATGCGCGATAGAGCGCGTTCTTCAGCTGACGCACATTGCCAGGCCAGGTGTAGCGGGTCAGGAAGGCATTGAGCTGGGCAGAGAGTTTCGGTCTTGCCACCCCCTGCTCGTCGGCAAAGCGCGCCACAAACATTTCGGTCAGCGGCAGGATATCCTGCGGGCGCTCGCGCAGCGGCGGCAGATTAAGGGTTAACACGTTGAGGCGATAGAACAGATCCTCGCGGAATTCGCCGCGCTGCACCATTTCCATCAGGTTTTTTTGCGTCGCGCAGATCACCCGCACATCCACATGCACTTCATGCTCTTCCCCAACGCGGCGGAAGGTGCCGTCATTGAGGAAGCGCAGCAGCTTGGTTTGCATGCGCGGCGACATTTCACCAATCTCATCCAGCAGCACCGAGCCGCCGCTGGCCTGCTCGAAGAAGCCCTTTTTACCTTGCAGCGCGTTCGGGTAAGCCCCGGCAGCGTGACCAAACAGTTCACTTTCCGCCACGTCGTCCGGCAGCGAAGCGCAGTTCAGCGCGAGGAACGGCTTTTTGCCGCGCGCGCTGCGCAGGTGGCAGGCGCGCGCCAGCATATCCTTTCCGGTGCCGGTATCGCCGACGATCAGCAGCGGCGCATCGAGCATCGCCAGCTTGCGCGCCTGGTCGATAACCTGACGCATTTTGCTGCTGACGGCGACAATATGCTGAAACTCGCTGTCGTCGTTAACCGCCAGGTTCTGCAGCTGCTGGCCCATGCGCGCGGTGGACTTCAGCATCACCACGCCGCCAACCGGACTCGGGGAGCACGCCTCTTCATCCTGAGCATGGATCGGGGTGATCTCCATCAGGAAGTCGCGCCCCTGCAGCACCACGTGATGCGCCTGCGCCTCGATGCGCTCGCTCTCCAGCCAGCGCTGGAAGTTGAAGCCGCTAATCAGCGAACCGGCGCTGTAGTTACGCATCTTCTCTTCATTCAGTGCGAACAGCGTCTGCGCCGCCGGGTTCGCCAGCTCAACTTTACCTTTCAGATCGATGGAAAAGACCGGCTCCGGCAGCGCCACCAGCAGTGCACTCAGAGCGCGATGTTCACGTTCGGATGGCAGGTAAGAGACGGTACGCACGTCGGTCACGCCGGGTATGCGGCGAATTTCTGCCATCAGCTGGCTGAACTGATCGAAGCTGACGCTGGAAAAATTCAGATAGATGCGGCCAATGGCGGCGATTTCGATGCCGCGCAGGTCGATGCTGCGCTCGACCAGCAGATCCAGCAGTTCGCGGGTCAGACCGATTCGGTCCTGGCAAAAGACTTCAAGACGCATGCGTATTAACCTTTAGTGTGATCATAACAATTCGCGCGTTATCAAGCTTATCGGGCCAGGCATGCCTGGCCCCTACGCCATCATTAGTAGGGGCGAGGCATGCCTCGCCCGATGCAGCCGATAAATGATTGCGAAATAATACGCTATCCTTTGCAGGTCCAGAAGTAATCTGTCAGGAAAAGTTGACAGTCGCTGTAATCCTGAGCTTATTTGTCACTTTTCCCGCTATTCTGCATGCTCTCTTTCAGCTGGCCGATCAAATCGCGGCGGAAGTCACCCAGCCGCGGTTTCTCCCCCTCCAGCCACGGCAGCGGGCGGCACAGCTCCATCGCTTTGATGCCGAGGCGCGCCGTCAGTAACCCGGCGCCAATTCCCTGCGCCGCCCGGGCTGAAAGACGCGCGGCAATGTCCTGCGACATCCAGTCCATGCCGACTTCGCGCACCAGTTCAGATGCCCCGGCGAAGGCGATATTCAGCAGCACCAGACGGAACAGGCGGATACGGCTGAAATAGCCGAGATCGATGCCGTAAAGCGCGGCAATGCGATTCACCAGCCGCAGATTGCGCCAGGCGATAAACGCCATATCCACTAGCGCCAGCGGGCTGACGGCAATCATCAGCGTCGACTCGGCGGCATAGCGGCTGATTTCACGCCGCGCCTGGCGGTCGAGCACCGGCTGCACCAGCTGCGCATATAGCGCGACGATTTCGCGATCGTTATGGGTTTCATGCAGCGAAGCCTGCCAGCGCTGCAGCGCCGGATGCCCGGCATCCAGTCCGGCCTGGCTGGCCAGCTTCTCACAGAATGCGCGCCCTTTACCGATGCCGTGGCTGGCCAGCAGCTCGCGTGCCTCATCGCGCTCTTCCGCACGTTCACGCAGGCGATAGAGCCGCCGCCATTCGCTTATCAGCGATCCGGCCCCGGCCGCCACGATCAGCGCGCCCGCCGCACCGCCGCCCAGCGCAATCCAGTCCTGAGTCACCCAGGCCTGATGCATCCACTGTCCGCCCTGCGCCACCACGCTGACGCCAAACAGCCCCAGCCCGGTCATCACCATTTTGCGCCACAGGCTGCGCTTCGGCCGCAGTGCGGCTTCGACGGCCTGCTCGCCTGCCCCCTCTTCTTCGGCTTCGCGCTCAGGATCGACGACAACGAAATTATCCTGCTGCGCGGCAAATTCCCGGGGCGGGCGCAGCGGCGCGGCGGCCTCCTCTTTTAACGGCGCGGCAAAATCAATGCGCGGTTTAATCGGTGTGTTCATCGCAGTTTATCTCCCAGTAAAAATTCCAGCGCCGCATCCATGCGGATGTGCGGCAGTGGACGATCAACATCCAGATCCTGCGGACGGAACTGTTCAAAGTGGAACCCCTGCTGCTGCCAGAATGCGTTGCCAGGCAGGCGCGGCGGCACTTCACCCGGATAGACCGTCAGCGGCTCATTGTCCGCCAGCCGATGACCGCGCAGTGCCGGGATGCTCTCGCCCTGATGATCGACGCGCCCACTCTGGGTGGCCTGCACCGATGCCAGCCCCACGCAGTCCATGGTGATGCCTTCAAAGGCAGCATTCTGCCAGGCATCCTGTACCAGCTGTTGCAGCAGCGAGACCAGATTGGCGTGCTGGTCGGCGGTGACGTGATCGGATTTGGTGGCGGCGAACAGCAGCTTGTCGATCACCGGGGAAAACATGCGGCGAAACAGCGTGCGCTGCCCGTAGGAGAAGCTCTGCATCAGCTGGGTCAGCGCCAGGCGCATGTCGTTAAACGCCTGCGGCCCGCTGTTGAGCGGTTGCAGGCAGTCCACCAGCACGATCTGGCGATCGAAGCGCAGAAAGTGATTCTTATAGAAGTCCTTCACCACGTGCTGACAGTAGTACTGGTAGCGCGCGCGCAGCATGCCGATATTGGTGGAGGCATCGGCCTGCATCAGGCGCGTATCACCGCCCTCGTCCACCGCCGGCCATGGGAAAAATTGCAGTGCCGGGGCGCCCGCCATCTCACCCGGCAGCACAAAGCGCCCCGGTTGGATAAAGTGCAGCCCCTCCTGCTTGCAGCGCTGCAGATATTCGGTCCAGGCCGCGGCGATCTCTGCCAGACGGTTTTCATCGGCGGGCGCTAACGGGTCGAGATCGACGCACAGCTGCTGCCAGCGCTGGGACCAGGCTGCGCGGTCGCCCTGCAGCAGGCCCGTCATCTGACGCGACCAGCTCAGGTAATCCTGCGCCAGCATCGGCAGGTCGAGCAACCATTCACCGGGATAGTCGACAATCTCCAGGTACAGGGTTGAAGCGTCTTTAAAATGGCGCAGCAGGGAATCGCGCGAGCGATAGCGCAGCGCAAGACGCATTTCACTGACTCCGCGCGTCGGCGTGGGCCAGTTTGGCGGCGTACCATACAGCTGCGCCAGCCCCTCATCGTAGGTGAAGCGCGGCATGCCGAGATCGCGCTGCGGCACGCGCTTCACGCCCAGCAGACGCTGTTCGCGCACGGCGGAAAACATCGGCAGGCGCGCACCGGCGTTAACGTTGAGAAGTTGATTAACCAGAGAGGTGATAAAAGCGGTTTTTCCGCTGCGGCTCAGGCCGGTAACCGCAAGGCGCAGATGGCGATCCACGCCGCGATTGACCAGAGAAAGTAATTCATTTTGCAGTCTTTTCATCTGTGGGGTTGCCATCCTTATTGCGAGTTATTCCATTATCGTAACATCAGGCCAGCACCGCACAATCCTTTAACGGGTCGGTTTGACCCAGCGAGCGGTCGCGCGCTTCATCACGCGCCGCACCAGCGGCTCCAGCGCCCAGGCCAGCAGGATTTTCAGCGGCCTGCGGGCCACGGATTTGACCGCCCAGCCGCTCAGGCCTGCCGGGCCATAGGTGACCGCATTAATCAGAATAAACTTACCGGCCTTTTTCAGGGCCGGGGCATGTCGTTGCCATTGGCGCATCGTATTTCTCCGTTAAAGACCGGTTAATCGTATTACAGCTGACGGAAGCGGCTGCGCACGCTGAAGGTTTCAGAGGTGACATAACGCTCAACCTCACGCAGCTGCTGCTCTCCGCCGTTCAGTTCTGCACTCAGCTCATCGAGCAGCTGATGGGCGCTCAGCGGCTTATCCTGCCCCTGCACGCTGAGCGGCATTTCGTCGAGCACCGCCGCCAGCGCGAAGTAGGCAATCAGGGTAAAGATAAACAGCCCGCAGAACATCGACAGCACCACAATCACGCGTACCAGCAGCACCGGAATACCGAGGTAGTCGGCAATCCCGGCACAGACGCCTTTCAGTTTACCCTGCTGCGGAATGCGGTACAGTTTGTTCTTGCTCATGGCTGCCTCCAGTTCGGATGCTCAGCGTCGAGAATCGCTTCCAGCGACTGAATACGCTCGCGCATTTTGCGGGCGTCCTGGGTCAACTGCTGCAGGCGCTGCAGTTCATTTTGCGACAGCTCAGCGCTGCCGCTGCGACGATTGCTGTAGTGCAGCCAGAGCCAGATCGGTGCCACGAACAGCACGAAGATCGTCAGGGGGATGGCTAGAAATAACGCGCTCATTCACTCTCCTTGCGGGTTAAGCATAGGTTATCCGGCCACTTTCGTGGCCCGTTACATTATTCGCTGCGGTTCATTTTTGCTTTCAGCGCGGCCAGCTGCTCGCTGATTTCGTCATCGGCCTGCAGTTCAGCAAACTGCTGATCGAGCGTTTTCTTCTTGCCGAAGCTGTGGCTCTCGGCCTCTGCTTCCATATGATCGATGCGGCGCTCAAACGACTCAAAGCGCGCCATCGCTTCATCAATTTTACCGCTGTCCAGCTGACGGCGCACATCGCGTGAGGAAGAGGCCGCCTGATGGCGCAGCGTCAATGCCTGCTGGCGAGCGCGGGTTTCGCTCAGTTTGCTTTCCAGCTCACCAATCTCACCTTTCATGCGCGCCAGGCTCTCTTCTACCTGGGTGGCTTCCTGCTGCAGTGTGGCAATCAAATCGGTTAGCTTCTGTTTTTCCATCAGCGCAGCGCGCGCCAGATCGTCTTTCTCTTTGCGCAGTGCCAGTTCAGCTTTTTCCTGCCATTCCGCCTGCTGGCTTTCAGCCTGGTCGATGCGGCGCAGCAGCTGTTTTTTCTCAGCCAGCGCGCGGGCAGAAGTGGAACGCACTTCCACCAGCGTATCTTCCATTTCCTGAATCATCAGGCGCACCAGCTTCTGCGGATCTTCTGCTTTTTCCAGCAGCGAGTTAATGTTGGCGTTCACGATGTCGGCGAAGCGAGAAAAAATACCCATTATCGAAATCCTCTTCAGTCAGTTATCGGCACAAATGATATTGCGCTGTGAGTTATTACTATTCAAATAGCGTGCCAGTTTTTATGTTGCTGATTTTACTGGGCCGGGCGGCTTTACACCTGCGGCCACAGCGGCTAAAGTGGTTTTTATCACTAACACCTGGTGAAATTAATGATGAGCGAAAATCCTGATACCCTGCTCGGTGAATCAAACAACTTTCTTGAAGTGCTGGAGCAGGTTTCCCGCCTCGCGCCGCTGAATAAGCCGGTGCTGGTCATTGGCGAGCGCGGCACCGGCAAAGAGCTGATCGCCAGCCGTCTGCACTATTTATCCGACCGCTGGCAGGGGCCGTTTATTTCGCTCAACTGCGCCGCGCTGAATGAAAACCTGCTGGATTCGGAGCTGTTCGGCCATGAGGCCGGCGCTTTTACCGGCGCGCAGAAACGCCATCTTGGCCGCTTTGAACGCGCTGACGGCGGGACGCTGTTTCTCGACGAGCTGGCAACCGCGCCGATGCTGGTGCAGGAGAAGCTGCTGAGGGTGATTGAATATGGTCATCTGGAGCGCGTCGGCGGCAGCCAGCCGCTGCAGGTCAGCGTGCGGCTGGTGTGCGCCACCAATGACGACCTGCCGAAGCTGGCGCAGGAGGGGAGATTCCGTGCCGACCTGCTCGACCGCCTGGCGTTCGATGTGGTGCAGCTTCCGCCGCTGCGCGAAAGGCGCAGCGATATTCTGGTGATGGCGCAGCACTTCGCCATTCAGATGTGCCGCGAGCTGGGGCTGGCGCTGTTTCCCGGTTTTTCCCCGGCGGCCGAACAGCGGCTGCTGGATTACGGCTGGCCGGGCAACGTGCGCGAGCTGAAAAACGTGGTGGAGCGCTCGGTTTATCGCCACGCCAGCATTGAAGAGCCGCTGGACAACATCATTATCAACCCGTTCGAGCGCACTGCGCCTATCCCGCTGGAGGAGCCCGCCGCGGACGCCCTGCCCGCGCTGCCGCTGGATCTGCGCCGCTGGCAGCATGAACAGGAGAAAGCGCTGCTGGAGAAAAGCCTTGCGCAGGCGCGCTTTAATCAGAAACGCGCCGCCGGGCTGCTGGGCGTGACCTATCATCAGCTGCGCGCCATGCTGAAGAAACACGATTTGAATCCGTCATAATTAACGGCGGGCGAGGCATGCCGTCGCCCCTACGGTATCACGCCGCACCCTCGTAGGGGTCGGGAATGCCGTCGCACCACGGTGTTGCGCCGCACCCTCGTAGGGGTCGGGCATGCCATCACCCCTGCAGCATTGCACCGCACCCTCGCAGGGGTCGGGCATGCCCGACCCTGGTTTCAGGCAAAAAAAAACCCACGCAGGGTGGGCTAAAAATACTGGAAGCAATGTGAGCAATGTCGTGCTCTTCAGCGGCAGAGCCACCGGTGAAGCGCAGGGGAATAATAATCATTCTCAGTCTTGCTTGTAAAGCATTTTGTTGAGAATCTTTCTCATTTCCATAACAACTTTGTGCGTATTTTCAACACCCTTGCATTAATGTGCTTATTAAAGTCGCGGAATCATCCCGCCACAGCGCAGCAAACTTTGGGTGCAGCCTGAGAGTGCGGTACACTGTGTTTATTGCCTGAATTTTCAGAAGAGTTATGCGCAAACTAATATCCACTCTGCTCCTGAGCCTGAGCGTGCTAAGCGCTCCGGTCTGGTCTGCAACGCCCGGTGATATTCGCCAGAGCGGCTTCGTGTATTGCGTTAACGGCGTAATGAATACCTTTAATCCGCAGATGGCCAGCGGCGGGCTGGTGGTAGATACCCTCGCCGCCCAGCTGTATGACCGCCTGCTTGACGTCGATCCCTATACCTATCGCCTGATCCCCGAGCTGGCAGAGAGCTGGGAAGTGCTGGATAACGGCGCCACCTATCGCTTCCACCTGCGCCACAACGTCGCCTTCCAGCACACCGCATGGTTCAAACCCAGCCGCCCGATGAATGCGGATGACGTGGTGTTCAGCTTCGAGCGCGTGTTTAACCGCAAGCACCCCTGGCACAACGTCAACGGCGGCAGCTACCCCTACTTTGACAGCCTGCAATTTTCCGATGCGGTGCAGAGCGTGAAGAAGCTGGATAAGGATACGGTAGAAATCCGCCTCAACAGCCCGGATGCGTCCTTCCTCTGGCACCTTGCCACCCATTACGCGCCGGTGCTGTCAGCCGAGTATGCCGATCGGCTGAGCAAAATTGATCGCCAGGAACAGCTCGATCGCGAGCCCGTGGGCACCGGTCCGTTTATGCTGAATGATTACCGCAGCGGGCAGTATATTCGCCTGCAGCGCAATGACGCTTACTGGAAAGGCCAGCCGCGCATGTCGCAGGTGGTGGTTGATATGGCAGCGGGCGGCACCGGGCGCTTGTCCAAGCTGCTGACCGGCGAGTGCGACGTGCTGGCCTATCCTGCCGCCAGCCAGCTCTCTATCCTGCGTGACGACCCGCGCCTGCGCCTGACCCTGCGCCCCGGCATGAACATCGCCTATCTGGCGTTTAATACCCGCAAGGCACCGCTCGATCGCCCACAGGTGCGCCAGGCGCTGGCGCTGGCAATCAACAATGAACGGCTGATGGAGTCGATCTATTACGGCACCGCCGAGACCGCAGCCTCGATCCTGCCGCGCGCCTCATGGGCCTATGATACCGATGCGCGCGTCACGCCCTATAATCCGCAGAAAGCGCGTGAAGAGCTGAAGGCGCTGGGAATTGAGAACCTGCACCTTAATCTGTGGGTGCCTTCCGCCTCACAGGCCTGGAACCCCAGCCCGCTGAAAACTGCCGAGCTGATTCAGGCCGATCTGGCGCAGATTGGCGTTAAAGTGACCATCGTGCAGGTAGAAGGCCGCTTCCAGGAGGCCAGGCTGATGGAGAATAATCACGACCTGACGCTGACCGGCTGGGCAACCGACAGTAACGATCCGGACAGTTTTTTTCGCCCGCTGCTGAGCTGCGCGGCCATCGCTTCACAGACCAACTTTGCCCACTGGTGTAATTCAGCGTTTGATGAGCTGCTGCATAAGGCCCTGCTGTCTCAGCAGCTTGCTAACCGCATCGACTATTACGATCGGGCCCAGACGCTGCTGTCGCAGGAGCTTCCGGTGCTGCCGCTGGCCTATTCGCTGCGCCTGCAGGCCTACCGCCACGATATTAAAGGCCTGGTGCTGAGCCCGTTTGGTAATGCTTCCTTTGCGGGTGTCCACCGCGAAAGTGGTGAGGAGAAATCGCCGTGATTATCTATACGCTGCGCCGCCTGGTGCTGTTTATCGTCACGATGTTTATGCTGACGCTGGTTGGCTTCAGCCTGAGCTATTTCACGCCGCACGCGCCGCTGCAGGGCGCATCGCTGTGGGATGCCCTGCTGTTCTGGCTCAGAGGCATCGTGCAGCTCGATTTCGGCGTATCCAGCATTAACGGCCAGCCGATTAATCTGCAGCTGCGTGAAGTGTTTCCCGCCACGCTGGAGCTGTGCTTTATGGCCTTCAGCCTGGCCCTGCTGGTTGGTATCCCGCTGGGCATTGCCGCGGGCGTAATGCGTAACAAATGGCAGGATAAAGCCATCAGCGCCGTCGCCCTGCTCGGCTTTTCCCTGCCGGTGTTCTGGCTGGCGCTGCTGCTGACGCTGTTTTTCTCGCTTAATCTCGGCTGGCTGCCGGTATCCGGGCGCTTCGACCTGCTCTACCCGGTAAAGCACGTCACCGGGTTTGCGCTGATTGATGCCTGGCTGACGGACTCGCCGTGGCGCCATGAGATGATCATCAGCGCGCTGAAGCATATGATCCTGCCGGTTACCGCGCTGGCCGTGGCACCCACCACTGAGGTGATCCGCCTGCTGCGCATCAGCACCCGCGATGTGATGGAGCAGAACTATGTGAAAGCCGCCGCCACGCGCGGGCTGTCGCGCTTCACCATTATTCGCCGCCACGTGCTGCATAACGCCCTGCCGCCGGTGATCCCGCGTCTCGGGCTGCAATTCTCCACCATGCTGACGCTGGCGATGATCACTGAAATGGTGTTCAGCTGGCCGGGCCTTGGCCGCTGGCTGATTAACGCCATTCGCCAGCAGGATTATGCGGCGATTTCCGCCGGCGTGATGGTGGTTGGCGCTCTGGTGATCGCCGTGAACGTGCTCTCCGATATTCTGGGTGCTATGACAAACCCGCTGAAGCATAAGGAATGGTATGCCCTCAGATAATATCTACTCCGAGAAGCGGCCGCCCAGCCCGCTGCGCCACACGTGGGGGCTGTTCTATCGCGATACCACGGCGATGATCGGGTTCTATGGCTTTATCGCGCTGCTGCTGCTGTGCATTTTTGGCGGGCTGATGGCGCCTTACGGCCTCGACCAGCAGTTTCTCGGCTTCCAGCTGCTGCCGCCTTCGTGGTCACGCTATGGCGATGTTTCGTTCTTCCTCGGCACTGACGATCTGGGGCGCGATCTGCTCAGTCGCCTGCTGAGCGGCGCGGCGCCGACCGTCGGCTCCGCAATTGTGGTCACGCTGGCGGCGGCGCTGTGTGCGATGGTGCTGGGCGTTTTTGCCGGCCTGACGCACGGCCTGCGCTCGGCGGTGATGAATCACGTGCTCGACACGCTGCTGTCGATCCCCTCTCTGCTGCTGGCTATCATCGTGGTGGCCTTTATGGGGCCACGGCTGGAACATGCGATGCTGGCGGTGTTCCTGGCCATTCTGCCGCGCCTGGTGCGCGCCATTTACAGCGCGGTGCATGATGAGCTGGAAAAAGAGTACGTGGTGGCCGCACGTCTGGACGGTGCCAGCAGCCTGGATATTCTCTGGTATGCCATTTTGCCTAACATTCTGGCGCTGCTGGTGACCGAATTTACCCGCGCGCTGTCGATGGCGATCCTCGATATTGCCGCACTCGGCTTCCTCGATCTCGGCGCGCAGCTCCCTTCCCCGGAGTGGGGCGCGATGCTGGGTGATTCGCTGGAGCTGATTTATGTTGCTCCCTGGACCGTGATGTTACCGGGCGCAGCGATTATGCTTAGTGTACTGATTGTTAACCTGTTGGGTGACGGCGCACGCCGGGCCATCGTTGCGGGAGTTGAATAATGCCGCTGCTCGATATTCGTAACCTGACGATAGAATTTATGACCGCCGAAGGGCCGGTAAAAGCGGTCGACCGGGTCAGCATCACGCTGAGCGAAGGCGAAGTGCGCGGGCTGGTGGGAGAATCCGGTTCGGGCAAGAGCCTGATCGCCAAGGCGATCTGCGGTGTCACCAAGGATAACTGGCGCATCACCGCTGACCGCATGCGCTTTAACGACATCGACCTGCTGCACCTGACGCCGCGTGAACGGCGTAAAATTGTCGGTCATAACGTGTCGATGATTTTCCAGGAGCCGCAGTCGTGCCTCGACCCGTCGGAAAGTATCGGCACCCAGATCAAGCAGGCGATCCCCGGCTGGACGTGGAAAGGCCGCTGGTATCAGCGCTTTGGCTGGCGTCATCGCCGCGCCATTGAGCTGCTGCACCGCGTTGGCATCAAAGATCATAAAGATATTATGAGCAGCTTCCCGTATGAGCTGACCGACGGCGAGTGCCAGAAGGTGATGATCGCTATTGCCCTGGCGAATCAGCCGCGCCTGCTGATTGCCGATGAGCCAACCAACGCCATGGAACCGACTACCCAGGCGCAGATTTTCCGCCTGCTCTCCCGGCTCAACCAAAACAACAACACCACGATTCTGCTGATCAGCCACGATCTGCAGATGCTGAGCCAGTGGGCGGATAAAATTAACGTGATGTACTGCGGGCAGACGGTGGAAACCGCGCTCAGCGAAGAGCTGATCGCTGCTCCGCATCACCCTTATACTCAGGCGCTGATCCGCGCAATGCCGGACTTTGGCCGTTCGCTGCCGCATAAAAGCCGCCTCAATACGCTGCCGGGTGCTATCCCCTCGCTTGAACACCTGCCGATTGGCTGTCGCCTGGGCCCACGCTGCCCTTATGCTCAGAAAACCTGTATTGAGACCCCGCGCTTAACCGGGTCGAAGAGTCATATGTTTGCCTGCCACTTCCCGCTGAATATGGAGAGTCAGTAATGGTTGAAACGCTGCTGGAAGTGCGCAACCTGAGTAAAACCTATCGCTACCGCACCGGGCTGTTCCGCCGCCAGCATGTTGAGGCGGTGAAGGATGTCAGCTTCACCCTGCGCGAGCGCCAGACGCTGGCGATTATCGGTGAAAACGGCTCGGGCAAATCGACGCTGGCGAAAATGCTGAGCGGGATGATTGCCCCCTCATCCGGCGAAATAGTGATTGACGATCGTCCGCTGGAGTATGGCGATTACGGCTATCGCAGTCAGCGCATTCGTATGATATTCCAGGATCCGTCGACCTCCCTGAATCCGCGCCAGCGCATCAGCCAGATCCTCGATTTCCCGCTACGCCTCAACACCGAGCTGAATGCAGATGAGCGCGAGAAACGTATTATCGCCACGCTGCGCCAGGTCGGGCTGCTGCGCGACCACGCTTCCTACTATCCGCACATGCTGGCCCCGGGTCAGAAGCAGCGCATCGGCCTGGCGCGCGCGCTGATTTTACAGCCGAAGGTGATTGTGGCGGATGAAGCGCTGGCTGCGCTGGATATGTCGATGCGCTCGCAGCTGATCAATCTGATGCTGGAGCTGCAGGACAAGCACGGTATTGCCTATATCTACGTCACGCAGCATCTGGGTATGATGAAACATATCAGCGACAAGCTGCTGGTGATGCATCAGGGCGAAGTGGTGGAGCGCGGCAGCACCGCCGACGTGCTGGCCTGCCCGCTGCACGATCTTACCAAACGCCTGATCTCCAGCCACTTCGGTGAAGCGCTGACCGCCGACGCGTGGCGTAAAGACCGCTAACCCCCACCCCGTAGGGGTCAGGCATGCCTGACCCGGCAACTGCCTGACCAGGGTGAGGCATGCCTCGCCCCTACGACGGCACTGCCTGACCCGGCATCTGCCTGACCAGGGTGAGGCATGCCTCGCCCCTACGACGGCACCGCTTATGCCATCCAGCTATTTGATAGCACCGAACATTATTTCTTTCGCTTTAGCGCTTACGCCAGGATACCCGTGCCGTAATTGAAAAGGAATGATCATGGAACAGCGCCGCTTTACCGGCAACAACCACTGGTATCATGAAACCCAGACCAGCCTGCCCGCGCAGCGCGCGCCGCTGGTGCCCGAAGCTGCCACTATTGAAGACCGTTTCCTGCTTGGTCTGGCGCAGCAGGTCGAGGGCGACCTGATCCCCACTTTGCAGCAGGTGCAGCCCGCACTGCTGGCCTCCCGCGATCTCTATCAGATCCTGTTCCCCAACGAATTAACCACCACCCTGACCCACACGCTTACGCTGTATGACCGACTGAGCAGCGCGCTGACGGTGGCGCAGGTTACCGGCGTTCAGCGCCTGTGTAATCACTATGCGGCGCGGCTTAACCCGCTGCCTGGGCCGGATTCATCGCGTGAGAGCAATCGCCGCCTGACGCAAATCACCGA
Source organism: Erwinia aphidicola (assembly GCF_024169515.1). NCBI lineage: Bacteria > Pseudomonadati > Pseudomonadota > Gammaproteobacteria > Enterobacterales > Erwiniaceae > Erwinia > Erwinia aphidicola. The sequence goes on along the minus strand of NZ_JAMKCQ010000001.1, from coordinate 3,963,809 downwards.
GTATGCCCGCCAGCTTGCCAGCCAGCCAACGCTGATTGACGCCGCTGCCGTACAGCATCTGGATGATGTGGGGCTCAGTGCGTCGGATATTGTCACGCTCAGCCAGATTATTGGCTTTGTCAGCTACCAGGCCCGCGTGGTGGCTGGAATTCATGCCCTGCTGGCGCTGCCCGTGCGCTGGATGCCGGGCGTAACGGTGCCCGCAGACGCGGAACCCGAGCTGTTCAGCACCGCGGCAGAGTGGCAGCCCAGCCTGCCGCCGCTCGAAATGCGTTACGCCGCAACCGATCAGTTAGAGGCCCTGACTTTCTGTCAGCCGATAGCCGAGCTGGAAGCCGGTGCCTGGCTGTTCGCGCACGACGGCAAAACCCTGTACGGCTGGGCGAGCCTGCTGCAGGCACTGTCTGAAATCCGTCATTCGCCGCAGGCCACGCTGGCGGCGGCAGTGACCGCAAGGATTAACGGCAGTGCTGCCTGCTTTGGCCGCTTAGCGCTGGGCGAATTGCGTGATGCACTGCAGGCGAGTGTCGATCAAGCGCTGGCGCTGGCTGACCGGCAGCAGCAGGCGGTGATCCAGCTGGCAGCCCAGCTAACGCGCTCGCCCGAGCGGGTTAACGCGGCGCACGTGCAACCGCTGAAAGAGGCCGGGCTGAGTACCGCGCAAGTGTTTGCGATAATCCTTAGCGTGGCTAACGCCAGCTGGGGCAACCGCCTGATGCAGGGCCTCGGCAGCACGGCAGCGCGTTAGCTCAGCCCATCAGCCAGCGCCGTACTTCATCGAAGAAATGCTGTGCCAGCGGAGTGGCGCGACCAGGCTCGGCGATCACCACCGCAGCCTGGCGTGACATCGGCGGCATCGCCACCGCGCGGCGGCTCAGCTCACCGCTCATCCCCGCGATCAGATGCCCGACGGGAGAAATCAGGCAGCCCAGGCCCACCTGCGCGCCCTGCAGCAGCTGAAATACCGAGGTGGTCTCCAGCACCACGCGCAGCTCCAGCCCGGCTTCGCGAAAATGCCCGTCAACATAGCGGCGAAAATAGCGGGTTTGATCGGCCAGACAGAGCGGCAGCGCGGCGATCTCTGGCAGCGTCAGCGGCTCTGTGCCGTTCAACTGCGGAAAATGCTGCGGATGAAACAGCAGCTCCACGCCATTATCCACCAGCGTTTCTGCCTGAAAATGCAGTTCACGCAGCGTCGACAGCTCAAAGAAGCCAATGCCGACATCCACCGTATGGCTATTCAGCGCTTCCAGCAGCTGATCGGCGCTCAGCACCGCCACGCGGTAATCCAGCTGCGGATAGCGCTCGCTAATCGCCTTCAGCATCACCGGCAGCGAGATGCTGCACTGGGGCACCACGCCGATGCGTAGCGTGCCGTTAACCCCGTGCTTCAGCGACTCAACTTCCAGCTTTAAGCCCTGATAGACCGAGACGATCTCCCGCGCCCACGAGAGCACACGCTCCCCTTCCGGGGTGAAGCCGTCGAAGTTATTGCTGCGGTTAATCAGCGACAGCCCCAGCTCAATTTCCAGATTTTTCAGGCGCATCGAAAGCGTGGGCTGACTGACAAAGCTGGCTTCTGCGGCACGGCCAAAGTGGCGCTCGCGCTCGAGGTTGCACAGGTAGATGAGCTGCTTGATATCCATAATGGTTATTTTATTGGTAAATTTTTGCTAATAGTAACAGCCTGAGAGCCAGAAACGCGACTTCATGCCACGCCCAGCGCACTTTTCACCTCGCTGGCTATTTTCTCTACCTGCGGCCCGTAAATCACCTGCACATCACGATCGCTGACGCGGTTTACGCCATTGGCACCGGTGCTCATCAGCGTCTGGTCCACTACCTCGTTCATCTGCTTAACGCGCACGCGCAGACGGGTGAAGCAGCAATCGACGTCCTCTATATTGGCCTTTCCGCCCAGCCCGCTGATAATCACGCGGGTGCGCTCGTCGGCGGCAACGGTCTCCTGCTGCGGTTCCTGCCCGGATTCTCGCCCCGGGGTTTCCACCCGCATACGCAGGATGATGAATTTAAAGCCGTAGTAGTAGATCGGCACGTAGATTAGCCCGAGCACCACGCTCCACCACCAGGCCGTTTTGCTGCCGCCCAGAATGCCGAACACCACCAGGTCAATTGCACCGCCCTGAATGTTGCCAATCATCAGGTGCATCAGCGACATCAGCATAAACGACAGCCCGCTCAGCAGGGCGTGCAGGATGTAGAGCACCGGCGAGACAAAGATAAAGCAGAACTCCAGCGGCTCGGTGATCCCGGTGGTAAACGAGGTGAGCGCCCCGGCCATTACCAGCGCCTTCACCCGCTGTTTATGTTCCGGTCGCGCACAGTGATACATCGCCAGCGCGGCGGCGGGCAGGCCAAACATCATCACCGGGATTTTACCCTGGGCGAGGAAACGCGTGGCCTCCTGCACCGTGGCATCCGCCACCGAGCCGGGATGCGTCAGTGAGGTGTTAAAGATGTTCAGCGCGCCGACAATCGTCTGCCCGTCTACCGTGGCAATACCACCAATCGGCGTAAAGCGCACGGTTTCATTGAGGATGTGATGTAACCCGGTTGGGATCAGCAGGCGTTCACTGGTACCGTAGAGCAAGGCGCCGTACTGGCCGCTTTTGCCAATCAGCTCCCCGACCCAGGCAATACCTGCGCCAATCGTCGGCCAGATTAACGCCAGCAGCACGCCCACCAGCGGCAGCACCAGCACGGTGACAATCGGCACAAAGCGCCGCCCGCCGAAAAAGCTGATAGCGGTCGGCAGTTGAGTGGTGTAGCAGCGGTTATGGATCGCCACCGTCAGCAGCCCGGCAATCACCCCGCCCAGCACGCTCATGTTGTAGGTAAAGATACCGAGCATCGGGATATATTCCGCCGAGGTCATCATCGCTGTTGTCTGGTCCATGCCCTGCTGCTGGAGCGCGGCGGGTGTGGTGGTGGCAGCGGTCAGACCCTTGGCGGCTAGCGTGGCGCTCACGCCCACGTGCATAGCGATGAAACCGATCACCGCGGCAAAGGCGGCCGTCGGTTTCTCCGCTTTTGCCAGGCCAATGGCGCTGGCAACGGCAAAGAACAGCGGCAGGTTAGCAAACAGCGCCCCGGCGACCTTACGGATAAAGCCAATGATCAGCTGGGGCGTCTGCATGCGGGCGAAGGCCTCCCCGGTAATCGCCGGATTTTGCAACGCCGCCGCCACACCAAGGAAAATGCCGGCGGCGGCAATCACCGAAATCGGCATCATCAGCGCTTTGCCGAAGGCGTGGATCTTGCTGGCAAACTCTTTCATCTGACCTCTCCCGCTCTGACTGCAAAGAGCTAAGTATTAGTCGCGTGCTTGATTAAGATCGTCTTCAGCGACAATTTTAACGGTTAATTTTTGAGCGCAATCACACTTCTGCGCCTGCCATGATAAACAGCGCCTATCGCACCATTTCCTCAATCAATTAGACAAATTCCCCTGCCACTCGCAGAATTGCCATAAAGAAGACATATACTCATAACAATTATTCAACATAAGCCTGCGAGATAATGAAATTTAAAGAAGCCATCAAACCTTACCAGGCCGCTGCGGGCGGTTGGGGTTCACTGGAAGCCACGACCCGCTTCGTTTTTGACAGCAAGCAAGTGATCAAAAATCTGCGCAATCTGATGCGCATGAACAAAGCGAAAGGCTTTGACTGCCCGGGCTGTGCCTGGGGTGATGATAATAAAAGTACCTTCAGCTTCTGCGAGAACGGTGCGAAAGCGGTGACCTGGGAAGCCACCCACCGCAATATCGGTGCCGATTTCTTTGCACAGCATAGCGTCTCGGCACTGTATCAGCAGAGCGATTACTTCCTCGAATATCAGGGGCGCCTGACCGAACCGCTGCGCTATAACCGCGCCACCGACCGCTACGAGCCTATTAGCTGGGACGATGCCTTCCAGCTTATCGCTTCCCATATCAAGGCGATGGACAATCCTGACCAGATGGAGCTGTACACCTCCGGGCGCGCCAGTAATGAAGCCTCCTGGCTGTATCAGCTGTTTGGCCGGATGAACGGCAGCAATAACTTCCCCGACTGCTCTAACATGTGCCACGAAGCCAGCGGCACCGGTTTGAAACGCAGCATCGGCGTCGGCAAAGGCACCATCCGCCTGGACGATTTTGACCATGCTGATGCGATTTTCGTGTTCGGTCAGAACCCCGGCACCAACCATCCGCGTATGCTGCACAGCCTGCGCCACGCCGCCGATCGCGGGGCGAAAATCGTCACGTTCAATACCCTGCGCGAGCGCGGGCTGGAGCGTTTTGCCGACCCGCAGAAACCGCTGGAAGTGGTGACCAGCATGGCCGGTAAAATCAGCTCGACCTACTATCAGCCGAATCTCGGCGGGGATATGGCGGCGGTGCGCGGCATGGTGAAAGTGCTGGCAGAAAACCATCGTGCGCGAGTGGCGCAGGGTGAAAAGGGCCTGTTTGATGAAGTGTTTATCAATGCCAAAACTGAAGGGATGGAGGCTTACCTGGCCGAAGTTGACGCCACTGAATGGTCACACATTGTCAGCCAGTCCGGCCTGAGTGAACAGCAAATTCGCGAAGCCGCCGCCATCTATCAACACTCCGAGCGGGTGATCTGTACCTGGGCGATGGGCATTACCCAGCACAAGCACTCGGTGGATACCGTGCGTGAAATCGTCAACCTGCAGCTGCTGTTTGGTCAACTGGGTAAAAAAGGTGCCGGACTTTGCCCGGTGCGCGGCCACAGTAACGTGCAGGGCAACCGCACTATGGGCATTGATGAGAAACCGTCTAAAGCGTTTCTCGACAGCCTGGGTCAGCATTTCGGCTTTGAGCCGCCGCGTGAAATCGGCCATAACACCGTTGAAGCCCTGGAAGCGATGCTGCGCGACGAGGTTAAAGTGCTGATCGCCCTCGGTGGCAATCTCGCGGCAGCCGCCCCGGACAGCCCTCGCACCGAAGAAGCCTTAAGACGCTGCGGCCTGACCGTGCAAATCAGCACCAAGCTTAACCGCAGCCATCTCTGCCCGGGGGCGATCGATGCGCTGATCCTGCCAACGCTTGGCCGTACCGAGCAGGATGTGCAGGCCAGCGGTGCGCAGTTTATTACCGTCGAAGACTCTTTCAGCATGGTGCATGCCTCCGAGGGCGTCGGCAAACCTCTCGCCGATACCCAGCGCTCAGAAACCTGGATTGTCGCGGGGATCGCCAATGCCGTGCTGGGCAGCGATAAAGTTGACTGGTTATCGCTTGCCGGTGACTACAACAAAATCCGTGACCATATTGCCGCGACGATTCCGGGCTTTAGCGATTTCAACGCCAAATGCGATCTGAAAGGCGGTTTCTACCTGGGTAATGCTGCCGCCGAGCTGCGCTTTACTACCCTGAATGAGAAAGCCCAGTTCAGCGCCGCTGCCCTGCCCACTTCGCTGTTCCCGCAGCTGGATGAGGAAGTGCCGTTTACGCTGCAGACCCTGCGTTCTCACGATCAGTACAACACCACCATTTACGGCCTTGATGACCGTTACCGTGGCGTATATGGCCAGCGCGAGGTGCTGTTCATCAATCCGCAGGATATGGAAAGCATGGGCTACGCCGCCGGCGACAACGTGGATATTGAAACCCTGTGGAACGATGGAATTACCCGCAAAGTGAGCGGCTTCAAGCTGGTGCCTTACGCCATCCCACGCGGTAATCTCGCGGCCTATTATCCGGAAACTAACCCGCTGGTTCCGCTTTCCAGTTTTGGTGACGGCAGCGGTACCCCGACCTCCAAGTCCGTGCCGGTAAAAATTACGCTCTCACCGGTGACGCCGGGCCTGCGCATTGCCTGATGCGTGCTTAACAGTACGGGGACATAACGGGTCTACCGGAAAAAAGGGTCGACCCCTACAGCCCCCGGAAACGGGGTTTTTTCTTGCCGTAGCGCGGTTAATCGCGTAAAACTGTCTGCCGCTCTTAGGCCACGAAAACGTTGAAATTATGTTCCAGGATAACCCGCTGCTCGCGCAGCTTAAAGAGAAACTCCACTCCCAGACACCGCGTGTTGAGGGTGTGGTAAAAGGCACGGAAAAAGGTTTTGGCTTCCTGGAAGTCGACCCGCAGAAAAGCTACTTTATTCCGCCACCGTTCATGAAAAAAGTGATGCACGGTGACCGCGTGAGCGCAGTGATTCAGACCGACAAAGATCGCGAAGTTGCCGATCCTGAAACGCTGATTGAACCTTTCCTGACGCGTTTTGTAGGCCGGGTACAGAGAAAAGATGACCGCCTGTCGATCGTTCCCGACCATCCCCTGCTGAAAGATGCGATCCAGTGCCGCGCAGAGCGCAGTGTGAAGCATGACTTCCAGGCCGGAGACTGGGCGGTGGCAGAGATGCGCCGCCATCCGCTGAAGGGCGACCGCACCTTCTATGCTGAACTGACCGAATTTATTACCACTGCGGATGACCATCTGGCTCCCTGGTGGGTAACGCTGTCGCGCCATAATCTGGAGCGTGAAGCCCCGGACGTGGCTGCGCCGGAAGAGATGCTGGATGAAGGACTGGAGCGTGAAGACCTCACTGCCCTGAACTTCGTCACCATCGATAGCGCCAGCACCGAAGATATGGATGATGCGCTCTATGTGGAAGAAGCCGCCGACGGCGCGCTGAGTCTGACCATCGCCATCGCTGACCCGACGGCTTACGTGCCAGTGGGCAGCAAGCTGGATGCGGTTGCCGCTGAACGCTCATTCACCAACTATCTGCCGGGCTTTAATATCCCGATGCTGCCGCGCCAGCTGTCTGATGACACCTGTTCACTGCGCGCCGGCGAGCGCCGTCCGGTGCTGGCCTGCCGCGTGACCGTGGCTGCGGATGGCACCCTGGGTGAGGATATCCACTTCTTCGCCGCCTGGATTGAGTCAAAATCCAAGCTGGTCTACGACAACGTGTCTGACTGGCTGGAAAATAGCGGCGAATGGCAGCCGGAAAGCGAAGCGATTGCTGAGCAGATCCGCCTGCTGCACCGCTTGTGCCTGGCACGCAGCGCGTGGCGCCAGGCGCATGCGCTGGTGTTTAAAGATCGCCCTGATTTCCGCTTCCTGCTGGGTGAGAAAGGCGAAGTGCTGGATATCGTCGCCGAACACCGCCGCATTGCTAACCGCATCGTGGAAGAGTCGATGATCCTTGCCAATATCTGCGCTGCCACCGTGCTGCGCGATAAGCTGGGCTTTGGCGTGTATAACGTGCACCTCGGCTTTGATGCAGCTAACGCGGAGCTGGCTGCTGGCGTGCTGGCCAACCACGGCGTCACCGCCGATCCGCTGGCGATTGCCACGCTGGACGGTTTCCGTAACCTGCGCCGTGAGCTGGATGCGCTACCCACCCAGTTCCTTGACAGCCGCATTCGCCGCTTCCAGTCTTTTGCTGAGGTGAGCATCACTCCTGGCCCGCACTTCGGTCTTGGCCTTGAGGCGTACGCCACCTGGACTTCCCCTATTCGTAAGTACGGCGACATGGTTAACCACCGCCTGCTGAAAGCGATGATCAAAGGTGAAGCCGCTGAGCGCCCTGCCGATGAGCTGACGGTGAAAATGGCCGAGCGCCGCCGTCAAAACCGCATGGCGGAGCGCGATGTCGGTGACTGGCTCTACTCGCGATTCCTTGAGAAAGCGGTCGGCACCGATCGGCGCTTTAGCGCCGAGGTTATCGACGTCTCGCGCGGGGGCATGCGTGTTCGTCTGCAGGATAACGGCGCTGTCGCCTTTATCCCGGCACCGTTTATTCATGCGGTACGCGATGAGCTGGTGCTGAGCAATGAAAACGGCACGGTGCAGATCAAAGGTGAGGTGGTCTATCGCGTCACCGACCTGATTGAGGTGACCATCGCCGAAGTGCGCATGGAAACCCGCAGCATCGTGGCTCGTCCGGTCGCCTGACCGTGAAAGCGGCGGGATAACTTAGCTTATCCCGCCCTCTTTTCCTCCCCCCCACCCCTAGTAGTATCTTTCCTACAAATAAAAGTCATTTACCCTACAGAACCGTCAGTCGCGTCCGATATTGTCATAACCCGCCATCTGCCAAACTAGCCTCAGATTCGGGACAGGAACCCCTCCGCCGACAATATCAACGAGACTACGATGAAAAACATGATTAACTCAATTGAAGATGCTGGCATGCTGCGTTCGTTTAGCTGGATTACTCTGTTAAGTTTCTCTTCAGTCTGCTGGGCGGCAGCCATTGCTGTCACCCTGTTCTGGTAACACGACCGAACCCTTTACCAACCGCTGTTGATTGCCTGTTTTCCCTACTTTGAGGCGTAACTTATTTAGCGCTTTGAAAAAATATTGCCCTTATGTGTTGTGATTCTCTTGTTTGCCGAATACTGTTGCTAAAATAAGAAGATACCATCTGTAAAGAAGCACTGAGGGAGACAAAAAATGACCGATGAACAGGGCCAGACGCTGTTGTATGCGTACTTTGGTACCAGCAGCCCTCATTGGCGTTTATCTGCTGATAGTGATGCGATTCAATTTGCTGAAGATGAAGACGGTGAAACCAATATCGCCGTTCCTCTGACCACGCCTCAGGCTAATATGATCCGCGCGATGACGGTGATCACCTCCAGCGTTAATCTGACGATTACCCTGTACGGTAACTCCCTGTCGATGCATCTGGTTGGCAGGAAAGTCTCCCAGGTGGCGTGGGCCGGTACGGCTTCAGCCTGGGGCGATACTTCCTCAGTGGCGCGCGATCTGGTACTGGGCCTCTCCTTTGCTGAACAGGTGGTTTCCGAGGCTAACTCGGTGATTGTGATTGTCGATCAGCAGGGCCATATCCAGCGTTTTAATCGCCTGTGCGAAGAGTACACCGGCCTGAAAGAGCAGGAAGTTATCGGCCGCAACGTCTTCCAGCTGTTTATGTCGCGCCAGGAAGCGGCAGCCTCGCGACGCAATATCAGCAGCTTTTTCCGTGAAGGCAGTTCGTATGAGGTTGAGCGCTGGATCAAAACCAAAAAGGGCCAGCGGCTGTTTCTGTTCCGCAACAAATTCGTGCACAGCGGCAGCGGCAAAAATGAAATCTTCCTGATCTGTTCCGGCACCGATATTACCGAAGAGCGCCGCGCGCAGGAGCGCCTGCGCGTGCTGGCCAACACCGATAACATCACCGGGCTGCCTAACCGCAACGCCATCAATCATGAAATTACCGAAGCGCTGGAAAAACGCACCAGTGAGCAGATTGGTGTGGTCTATCTTGACCTCGATAACTTTAAAAAAGTGAACGATGCCTACGGGCATATGTTTGGCGATCAGCTGCTGCAGGCGGTTTCACTGGCTATTCTCAGCTGCCTGGACAAGGACCAGACGCTGGCGCGCCTCGGCGGTGATGAGTTTATCGTGCTGGCGGAGAACACCAGCCAGGCCGTGTTAGAAGCGATGTCATCGCGGATCCTTGAACGCCTGAAGCAGCCTTTCCGTATCGGCCTGATCGAAGTTTATACCGGCTGCTCCATTGGTATCGCCCTCGCCCCTCAGCATGGTGAGGATCGTGAAAGCCTGATCCGCAATGCCGATACCGCAATGTACACCGCCAAAGAGAATGGCCGCGGTAAGTTTTGCCTGTTCTGCGCTGAGATGAACCAGCGGGTATTTGAGTATTTGTGGCTGGATACCAATCTGCGTAAAGCGCTGGAGCAACACCAGCTGGTGCTGCACTATCAGCCGAAGATTGATGCGGATGGCGGCGTGACCAGCGTTGAGGCTCTGGTGCGCTGGCTGTCGCCAGAGCGCGGGCTGGTGCGCCCTGACAGCTTTATCTCTTATGCCGAAGAGTCTGGCCTGATTATCCCTCTGGGGCGCTGGGTGATGCTGAGCGCGCTGCAGCAGGTGCTCAACTGGCGCAAGCAGGGGATCAATCTGCGCGTGGCGGTTAACGTCTCCGCCCGGCAGCTGATTGACCAGAGTATTTATACCGATTTAAAACTGGCACTCGATGAGGCCGGGCTGGACAGCAGCCCGATTGATATTGAACTGACCGAGAGCTGCCTGATTGAAAATGAGCAGCTGGCGCTGGCGCTGATGGGGCAATTTCAGGCGCTGGGGGCGGCGGTACATCTGGATGACTTCGGTACCGGCTACTCCTCGCTGTCTCAGCTGGCGCGGGTGCCTATCGATGCTATCAAACTTGACCAGAGTTTTGTGCGCGGGGTGAATCATCAGGAAGTGTCGCAGTCGCTGGTGCGGGCGATCGTCGCCGTAGCGAAAGCGCTGAATCTGCAAGTGATTGCGGAAGGAATCGAAACCGAAGAGGAAGCGCGCTTTGTCATGGCGAACGGCGTTGATATTCGTCAGGGTTATCTGTACGCAAAGCCAATGCCCGCTGAACAGCTCGAGCACTGGCTCACGCAGCATCATGCCGGGATCACATCCTGAGGGGGGTTAACAGTTAGCCCGCTTTCAGCAGCTGTGCGCTGTGGCGGTTTTGTAGCTGGACCAGTCGCTCCATGTAGGCAATATCCTTCGGCTCAATCGTGAAGGCGAAATCCACCCAGTCCTCGGTGATATCCATCAGTTCAGCCCGAGTGAGTTGCAGCACGCGCTGACGCGCTTTCAGCATCGCTCTCACGCCGTTTAGCTTCGGCTGCAGGGTATCAATGAAGGTACGCGTGCAGCGGTAACCCTCTCCCGGCTGGAACAGTTTATCGACCAGGCCGCGAGTTTCGAACCACTCTGCGGTGTGCGACTCCCCTTCGCAGATCAGCTCTTCCGCCAGCCTCATCCCCGAACGGCGCGCCACCAGAGAGTAGCCTCCCATCCCCGGGAACAGATTAAAGGCAATCTCCGGAAAGCCCATGCGCGCGCTGTTTTGCGCCAGAATAAAGTGATGCGCCAGGGCGGCTTCAAACCCGCCGCCTAACGCACTGCCTTCAACCATCGCAATGGTCACCGCACCGGTATCAAAGCCGCGCGCGGCGGCATGAATGCAGTCAACGCAGGCGCGGGCATACGATCGCAATGCTTCACGACGCCCGTTTTTAATCGATTCGACAAAGAAACGCAGATCGCCACCGGCGTTGAACATGCTCGGCACCAGCGAACCGGTGACCCAGAAATCGATCTTCAGCCCGGATCGTTGTGCGGCGTAGCTGAGGTTCATAATCTCCTCAATCAGCTGATGATTGAAGCTCGGTCGCGGCTGTGCACGAAGCATCATCCACATCGTCCGACGCTCTTCTTCGTAGTAGGCGGAGAGCTGAGTCATTTGTCCAGCTTCGCTAAAGAGCCTGCAGGTAGTCTGATTTACAACGGTCATATTATTATCCTCTGATTAGTTATGCGTTAAACGCAGCTCCAGCCTAATCCAGAGTGTGACCCTGCTAAAAGGGCGTTTGATTTTTAAGGTAAATTAACAGATAAACGCCAGATGAAATTGAGTTAAGTATGCAATAGCGTTAAATAATTGATTAAAAATAAAACGATATGATGGGGTGACAACTGCAGCGTATAGTGAAATATTTCGCCACTGATAAGCCGGATTTTAGCCACGCTGATGCCGCCCGAGAGTGGCAACCGGGCGGAGATACGGGCTAACTACTCTTGTCCGTAGTACGCGTTTTTTCCATGTTTTCGCAGGTAGTGTTTATCCAGTAATACCTGCTGTACCGCAGGCAACTCCGGCGTAAGTTGCTGGCTGAAGATCCCCATGTAGGCGACTTCTTCCAGTACTACGGCGCTGTGTACCGCAGCTTCAGCGCTGTTCCCCCAGGTAAACGGGCCATGCGAGTTGACCAGCACAGCAGGGATCGCCAGAGGATCGATATTGCGCTGCTGCAGCGTTTCAATAATGACCTGCCCGGTTTGCCACTCATAGCGCTCGGCGATCTCTTCGGCGCGCATCTGGCGCGTACAAGGGATGGCGCCGTAAAAATCATCGGCGTGAGTCGTCCCCCATGCGGGGAGATCTCTCCCCGCCTGCGCCCAGATAGTGGCGTGACGCGAATGGGTGTGAACGATACCGCCAATCTGCGGCCAGGCAAGATAGAGGGCACGGTGGGTGTCAGTATCTGACGACGGGCGCTTACTCCCTTCGATCGCTTCGCCGCTGGCCACATCAACCACCACCATATCGTCACGCTGCATCGCCTCGTAGCTCACCCCGGAAGGCTTAATCACCATTAAGCCCTGCGTGCGGTCAATCGCGCTCACGTTGCCCCAGGTAAAGGTCACCAGACCATAACGCGGCAGCGCCAGATTTGCCTCGAGTACCTGCTGCTTTAGTTGTTCCAGCATGCTGTTATCTCCGTGTTGATATCTGACTTATTGTCAGCGGCAGGAGGCAAAGCGGGTATGGAAGCATTCGCTGGATAAGTGGCAGATTCCGGCTGTTCACTGCGATTTGCGGCAGCAATAACAGCCAGGTCTGGTAGGAATTAAGATTTTTTACCTGTAAATATATTCAGCAATATCTAGAATTAGCTTATCTGTTCTGGCCGCAGGTGATAGTTAGAGACCTAAAGGTCTGATTCATCTTCATCTGCCGGGTGGATGGCACAATAAATTGTTCTATTTTTAAGCGCTATTTACCTGAACAGTGACATAAATCACCAGTAAAAGCGCCTTGTGTACCAACCCTCTTCTATACTTGAGAGGTATTTCTGACGCTGTAACTAAGGAGTAGTCATAATGTCAATCAATGCAAAACGCATCACCGCCGCCGTACTGGCAGCAACGTTAGTTCTTTCCCTGAGCGCCTGTTCAAACTGGTCGAAACGCGATCGTAATACGGCCATCGGTGCAGGTGCCGGTGCAATTGGTGGGTCAATTTTGACCAACGGTAGTGGTCTCGGCACCGTAGGCGGCGCTGCCGTTGGTGGGATTATCGGCCATCAGGTCGACTAACTATAAGAAATTGGCTCCGCACGCACATCTACATGCAGAAGGCCGCGATTTATCGCGGCCTTCTTTTCTTTTCAGCGCAGCGAACGATTAACCGCCAGCCAGCTTGACCTTAAAACCTTTGCCTTCCAGCAGGGTTTTCAACAGATCGCGCTTATCCCCCTGGATCTCAATAATGCCATCCTTTAGCGCACCGCCGCAGCCGCATCTCTTTTTCAGCTCGGCAGCCAGCTTTGTCAGCTCCGCATCATCAAGGTCAATTCCGCTGATCAGACAGACGCCTTTGCCCTTACGGCCGCTGGTCTGACGCTGGATGCGCACAATGCCGTCGCCTTTTGGCCGCTGCACCACCGCTTTCGGCTCATCGATGCGCCCGCTCTCCGTGGAGTAAACCAGGCGGCTGTTATCATCGACCATTATGCCCCCTGCAGTTCGCTGAGAATGTTACGCAGCGTTGCTGCCGGGTCGCTGGACTGGGTAATCGGGCGACCGATCACCATATAGTCGACGCCAGCCTGCACCGCCTGCTGGGGCGTCATGATACGGCGCTGATCGCCAGCATCGCTGCCTGCCGGGCGAATGCCAGGCGTCACCAGACGGAACTGCTGTCCGATAGCCTGCTTGAAGTGGCTGGCTTCCTGAGCCGAACAGACCACGCCGTCCAGACCACACTGGTGGGTCAGGCGCGCCAGACGCTCAGCCTGCTCTGCCGGTGACAGCTCAATGCCCAGGCCGCGCAGGTCATCAGCATCCATGCTGGTCAATACGGTTACGGCAATCAGCAGCGGCGCATCTTTCCCCATTGGCAGCAGCGCTTCACGCGCGGCGTTCATCATCCGCGCCCCGCCGCTGGCATGCACGTTTACCATCCATACGCCGAGATCGGCTGCGGCGGCAACGGCATGCGCGGTAGTGTTGGGGATATCGTGGAATTTGAGGTCGAGAAACACCTCGAACCCGCGCTGCTGGAGATCGCGCACCAGCTGCGGACCAAACAGGGTAAACATCTCTTTGCCGACTTTTAAGCGGCAGCTGCCGGGCTCAATCTGGTCAACAAACGCCATTGCGCGATTGAGATCGGCATAATCTAACGCGACCACAATCGGTGAGCCGGTAACCTGAGGTGAAAGCATGGATATACCCTCTTTAATTGGTGCACCGCACGGCGCAAACGATAAACGGGGAGCATTCTACCTATAGCGCAGGGAAATTCACAGTTTACGCTGACAATTATCCTTCCCTGTTAAGCACAGGAGAGTACGGGTGCGGCTGGAACCGCTATTAAACTAAACGCGTTAGTATGTTGTAACTAATAAGGCTTAGAATCTTTTTACGGGCTGACCGGAAAAGAAGGTCAGCCCCTACAATAAAAAGGGTGATAGCTAATAAAAACAGAAGGTTATTGGCCGTCGAGGCCGCGGATAGGTTTGACCGATGACCAGGCGCGGCAGGATGGGCAGTGCCAGTAAAGCGCATGGGCGGTAAACCCGCATTTATGGCAGCGATAGCGTGGCTTGGTGCGGATCTGTTCGCCCACCATCTCACGCAGGACCATCAGGCTCTCTTTCGCGCGGCCATCTTCGGCCTCCTGCAAATTAAAGTCCATCAGGCGATGGAACACCCGCATGGTCGGATGGCGCTGAAGCTGACGGGTGATGTAGGTCTGCGCGGCTTCCGCGCCCTCTTCCCGATCGAGGATGCCAGCAAGGTAAAGCTCGGCTGACGCGCCGGTATTCTCTTCGACGCAGCGACGCAGGTAGTCGGCCCACGCCTGCGGTTGTTCCAGGTGTTGGTAGCAGCTTTCGAGCATTTCCAGCGTCTCGCTGACCAGCTCTTTATCCTGCTCGATAACACGCTGCAGGTGCGCTACCGCTTTGGCATACTCGCCTTTCGCCATATGAATGCGCCCCATCATGATCGAGACGCGGGCGCTGTTGCGGTCGGCAGAGTCCCCTTTTTTCAGCAGGTTCATCGCACGGTCAAGGTCATCACTCCCCATTGCCTGTAGCGCAAGCTCACAGTAGAAATGGGCGATTTCCATCCGCAGGCGATCCTTACCCAACTTCACCAGCCGCTCAGCGACCTCGATCGCATTAGGCCAGTCGCTGGTTGCCTGATGGATCACCAGCAGCTGCTGCAGTGCGCTCACGCGAAAATCAGTTTCATCGATCAGCTGACCAAACATCTGCTCCGCCCGGTCGTAAAAACCGGCAGCCATATAGTCACGGCCCAACTGTTGAATCGCCAGCAGGCGCTGATCGTAGGTCAGAGAAGCACTTTCCATCAGTGCCTGGTGGATGCGAATGGCGCGGTCGACTTCGCCACGCGAACGGAAAAGGTTACCGAGGGTCAGGTGTGCTTCAACCGTGCCGCTGTCCTCTTTTAGCATATCGAGGAACAGGTCAACGGCCTTGTCCTGCTGGTTAGAAAGCAGGAAGTTCACCCCAGTGACATAATCACGTGACAGGCGGCTGGCCTCCTGTTGCTTATCCTGTTGCACGCTTCTGCGCCCCATGTACCAGCCATAAGCGGCGGCGATGGGAAGTAACAGAAAGAGCAGCTCTAACATAAAGTGTTATTCCTTGACGGCAGGATGCTGTGACGAGGTCACGTTGCTTTCAGCCGTACTGAGCTGCTGCTGAATTCGTTTGAGTTTACGCTGAGCATGCGCCAGCGAAACCCGCACGCGCAGCCAGAACAGCCCACAGATCGCCCAGCCCAGCAGAAAACCGACCGCAAACAGCGATGCCAGCAGCGTTGAAATGCGGAATTCGCCCTGTGCCAGCAGGTAGTTAAAGTTCACCACCTGATTGTTGTGGGTGCCAAGAGTGACCGAAATGACGAAAATCGCCAGAACCACTAAAAAAATGAGCAAATATTTCACAGTTCGTCCCATATGCCGGAGTTAAGCAGATGAATTATGCCAAAAAAATCGTCCTGATGCTTGCATTGATGAGTGCAAACCGCGGCAGAACATGAAACAGCGCCCTGACTCTCCTTCGCCACGGCGCCGGCGAAAAGTAAGATATGGGGTCAAATGCCCTCTTTACAATCCATCCGCTTCGGTTTCACGCGCGCTTATTTCCTGCTGCTCCTGCGGCGGCACGGTGAGCGGGCCGCAGAAACGCTGGGCCAGCCAGGTTGCCAGAGTGATAAACAGCCAGCTAATCAGCGTGGCGGTGATGAGATCGATTGGCCAGTGCATTCCGAGCAGCAGGCGGCTGCCCATCACCGTCACCGCCCACCCCATCAGGATAACAATCGTCACGGTGCGGCGACGCGGCCATAGCAGCCCGACGCCAAGCAGCGCCCAGCTGGCGGCGAACATGCTGTGACCCGAAGGGAACGCAAATCCGGTTTCAAACGCCCAGTGCTTTTTCAGCCATTCGGGCAGCTGGGGATCGTTCGCCACCGCACTGCGCACCATCTCACTGCGCTGCTTACGCTTCTGCTCATAGAACTGCCGTTCATTGATGCCGTGGGTCTTTTCCAGCCACAGCACATAAGGGCGCGGCTCCTGCACCCCCTCTTTAATCACGCTTTTGGTGTACTGACCAGCCAGCAGCGTGCCAATGATTATCGCTAATAAAAATATGGCAGGTTTAAGGCGGAAACGCAGGCACCAGAGAAACCAAATGCACAAAACCGCGCTGGTCAGCGTGCCCCACGGGCTGGTGACCGTTTCGGTGAACCAAAACAGAACCAGATGGCCTATTCCCATTTCGCCCGGCTGCCACTGCCAGCCAGATAGCATCACGCCAAGCGGCATAATCAGTAACAGCAGTGCGCCGAGGGTGGTGCGTTTAACGATATCAGCCATTCTTGTTCCTTTTACGCATCTCTGATTGACAACAATGTAATAAGATTATCTTAAAAAATAATAACATAAGGATAGTACTTATGATATTTGTGCTGTATTACAACAATCGCTCTAACGTGTTAACCGCCCCGGCCTGTGTTGTGGCAAAATAGAGGGATTGTTTGCGTCAGGCGACTGACAAAGCGCTATCTGATGATAGCGTACTACCTGAAGTTTCTGGAGAGTCACATGCAGCTTAAACGGGTGGCAGAAGCCAATCTGCCCACGCCATGGGGAGATTTCCTCATGGTCGGTTTTGAAGAACTGGCAACCGGTCATGACCACGTTGCCCTGGTTTATGGCGATATATCTGATAACAAACCGGTGCTGGCCCGCGTTCATTCTGAATGCCTGACTGGCGATGCCCTGTTCAGCCTGCGCTGTGACTGTGGTTTCCAGCTGGAAGCCGCGATGGCGCAGATTGCCGAACTTGGCCGCGGCATTCTGCTTTACCACCGTCAGGAAGGCCGCAATATCGGCTTGCTGAACAAGATCCGCGCATATGCGCTACAGGATAAAGGCTACGACACGGTTGAAGCTAACCACCAGCTCGGTTTTGCCGCTGATGAGCGTGACTTCACCCCGTGCGCCGATATGTTTAAGCTGCTGGGCGTGGAAGAAGTTCGCCTGTTGACCAACAATCCGCGCAAGGTGGAGATCCTCAGCGAAGCCGGGATCAACATCGTCGAGCGCGTTCCGCTGATCGTCGGGCGCAACCCGAAAAATGCCCACTATCTGGATACCAAAGCCGCCAAAATGGGCCATTTGTTATCCAAATAAGTGCAAAAAAAAGCGGGCCTGTCCTGGCCCGCTCTCTCTTCTGACTCGCGCTAATCCAGCATATTCCTGATCACATAGTGCAGAATGCCGTCATTCTGGTAATAGGTCAGCTCATTACCGGTATCAATACGACAGCGCATCTCCAGCACTTCCTTAGCCCCATCCACGCCGGTTAAGGTCACTTTGACGCTCCCTCCCGGCTGCAGTTGGTTGAGGTCGTGGACATCGATCAGTTCATCCCCGGTCAACTTCAGCGTCTTGCGGGTTACGCCCTGCGGGAACTCCAGCGGTAGAATACCCATACCAATCAGATTCGAGCGGTGGATACGTTCGAACGACTCAGCAATGACGACGCGCACGCCCTGCAAACGCGGGCCTTTCGCTGCCCAGTCGCGGCTGGAACCGGAGCCGTACTCTTTACCCGCAATCACCGCCAGTGGCGTACCCTGCTGCTGATAGCGCATAGCGGCATCATAAATCGCCATCTGCTCATTACCCGGGATAAAGCGGGTCATGCCCCCTTCCACGCCCGGCACCATTTCATTGCGGATGCGAATATTGGCGAAGGTTCCGCGCATCATGACTTCGTGATTACCACGGCGCGAACCGTAGGAGTTAAAGTCCGTGCGCTCCACGCCATGCTCCAGCAGGTAGCGCCCGGCAGGGCTGTCCGCCTTGATGCTGCCCGCAGGCGAAATATGGTCAGTGGTCACCGAGTCTCCCAGCATTGCCAGTACGCGCGCGCCGTGAATATCCTGCACCTGCTTCGGCTCTTTGCCCATGTCATCAAAGAACGGCGAGAGACGAATATAAGTAGAGCCCTCATCCCAGTCATAGGTCGCCGCCTCACTGACTTTGATCTGCTGCCACTCCGGCGTGCCTTCAAAGACTTCGGCATACTCCTTAAGGAACATATCGGTCGATACCATCTGTACCGCCTCAGCAATCTCTTCCGGCGACGGCCAGATATCTTTCAGGTAAACGGGTTTGCCGGTGGTATCTTCGCCGATAGGATCGCTGTGCAGATTCAGGGTCATATTGCCCGCCAGCGCATAGGCGACAACCAGCGGTGGTGATGCCAGCCAGTTGGTTTTCACAAACGGATGAATGCGCCCTTCAAAATTACGGTTGCCGGACAGCACGGCGCCCACGGTGAGATCGCCCTGCTTAATCGCGCTCTCAATCTCTGCAGGTAGCGGACCCGAGTTACCGATGCAGGTGGTACAGCCATAGCCGACAAGGTTAAAGCCAAGCTTATCGAGATAGGGCGTCAGCCCCGCGCTGGCCAGATAGTCAGACACCACTTTGGAGCCAGGTGCCAGTGAACCCTTAACCCACGGTTTTGGTTTCAGCCCAAGCGACACGGCTTTTTTCGCCAGCAGGCCGGCGGCCATCAGCACGCTAGGGTTTGACGTATTGGTACAGGAAGTGATAGCGGCGATGACCACCGCACCGTCTTCCAGTTGATATTCTTGCCCGCTGTGGCTGTCGCGGTAAGTAATGGCTTTATGATCTTTCTGCGCGCGATTCACTTCCAGTTCATTACTGGCGCGGAAGGCAGCAGGCACATCGCCAAGGGCCACACGGTCCTGCGGGCGCTTCGGTCCGGCGAGGCTGGACTCAACCACGCCCATATCCAGCGCCAGGCTGCTGGTGAACACCGGTTCGTCCCCGGTGTTACGCCAGAGCCCCTGCGCTTTCGCGTAGGCCTCGACCAGCGCAATCTGCTGGCTGCTGCGCCCGGTCAACGTCATATAACTGAGGGTGATGTCATCGACCGGGAAGAAGCCGCAGGTTGCGCCATATTCTGGCGCCATATTGGCAATGGTCGCACGGTCGGCCAGCGGCAGGTCATCCAGCCCGTCGCCATAGAACTCCACGAACTTACCAACCACCCCGTGCTTGCGCAGCATCTGCGTAACGGTTAACACCAGGTCGGTGGCGGTGATCCCCGCTTTCAGCTTGCCGGTCAATTTGAAGCCCACTACATCCGGGATCAGCATCGACACCGGCTGACCGAGCATCGCCGCCTCGGCTTCAATGCCGCCAACGCCCCAGCCCAGTACGCCGAGCGCATTGATCATCGTGGTGTGCGAATCAGTGCCGACCAGCGTGTCGGGGTAAGCGACCTGGCGGCCATTTTGTTCTTCGTGCCAGACGGCCTGGCCGAGATACTCAAGGTTTACCTGGTGACAAATACCGGTGCCGGGCGGCACCACGCTGAAGCGGTTAAAGGCTTTCTGCCCCCAGCGCAGGAACACGTAGCGCTCGTGGTTGCGCTCCATCTCCAGGCGCACGTTCTCTTCAAACGCGTCGTCGTCGCCAAAGTGGTCCACGGTGACGGAGTGGTCGATGACCAGATCGACGGGCGACAGTGGATTGACTTTGGCAACATCACCGCCGAGACGCTTAACCGCCTCGCGCATGGCCGCAAGATCGACCACCGCCGGCACTCCAGTAAAGTCCTGCATTAAAACTCGTGCCGGGCGATAGGCTATTTCCCGGTCGGCATGGGCGTCTTTAAGCCAGCCGGCAAGTGCGCTGATGTCCTCCGCCGTGACGGAATCGCCATCCTGATAGCGCAGCAAGTTCTCCAGCAGGACTTTCATTGATTTGGGTAAGCGGCTGATGTCGCCCAGCTCTGATTGTGCTTTCGTGAGGTTGTAGAAATGGTAGCGCTGATCGTTGACTTCCAGCGTGTCCTGACTGATTTGGCTTAATGTCGACATTGCTCCTCCATTCGTGCGCTCGAATAATCATAACCTTAGTGATTGCAAGGTTTGATTAAACATAGCACAACTCGGCAGCAACGTTTTGATAACAACACTAATTGACAACAGCTGAAACAAAATGAAAATTAAAAAACAAAACGCCCCGCTGTACAGGTCAGCAGGGCGTTATTGTTTATTACGCTAAGCTTTTAATTAAAGGCGCGATTAGCGCATCACCATTGCAAGCCATAACGCGCTAGTCCAGAACAGGGCTGAAAATGTCCAGGTACTGAACCAGGTAATTTGGGTTAAATTCATCATATTCTCTCTCAGGCCACTGCTGACCAAAACGTACCGCATTAAATCCTCGGCATCTACCACAAGGATTTCACCGTTAAATGATGGCGTTACCATCAGAATTGGGCGTCAAGAAGCCCTGACCAGTGGTTCGGTCTTAAGATTAAATGAATCTGTTTTAATAATAATGCCCGGCAAGGTTGCCTGGGAAATAGTCACGTCGTGACTTATTTTGCTTTCTTGTCTTCGAACATTGACTCAATAAAATTACGCTGCAGTTCATTCAGATTCCATGATGCTGGAATCGAATCCTGAGTGTCATTTTTGCCTTTGCAAAAACGCTCGGTTTTACGTACCTGCTGTGCTTTACGATCGTGCAGTCCAAGTTGCATTGTTACCCCCAAATACGCCAGACAGATAAAGCAACCACAACCCAGAACAATGAGGAAGCAGCGAATACCGTGAGCCAGGCTTTGCGTTTCAGATTGCTGTTACGCTCAACCTTGATGGTTTTGTCCCCGAAGTCGGGTTGTACAGATAATCTAGTAGCCATAGTTTTTGATAATCACTCTCATTAAAACGATTGTTTGAACCAATCAGAAATTAGGATGAATCCTAAACATTCTGTGTTGCAAAATCCAGTAATTTTTATTGAACAAAACGATTAACAGGATTTATCAAGCATCAAAAAGATTAATTAAAAACGCTAAGTTAACTTAAGGGGAATAATTACTCCTTAACCCAAACTGGTTGCATTGGCCCCTCTATTAGGTCCAGCCTAAATTAGAGATAAATTTAGCACGCCTCAGGCCACAGGCGATCTCCACTCCTTTTAACTAGAGTATGAGAATCATCCTATCCTGGCGCAAAGAGCGACAATGAAAAGTGTGTACTGTTTCTCATTTAAGAAATAACAATGAAGGAACATGTGATACATGTTTCATTTACGAAAAAATAATGAAATGGGGTTAACGTTTGCAGTAATCGGTGGCACCAATCATAAAAAAAGTGGGCCGCAAGCGGCCCACTTATATCATCAATAATATTGTGGGTTACTACTTTGCCGGCAGCTTGATGTCTTTGAACATCGCTTCAATATCTTCATTCGAGCGTAAACCTACAGCAGTATCAACAACATCACGCGTCAGATGCGGCGCAAAGCGCTGGATGAAGTCATACATATAGCTGCGCAGGAAGGTGCTGCGGCGGAAGCCAATTTTGGTGGTGCTGTAGCTAAAGACGTCGGTCGCTTCAATTCTCACCAGGTCAGGATCGGATACGGGGTCCACCGCCATACTGGCAATTACCCCTACCCCCAGTCCCAGCCGGACATAGGTTTTTATCACGTCAGCATCGGTTGCAGTAAAGACAATCCGTGGGGTCAGCCCGGCACGGTTAAACGCCGTGTCCAGTTCTGAACGGCCCGTAAAACCGAAGGTGTAGGTGACTAATGGATATTCTGCAAGTTCTTCAATCGACACTTTGCTCTTCGCCGCCAGCGGATGGTCAGGCGTGACGACAATGGCACGGTTCCAGTGATAGCACGGCAGCATGATCAAATCGTCGTAAAGATGCAGAGCTTCAGTGGCAATGGCAAAGTCGGCATTTCCCTTCGACACGGCCTCAGCAATCTGCGTTGGCGAGCCCTGATGCATATGCAGCGAGACGCGCGGATAGCGTTCGATAAAGCCTTTAATCACGTTTGGCAGTGCATAGCGCGCCTGCGTATGCGTGGTCGCCACGTACAGTGAGCCTTTATCAGGCCAGGTATGTTCACCCGCCACGGATTTGATTGCATCAACCTTTGACAGGACTTCACGCGCGATGCGGATAATCTCCTGCCCGGCGGGCGTGACCTGAGTCAGGTGCTTACCGCTGCGGGCGAAAATCTGGATGCCCAGCTCATCTTCCAGCATGCGCACCTGCTTACTGATGCCGGGCTGTGAAGTATACAGGCCCTCGGCCGTTGAAGAGACGTTGAGGTTATGGTTCACCACTTCAACGATGTAACGCAGCTGCTGCAATTTCATTTTTCATTCCATCCAGGGTTTGAAGCAACGCGCCGAATCCCCGGCAGCATAAGGAAACTGCGTCAGGTTAACGGTCTATAACCAAAATAATTGGAGGTGTGGCAAGGCGGCAAGTGTATTAGTCCCTGGGAGCTTACTGTAGTAAGTGACCAGGGCGTATACACGCAGCTAACGAAGTCACAGCTTCAAGAATGAAGGTTATAATGCGAATTAATAATAAGAAAGGTGCTATCTATAACAACTATATCAAAAAAGTGGGATATGTATAGCATCGGAAGGGGAAAGCGTGAGGAAGATGAAGCGTGAGCGAACCGCACGAGGCGGCTCGCTCACTGGGGGAAGCAAGAAATTATTTCTTCGCGCTCACTTCCCACTTACCGTCAACATAGAAGGCGGACCAGCCGGTGGCTTTGCCGTCTTTCTCGGTGCTGACATACTGCTGTTTTGTTTTACGGCTGAAGCGTACCACGGCTTTGTTGCCATCGGCATCCGTTGCCGGAGCATCGGCCAGGTAACGCAGCTTTTCGGGCAGCCGGTCACGGAAGCGTTGCAGCTCTTCAACCTGCGGCGCGCGGGTTTCACGCGATTTAGGGAAGGTATTCGCCGCAAGGAATACGCCCGCCGCGCCGTCACGCAGCACGAAGTAAGCGTCTGACTTCTCACACGGTAGCTCAGGTAACGGCACCGGATCTTCTTTCGGTGGCGCCACTTCGCCGTTGCGCAGAATTTTACGCGTGTTTTTACAGTCGTCGTTGGTGCAGGCCATGTACTTGCCGAAGCGCCCCATTTTCAGGTGCATTTCAGAGCCGCATTTTTCACACTCAACGATTGGCCCGTCGTACCCCTTAATGCGGAACTCGCCCTGCTCGATCTCGTAACCGTCACATTCCGGGTTGTTACCACAGACGTGCAGCTTGCGCGAGGGGTCGATCAGGTAGCTGTCCATCGCGGTGCCACACTTCTGGCAGCGGCGGCGGGCGCGCAGCGCGTTAGTTTCCGCATCATCCCCTTCGAGAATATTCAGTACTTCATTCTCTGGGATCAGGTTAATGGTCTGCTTACAGCGCTCTTTCGGCGGTAGCGCGTAGCCGGAACAGCCGAGGAACACCCCGGTACTGGCGGTACGGATACCCATCTGACGGCTACAGGTCGGGCAGTCAATAGAGGTCAACACCATCTGGTTCGGCTGCATGCCGCCCTCTTCCGGGTCTTTCTCTGCCTGCTCAAGCTGCTGGCTGAATTCGCCAAAGAACTTGTCCAGCACGGCTTTCCACTGCGCTTCGTTGTTCGCTACTTTATCGAGATTGTCTTCCATGTGCGCGGTGAAGTCGTAATTCATCAGCTCACGGAAGTTCTCTTCCAGACGGTCAGTGACGATCTCGCCCATTTTCTCAGCGTAGAAGCGGCGGCTTTCCACTTTCACATAGCCACGATCCTGAATCGTTGAGATGATCGAAGCATAAGTAGAAGGACGACCAATACCGCGTTTTTCCAGCTCACGCACCAGCGAAGCTTCGCTGAAACGCGCCGGTGGCTTAGTGAAGTGCTGGCTGGGTACCAACTGCTGCAGGCTCAGCTCGCTGCCTACTTCAACCGGTGGCAGTACGCGATCTTCATCACCTTTACGCAGCGCCGGCATTACCCGCGTCCAGCCGTCAAAGCGCAGCGTGCGCCCTTTGGCCTTCAGTTTGAAATCGCCTGCTTCTACGGTAAGTGTTGTAGAGTCGTACTGCGCTGGCATCATTTGACAGGCCACGAACTGGCGCCAGATCAGCTGATACAGCTTCTGCGCGTCCGTTTCCATATCTTTTAGCTGCTCAGACTGCACTTTGACATCCGAAGGACGGATGGCCTCGTGCGCTTCCTGAGAGTTCTCTTTACTGCTGTAAACATTGGCGGCTTTCGGCAGGTATTTCGCGCCAAATTCATCCTCAATGTAGCCACGCACCATGCCCACCGCATCCTGGCTCAGGTTGGTAGAGTCAGTACGCATATAGGTGATATGACCCGCTTCATACAGACGCTGCGCCATCATCATGGTTTTCTTCACGCCGAAGCCAAGGCGGGTACTTGCCGCCTGCTGCAACGTAGAGGTAATAAAGGGTGCGCCTGGCTTACTGCTGGTTGGCTTGTCTTCGCGGTCGGCCACCACGTAGCGGGCTTTTTCCAGCAGGCTAACGGCAGCATAAGTCTGCTCACGATTAACCGGGCGGAACGGTTTGTCGGCCTGATGAGTCACCTGCATTGGCAGGTCAACGCCTTTCGGCGTAGTCAGGTCGGCATTCAGATCCCAGTACTCTTCCGGGACGAATGCTTTGATCTCACGTTCACGCTCAACCACCAGGCGAACGGCGACTGACTGCACGCGCCCCGCAGAAAGGCCGCGTGCGACTTTTTTCCACAGCAGCGGGGAGACCATATAACCGACCACACGGTCCATGAAGCGGCGTGCCTGCTGAGCATTGACGCGGTCAATATTCAGCTCACCCGGCTTTTCAAATGCCTGCTGGATAGCGTTTTTGGTAATTTCGTTAAACACCACGCGGCTGTAGCGTGATTCATCGCCACCGATCACTTCCCGCAGGTGCCATGCAATGGCCTCCCCTTCGCGGTCAAGGTCCGTTGCGAGATAGATGTGGTCAGCTTTTTCGGCCAGTGCTTTCAGTTCAGCAACGACCTTTTCCTTACCTGGCAGGATTTGATAATTCGCATCCCAGCCGTGATAAGGATCGACGCCCATACGGTTAACGAGGGCAGTCTTTTCGTCTTTTTTGACCTTCTTGCCGGTTTTACTGGTTGTAGAGTCAGCGCTCTTTTTAACTGTTGATCCACTTGTCGGCAAATCACGGATGTGACCCACGCTGGATTTCACCACGTAGTCATTACCGAGATATTTATTGATCGTTTTGGCTTTTGCCGGGGACTCAACTATTACGAGAGCTTTTCCCATAGTTACCTTTACCTGATTAAAACGTCCGAGAGTAAGTTGTGCCGTCTTCCTGAAGCTACGCAGCGCACTAAGGATAGGGTTATTGGGGAAAATGAATTCAACCCGAACAACTTTTTCATCAATTCCAGTGCGAAATCTGACGTTACAACACGTTGATTAACGGTACTTTTTACTACCTGTTAAGCGAATCTCTAACAAGGCGTAAAGTCTGTTTTACGCCCGGAACCCGAAACGCCCACACTCTACCTGATAAAATCTGTTACGCAACTTAATTAGCATCCATGCCCCATTTACGCCAGAAAACTAAGAAAAAAGAGTCACTTTTGTATATCACCACAAAGATTGCGGATTTAAGGGGCTGGCGTACAATAGCGGCCAGAAAATGACTATATAAAGAAGGAAAAGGACCATGTCACAACAGCAAGCCGTCAATCGTGAACATCTGCTGGCGCTGGCCCGGGAAATGATCGTCAACCATCCAGACTATTTCACAGGCCTGAGCGTTGATGATGTCGAGCAGAAGGGAGACGTCCTGGTATTTCGCGGCAACTACTATCTTGATGACCAGGGCCTGGCGACGGCAAAGAGCACCACGGTGTTTAACGTCTATAAAGCGCTGGCGGTGAATCTCTCGGCGCGCTACCGGCTGGAAAAATAACGCCCGCGGGTGCGGGCGTTAAGCAGGGTAAACCGTGGCAGTTACAGCAGCGGTTTTTCACCGCGCTGCCAGATACGCAGCAGCAGGCGTTCAACGCTCAGCGTGGCGCTGTTGGTAAAGCGGTCCATCATGCTTTTGCGCCGCGCATAGCGCACGCCGATCACCTGATGTTTCTCTATCCGATCGATGATCAGATCGTCACTGGTGCCAATCGCATCCACCAGTCCCTTCTCCAGCGCCTGGGTGCCGTACCAGTGTTCCCCGGTCGCCACGCTGTCGATATCCAGCGTTGGGCGCATCTGATGCACGAACTGTTTAAACAGCAGGTGGGTTTCATTAAGATCTTCGCGGAATTTTTCACGCCCTTCTTCGGTGTTTTCACCAAACAGCGTCAGGGTACGCTTGAACTCGCCGGCGGTGTGCAGCTCAACGTCAATTTCATTGCGCTTGAGCAGGCGGTTGAAGTTAGGGATCTGCGCCACCACGCCGATGGAACCGATAATGGAAAATGGTGCGGCGACGATACGGTCCGCCACGCAGGCCATCATATACCCGCCGCTGGCGGCGACTTTGTCCACGGCTACCGTCAGCGGAATACCCTTATCACGCAAGCGCTGCAGCTGTGAAGCAGCCAGTCCATAACCGTGAACTACGCCGCCGGGGCTTTCAAGACGCAGCAGGACTTCGTCACCCGGTGCTGCCACCGCCATCACCGCAGAAACCTCTTCACGCAGCGAAGAGACTTCGCCGGCATCCATGCTGCCCTTAAAATCGAGCACGTACAGCGTGGATTTGGCTTTCTCTTCCGGGCGGCCCAGCTTCGCCTGCTGTTTGGCCGTTTTCGCCGTCAGCTTCTCTTTTTTCTTCTGCTCTTTGTGCCACTGTTTTTGCTGATGCGGCTTCATCTTCGCCAGGCGCATATCGTCCTGCATATCACTGTACTTCTCGCCCAGCTGAGTAAGCTTGAGCTGGCCATTCTGCGCGCGTTTGCGCAGCGCAAGGTTGGCGATCACCACCGCAATTGCCACGATAGCAATCACCACGGTGACGGTTTTTGCCAGGAAGAGTCCATAATAAGAGAGTAGATCCACTCAATCCGCCTTAATTTACATTATGTTATAGATAGCTCTAGTGTAGCGGAGTCCCCGCGTTGAGTCGCCTGTAACCCGGTAACAGCACATGAATATGCTAAAGCGCTGATTGAACTCACCCACTTTTTCAGGCATAAATCACTTTATTCAGTCCGCGCAAGGGTTTACAACAGGCGATACTATCAGCCGCCCTGCGGAAATCCCCCCATCGCCAGAGGAATTCTTTGTGCACTATCAACCGAAAAGCGATCTGCTCAATAACCGTATTATTCTTGTCACCGGGGCCAGCGACGGCATTGGCCGCGAAGCCGCGCTGACCTATGCCCGCTATGGCGCTCAGCTGGTTCTGCTGGGGCGCAATGCGGAAAAACTGCAACAGGTTTGTGACGAGGTTAACCAGCGCAGTCAGGCTCCGGCACTGTGGTTTACCCTCGATCTGGAAACCGCCACGGCGCAAAGCTGCCAGCAGCTGGCAGAAGCTATTGCCGAAAAGCTGCCGCGACTTGATGGCGTGCTGCACAACGCCGGAGTGCTCGGTGAGGTGGTGCCGATGGATAAGCAGGATCCCGCTATCTGGCAGCAGGTGATGCGCGTCAACATTGACGGCACCTTCTTCCTGACGCAGGCGCTGCTGCCCCTGCTGTTAAAAGCTGAGGGGGCTTCACTGGTCTTCACCACTTCCAGCGTGGGCCGCCAGGGCCGCGCCGGCTGGGGGGCGTACTCAGTGTCCAAATTCGCCACCGAAGGCATGATGCAGGTGCTGGCAGAAGAGTATGACCCACGCCAGCTTCGCGTTAACTGCATTAATCCCGGCGGCACGCGCACCAAAATGCGTGCCAGTGCCTTCCCGCAGGAAGATGCCAATAAGCTGAAAACTCCCGCCGACATTATGCCACTCTATCTGTGGCTGATGGGTGATGACAGCAAACGTAAAACCGGCACCAGCTTTGATGCCCAGCCGGGGCGCAAGCCCGGGGCGGCAGAATAATGGCCGAAGATCGCCACCAGCAGCGGCAGCAAAAACTGAAGGATCAGGTTGATGCGCGCATCGCTGCGGCTACCGAAGTGCGCGGCATTCTGATGGTATTTACCGGCAACGGCAAAGGGAAAACCACGGCGGCATTCGGCACCGCCAGCCGGGCGGTTGGCCACCAGAAGCGCGTCGGGGTGATTCAGTTTATCAAGGGCGAATGGCCAAACGGCGAGCGCAATCTGCTGGAACCGCACGGCGTCGAGTTTCAGGTGATGGCGACCGGCTTTACCTGGGATACGCAGAATCGTGCAACGGACACCGCCGCCTGCCTGGCCGTCTGGCAGCACGGCAAACGCATGTTGCAGGATCCGACTCTCGACCTGGTGGTGCTGGATGAGCTGACCTACATGGTGAGTTTTGACTACCTGCCGCTGGAAGAAGTGATTGCCGCCCTGCAGCAGCGCCCTGCTCATCAGAGCGTCATCATTACCGGTCGCGGATGTCATCGGGAGATTTTGGCGCTGGCGGACACGGTCAGTGAAATGCGCCCGGTTAAGCATGCGTTTGATGCCGGGATCCAGGCACAGCAGGGAATTGACTGGTAGGAAAAAAAAGGGGCCGGGCATGATGCCCGGCCCCCTGTCAGTCGTTTAGCCCTGCTGCTGGCGCTTGGACGACTTCGTCGGGCGGCGATTGCTGCCTGGCTTGCTGGCTTTCGCCGTCGTAGTATGGCGCTTAACGGCGCGACGGATCTGATTCGCCTTGGTGCGACGACGATCTTTCTCCACCGCGACCTTGCTGACGGTTTCTGCATCCAGACCCACCAGCTCACGCAGGTAGTTTGTCGGCCCCAGCTCAAGCTCGGTCCAGCCACCGCGCGGCAGGCCTTTTGGCAGATCGATATCGCCGTAACGCACGCGGATCAGACGGCTGACCTGCACGCCAACCGCTTCCCACAGGCGGCGCACTTCGCGGTTACGCCCTTCGGTCAGCGTAACGTTGTACCACTGGTTGATCCCTTCACCACCGGTAAACTTCAGCGTTTTAAACGCGGCCGGGCCATCTTCCAGCTGCACACCACGGCTCAGCTGTTTGATCTTATCGTCGTCGACAGCGCCGAATACGCGCACGGCGTATTCGCGCTCAACTTCGCGGCTCGGGTGCATCAGGCGGTTAGCCAGCTCACCGTCGGTGGTGAACAGCAGCAGACCGCAGGTGTTAACGTCCAGACGACCAACGGCAATCCAGCGCGCGCCGCGCAGTTTTGGCAGACGGTCAAATACCGTCGGGCGCCCTTCCGGGTCATTGCGCGTGCAGAGTTCGCCTTCCGGCTTATAATAAGCCAGTACGCGGCAGACTTCAGTGATGGATTCGCTGACCGGCACAACGTGACCGTCGATGCGGATTTTCATAGATGCGCTTGGCTCAACGCGGTCACCCAGCGTGGCCAGCTTGCCGTCAACGCTGACGCGCCCGGCGGAGATCATGGTTTCGATTTCACGACGGGAACCGTGCCCGGCGCGTGCTAATACTTTCTGTAACTTTTCGCTCTTGTCGCTCATGGAGCTACCTCTGTGTCGCCTTCCCAGGCGTCATTAATTGGTAAGATGGTGCCATCAAAGTGGAGATTCGCACGAATATCAGCCTGCTACCCCAGGCAGCCATGCTGTTTCGCGACCCGCTTTTTCAGGGAAGCGCATTCTACACTATCTGCCTTGCCAATCATAACGCTATAGCCGGAGTTTGCTGATTTGGTGTAGCGCAGTCTGGCACCGGCATGAATACATCCCTGTCGCGAGGCGCACAGGCAGCATCTTTTGCCGTTACGGCATGCTGAGACCGGTTTGCGCACGTTTACGGTTGAAATCATTTCATTTTGCATTGATAAGATTTAACAGTGGCTTATCGTTTTAAGACGTTAAATGCTAATCAGTTCAGGCATGATACTTCATTCTCATTCTGCTGAAATTAGCGTAAATACAGCGACTTGCCCGGGCATATTTCTGTATGGCTAACAGCGCTACAGGCCGCCCCAGCGTTAGGCTGCCAGCAAATACTCCAGCATCGCTGAACGAATCCAGATTGCTAACCTGCATTTATGCAGTTTCATGGTCTTAAGCACCATTTTATTTTTACAGCACAGTTTTTTATGCTGCAAAGCAGAGTTAGTGTAAAAGATACATTAGCTTCAACATCAAATAGTCAGTTTATAAATATCGTGGATTGAGTTAACGCTGGATGATTTAGACTTTTACCTTTTTTGACCTTTAATTAATTTGCCTGGCTAATAAGTTTGTGTAGAATTCACTCAGGCAGAAGAGCGCCATATAAATAGATTGTTAAATTTATATTATAAATACACGTTCATCGTGTAACACAAATTCTTTGATTTATTTTCTTCGTTGGCACGAATCGGGAGCGTAAGTTCCCATTAAAATACGCTGATAAATAGTCAGCATCGGCATTACACGTCATTACTCCTCACCAGGGATCTTACTGACGTGTCCGACAAGAATGTGACAATTATGAAAATTAAAATGACCCTGCCGGTATTGGCTATGCTAATACTGAGCGGCTGCTCTGTAGGCAAATATGACTACAGCAGCGAAGCTATGAAACGTGTAGATATGAATTTTACCGGCATTCCGACCGTCCTCGGTATCGGTTCGCTCGGCACCAGCATTCCTATCACTCCTGAGTACAGCCTGACTGCGGCGCACGTGGCCAAGCTCTCCGTGCAGAAGGTAAAGGCCTACCACCCTTACTGCGACCTCGCGATTATCTACCACAAGAACGACATTAAAACCCTGCCGAAATTCCGCGATGGCGCAATCGGCGAGTCGGTTAAAATGTACGGTTACAGCTTTATTTCCGCCATGCCGGTTGAATCATCCGGCGTTAATCTCACGCTGACCGGGATACGTAATGAGTGGAATAAGCGCCCGTGCGTGGCAATGGCATCGAATGCCGGCGTGGTGAAAGGGATGTCCGGCGGCGCCGTTTATAACAGCGATGATACCATCGGCGGCGTCATTATTGGCTTTACGAATGAGTTAAAACGACCGAAGAAATCTCCAGTTCCGCTTAAGGATGTCTCGCTGTATATTCCGTATCAGGATTTTAAAGAGTGGCTGGAAAAATCTACATCGTGATAACACTAAACGATAAATAATAACAGGCTCACGCTTCAGAGCCTGTTAATTGTACTTAAAGGAAGGGTTGAATATCGCCCACGCCTTCACGGATCACTTCCGGCGTATTTTCCGTTAAATCGATAACGGTCGTCGGCTGCTGCCCAAGATAACCGCCGTGTATAATCAGGTCGACAATTTTGCCGATCTCATCCTGAATAGCTTCCGGATCCGACTCGGTGAAGTCATTGCCGGGCAGCATCAGCGACGTCGACATCATCGGCTCATTCAGCGCTTCCAGCAGCGCCAGCGCAATGGGGTTAGACGGCACGCGCAGGCCGATGGTTTTACGCTTTTCGCTCATCAGACGACGCGGCACTTCTTTGGTCGCCTTGAGTATAAAAGTGTAGTTGCCCGGCGTGTTGTTTTTGATCAGGCGAAATGCCGTGTTGTCTACGTGAGCATAGGTAGACAGCTCAGACAGATCGCGGCACATCAGGGTAAAGTTGTGGTTACCATCCAGCTGACGGATGCGGCAGATACGCTCCATCGCGTTCTTATCTTCCAGCTTGCAGCCCAGCGCATAACCGGAATCGGTGGGATACACGATGACGCTGCCTTTGTTCAACATCTCCACCGCCTGCTTGATCAGGCGCGGCTGGGGATTATCCGGGTGAATATAGAAAAATTGACTCATAACTAACCTCTCACCTGCGCTTTCTGCGCGGGTTCATTGTGCGATTTCAGGAAATCTTAGCCACACGGCTTCAACACCGCCAGGTAGCCATAATTTTTTCCCCAGCTCAATCCAGGGACAGGGCTGATGGAAGTCAGACCCCTGCGACGCCGCCAGCTGATAATCCTGTGCATAGCGCGCCAGCTGGCTGCGCTCGTTCGGAGCCTGCTGGCACTGCGCCACTTCCATCGCTTCGCCACCCTGCTCGCTGAAATGCGCCAGCAGGCGCTTCAGCCACTTAGCCGACAGCCCGTAACGCGCCGGATGGGCAAGCACGCTACGGCCGCCAGAATGATGAATAGCATCAATAGCTTGTTTAATTGTACACCACTGTGGCGGCGCATAGCCGGTTTTGCCACGCGCCAGGTAGTTTTTGAATACCTGCTGCATGTTGTCTGCTTTGCCCTGCGCGATAAGAAAACGGGCGAAGTGACCACGGGTAATCGCCCCGCCTTCGGCCAGCGCCAGCGCCCCCTCAAGCGCGCCGGGAATATGCGCCTTCTCCAGCCGCTCAGCAATCAGCTGCGCCCGCGCCAGGCGCCGCTCGGCCTGCTGCGCCAGAAACGCCACCATCACCGGGTGATCGATATCAATTCCCAAGCCAACAATATGGATTTCGTGGTTTTCCCACAGGGTGGAGATTTCCACACCGTTAATCAGCTGGAGTGGCAATTGATGCTGAGCAATCGCCTCACGCGCGGCTGAAATACCTGCGGTGGTGTCATGGTCGGTAATGGCCAGCACGCCCACACGGTGCTCTACTGCCCGCAATACCAGCTGCTCCGGGGTCAAAAGACCATCGGAAGCGCGAGTGTGGCTGTGGAGATCGTAAATAGGGAAAGAACTGACTGAGGTGGCGACTGCTGTCAAAACGGCTCCGGAAAACGCGGGGAAGTATCGCAGCATGATACCGACATTTGCCACTGAGGGAAAAAGAGTATTGACTTTTTTGCCGCGAACCAGTTAACTAGTACGCAAGTTCACAAGCAAAGGTGTCTGTATCATGACGTATTCATTCTCTCTGATGACTGGTTGGTGGCACACTTCACCCTGAACGGGCGAAGCTGTCATGCACGGTTAATACGCAGTGCAGATACTTAAGCCCGCCTACCGCGGGCTTTTTTTTGAGCAAAAAACAGAGAACATCACATGCAAAATGCCAAACCTACAGTGAAGTTGATTACCGGCAACGCACCTTATCGTGAAGATCCCGCTGCGGTCTTTCATCAGCTTTGCGCGGCGCGCACTGAAACCCTGCTGCTGGAATCAGCCGACGTCGACAGCAAATGCAACCTGAAAAGCCTGCTGATTGTTGACAGCGCCCTGCGTCTCAGCGCGCTGGATAATCGCGTGCAGGTGCAGGCGCTGTCGGAAAATGGCCGTGCTCTGCTACCGCTGCTGGATGCTGCCCTGCCCGCCAGCGTTGAGAACCACGTGCGTCCGGACGGGCGTGAGCTGGTATTTCCCGTTAATGCTGAAATCCAGGATGAAGATTCCAACCTGCGCGCTTTGTCGGTATTTGACGCGCTGCGCCTGATCCCACAGTTGGTGAATGCACCGGCAGAAGAGCGCGAAGCGGTGCTGCTGGGCGGCCTGTTCGCTTACGACCTGGTTGCCGGTTTCGAAGCGCTGCCGGCGCTGAAAAACGAACAGCGCTGCCCGGATTACTGTTTTTACCTCGCTGAAACCCTGCTGGTAATCGACCATCAGACGCAGAGCGCACGCCTGCAGGCCAGCCTGTTCACGCACCAGCCGTCCGAGTTTATGCGCCTGCAAAGCCGCATCGAACAGCTGCACAGTCAGATGCAGCAGGCTGCCACGCCGCTGCCCGTGCAGAAAGTGGAAAGCATGAGCCTGAGCATCAGCCAGAGTGATGAAGACTACTGCGCGGTGGTGCGCGAAATGCAGGAAGCGATCCGCGTCGGCGAGATCTTCCAGGTGGTGCCGTCGCGCCGCTTCTCCCTGCCGTGCCCGTCGCCGCTGGCCGCCTATGACACGCTGAAGAACAGCAATCCCAGCCCGTATATGTTCTTTATGCAGGATCGCCACTTCAGCCTGTTCGGTGCCTCACCGGAAAGCTCGCTGAAATATGACGCGCGCAGCAACCAGATTGAAATCTATCCGATTGCCGGAACCCGCCCGCGCGGACGTCATGCGGATGGTTCGCTGGACCGTGATCTCGACAGCCGTATCGAGCTTGAGATGCGTACCGATCATAAAGAGATGGCTGAACACCTGATGCTGGTTGACCTGGCGCGCAACGACCTGGCGCGTATCTGCCAGCCGGGCACCCGCTATGTCGCGGATTTAACCAAAGTGGACCGCTACACCTTCGTGATGCACCTTGTCTCACGCGTGGTCGGCCAGCTGCGTAACGATATCGACGTGCTGCACGCCTACCGCGCCTGTATGAATATGGGCACCCTGAGCGGCGCGCCGAAAGTACGCGCCATGCAGCTGATTGCCAAAGCCGAGGGGACGCGACGCGGCAGTTACGGCGGCGCCGTGGGCTACTTTACCGCCAGCGGGGATCTGGATACCTGCATCGTAATCCGCTCCGCCTATGTTGAAGATGGCGTGGCAACCGTACAGGCCGGTGCCGGCGTGGTTCTTGACTCCAATCCGCAGGCGGAAGCGGATGAAAGCCGCAACAAAGCGCGTGCGGTTCTGCGCGCCATTGCCACTGCTCATCACTGCAAGGAGATTTTCTGATGGCCGATATTCTGCTGCTCGATAACTTCGACTCTTTTACCTATAACCTCGTCGACCAGTTACGCACCTTCGGCCATAACGTGATGGTCTACCGTAACAATGTTCCGGCGCAGACGCTGATTGAGCGCCTGCAACAGATGGAAAATCCGGTACTGATGCTGTCGCCAGGCCCGGGCGCGCCGTCAGAAGCCGGCTGTATGCCGGAGCTGCTGCTCGCGTTACGCGGCCGCCTGCCGATTATCGGCATCTGCCTGGGCCACCAGGCCATCGTGGAAGCCTACGGTGGTCACGTCGGTCAGGCCGGCGAAATCCTGCACGGTAAAGCGTCTGCGATAACCCATGACGATCAGGGCATGTTCGCCGGTCTGAGCAACCCGCTGCCGGTAGCCCGCTACCACTCGCTGGTAGGCAGCAACATTCCTGCCGGGCTGACGGTGAACGCCACCTTTAACGGCATGGTGATGGCCGTGCGCGACGACGCCAACCGCGTCTGCGGTTACCAGTTCCATCCGGAATCGATTCTTACCACCCAGGGGGCACGCCTGCTGGAACAAACCCTCGCCTGGGCGCTGGCGTAATCAAGGAGTTACAAGATGCACACTATTCTGGAAAAACTCTTTCAGGCTGAGATCCTGACGCAGGCTGAGAGCCACCAGCTGTTTTCGGCGATTATCACCGGGCAGCTGGAACCTACCCAGCTGGCAGGTGCACTGATTGCGATGAAAGTACGCGGTGAGCAGCCGCAGGAGATTGCCGGGGCCGCGACCGCCCTGCTGGAAGATGCCAAACCCTTTCCGCGCCCCGACTACGCATTTGCCGATATCGTCGGTACCGGCGGTGACGGCAGCAACAGCATTAACATCTCGACCGCCAGCGCGTTTGTCGCCTCGGCCTGCGGCCTGAAGGTTGCCAAGCACGGCAACCGCAGCGTTTCGAGTAAATCCGGTTCTTCAGATTTGCTGGCAGCCTTTGGCATCAGCCTGGATCTTCCGGCGGAGAAAGCACGCCAGGCGCTGGACGATCTTAATGTCTGCTTCCTGTTTGCGCCGCAGTACCACAGCGGATTCCGCCATGCGATGCCGGTACGTAAAGAGCTGAAAACCCGCACTATCTTTAACGTGCTCGGCCCGCTGATCAACCCGGCGCGTCCGCCGCTGGCGGTGATTGGCGTTTACAGCCCGGAGCTGGTGCTGCCGGTAGCGCAAACGCTAAAAGTGCTGGGCTATCAGCGCGCTGCCGTAGTGCACGGTGGCGGCATGGATGAAGTGGCGCTGCACAGCGCAACCCACGTGGCGGAGCTGCGCGACGGTGACATCACCAGCTACCAGCTGACGGCGGAGGACTTTGGTCTGAGCAGCCATCCG
The DNA here is from genome assembly GCF_024169515.1 of Erwinia aphidicola. NCBI lineage: Bacteria > Pseudomonadati > Pseudomonadota > Gammaproteobacteria > Enterobacterales > Erwiniaceae > Erwinia > Erwinia aphidicola. Next base: position 3,927,628 of record NZ_JAMKCQ010000001.1, on the reverse strand, counting down.
CAGGAGGCGCTGGCCGGGGGCACGCCGGAAGAAAATCGTGACATTCTGGCGCGTTTACTCCAGGGTAATGGCGAGCTGGCTCATGAAGAAGCCGTGGCGGCCAACGTCGCCCTGTTGCTGAAAATTTTTGGCCATGAAGATTTGCGACAAAATGCTCAGCAGGCGCTGGAAACCATCCGCAGCGGCCGTGCTTACGAGCAGGTTGTCGCCCTGGCAGCAAGGAGATAATCATGCAGGAAACCGTACTGAATAAAATCGTCCAGGATAAAGCTATCTGGCTGGCAGAGCGCCAGCAGCAGCAGCCCCTGGCCACCTTCCAGAATGAGATCGTCCCCTCAACGCGCGGCTTTTATCATGCGCTACAGGGCGCCCGCACCGTGTTTATTCTGGAGTGCAAAAAAGCCTCCCCGTCGAAGGGTCTGATCCGTGAAGACTTTGACCCGGCGGTTATCGCTGGCGTCTACCAGCATTATGCCTCGGCGATTTCAGTGCTGACTGACGAGAAGTACTTCCAGGGAAGCTTTGATTTTCTGCCGATTGTCAGCAAAGCCGTGACCCAGCCGGTGCTGTGCAAAGACTTTATTATCGACCCTTATCAGATCTATCTGGCGCGCTATCACCAGGCCGATGCCATTTTGCTGATGCTGTCGGTGCTCGACGACGAGCAGTATCGCCAGCTCTCTGCCGTGGCGCATAGCCTGCAGATGGGCGTGCTGACCGAAGTGATCAGTAATGAAGAGCTGGAACGCGCCACCGCGCTGGGCGCGAAGGTGGTCGGCATTAATAACCGCGACCTGCGCGATCTCTCTATCGATCTGGACCGCACCCGCCGCCTGGCGCCGAAAGTGGCGCACGGGGTGACGGTGATCAGCGAGTCCGGCATTAACAGTTACGCGCAGGTACGCGAGCTTAGCCACTTCGCCAACGGTTTCCTGATTGGCTCTGCCCTGATGTCAGAAGAGGACCTCACCGCCGCCGTGCGCCGGGTGATCCTTGGTGACAATAAGGTGTGCGGACTGACGCGCGCCGAAGACGCCCGCTGCGCGCTGGAGTCCGGCGCGAATTATGGCGGGCTGATCTTTGCAGAAGGTTCACCGCGTAAAATCGACAGCGCTCAGGCCGCGGCCGTGATGGCGGGCGGCGCGCTAAAATATGTTGGCGTATTCCGTAATAACAGCATCAGTGACATTGTCACTAAAGCGCAGCAGCTGAAGCTGTTTGCCGTACAGCTGCACGGTGAGGAAGATCGCGAATTTGTTAGTCAGCTGCGCGCAGAACTTCCGGACAGCGTAAAGATCTGGAAAGCCTTCAGCATAGGTTCCAGCCTGCCCGTCCGCGACTGGCCACACGTTGACCGCTATGTGTTTGATAACGGCAATGGCGGCAGCGGCCAGCAGTTTAACTGGCAGCTGTTGCAGGGTGAGAAACTCGATAACGTGCTGCTGGCCGGTGGTCTCGGGGCGGATAACTGCGTTCAGGCCGCACAGCTCGGCTGTGCAGGCCTCGACTTTAATTCCGGCGTGGAGAGTGCCCCCGGAATTAAGGATGCCGGTAAAATTGCTTCAGTGTTTCAGACGCTGAAAGCCTACTGATATAAGAGAAGCGATCATGACTAAGTTAAATCCCTATTTTGGTGAGTTTGGTGGCATGTACGTGCCGCAGATCCTGATGCCGGCTCTGGAACAGCTGGAAGACGCCTTTATCAGCGCCCAAAGCGACCCGGAATTCCAGGCTGAATTTACCGACCTGCTGAAGAACTATGCGGGGCGCCCAACGGCGCTGACGCTGTGTAAGAATCTCACCAAAGGCACCCAAACTCGCCTGTACCTGAAGCGAGAAGATCTGCTGCACGGCGGCGCGCACAAAACTAACCAGGTACTCGGTCAGGCGCTGCTGGCAAAACGCATGGGTAAAAACGAAATCATTGCTGAAACCGGGGCTGGTCAGCACGGGGTTGCCTCGGCCCTCGCCAGCGCCCTGCTGGGCCTGAAGTGCCGCATTTACATGGGTGCGAAAGATATTGAGCGCCAGTCGCCAAACGTGTTCCGTATGAAGCTGATGGGCGCGGAAGTGATCCCGGTGCACAGCGGCTCTGCCACGCTGAAAGATGCCTGTAACGAAGCGCTGCGCGACTGGTCAGGCAGCTATGAAACCGCGCACTATATGCTCGGTACTGCCGCTGGTCCACACCCGTTCCCGACCATTGTGCGCGAGTTCCAGCGCATGATCGGCGAAGAAACGAAAGCGCAGATCCTGGAGAAAGAGGGCCGCCTGCCGGATGCCGTCATCGCCTGCGTCGGCGGCGGGTCGAACGCCATCGGCATGTTTGCCGACTTTATTGATGAGAGCAGCGTCGGCCTGATCGGCGTCGAGCCTGCTGGCCACGGTATTGAAAGCGGTGAACACGGTGCGCCACTCAAGCATGGCCGCGTCGGCATCTACTTCGGTATGAAGTCGCCAATGATGCAGACCGCAGACGGTCAGATTGAAGAGTCTTATTCCATCTCCGCCGGTCTGGATTTCCCCTCCGTCGGACCGCAGCACGCTTATCTGAACAGCATTGGCCGCGCTGAATACGTCTCGATCACCGACGACGAAGCGATGGATGCGTTCAAAACGCTGTGCCGCAGCGAAGGGATTATCCCGGCGCTGGAATCTTCCCACGCGCTGGCTCATGCCCTGAAGATGATGAAAGCCGACCCTGAGAAAGAGCAGCTGCTGGTGGTCAACCTCTCCGGCCGTGGCGATAAAGATATTTTCACCGTGCATGACATTCTGACCGCGAAGGGAGAAATCTGATGGAACGTTACGATAGCTGTTTCAAACGTCTGGCAGAGCGTAAAGAAGGTGCTTTTGTCCCCTTCGTCACCCTGGGCGACCCAACGCCGGAACTCTCGCTGCAGATTATCGATGCGCTGGTGGCCGGTGGTGCCGATGCGCTTGAACTCGGCATTCCCTTCTCCGATCCGCTGGCGGACGGTCCAACTATCCAGAATGCTAACCTGCGTGCCTTTGCGGCTGGCGTGACGCCGTCACAATGTTTCGAGATGCTGGCCGCCATCCGCCAGAAATACCCGGAGCTGCCCATCGGCCTGCTGATGTACGCGAACCTGGTATTTTCCAACGGTATCGACAACTTCTATGCCCGCTGCCAGCAGGTTGGCGTCGATTCGGTGCTGGTTGCCGACGTGCCGCTTGAAGAGTCTGCCCCGTTCCGTCAGGCTGCGCTGCGTCACAACGTCGCGCCAATCTTTATTTGCCCGCCGAACGCCAGTGACGAGCTGCTGCGAGAAATTGCCTCCCACGGCCGTGGTTACACCTATCTGCTGTCGCGTGCCGGCGTGACCGGTTCGGAAACGCGCGCCAATCTGCCGCTTAAGCATCTGGTCGACAAACTGCGCGAGTACCACGCTGCCCCGGCGCTGCAGGGCTTTGGTATTTCTGAAGCGTCGCAGGTACAGGAAGCGGTGGGTTCCGGCGCAGCCGGCGCTATCTCTGGCTCTGCCATCGTGAAAATCATCGAGAAAAACCTGGCACAGCCGCAAGTGATGCTCGCTGAGCTGACCGCTTTCGTCAGCAAACTGAAAGCCGCAACGCGCTAAGCATAACCCATGCCTTATCTCCCGGATAAGGCATTATTTTCTTTCAATTTCCCCGGCATATCTATTTGCATTTCTTGCGATCCTCGCTAAAAATCTATGCATACCGATGATGATGTCGGTTACAGCCTTTTGATGATGACAGGGAGATTACATAGTGAAATGGTTCAAAGTCTTATCAGGTGTGGTTATTGCAGCCGTGGTGGCTCTGTCAGTGAGTGCCTGTGCGCCAACGGCAACCAAAGAGGGAACCGGGGGTTATATTGACGATACCGTCATTACGACCAAGGTAAAATCAACCCTGCTGGCCGATGACTCGCTGAAGTCGACAGAAATTAACGTTGAGACCTTCAAAGGACGCGTGCAGCTGAGTGGGTTTGTTAGCTCACCGCAGATGGCTAACCGTGCCGTCGGCATTACCCGCGGTGTGGCGGGTGTCAAATCTGTTGTGAATAATATGCAGATTAAATAACCGTTCTGAATGGCTTAAAAGGCGCGAATTTCGCGCCTTTTTGCATTTTAACCGATCAGAAAGTGTAGCCCGCGCCGAAGAAGAACACCCACGGATTAATATGCGTATCAATACTCTGGCGGCCTGCTGCCGCAGAGTCGAAGCGCACTTTGGTGTTGATATCCATGTACCACAGCGAGGCGTTAATCAGCCAGTCAGGCGTCAGCTGATAATCCAGACCTACCTGCCCCGCTAAACCCCAGGAGTTTTTCACGCTGAGATTGCTTAATCCCGCATCACGCCCGGTCTGGTTAAAGTCGGTGTTATAAAACATTGTGTAGTTGACCCCGACGCCCGCATAAGGCTGCCACTTACTGCTGTTACCCATTGGGTACCACTGTGCCATCAGCGTTGGCGGCAACTGGTGAACCGTTGCCAGCGTGCCGGTCGCCTGCAGGCCAACATGGTGTTTAAACGGTGTCGCACCCAGCAGCTCCACGCCAATGTAATCGGTGGCCATATAGGTGAAGGTCAGGCCCATCTGGGTGTTGTTGTCAATGTTGAACTCACCCAGACCCATAACGTCATCCGACCCTCCGGTCGGGCGCACGGTCGCAGAACCGACACGCATAAAGAAATCCCCAGCCTGGTGGGCTGATGCCACGACGGGCAGTAAGCTCATGACGGCGAGTACCAGCGCTTTTAATTTCATAACCACTCCTTTTTTTCTGCAAATTATTGTAAGCATGCGACCTGCTTTGAGGCCTTGATGCGTTTTTAGCCGACCTATATTTACCCTGATTTACCTGCGAGATCATGCAAATCAATTAACAAAAAGTTGATATAAAACATAGAGTTGATTTGGATCAATTTTCACGGGCTTTGGCGGTGAAGAGAGTCAGGTAAAAACAGCGCAACCAGCGTGGCTGAAGTCAACAAGCGCGGAATGCCGCTAATACCTTCTTTAATCGAAAGTTATGTCAATCTGGGTGCCAGCACCCTGCCAGACCATGTACAATCGCCGGGTCTATAACACCGGCCTTTCAAGGAGAGTACATGTCTATCACGGCGGGTTCGCTATACCGTGACACGGGGAATTTCTTCCGCCATCAGTCGGTCACTATTGTGCTGATGGCGCTGTTAACTTCGTTTATTACTATGCTTATCGGCAAGGCATTCACGCCAGGCGCCGATGAGATGCAGATCCTCGGTGAAGGCGCTGCGGGTTCCGCCAGCAGCCTGATGGAGATGATCCGTAATATGTCCCCCGAACAGCAGCAGGTGCTGCTGCACGCTTCCGCTGCCGGTACTTTTGCTTCACTGGTAGGTAATGTCCTGCTGCTGGGCGGCATGCTGAGCCTGATCCCGCTGGCGTCATCCGGCCAGCGCATCAGCGCGCTGCGTGCTATTGGCGCATCCGCTCCGCGCTTACCGGCACTGCTGCTGCTCACCATCCTGATGACCGTGCTTATCCAGCTCGGCTTTATGGTGCTGGTGGTTCCCGGCGTGCTGCTGGCCGTTACCCTGGCACTCTCCCCGATCATCCTGATGACCGAGAAAGTGGGAGTGATCGCCTCTATGCGTGCCAGCATGCGTCTCGGCTGGAGCCAGATGAAACTGATCGCCCCGGCGGTGATATTATGGATTGTGGCGAAACTGGTGGTGCTGCTGCTGGCCTCCTCGCTGCTGGTGCTGCCGCCGGACGTCGCTTCTGTGGTGCTCAACGCGCTCAGCAACCTGGTTTCAGCCATACTGATTATCTATTTGTCGCGCCTGTATATGCTGTTACGTTAATTAACCCGGAATGCCTCGACAGAGGCATCCTGCTGGATAATGATATTTCGCATTCGTCTGTTATTTGGAAGCCGCTATGAAGCAGTTACTCGACTTTCTTCCCCTCGTGGTGTTTTTTGTTTTCTACAAGCTTTACGACATCTATGTGGCCTCCGGCGCACTGATTGCCGCCTCCGCGCTGGCACTGGCGGCGGGCTGGCTGCTTTATCGTAAAGTTGAAAAGATGTCGCTGGTGACCTTTGCGCTGGTTGCGGTGTTTGGCACGCTGACTATTGCGCTGCACAACCCGGACTTTATTAAGTGGAAAGTCACTATCATCTATGGCCTGTTTACCCTTGCGCTGCTGTTCAGTCAATGGTTTATGAAACAGCCGCTAATCCAGAAGATGCTGGGGAAAGAGCTTCAGCTGCCTGAATTCGCCTGGCGCCGCCTGAATATTGCCTGGGCACTGTTCTTCCTCGCCTGCGGACTGGCGAATATTTATGTCGCCTTCTGGCTGTCGCAGGATATCTGGATTAACTTTAAAGTCTTTGGCCTGAGCGCCCTGACGCTACTGTTTACGCTACTGAGCGGTGTCTACATTTATCGTCTGATGCCGCAACAAGAAGAAAAATAACCCATCATTGCCCGGAGGTTTAAGCCGGGCGAATTGAATGACCGGTAGCAAGCAATTCGAGAGCACACAATGAGCGAACAACAACGATTACCGCAGGGCGAAATGGTGCTGCGTACGCTGGCGATGCCTGCAGACACCAACGCTAACGGCGATATCTTCGGCGGCTGGCTGATGTCACAGATGGATATGGGCGGCGCGATTCTGGCAAAAGAGATAGCGGAAGGTCGCGTGGTCACCGTGCGTGCCGACGGCATGACCTTTCTGAAACCGGTCGCGGTAGGTGATGTCGTCACCTGTCATGCGCGCTGTATCAAAACCGGTACCAGCTCCATCACCATCAACATCGAGGTGTGGATTAAGAAGGTGTCGTCTGAACCCATTGGTCAGCGCTACTGCACCACCGAAGCGGTGTTTATCTATGTTGCCGTCGACCCGGAAGGCAAACCGCGGCCGCTACCCGCCGGTAAGAGCCACTTTGAGCTCGAACCGCAGGCATAAAAAAAGGGCTATCGCCCTTTTTTCTTATTCGATGGATGTCCCGCCGCTCATCCTGAATACGATATTCATCGTCAGGTCTTTGCCCGGCTTACCGGCCTCATAGCGCCATTTGCGCATCGCCTGTTTCACTTCACGCTCAAACATGTTGCGCGGTTCGGCCGACAGGATACGGACATTATCTACCCTGCCGGCGCTATCGACGTCAAACTGCACCCGCACACGCCCTTCCACACGCAGGGCAAAAGCACGCGCCGGATAGTCTGGCTTGCCGACGGTTAACGCCCGCGGCCCGGTCGAGATGGCGGTAGACGGCGCCTGTGAGGTCTTGGGCGCGGTGGACGGCTTACTCTGCTCAACGGGTTTAGTCTCCTGCGGCGCGGCTGCCGGGCGTGGTTTCACCTCTTTCTTCGGCTTAACCACCTCTTTCTTCACCGGCTTCGGTTTTGGCTTCGGCTCAGGTTTCGGGATCGGTACCGGCTCTGGCTTAGGCGGTTCAGGCGCCGGTTCCGGTTCTGGCTCAGGTTGCGGCGCCACTTCAGGCGGCGCAGGTTGGGGTTCCGGCTGCACTTCAGGGGCCACTATCGACACGCTGATAGGCTGAGACGCTTGAGGCATTTCGACCACCTGATGAAATGAGGCATACAGCAGTGCCCCGATCGCTGAACCATGCAGTACGACCGAAAGCAGCAGTGGTAAAGGTGAGCGGCGAGGTAGTTCAGTTGTCAGCGTCGTCATAATCTTTCTGGTCAAAATGTGAAGCGTTGATTTTAAATGCAAATAGCAATCAATTTCAATAAGCACGCACGCTGAATCGTCGATTTCGCCTTTTAAACGCCGCAGGCTGACCTTTATCAAGGCCAGAGACGCTTTAGTTTGCACAAATGTTAACGATCACTTAACGTGATGCCGAATCTCATCCCAGACAGGAGTTTTGAAGGTGCTCTACGTAATTTACGCTGAAGATAATAGTGACTCACTGGAAAAACGCACCGCCGTGCGCCCTGCTCACCTTGCCCGCCTGCAGCTGCTGCGTGATGAAGGTCGTCTGATTATTGCCGGCCCGATGCCCGCGGTGGACAGTAACGAACCTGGCGTTGCCGGTTTCAGCGGTTCAACCATTATTGCCGAGTTCCCTTCGCTGGAAGCCGCGCAATCATGGGCGCAGGATGATCCCTATATTGCAGCCGGGGTATATAAGCAGGTTGCTATCAAGCCGTTTAAACGCGCTTTCTGATTTAACAGCCCGGCGATATCAGTATCGCCGGGCCTGTTACCCGCCTCAGGGAATCTGGGTAATAAACAGAATAGAACGGCGTTGCTGCTGGCTCACCTGATGGCGGAAAGAGTGCATACGTCCGTAGCGACGAGACTGCCCCTCCAACCAACGCGACCGACGCCGCTGAACCTGGCGCAACATGCGCCAGCGCGCCACCTCATTTCTACTTCGTCTCATTACACCCTCTGATTGCCCCAGGAAAAACTCGCGACGCAGTATAGACCTTTATCAAACCTCACCAGGTCCGATCTCTTTATCCGTTAAAGTGTGGTTAAAGGTTTCCTGTACTGTCATCTGCACGTAAACTCCCTTTAATTGCCGCGTGAACAGGATTTTCACTTCATGACCACCTTTTATACCGTAATGAGCTGGCTGCTGGTTTTTGGTTATTGGTTACTCATTGCCAGTGTCACCCTGCGTATCCTGATGAAGCGGCGCGCAGTGCCCTCCGCCATGGCCTGGCTGTTAATTATCTATATTATTCCGCTGGTTGGCATCATTGCCTATCTCTCATTCGGTGAGCTGCACCTTGGTAAACGGCGTGCGGAGCGGGCGCGCACCATGTGGCCCTCTACCGCCCGCTGGCTAACCGATCTCAAAGCCAGTCACCATATTTTTGCCGAAGATAACAGCGATGTGGCCCGTTCACTGTTTCAGCTATGTGAAAACCGTCAGGGGATTGCCGGGGTTAAAGGTAATCAGCTCCAGCTGCTCACCAGCACCGATGACACCCTGCGCGCGCTGGTACGTGATATTCAGCTGGCACGTCATAATATCGAGATGGTGTTCTATATCTGGCAGCCCGGTGGGCAGGCGGATGAAGTGGCTGAAGCGCTAATGGCGGCGGCGCGGCGCGGCGTTCACTGCCGCCTGATGCTGGACTCGGCGGGCAGCGTCGAATTCTTCCGTAGCCCGTGGGCAGCGATGATGCGCAGCGCGGGTATCGATTTAGTCGAGGCGCTAAAAGTGAGCCTGCTGCGCGTTTTCCTGCGCCGTATGGATCTGCGCCAGCACCGCAAAGTGGTGCTGATCGACAACTATATCGCCTATACCGGCAGCATGAACCTTGTTGACCCACGCTACTTTAAGCAGAACGCTGGCGTCGGCCAGTGGGTTGACCTGATGGCGCGTATGGAAGGCCCGGTCGCCACCACACTGGGCATTATTTACTCTTGCGACTGGGAAATTGAGACCGGCAAGCGCATTTTGCCGCCTCCGCCAGATGACAATGTGATGCCGTTTGAGCAGGAGAGTGGCCATACCATTCAGGCGATCGCTTCCGGCCCTGGCTTCCCGGAGGATATGATCCATCAGGCGCTGTTAACCGCCGTCTATTCAGCGCGCGAACAGCTGATTATGACGACCCCCTACTTTGTTCCGAGCGACGACCTGCTGCACGCTATCTGCACCGCGGCTTATCGTGGCGTTGATGTCAGTATTATCGTGCCGCGCCGCAACGACTCCCTGCTGGTGGGCTGGGCCAGCCGCGCCTTCTTTGGCGAGCTGCTGGACGCCGGGGTGAAGATCTATCAGTTTGAAGGCGGTCTGCTGCACACCAAGAGTATTCTGGTAGATGGTCAGCTCAGCCTGGTGGGCACCGTGAATCTCGATATGCGCAGCCTGTGGCTCAACTTTGAAATTACGCTGGTAATTGATGACGATGGTTTTGGTAGCGATCTGGCCCGGGTGCAGGAGGATTATATCGCACGATCCAGACTGGTTGATGGTCAACGCTGGTCGCGCCGCGCATACTGGCAGCGGATCGTAGAACGACTGTTTTACTTCTTCAGTCCATTGCTGTAAAACGAGCGAAAATGCACAGCGCCCAAGGGGCAACACAGGAATTTTTATGGACCTAAATAACCGCCTTACCGAAGATGAAACCCTGGAACAGGCCTACGACATCTTTCTTGAGCTGGCCGTCGATAACCTCGACCCGGCGGACGTGATTCTGTTTAATCTGCAGTTTGAGGAGCGCGGTGGTGCAGAGCTGTATGACCCGGCAGAGGACTGGGCTGAACACGTTGATTTCGACCTTAACCCGGACTTTTTCGCTGAAGTGGTGATTGGCCTGGGCGAAGAGGATGGCGAACCGATTACCGATGTCTTTGCCCGCGTACTGCTGTGCCGCGAGAAGGACCACAAGCTGTGCCACATCCTTTGGAAGGAATAAATCCTCGTCATATTTTCCCCTGATCCTGCGTTGGCTGCCTCGGTTCACCCCGGTCACTGACTTCAGTAAGCTCCCGGGGATTCACCTTGTTGCCGCCTTGTCTCAGCGCAAAATATTTAGAGGATTGGGTGTGTCATATTTTCCCCCGATCCTGCGTTGGCTGCCTCGGTTCACCCCGGTCACTGACTTCAGTAAGCTCCCGGGGATTCACCTTGTTGCCGCCTTGTCTCAGCGCAAAATATTTAGAAGATGGGGTATGTTATTAAAGCGGGTCCACTTTCAGGCAGGAGACCGCATGGCGGAAACTGCCCTCCAGCAGCGGACGCGTTTTGGCGCATTCCGGCCCGGCAATCGGGCAGCGGGTGCGGAACACGCAGCCTGAAGGCGGATTGATCGGCGACGGCAGTTCACCTTCCAGCAGCTGTATCGTCTTGTTGCGCTCAAGGTCCGGGTCCGGGATTGGCACCGCTGACATTAATGCACGCGTGTAAGGGTGCTGCGGGTTCTGATACACCTCATCGTAAGTTCCCAGCTCTACAGCATGCCCCAGATACATCACCAGCACGCGGTCAGAAATATGCTTCACCACCGCCAGATCGTGGGCGATGAAGATCAGCGATAGCCCCATTTCACGCTGCAGCTGTTGCAGCAGGTTTACCACCTGCGCCTGAATCGACACATCGAGTGCGGACACCGGCTCATCGCAGATAATCAGCTTCGGCTCCAGGATCAGCGCGCGCGCAATGCCTATACGCTGGCACTGGCCGCCGGAGAACTCGTGCGGATAGCGGTTGATCAGGTTGGGCAGTAACCCCACCTTCATCATCATCGCCTTCACGCGCTCTTTCACTTCCTGGCGCGGCATCTTCGGATGATAGGTGCGCAGCGGTTCGGCGATAATCTCGCCGATGTTCATACGCGGGTTCAGTGAGGCCAGCGGATCCTGGAAAATCATCTGAATATCGCTGCGTGCAGCGCGCCATTCGTCTGCGCTCTGCCCCAGCAGGTCGCGCCCCAGCCAGGCAACGCGCCCTTCTGTCGCTTTCACCAGGCCGATAATCGCCCGCGCCAGCGTGGATTTCCCGCAGCCGGACTCACCGACCACGCCGAGGGTTTCCCCCTCATACAGACGCAGGCTGACGCCGTCGACCGCCTTCAGCGTTTTTGGCGGCTGCCAGAACCACTGCCGACCATCTTTGATGTCGAAATGCACTTTGAGATCGGCAATTTCCAGCAGAACTTTCTTCTCAGCAACCGTTGTCATACCAACTCCTCCACGGGCTTAAAGCAGGCGCGCAGTCGGCCTTCGCCGAACGCTTCCAGCGGCGGTGCGCTGGCGCAGATATCCATCGCGTGCGGGCAGCGCGGCTGGAACGGACAGCCCTTTGGCAGACGCGACAGGTTCGGCGGGTTGCCCGGGATCGTCAGCAGCGAGTCGCCCTCGTCGGCATCCAGACGCGGCACGGCATTGAGCAGGCCGATGGAGTACGGGTGTGAAGGCCGATAGAAGACATCGCGCGCTTTACCATATTCCATGGTGCGCCCGGCATACATCACCAGCACCTGATCGCAGATCCCGGCCACCACGCCGAGGTCGTGGGTGATCATAATAATCGCGGTATTGAACTCGCGCTTCAGCTCGTTCAGCAGCGTCATAATTTGCGCCTGCACCGTCACGTCGAGCGCGGTGGTCGGCTCATCGGCAATCAGCAGCTTAGGACGGCACAGTAGCGCCATGGCGATCATCACGCGCTGACGCATCCCGCCGGAAAATTCATGGGGGAACATTTTCATGCGCTTGCGCGCTTCCGGCATTTTCACCGCGTCGAGCATGCGCACAGACTCTTCAAACGCCTGCGCGCTGTTCATCCCCTTATGCAGCTGCAGCACTTCCATCAGCTGCTCACCGACGCGCATGTACGGGTTCAGCGAGGTCATCGGGTCCTGGAAGATCATCGCGATCTGCTCGGCGCGCAGCTTATTCAGCTTGTTCTCCGGCAGGTTGAGGATCTCGCTGCCGTTAAAGCGGGCCGAGCCGCCAATGCGCCCGTTGCTGGCCAACAGGCCCATCAGGGCAAACGCGGTCTGCGATTTTCCGGACCCGGATTCGCCGACGATCCCTAAGGTTTCCCCGGCGCTGAGGCTGAAGTTAAGGTCGTTAACCGCCGTGACATCCCCATCCGGGGTGCTAAAGGTCACGCGCAGGTCTTTAACATCCAGCAGACGTTGGCTTTCCCTGGTTTTGGCCATCGCTGGCTGTAATTCAATCGTGCTCATCGGGAACTCCTTAACGATCTTTCGGGTCGAGGGCATCACGCAGGCCATCGCCAATAAAGTTGAAACAGAACAGGGTGACGACCAGGAAGCCGGCCGGATAAAGCAGCAGCCACGGCGACACTTCCATCGAGTTAGCGCCGTCGCTCAGCAAAGCGCCCCAGCTGCTGAGCGGCTCCTGAGTACCGAGCCCCAGGAAGCTTAAGAAGGACTCGAACAGGATCATGCTGGGCACCAGCAGTGAGGCATACACCACCACCACGCCGAGCACGTTCGGGACGATATGGCGCAGTACGATATTCATCGTCGATACCCCGCCCACTTCTGCCGCTTCAATAAACTCTTTGCGCTTCAGGCTCAGGGTCTGGCCGCGCACGATACGCGCCATATCCAGCCATGACACCATGCCAATGGCGACGAAAATCAGCAGGATATTCTGACCAAACAGCGTCACCAGCAGGATAACGAAGAACATAAACGGGAAGGAGTTGAGGATCTCCAGCAGGCGCATCATCACCGAGTCGGTTTTGCCGCCCAGATAACCCGCCAGCGTGCCGTACAGCGTGCCGAGCACCACAGCAACCAGCGCCGCAGCAATCCCCACCATCAGCGAGATACGTCCGCCAATCGCCACACGCACCAGCAGGTCGCGCCCGGAGGAGTCGGTGCCCATATAGTGACCGGAGGTCAGGTCCGGCGCGGCCGACATCATCGCCCAGTCGGTGTCATCGTAGGTAAACTGCGACAGCATCGGTGCAAAGGTGACAAACAGAGCCACCAGCAGCAGCACAAACAGGCTGGCAACCGCCGCACGGTTATGGATAAAGCGGCGGCGCGCATCCTGCCAAAGGCTGCGCCCTTCCACTTCGAGTTTTTCAGTGAAGTTATCCAGAGCTTCGCTGTTTTTTTTACTTAAAATCATTGCCAGCTCCCGGATTAATAACGAATCTTTGGATCGATAACGGCATACAGCACGTCAACAATCGCGTTAAACAGAATGGTTAACGCCCCAACCAGAATAGTCAGGCTTAACACCAGCGAATAGTCACGGTTCAGCGCGCCATTGACAAACAGCTGACCGATACCCGGCAGACCATAAATCGTCTCGATAACCATTGAACCGGTAATAATACCGACAAAGGCCGGGCCGAGATAAGAGAGAACCGGCAGCAGCGCGGGCTTCAGCGCGTGGCGCAGTACGATGCGGTGCATCGGCAGCCCTTTCGCGCGCGCGGTGCGGATAAAGTTGGAGTGCAAGACTTCGATCATCGAACCTCGGGTGATGCGCGCAATGCTGGCAATATAGGCCAGGGAGAGCGCCACCATCGGCAGGATCATATATTTCAGCGCCCCGCCGTTCCAGCCGCCGCCCGGCAGCCATTTCAAGGTGATCGAGAACAGCAGCACCAGCAGTGGCGCCACAACAAAGCTCGGAATAACGATGCCGGTCATGGCGACCCCCATCACCGCATAGTCCCATTTGCTGTTCTGCTTGAGGGCGGCGATAACGCCAGCCGTCACGCCAAACACCAGAGCAAACAGAAAGGCCGCAGCGCCCAGCTTGGCGGATACGGGGAATGAACCCGCCACCAGGTCATTGACCGAATAGTCTTTGTATTTAAACGACGGTCCAAAGTCCCCATGCGCCAACTGCTGGAGATAGTTGAGATACTGTTTCCACATCGGATCGTTTAAATGATATTTGGCTTCGATATTAGCCATCACTTCCGGGGTCAACGTACGTTCACCGGTAAACGGGCTGCCGGGTGCCATACGCATCATGAAAAAGGAGATGGTGATCAGAATAAAGAGCGTCGGAATCGCTTCGAGAAAACGACGCAGTATAAATTTTAACATTGCCCGTACCTGCTGGCTTTACACCGCAGGGGCGAACCCCTGCGGTGACATTGCTTTAAAAGAGCAGCATCGCCGCCCGAATTGTTAGTGCTTGATAATGTACAGATCTTTATCGTGACTGTTATCCAGTGGATCTTTACCGGTATAACCACCAACGTAAGGCTTCACTAAACGCAGGTTTTTGTAGTAGTAGACCGGCACGATGGCGGAATCTTTATCGAGCTGCTTCTCCGCCTCGGCGTAAACTTCCGCACGTTTCGCTTCATCACTCGCGCTCAGTGCCGTTGACATAATTTTGTCAAATGCCGGGCTCTTATAGTGCGAGGTGTTGTTGCTGCTGTCTGACAGCATGATGTTCAGGAAGCTGGTCGGTTCGTTGTAGTCAGCACACCAGGCCGCACGCGCCACATCGAAGTTACCCTGATGGCGAGTATCGAGGAAGGTTTTCCACTCCTGGTTCTGCAGCTTAACGTTTACACCGAGGTTTTTCTTCCAGATGGAGGCTGCGGCAATCGCCAGTTTTTTATGCAGATCGGAGGTGTTATACAGCAGGTCAAACGTCAGCGGTTTGTCGGCGGTGTAACCGGCTTCCGCCAGCAGTTTTTTCGCCTCTTCGTTACGTTTTTCCTGGGTCCAGCTCATCCACTCTGGCTTATCCAGCTTGATGCCGTCGGTGAATGGCGGTGTGAAGCTGTAGGCGGGATCTTCATCCTGCGCTTTCACTTTATTGACGATGATATCGCGGTCCAGGCCCAGCTTGAGCGCGGTACGCACGCGCGCATCGTTGAAAGGCGCCTTCTGGTTGTTGATCTCATAGTAGTAAGTACAGAGATACGGATCGGCGTGGATCTCTTTCGGGATCTCTTTTTTCAGCTTCTGGTAAAGCTCGATTGGCAGGTAGTTGTAGGTAATATCGCTGCCGCCGCTGCGGTAGCGGTTGGTGTCGGTGACTTCAGACGGGATCGGCAGGAAAGTGACCTGATTCAGGATGGTGTGCGCGTTATCCCAGTACTCAGGGTTACGCTCAACCACGATGCGCTCGTTCACCACCCACTCTTTCAGTTTGAAGGCACCGTTGCCAACGAAGTTTGCAGGCTGGGTCCACTTCTCGCCAAATTTCTCTACCGCTGGCTTGTACACCGGCGACATAGATGGATGGATCAGCAGCTTATAGAAATAGGGAACTGCATCGCTCAGCGTCACTTCCAGGGTGTGAGCGTCCAGTGCTTTAACGCCGAGGGTATCAGGCGTTTTTTTACCGGCAATGATGTCATCCACATTCAGCAGATGGCCGTACTGCAGATAGCTGGCGTAAGGGGACGCTGTTTTCGGGTCGGCCAGGCGCTGCCAGCTGTAAACGAAATCCTGCGCGGTCACCGGCTCGCCGTTTGACCACTTGGCGGTGTTACGCAGGTGGAATATCCAGACTTTACCGCCATCTTTGTTTTCCCATGATTCCGCAACGCCAGGGATGATTTTCCCGTCCGCATCGTTAATCACCAGGCCTTCAAGCACATCACGGTTAACGTTAGATTCCGGGACGCCTTCAATTTTGTGCGGGTCAAGCGACTGCAGCTCAGCACCGTTACCTCTGACCAGCTCCTGCTTATCTGCCAGCTGAACGCCCGCCGGTACATTGGCGGCATAGGCCATATTGCCAGTCAGCGCGGCCATAACGCCTGCGGCGATCAAAGTTTTCTTCGTGATGTTGATCATCTTATTACCTACTCCAGTTTTTATTAATGCCAACGTGTGCCGGGCACCGTGGCTACCCCCGTTTGCGGGAAAACTTCACCGGGTAGAGGAACGATTCCACCCGGCTTGTCTTTTTTTATTTCATCGGTACTGCTTTGCTATCACCCTTTACCGCCCGGCAGGGCCGCACGGTTTAGTGACTGGTTATATAAAAGTATTTAACATCGGTAAGGTCCTGCGGATCTTTACCGGTAAAGCCCCCTACCCACGGCTTCACCAGCCGCGCACTCACCCGGTAGTAGACCGGCACAATGGCAGAATCCTTATCCAGCTGCTGCTCCGCTTGCTGATAGACGGTTGCCCGCTCGGCGTCATCACTCATGTTGAGCGACTGCGTCATCAGCTGGTCAAACGCCGGGCTGCGGTAAAAAGCCGTATTGGTTGAGGAGTCGCTCAGCAACATAGTGAGGAAGGTAGAGGGTTCATTATAGTCGGAACACCAGGTGGCGCGGGCCACGTCATAATTGCCCTGATGACGAGTATCAAGCATGGTTTTCCACTCCTGATTCTGTAACGTCACGTCGGCACCGAGATTCTTTTTCCACATCGATGCGGCCGCAATGGCCTGCTTTTTATTGACGTCAGAGGTGTTATACAGCAGTGAGAAACGCAGCGGTTTTGACGCGCTGTAGCCCGCCTGCGCGAGCAACGCTTTGGCCTGCTGGTTCCGTTCATCCTGCGTCAGGTGGAACCACTGCGGTGCGCTGAACTGCGCGCCGTCAGTAAACGGCGGCGTCAGGCTCCATGCCGGGATCTGCCCCTGGCCCATCACTTTCCCGGTAATGATGTCGCGGTCGAGGGTCAGCTTCACCGCGGTGCGCACCCGCGCATCGTCAAACGGCGGACGGCGGTTATTCAGTTCATAGTAGAAGGTGCAGAGATAAGGACTGACTCTGACCTGCGGGCCAAGCTCTTTTTTCAGCTGCTGAAAACGCTCGGGCGGCAAGGCGCTGTTGGTGATATCGATTTCGCCGCTGCGATAGCGGTTAACATCGCTGGTTTCGGAGACGATCGGTAAGAATGTCACCTGCTCAATCACCGTCTTACCGTTGTTCCAGTAGTGCGGATTGCGCTTGAGCACAATTTTTTCATTGATCACCCAGTCGCTCAGGGTATAAGCCCCATTCCCCACGTAATGCGCAGGCAAAGTCCACTTCTCCCCCCAGCGTTCAATCGCAGCCCGGTTGACCGGTTTCAACGCGGTGTGTGCCGCCATAGCAAGGAAATAAGGGACCGGCTGACTGAGCGTGACCTGGAAGTGGCTATCGTCGAGCGCTTTCACCCCGAGATCGCTGGCCGGGCGTTTACCCGCCAGGATCTCATCAACGTTAGCCACGTGAGCGGCCTGCAGATAGCTGGCATAAGGCGATGCGGTTTTAGCGTCCACCAGCCGCTGCCAGCTGTAGACGAAATCGCTGGCCGTGACGGGTTCGCCGTCGCTCCACTTTGCATCTGGCCGCAGGGTAAAGGTCCAGACTTTACCCTGCTCGCTGCTCCAGCTTTGTGCCACGCCGGGCACCAGGTGGCCGATGTTGTCGGTGCTGACCAATCCTTCCAGCAGATTGAGGATCACATCGGTCTCGGGCACCCCTTCTGTTTTTTGCGGGTCGAGAGATGAAACTTCAGTGCCATTGTTGATCACCAGATTTTGCTGCTTGCTCAGGCTGACCCCGTCCGGAACGTCAGCTGCCACGGCGTTGAGAGTGATAAGGCCCAGCAGTAACCCTGTTCCGCTCGCGATGTGGCGTAATGATGTAAAACATTTCATTCAGCTAAAACCCTGTGTGGTGATACCAACGACTACCGTCAGAACAGCCGGGACGGATGAGGTTAACGTTTTGCACATCTGGTGCCAGTTTTTATCAACTGGCAGAAAAATTATCAGAAGGGGGACATTTGCGCTAAAGCAAAATAACAAAAATGTTAACCAATTCTCTTTTATCATGAGAAAAAGCAGGGGCAAAGTGTTATTTAGCATTGTGAAATAACGGCTAAGCTTATGAAAGAAAATGAATTTAATGACTAAAACCTGACTTTCGAACATAAATAAAGCGATTTCAAAGCAAAAAATAAGCAAATTTTGCCGAAAACACTAAATTCGTCACAAAAATTCCGGGTTTTGCCGGGCGACTAGCATTAAATTTTGATAAATCCGTCTCTCACCGCCAGATTGAAATGTAATAAATCTCACAAACGGTGGTAACTAAGCGATTGAACCGGCAGTTGCAGTAATTACATTAATAATCAGCGCCCTCAATTAAGCGCCATGAATAATTGCACCATAATGATGCAGCTGCACGGTAAGTTGACCTGATATAGTGCACCACAAGAATGCATAGATAAAAAAAGCGCAGAATATGCGCTTTAATATGATTATTTCAGAATTAAAACAGGCTAGTTGACCAGCCCCGGGAACAACGCTTTTATCCCGGTCACCACAAACTCTATCCCTAACGCCATCAATAGCAATCCCATAATACGGGTCACCACGTTAATTCCAGTCTGCCCCAACACTCTGACCATTAACGGTGCAGCGCGAAAGCAGAGCCAGCAGCAGAAGGCAAACAGCGCGATCGCCACGCTAAAGCCCAGCAGGTTTTGCCAGCTGTGGTAGCGCGTACTCCAGACAATCGTCGAACTGATCGCCCCCGGTCCCGCCATCAACGGCAGCGCCAGCGGTACGACCCCGATGCTCTCCCGGTTAGCCGTTTCTGACTTCTCCTGTTTATTCTGCTTATCTTCGCCCAGTTTGCCGCTGATCATCGACATCGCAATGGTGACGACCAGAATGCCGCCCGCAATACGAAATGAGTCGATAGAGATCCCGAAGATGTGCAGGATGCCGTCGCCGAGGAATAGCGCCGTCCAGAGGATAATCGCCACGGACAGGTTGGCAGTCAGGTTGGTTTTATTGCGCGCTGCCGGAACCTGATAGCTGGTCATGCTGATAAAAACAGGAATGATCCCCACCGGGTTGACCAGGGCGAACAGGCCAACGAAAAATTTAATATATCCAGAGAGGTCTAAAAGTGCAGGATTCACACCATGCTCCTGTTGGGCTGATTGATGGGCGCTAATGTAATTCAAATCCGTGATAATGACTATCCCCCGCCCCCTGGAATATCACGCCATTATGCTGCGCCGCAGGCAGTGGATATCGCCATTACGACGCTGAAGATTAGCAGATGAAACTTATTCTCAACTTTCGACGCCAGGTTTGCGATAGTTTGAAACTGGTCATCTTCTAATCACAGGCTGAAAGGTGTCAGCCACCAGTAAACATGATCCAAATCATTATTTGCCCCCAGTACAAGCGCTATGCTCAGTGTTACCAAAAGGAGTTAGTAACTTACCGAAAGTGACCCACAGCGCGTGCAGAGCGCAGACTCTTTCAGTAAACCCGGAAGAACCTGTTTAGCAGGTTGGCCCGCCCTAATACGGCCCGATAACCAGCCATGACTATACTTACTCGTTCTCACTTGTTTACTAATAGAGTTTAACTTTCCAGGAGAGCATTATGGCCGTTACTAATGTCGCTGAACTTAACGCACTTGTTGAACGTGTTAAAACAGCCCAGCGTGAATACGCCAACTTTACTCAAGAACAAGTAGACAAAATCTTCCGGGCTGCGGCATTAGCAGCTGCTGATGCCCGTATCCCACTGGCTAAAATGGCCGTTGCCGAATCTGGCATGGGTATCGTCGAAGATAAAGTGATCAAAAACCACTTTGCTTCTGAATACATCTACAACGCCTACAAAGACGAAAAAACCTGCGGTATTCTTGAAACCGATGACACTTTCGGCACCATCACTATCGCGGAACCCACCGGCATCATCTGCGGGATTGTCCCGACAACCAACCCAACATCTACCGCTATCTTTAAAGCGCTGATCAGCCTGAAAACCCGTAACGGGATTATCTTCTCGCCGCATCCTCGTGCGAAAGATGCCACCAACAAAGCGGCCGATATCGTACTGCAGGCCGCCATTGCGGCCGGGGCACCCAAAGACATTATCGGCTGGATCGATGTGCCCTCCGTTGAACTGTCTAACCAGCTGATGCACCACCCTGATATTAACCTTATCCTCGCCACGGGCGGCCCGGGTATGGTGAAAGCCGCCTATAGCTCCGGCAAACCGGCTATCGGCGTGGGCGCAGGTAATACCCCGGTAGTGATTGACGAAACGGCGGACATCAAACGTGCCGTGGCTTCTATCCTGATGTCGAAAACCTTCGATAACGGCGTAATCTGTGCTTCTGAGCAGTCAGTTATTGTAGTCGACAGCGCTTATGAGGCGGTGCGCGAGCGCTTTGCCAGCCACGGTGGCTACATGCTGCAGGGCAGCGAGCTGAAAGCGGTTCAGGATATCATTCTGAAGAATGGCGCGCTGAATGCCGCTATCGTCGGTCAGCCTGCGGTGAAAATTGCTGAAATGGCCGGCCTCAGCGTCCCGGGCAACACTAAAATCCTGATTGGTGAAGTGAAACTGGTCGATGAGTCGGAACCTTTTGCTCATGAAAAACTGTCACCGACTCTGGCGATGTATCGCGCCAAAGATTTTGCTGACGCGGTAAGTAAAGCTGAGAAGCTGGTGGCGATGGGCGGTATCGGTCATACCTCTTGCCTGTACACTGACCAGGATAATCAGCGTGAACGCGTTAACTTCTTCGGCGACAAAATGAAGACAGCGCGCATCCTGATCAACACTCCGGCCTCTCAGGGGGGGATCGGCGACCTGTACAACTTTAAACTCGCACCGTCACTGACGCTGGGCTGCGGCTCGTGGGGTGGCAACTCGATTTCTGAAAACGTCGGACCCAAACATCTGATTAACAAGAAAACCGTGGCCAAGCGAGCTGAGAATATGTTGTGGCATAAACTTCCTAAGTCTATCTACTTCCGCCGTGGTTCACTGCCCATTGCCCTTGATGAAGTGGCCACCGACGGAGCCAAACGCGCCTTTATCGTCACCGACCGCTTCCTGTTTAACAACGGCTACGCTGACCAGATCATCAACGTGCTGAAAGCGCGCGGGGTGGAAACTGAAGTCTTCTTCGAAGTGGAAGCTGACCCAACGCTGAGCATCGTGCGTAAAGGTGCTGAACAGATGCACTCCTTCAAGCCGGACGTGATTATCGCCCTGGGCGGGGGTTCGCCGATGGATGCGGCGAAAATTATGTGGGTGATGTACGAACATCCGGAAACGCATTTCGAAGAGCTGGCACTGCGCTTCATGGATATCCGTAAACGTATCTATAAATTCCCGAAAATGGGCGTGAAGGCGAAGATGATTGCCGTCACCACCACTTCAGGTACAGGTTCAGAAGTTACGCCATTTGCGGTCGTGACCGACGACGCCACCGGTCAGAAATATCCACTGGCTGACTATGCCCTCACCCCGGATATGGCGATTGTGGATGCCAACCTGGTGATGGATATGCCGAAGTCACTGTGCGCCTTTGGTGGTCTGGATGCCGTAACCCACGCGCTGGAAGCGTACGTCTCGGTGCTGGCTAACGAATACTCCGACGGTCAGGCGCTGCAGGCGCTAAAACTGCTGCAGGAAAACCTGCCGGCCAGCTACCGTGAAGGGGCGAAAAACCCGGTGGCGCGTGAGCGTGTACACAATGCCGCGACTATCGCCGGTATCGCGTTTGCTAACGCCTTCCTTGGGGTCTGTCACTCGATGGCGCATAAGCTGGGTTCAGAGTTCCACATTCCACACGGTCTGGCGAACTCGCTGCTTATCTGTAACGTGATTCGCTACAACGCCAACGATAACCCAACCAAGCAGACGGCCTTCAGCCAGTATGACCGCCCGCAGGCGCGCCGCCGCTACGCTGAAATCGCCGATCACCTGCGCCTCAGTGCACCGGGCGACCGTACCGCACAGAAAATTGAGAAGCTGCTGAGCTGGCTGGACGGGATGAAAGCGGAACTGGGTATTCCTAAGTCCATCCGCGAAGCAGGCGTGCAGGAAGCGGACTTCCTCGCGAAAGTCGATAAGCTGGCTGATGATGCTTTCGATGACCAGTGTACCGGCGCTAACCCACGCTACCCGCTGATTGCTGAACTGAAACAGATCATGCTGGATAGCTTCTACGGCCGCGATTATGTTGAACCTTTCGCTAACATTGCCGAAGCCGTGGCCGCTGCGCCCGTCGAAGCCAGGAAAGTTGAAAAGAAAGTGAAACGTTAAGCCCGAGTGTGAGAATAAAAACCCGCCAGCTTGAACTGACCCCATAAAGCTGGCGGGTTTTTTTATCAGGAAATATTAAGAGACGCTTATAGAGTTGTGAAATATCGACGGCACATTTCTTTGCGTTAACCGCCGCGGCAGATCACTATTACTCCGGCCCCTTGCTGCCATAAATGGCGTGCAGTGAACCACTCTCCAACGCTTCGTAGTAATGCTTACGGCAGACGGATACATAGCGCTCATTACCGCCAATTTGCACCTGCTCCCCTTCTTTAAAGGGCTTACCGTCCTGATCGAGCCTTAATACCATGCTGGCTTTTCTGCCGCAGTGGCAGATGGTTTTTAATTCAACCAGTTTATCTGACCAGGCTAAAAGGTATTGGCTACCGATAAATAACTCGCCGCGAAAATCTGTACGTAAGCCATAACAAAGTACAGGTATATCTAAAACATCCACCACTTCGGATAATGTTTTAACCTGTTCACGCGTCAGAAACTGGCTTTCATCCACCAGCACGCAGTGAACGGTTTCCCGCTGGTGCTCAGCACTTATCTCAGCAAACAACGACGTGTCTTTATTATACAATTTTGCTGGGGAAGAGAGGCCGATACGCGAACTCACTTTACCCGCGCCGAAGCGATTATCGATCTCTGCGGTATACACCAGAGTGCGCATGCCGCGCTCACGATAATTATAAGAAGATTGCAACAAAGCCGTCGATTTTCCAGCATTCATCGCGGAATAATAGAAATATAGCTGAGCCATCAGCCCCTACTCCGAATCACCAAGATGGCGGCAGTGTACCATAAACCGCCGCAGCGAGAGCCTTCACGCCTGCAATAACCCGAAGAAATAGTGGTTGAACAGGTGGCTTCAGCACAACTTAACAGGATTTTTCAATTTTCTGATGATATGGAATTCACTGTTTCCATACCATCACCCTTCTTTTCACAGCAGGATATTTAGCCAGTGAATCATATTTTATCGCCTTTTATCATGTCAGAGATTCCTGACTATTAGCACTTCTACTTTTCTTACAAAATTAACTATTGCAGTTCTTATAGCCGGACACTATTATTATCGAGCATTAGTAACCCATCAATATAATTTAGAGAATTGGACAATGAGCGAAGCACTTAAAATCCTGAACAATATCCGCACGCTGCGTGCTCAGGCGAGAGAATGTAGCCTGGAAACGCTGGAAGAAATGCTGGAAAAACTGGAAGTAGTGGTTAACGAACGCCGCGAAGAAGAGAGCCAGGCACAGGCTGAAGTTGAAGAACGCAGCCGTAAACTGCAGCAGTATCGCGATATGCTGATTGCAGACGGTATTGACCCGAATGAATTACTGTCTACTCTGGCTGCGGCTAAAGCCCCTGGTAAAGCTAAGCGTGCAGCGCGCCCGGCAAAATATTCTTATGTCGATGAGAATGGCGAAAGCAAAACCTGGACCGGCCAGGGCCGTACACCTGCCGTAATCAAAAAAGCCATTGAAGAGCAAGGCAAGAAGCTGGAAGACTTTCTGCTGTAATTTCGCTCAACCTCCGGTTCTTTAGACTTAAATTTAATGGGGCGTTTCGTCCCATTTTGTTACAGCCACCAGGCAAAGAAAAAAAGGAAGCCATCACGGCTTCCTTTTTCTTTGGGCTGGTGGGCTTATACGCGGTAGAAATCTTTATACCACGCCACAAAGCGCGCCACCCCCTCTTCGACTGACGTCTGCGGCTTGAAGCCGATCACCTTATATAATGCGCTGGTATCGGCGCTGGTTTCCATCACGTCACCCGGCTGCATAGGCAGCATATTTTTCTGCGCAGTCTGCCCCAGCGCACTCTCCAGCGCTTCGATATACGACATCAGCGTAACGGGCTGGCTGTTGCCGATATTGTATACGCGGTAAGGCGCAGAGCTGGTTGCCGGGCTGCCGCTTTCAACCGTCCAGCTAATATCCGCCTGTGGGATAACATCCTGTAAGCGCAGAATAGCTTCGGCAATATCGTCAATATAGGTGAAATCGCGACGCATCTGGCCGTGGTTATAGACGTCGATTTTTTCACCCGCAATCATCGCACGGGTAAATTTAAACAGCGCCATATCCGGACGCCCCCACGGACCATAAACGGTGAAGAAGCGCAGGCCAGTGGTAGGAATACCATATAAATGTGAATAGGTATGGGACATCAGCTCATTGGCTTTTTTGGTCGCGGCATACAGCGATACCGGGTGGTCAACCGAGTCGTCGGTTGAGAATGGCATCTTACGATTTAATCCATACACCGAGCTGGATGATGCATATAACAGATGCTCAACCTGGTTATGGCGGCACCCTTCCAGAATATTGAGATGGCCAATTAAATTGGCGTCGGCATAAGCCAGTGGGTTCTCTAATGAATAACGCACGCCCGCCTGCGCGGCGAGGTGAATGACACGCTGGAAGCGCTGAGCGCGGAACAGTTCGGCAATGCCTTCACGATCGGCGAGATCGCCTTTCACAAAGGTGAATTCGGGGTGGTTTTTAATCAGGTCAAGACGGGCTGTCTTAAGATTAACGTCGTAATAGTCATTCAGGTTGTCGAGACCGACAACCTGGTGACCGGCAGCCAACAGACGTTGGGTGACATGAAAGCCAATAAAGCCTGCTGCGCCGGTAACCAGATATTTCATA
Organism: Erwinia aphidicola; assembly: GCF_024169515.1. NCBI lineage: Bacteria > Pseudomonadati > Pseudomonadota > Gammaproteobacteria > Enterobacterales > Erwiniaceae > Erwinia > Erwinia aphidicola. Next base: position 3,902,467 of record NZ_JAMKCQ010000001.1, on the reverse strand, counting down.
CTACCCTCATTTATTATGCAGTTTGAAGAGATGCTCCGCGGCCGATTGCATAATAAACAAAACCGCGCTTGCTGATTCTTTCTGGATCATACAGGTTACGACCATCAAAAATCACGGGTTCTTTTAGAGCATTTTTAATCACGTCAAAATCAGGTGCGCGGAAGTTCTGCCATTCGGTACAGATCACCAGGCCATCTGCGCCCTGCAGGGCAGCTTCTTTGGTTCCCATCAGCTTGAGATCGCTGCGGTGACCGTAGATACGCTGCGCTTCATCCATCGCTTCCGGATCGAAAGCCTGCACGGTTGCGCCCGCCTGCCACAGTGACTCCATCAGCACGCGGCTGGAAGCTTCACGCATATCGTCGGTGTTTGGCTTAAATGACAGCCCCCACAGCGCAAAGGTTTTGCCCTGCAAATTCTCACCGAAATGACGCTTGATAAACGTCGGCAGTTTGGTCTTCTGCGAATCGTTGACGTCTTCAACCGCCTGCAGCAGACGTGGCTTGTAGCCGATCTGCTCTGCGGTACGGATTAGCGCCTGAACATCTTTCGGGAAGCAGGAGCCGCCGTAGCCACAGCCGGGATAAATGAATGAGTAGCCGATGCGTGAATCGGAGCCAATGCCCTGACGCACTTTTTCGACATCTGCACCCAGGCGTTCAGCCAGGTTAGAGATTTCATTCATAAAGCTGATTTTGGTCGCCAGCATGCAGTTGGCTGCATACTTGGTTAACTCAGCACTACGAATATCCATCAGGATCATGCGATCGTGATTGCGGTTAAACGGCTCATACAGCTCGCGCAGCAGTTCAACCACTTCGTCGTTATCCGTACCGATAACAATACGCTCAGGACGCATACAGTCGCTGACTGCTGCCCCTTCTTTCAGGAACTCAGGGTTGGAGACCACGTCAAAGGTCAGCTCTACGCCTCGCCCTTTCAACGTCTCTTCCATTACCTGACGCACGCGGTCAGCCGTACCCACTGGCACAGTCGACTTGTCGAGCACCACTTTATGCTCTTGCATATGCTGAGCAATGGTACGCGCCACGGCGGTAACATATTTCAGGTCCGCTGAACCGTCTTCATCAGGCGGCGTACCCACCGCGATAAACTGCATAACCCCGTGGTTAACGCCAGCTGCTGCGTCAGTGGAGAACTTCAGGCGTCCGGCCTCATAGTTCTGCATAACCAGCGGCGTCAAGCCCGGTTCAAAAATAGGAATGATCCCTTTCTTCAGATTCTCGACTTTATTTTCGTCGACATCGATGCAAAGAACGTCATGTCCGACTTCGGCCAAAACCGCAGCCTGAACCAGACCAACATAGCCGATACCAAATACGGTGACTTTCATTGAATTGTCCCGGTTAGAAATTAAACTTACTTTTTATTGCCTACGGTGCTTTCCAGCCACGCTTTAAAATCGCTGCCCAGCGTGTTGTGACGCACACCGTATTCAACGAAGGCCTGCATATAGCCCAGCTTGTTGCCGCAGTCATGGCTCACACCTTTCAGGTGATAAGCTTCTACGGTCTCTTTTTCCATCAGCATGGCGATGGAGTCAGTCAGCTGGATCTCATCACCGGCGCCCGGAGGGGTTTTCGCCAGCAGTGGCCAGATGTCCGCAGAGAGAATGTAGCGACCAACAACCGCAAGGTTAGACGGCGCTTTGTCCGCTTTTGGCTTCTCAACCACACCCACCATTGGTGCGCTGTCGCCAGGCTTCAGCTCTGCACCCTGGCAGTCGACTACGCCGTAAGCAGTCACGTCAGCGACTGGCTCAACCATGATCTGGCTGTGACCGGTTTCGTCGAAGCGCTTCATCATTTCAGCCAGGTTATCTTTCGACAGGTCTGACTCATATTCGTCGAGAATAACGTCCGGCAGGATCACCGCAACGGGCTCATTGCCAATCACTGGCCATGCGCACATAACCGCGTGACCCAGGCCTTTCGCCAGACCCTGACGAACCTGCATGATGGTGACGTGCGGTGGGCAGATAGACTGAATCTCTTCCAGCAGCTGGCGCTTAACGCGTTTTTCCAGCATCGCTTCCAGCTCGAAACTGGTATCGAAGTGGTTTTCAATCGAGTTTTTAGAAGAGTGCGTAACCAGCACAATCTCGTTGATCCCAGCAGCGATACACTCGTTAACGACATACTGAATTAACGGCTTATCAACCAGCGGCAGCATTTCTTTTGGAATAGCTTTGGTGGCTGGCAGCATACGCGTTCCCAAACCAGCAACAGGGATAACCGCTTTTTTTACTTTGGACTTATAGGCAGACATCTAAGTACCTCTCTTTAGGCCGTTCAAGTTATTACTTGATATGTCGAGTTAAAAACGAGTTGAGTATACCAGTTGAACCCACGCGGATTTATCCTGGATAAACCTTTTCAGTGCAAATTAAGACTATTACCCAAGTGTAAAGCTTATCTCTGGCCCTGTCTTCCAGGGCCAGATGAAAATAGTGAAGCAGCGGTTAATCCGTAGACAACATCAGGCGCAGTCGGCCTCCGGCGCCCCAAACCTGACACTGCCAGGCATCACACCGCTGGCTGATTTGATTAAGATGTGTGCTGCCCATGGTGCCAAGAGGGACACCATTGCTCAGCTGGATCTGGTGGGTATGAATGTTGAGAGTGGCGTTTAAACCAGCAGAAACGAGGATCAGATTCTTTAACCCCTGATGGTAGTAGCCCACCAACAGTGGAAATTGACCTTTCAGATTGGCCTGGCGCAGCAGCAAATTGACCTGCTTTAACAGGCCGCCCAGCTCGGGCAGGCGCTGCCCCTGACCGGAAAGCTGCTCCTGCAGCAGTCCATTGAACAGAGCGCGTAGCAGTAGTGCGGCCAGCACGCCGTTATCACCGGCACGGGTGACATCGAGACAATAGAAAGCGAGATCGCGTTCCGATAATGCCGCCACGTCAAGCACCAGTCCCGGCTGCTCTGCCATCGTCAGCTGGCGATAGTTGATGCGACAGTTAGCGATTGTCTGCTGCACCGGCGGTTGCAGCTGCTTGAGAAGCTTGGCGGCAGCCTGCGGGTCACTGACCAGCGCGTCCCAGTCCTGAAACAGCTGTTCGTCCTCTTCCACTTTAGACGTAAACATTGAGGGATAGAGGCACTCGAACACCGCTTCACGCAGGCGAGCAAGATCTTTAACCGGCTTGAGCAGCACATCCTGCACGCCCAGACGCAGCACGTGGGCGATATCCGACATATTTCCCGTGGCAGAGATAACCAGGATGGGCAATGTGTTTCCCTTGCTGCGCAGATGCTCCACCAGTTTGATACCGTCCATACGTGGCATGGCAAGGTCGCAGATCATCAAGTCCGGCAGAGTACGGCTCAGGGATTCAAGTGCGTGTATACCGTCATCAGCCAACGTGACCACCGCACCGAGCGCAGTGAGGAAATTATCCAGCAGGGAACGGAAAACGACTTCGTCCTCAACGATGAGAATATGTTTTCCACTTAATGGTTTTTCCATTGCTTCCCCCTGCATAACAGATACCTCAATAGTGGTCTATAAACGCTCTTTGCGCCTCTCAGAATTGGCTGAAGTCGTCGCTTTTTGACCACGCTATTGTTGCCTGTCGCGAACCAGAGGTAACAATTCATCCATTTTTTTCTCAACGGACAGTCTCCCCGCTTCAATGGCCTCTTCAGCCCGGTGGAAGTCCAGGGTAGAAATTTGTGGGCAGAAGGGTTGTAACAACACATCTGGTGGGTCACCCGCCATACGATTGCGCTTCAACCGATTTTCCAGCACCTGGATAGAGGTAGACATAATCTCCATGGCGCCGGGTGTGTGATTTACTCTACGTAGCTTAAGGTTGCTAATGCGCTGACGCAGGCGGCCGCTCCAGCTGTCAGGCTGCGGTTGAGGATGCTCATCGCCGGATTCTGGCGTCACTGACAGCAAATCCTGCTGCATCAGGTGCGCATCGTGCTGCAAATCCACGGCAATCACAATATCAGCGCCCAGCGCACGCGTCAGGGAAATAGGCACCGGGTTGACCACCGCGCCATCCACCAGCCAGTAACCGTTCCAGCTCACAGGTGCCAGTAAACCGGGCATGCTGCAGGATGCGCGCACGGCCTGATGCAGGTCGCCTTCCGTCAGCCACAGCTCACGGCCGGTACTAAGGTTAGTCGCCACAGCGCCGAAAGGTAAACCGCATTGTTCGATATTATTTTTGCCGATCAGCTCACGCACGTGGCTGAACACGCGCTCACCGCGCAGCAGCCCACCACGTTGCCATGAAAAATCCATCAGGCGTATCACCTGCCAGTAGCTGAATGAGCGCACCCAGCGCTCCATCAGCGTCAGTCGCTGCGTGGCATATGCGGCCCCGACCAGGGCACCTACGGAGCATCCGGCCACGACGTCGATACGGATGCCAGCGCGTTCAAGAGCGTTTATCACCCCGATATGTGCCCATCCCTTTGCGGCACCCGACCCCAGCGCTAGCCCGATTTTAACCTGTCTCATTCCACCCTCTGGCATGAAATTCACTAACAAAATGGCATCACCGATGCTGCCCGGTTATCATGATGCCTAAAATTTTAACCCTGTTATTAGCTAATCGGAGTTTACGTGTCTGAACTTTGTCCGTGCGGTAGCGGATCGCAGTATAGCCTATGTTGCCAGCCGTTTCTAAGCGGTGCGGCGCAACCTTCTCATCCAGAAGCATTAATGCGCTCGCGCTACTGTGCTTATGTCAAACAGGATGTGGGTTACCTGGTTGCAACCTGGCACCCGTCATGTCAAGCCTCTGCTTTTGCAGCCAGTATAGAAGAGAGTTTTGCCCACACCGAATGGCTCGGGTTGAATGTATTAAGCAGCGAAGTTATCGCGGATGGCCAACAGGGTTATGTGACTTTTTTTGCCAGGTTCTCTGAAAATCAGCGCGAACGCTCTATTCATGAACGTTCACGCTTTCTTCGCGAGGAGCAACGCTGGTACTATATCGACGGAACCTTCCCGCCAATCGGGCGCAACGATCGGTGCCCATGTGGCTCCGGCAAGAAATACAAGAAATGCTGCGGTCACTCTTGACCCCTGATTTCCCAATTGTATCGACAGGATTACCATCGCAATGCAAGCGCAAACACTGCAACGAAAAGTTTTACGGACCATCTGCCCGGATGCAAAAGGGCTGATCGCCAAAATCACCAATATTTGCTACAAGCACGAACTGAACATTGTACAGAATAATGAGTTTGTTGATCACCGCACCGGGCGCTTCTTCATGCGCACCGAGCTGGAAGGCATTTTCAACGACACCACGCTGCTGGCCGACCTTGACAGCGCGCTGCCGGCTGGTTCAGTGCGCGAGCTGCAGCCAGCGGGCCGCCGCCGTATTGTTATTCTGGTGACCAAAGAGGCGCACTGCCTTGGCGATCTGCTGATGAAAAGCGCCTACGGTGGTCTGGATGTTGAAATTGCGGCGGTGATCGGTAATCACGAAACGCTGCGTACGCTGGTTGAGCGTTTCGATGTGCCGTTTGTCCTGGTCAGTCACGAAGGCTTAACCCGCGAAGAGCACGACAATAACATGGCGGCGGAAATTGACCGCTATCAGCCAGACTATGTGGTACTGGCAAAATACATGCGCGTGCTGACCCCGGCCTTTGTGCAGCGTTATCCGAACCAGATCATCAATATTCACCACTCCTTCCTGCCTGCCTTTATTGGTGCTCGTCCCTACCACCAGGCGTATGAACGCGGCGTGAAGATCATCGGTGCGACAGCGCACTACGTGAATGACAATCTGGATGAAGGCCCAATCATCATGCAGGATGTTATCCACGTCGATCATACCTATACCGCAGAAGATATGATGCGTGCCGGGCGTGACGTAGAGAAGAATGCGCTGAGCCGCGCACTTTACCAGGTGCTGGCGCAGCGGGTATTTGTTTACGGCAACCGCACCATCATCCTGTAAGCCGGATGCTGCTGTTTTGTATGACAAAACAGCAGCGCGGGCAAAAAAACGGCAATCGCAACGCTTTCTCTTAAACGGGGCTTTACAGCGTCAGTTCATCTGATATGATGCGCCCCGCTTAACAAGCACAGCAGTAAGGCCAGTGGTGGGGTTCCCGAGCGGCCAAAGGGAGCAGACTGTAAATCTGCCGTCATCGACTTCGAAGGTTCGAATCCTTCCCCCACCACCATTTTTAGATAGTTTTCATATTTAAAAATGAGTTTCACGCTTTCATATTCCCCACGGGGAAGGATGAGGAGCTTCGACATCGGAGGTTCGAGTCGAACGCAGTGAGACAACGCCACTTGTGGCGGCCCGGAGGGCAAGGAGCGCAGCGACGCAGTAATCCTTCCACGGCTGAGAATTTGCACTTGTTAACACGCTTCCCCTGGTGGGGTTCCCGAGCGGCCAAAGGGAGCAGACTGTAAATCTGCCGTCATCGACTTCGAAGGTTCGAATCCTTCCCCCACCACCATTTCGACATCTCCTCCCCCTTCGTACACCTACTGATTGCATCATCTATCGCAGCAATATTTCTTTCTCGCCCCGACTTCTGCTACCATTCCGCCATCTTTTCCGACGCTAAATGGCCTGCGCTATGAAATTTGTTTCTTTTAATATCAATGGGCTGCGTGCTCGCCCTCATCAACTTGCCGCTATTGTCGAACAGCATCAGCCAGATGTGATTGGCCTGCAGGAAACCAAAGTTCACGATGACATGTTCCCGCTCGAGGACGTGGCGAAACTCGGCTATAACGTGTTTTATCACGGTCAGAAAGGGCATTACGGCGTGGCACTGCTGACGAAAGAGCCGCCGATCGCCGTGCGTCGCGGTTTCGAGGGTGATGACGAAGACGCCCAGCGCCGTATCATTATGGCGGACATTCAAACGCCAGCCGGCCCGCTCACCGTGATTAACGGCTATTTTCCACAAGGGGAAAGCCGCGACCATCCGACCAAATTCCCGGCGAAAGAGAAGTTCTATCGCGACCTGCAAAGCTACCTTGAGCAGCAGCAGAAAGTGGAAAATCAGGTACTGATTATGGGCGACATGAATATCAGCAGCACCGACCTGGATATCGGCATTGGCGAGGATAACCGCAAGCGCTGGCTGCGCACCGGTAAGTGCTCATTCCTGCCGGAAGAGCGCGAATGGATGGACCGCCTGATGAACTGGGGCCTGGTCGATACCTGGCGCGCGCAGAACAGCGAAGTTAACGACCGCTTCTCATGGTTCGACTACCGCTCAAAAGGCTTTGACGATAACCGCGGCCTGCGCATTGACCTGGTGCTGGCCAGCAAGCCGCTGGCGGAGCGCTGCATAGCAACCGGGATTGATTACGATATTCGCGCGATGGAAAAGCCCTCCGATCACGCACCGATCTGGGCCCAGTTTAGCTACTGATTGTTCTAATCCCCATTAGATTTCGCGCTGCAGGAAGGCGGCAACTGAATAAATCCCCGGGAGCTTACCTGAGTCAGTGACCTGGGGAATAGAGGCAGCCAACACACCTGCAGCGTGAAAGAGGAAGGGAGTTTATTTGACGATGCGCCAGATAAGATTATTAGTGCCCAGCGACTGCGGGTCGCGCGCGCACTGCAACAGTACCCCTTCACTCTTCAGCACCGCCCCTTCCGTATAGTTGCGGTTTTCATAGATGCAGCAGCGGTTACAGGGCTGGCTGTTGTTTTGCCCCTGCGTCCAGACTTCTGGCGGCATATCGACTACCACGTCCGCATTAGCGCCGCCGTTACCGTTATTGCCGCCGCTGTTGCCATGCCCTTGCCCGCTGCTGATATAGCGCTCGGCCATTGCCGATGAGCTAACGGCCAGCAGCAGTGTCAGTGCCAGATGCATTTTCATTACTCGCTTTCCTTTTCCTTCGCCGCTTTACGTCGCGGTTTTTTCTTGGCGACCGTTGCCGGAGCCGTAACGCCGCGAAACGCATGTGCGGCGGGCTGCTGACGGGCCTGGGAGATCAAACTGTGCAGCGTTTCCACCAGAGGGTGCATAAAGTCCTGGTAGCGACACTGCTTCTCACTGATTTTAGTCAACGTTGACTCCCATTGCGCGGTCATATCTGGCCGCGCGGCCATCTCCGGCAGTGAATGGATCAGCGCGCGTCCGGCCGGGCTGGAGTGAATATAGCGCCCCTTCTTAAACAGGAAGGTGCGTCTGAACAGCAGCTCGATAATCCCGGCGCGCGTTGCCTCCGTACCTAAACCATCGGTCGCACGCAGCACTTTCTTTAAATTTTTATCCTGTACGAAGCGGGCAATACCGGTCATCGCCGATAATAGCGTAGCGTCAGTGAACGGGCGCGGCGGCTGGGTCTGCTTCTCGACCACTTCGCCACGCTCGCACAGCAGCTCATCCCCCCTGGCCACCACCGGCAGCGGCGTACCGTCATTCTCCTCATCCCGCTCCTTGCTGCCGAGTAAGGCACGCCAGCCAGCCTCAGCCAGGAAACGCGCTTTGGCGATAAACTTGCCTCCGGCGATATCCAGCTCGATCACGCATTTGCGGTACACCGCATCCGGGCAGAACTGCATCAGGTATTGGGTGGCAATCAAACGGTAGATTTGCTGCTCGTTATCCGACAGGTTGACCTTGCTGCTGCGCGCAGTCGGGATAATCGCATGGTGCGCGTCGACTTTTTTGTCGTCCCAGCAGCGATTTTTTTGATCGCTATTGAAATCAGCGGGAGGCGTCAGGTCCGGCTGATGAACATTGATTGCATTCAAAACCGCATGACGCCCGGCGAAATGCTCGTCAGGGAGATAGCGGCTGTCGGAACGTGGATAGGTAATCAGCTTGTGGGTCTCATACAGGCGCTGGCAGGTATCCAGCACCGCCTGCGCGCTGAGGCCAAAGCGCTTGCCGGCCTCAATCTGCAGCGCCGAAAGCGAGAACGGCAGCGGCGCAGTGTCATTTTCACGCTTGTCGTTATAGCTGGTCACCAGCGCGGGCTGGCCGTCGATACGCGCCACCACATGCTCGGCCAGCGGGCGATGCAGCAGGCGGCCCTCCTCATCCTGATAAGGCTCGCAGGAGTCACTCGGCTGCCACAGCGCCACGAAGCGTTCATCCAGCGGGGTGACGATATGCGCTTTGACCTCGAAGAAGTCTTTGGCGACAAAGTTCTCAATCTCTTCATCACGCCGTACCACCAGCCCCAGCACCGGGGTCTGAACGCGCCCAACGGAGAGCACACCGTCATAGCCCGCGTTGCGCCCCAGTAAGGTGTAGGCGCGGGTCATGTTGATACCGTAAAGCCAGTCTGCACGCGAGCGCGCCAGCGCGGAGACGCACAGGGGAATAAACTCGCGGTTTTCACGCAGGCGGCCAATGGCGCGTTCAACCGCCTGCGGGTTGAGATCGTTAATCAGGCAGCGCTGCACTTTCGCCCGCTTTTCTGCCGGCAGGGTCAGGTAGTCGAGCACCTCATCCACCAGCAGTTGACCTTCACGATCCGGGTCACCGGCATGGACCACTTCACTGGCCTGCTCCAGCAGACCTTTAATCACGTTGAGCTGCTTTGCCACCGACGGACGCGGCTGCAGCTGCCACTTTTCCGGCACAATCGGTAAATCGGCCAGCGACCAGCGGGCAAAGCGGCTGTTGTAGCTGTCAGGCTGCGCCTGTTCCAGCAGGTGGCCTACGCACCAGGTCACCATTTGATCCTGCCCACAGGCGATAAAGCCGTCGCCACGACGGTGCGGCTTAGGCAGAACGTCCGCTATCGCGCGGGCAAGGCTGGGTTTTTCGGCAATAAACAAACGCATGCTGGGGTGAGTTCCTGCTCAGGGTTTGACTTCAATAACGGCCCTTCCGGCCTGAGCCGTCAGGAGTTCACCAATCGGGGTGAGTGTAATTTGCTGCGCGGCGGCAATCGCCTGCACCGCAGCCTCTGCTTCCGGCAGTACTGCCAGCAGCAGCCCGCCCGATGTCTGCGGGTCGCAGAGAAGCTGGCGCTGCGCGGGCGTCATGGCGCCGATAAGCTGCCCGTAGCTGGCGAAATTTCTTTCGGTACCGCCCGGCACGCAGCCTGCGGCGATATATTCATCCACTCCGGGCAAACGCGGGATGGCACTGTACCACAGGTCGGCATGCAGGCCGGCACCCTGGCACATCTCACTGAGGTGGCCGAGCAGACCAAAGCCGGTGACATCGGTCATCGCGCTGACGCCCGCTTCACCGGCATACTCGGCCCCAATCTGATTGAGCTGGCACATGGTGGCCGTCGCCAGCCCCTGATGCTCCGGCTTGAGCTGAGATCTCTTTTCGGCAGTAGTGAGAACGCCAATGCCCAGTGGCTTAGTGAGGAAAAGGCGGCATCCTGCCCGTGCTTCACTGTTGCGCTTCACCTGATCGGTGGCCACGACGCCGGTGACCGCCAGGCCGAAGATCGGCTCCGGGGCATCGATAGAGTGCCCGCCCGCCAGGGTAATCCCCGCCTGCTCGCAGACGCTGCGCCCGCCTTCGATCACCTTACGGGCAACCTCCGGCGGCAGCTGGTTAACCGGCCAGCCGAGGATGGCGATCGCCATAATCGGTCTGCCCCCCATCGCCCAGATATCGCTAATGGCGTTGGTCGCGGCGATGCGCCCAAAATCAAAAGGGTCATCCACGATCGGCATAAAGAAGTCGGTGGTGCTGACCACTGCGGTGCCATTGCCGAGATCGTATACGGCCGCGTCGTCACGGGTTTCGTTACCCACCAGCAGATGCGGGTCCTTACGTAACGGGTGGTCGCTGTGCAGAATGGTATCCAGCACCGCAGGCGAGATTTTACAACCGCAGCCTGCGCCGTGGCTGTACTGAGTCAGACGGACATTATCTAAGTTCATGAAGATCTGTTCCCTGTTAGCTTCACCGGAAGTCATGGTAGCGTTTTCGCCAGAGAGTGATAAGACTAACCGACGATTCTGCCCGTTGTTTGCTCATTATCCCGGCGAATTGCAGGGCCGCTCACAACCCTGCCTGCTAACAGCGAAAATGTCATTCAGAAATAACTGACAAACGGGGCGCTGTCGGGCGCTAACACGGTGGTGGATGATTTCAGCTGCGGGGTTCCCAGGTACAGGAAGCCGACGATGGCGTCCTGAGGGCGACAGTTAAACGCGCTGCGCACCGCTTCATCTTCGGTCCACGCCCCGCTGCGCCAGATACCGTTAAAGCCCTGTGCGGCAGCGGCCATCTGCATCGCCATCACGGCACATCCTGCCGACACCACCTGCTCCCAGCGCGGCACTTTCGGGTGCTCTTCACAACGCGCGACCACCGTAATAATCATCGGCGCGCGGTAGGGTGCATTTTTTGCCTTATCGATAGCTTTCTCTTCCAGCTGCGCATCTCGCGATACCTTCTCCAGCAGCGCGCTCAGGCGATCGCGCCCTTCATTCTCGACAATAGTGAAGTGCCACGGCTGCAAAGTGCCGTGATCCGGCGCGCGCATACCTGCGCGCAGAATGTTCTCCAGCGCTTCACCTGTCGGCGCAGGTTCTGCCAGCCGTGATGCGGAACGACGATTAACCAGTAAATCCAGAGCGTCCATGATGTCCTCCTGTGATAGTGATTCTCATCCCGCAAAAACTAGCACAGGATGATGTTTTGTTACAGCATTGCGCTTTTTCATGCTGACAATTGCCCCCTTGCTAATTAGGATGTGTGCTATTCCTGCCCGGACCTCTGCTTCTGGCATTTCATTGCGACCCTGGAGTATCTATGCGCGTGTTATGGCGAATGATCGCTGGCATTTTTAAGTGGACATGGCGAGTCCTGAATTTTGTTCGCGAATTTATCCTTAATCTCTTCCTTATTCTGCTGATCGTGGTTGGCGTGGGTATCTGGCTGCACGTCAGCAGCGCCAATGCACCGGCTGAAGTGCAGAAAGGCGCACTGATCTTCGATCTCAGCGGCGTGGTGGTAGATAAACCTTCCGTCAGCAACAAGCTGAGTAAGATTGGCCGACAGCTGTTAGGCGCCAGCAGCGATCGTCTGAAAGAGAACTCACTGTTCGACGTGGTGGATGCCATTCGCCAGGCGAAAGACGACGATAAAATTACCGGCATGGTGCTCGACCTGCACAACTTTGCGGGCGCTGACCAGCCGTCGCTGCAGTATATTGGTAAAGCGCTGCGTGAGTTCCGCGACAGCGGCAAGCCAATCTATGCCAGCGGCGACAGCTACAGCCAGGCACAGTACTACCTCGCCAGCTTCGCCAACAAGATCACCCTCTCGCCGCAGGGCACCGTCGATCTGCACGGCTTTGCCACCAACAGCCTCTATTACAAAACCCTGCTGGACAAGCTGAAAGTCAGCTCGCACGTGTTCCGCGTCGGTACCTACAAATCGGCGGTAGAGCCGTTCCTGCGTGATGATATGTCCCCTGCCGCGCGCGATGCCGACAGCCGCTGGGTTGGCGAGCTGTGGCAGAACTATGTCAATACGCTGGCGGCAAACCGTCAGATCACTGCCAATCAGGTATTCCCTGGCGCTCAGGGCGTGCTCGATGGTCTGAACAAAGTGGGCGGCGACAGCGCGCAGTACGCCAAAGACAGTAAGCTGGTGGATGAGCTGGCCTCACCTTCAGTGGTCGACCAGCAGCTGGTGAAAACCTTTGGCTGGGATAAAGAGGCGAAGGATTACAACGGCACCAGCATCTATGACTATCCGCTGAAAAACACCCCAACCACCGACGGCAATATCGCGGTGATCGTGGCGAACGGGGCGATTATGGACGGCGAAGAGACCCCGGGCAGCGTCGGGGGTGATACCACCGCGCTGGAAATTCGTGAAGCGCGCCTCGATCCGAAGATCAAAGCCATTCTGTTCCGCGTCAACAGCCCTGGCGGCAGCGTGACCGCTTCTGAAACTATCCGTGAAGAGCTGGCGGCGGCAAAAGCCGCGGGTAAACCGGTGGTGGTTTCCATGGGCGGCATGGCGGCATCTGGCGGCTACTGGGTTTCCACTCCGGCTAACTATATTATTGCCAGCCCGAATACGCTGACCGGCTCTATTGGTATCTTCGGCGTGATCAACACCGTGGAGAACTCACTGGATGCTATCGGCGTGCATACCGACGGCGTGGCAACGTCTCCGCTGGCGGATGTCGCCAGTACCAAAGCCCTGCCGCCGGAAGTTCAGCAGCTGATGCAGCTGACCATCGAAAACGGCTATAAAAACTTCCTTGGTCTGGTGGCAAAATCACGCAACAAAACGCCAGAACAGATCGATCAGATTGCACAGGGTCACGTCTGGACCGGCAGCGATGCCAAAGCGAACGGTCTGGTGGATGCGCTGGGTGATTTCGACGACGCGGTGGCGAAAGCTGCCGAGCTGGCGAAGATCCAGCAGCCACAGCTGAACTGGTATCAGGATGAACCGAGCATGATCGACGTGCTGTTCAGCCAGGTTGATGCTTCTGCACAGGCAGCACTGCCTGCGGCGCTGCGCGCTTATCTGCCTGCCCCGATGCTCGACGTCATGGCCGCGATGAAGAAGCAGCCAGGCCTGCTGGATAATCTCAACGATCCGCAAAATCGCTATGCATTCTGCCTGACCTGTGGCGATGTAAAGTAGTGAGTTAACGCACTAAACGGCCCGGCCATCTCTGGTCGGGCTGGTTTTCCTGACAATTCCCCTTATACTGCGCCTTTTCGGCAAGCCCTGAGTTAACCAATGCAAAAGAAATCGATTTATGTCGCCTACACCGGCGGTACCATCGGCATGCAGCGTTCCGAACACGGCTTTATCCCTGTTTCCGGCCACCTGCAAAATCAGCTGGCAAATATGCCAGAATTCCATCGCCCGGAAATGCCAGATTTCACCATCCACGAATACGCCCCGCTGATTGACTCCTCGGACATGACGCCGCAGGACTGGCAATCGATTGCGGATGATATTCGCCAGAACTATGATAACTACGATGGTTTCGTGATCCTGCATGGCACCGACACCATGGCGTTCACCGCCTCTGCGCTCTCCTTTATGCTGGAGAATCTGGCGAAGCCGGTCATCGTGACAGGGTCACAGATCCCGCTGGAGCAGCTGCGCTCTGACGGGCAGCAGAACCTGCTTAACTCGCTGTTTGTCGCAGCAAACTACCCGATCAATGAAGTGACGCTGTTCTTCAACAACACCCTGTTCCGCGGTAATCGCACCACTAAGGCGCACGCCGATGGCTTTAACGCCTTCGCTTCGCCCAACCTGGCCCCGCTGCTGGAAGCTGGTATCCATATTCGCCGCCTCAATACGCCAGCGGCCCCGACCGGCAACGGTGAGCTGATCGTTCATCCCATTACGCCGCAGCCGATTGGCGTGGTGACGATTTACCCGGGGATTTCGTCAGAAGTGGTGAGTAACTTCCTGCAGCAGCCGGTGAAAGCGCTGATCCTGCGCTCCTACGGCGTCGGTAACGCGCCGCAGAATAAAGAGTTCCTGCGCGAACTTCAGGAAGCGTCTGACCGTGGTATCGTGGTGGTTAATCTGACCCAGTGCATGTCCGGCAAAGTGAACATGGGCGGTTACGCCACCGGCAATGCCCTGGCACACGCCGGTGTGATCAGCGGAGCTGACCTGACCGTGGAAGCCACGCTGACCAAGCTGCACTTCCTGCTGAGCCAGGATCTGAGCAGTGAAGAGATCCGCCAGCTTATGACGCAGAACCTGCGCGGTGAATTAACTCAGGATTAACCCGGGGAGAGTGGTATGAGCGCACGTCAGGCACTGTTACTCATCGACTTACAGAATGATTTCTGTCCGGGCGGCGCGCTGGCGGTGGCCGATGGCGACCAGACTATCGCGGTGGCTAATCGGCTGGCGGCTGAGTTCTGCGCGCGCGGTGAGCCGGTCATCGCCACGCTCGACTGGCACCCTGCCGGGCACGGTAGTTTTGCCTCCACGGCGGGTAATATCCCCGGCACCGTGGGTGAACTGCATGGTTTACCCCAGGTGTGGTGGCCGGATCACGCTATCCAGCACAGCCCAGGCGCCGAGCTGCATCCTGAGCTGGACCGCTCGCTGATTAGCACGCAGATCTGTAAAGGCGAAAATCCGCAGATTGACAGCTACAGCGCGTTTTTTGACAACGGGCAGCGTCAGCAGACGCATCTGCACGCGTGGTTGCAGCAGCACGCAGTCACCTCACTGACGGTAATGGGGCTGGCAACGGACTACTGCGTGAAATACAGCGTGCTGGATGCGCTGGCACTCGGTTATCAGGTGACGCTGGTGTCCGCAGGCTGCCGTGGTGTCAACCTTAGGCCGGATGACAGCCAGAAAGCGCTGCAAGAGATGGCCAACGCCGGAGCGGTGATCCTCTGAAGGGATAAAAAAATCGCCGGGCAGTCAGCAGACCGGGCCGGCGATTCTTTGTACGAATTATTCCTGCAGGAATAATTTACTGCAGCGTGATTTGCGTGACGTCGTCATCGCCAATGCCAAACTCTTCTTTCAGCTGTTTCTTACTCTTGGTCACGATCTCCCCGCCCTTCGCCACGCTCATATGCTGCGGGTTATCGTTGTGACGCGCCTGCCATAGCAACACCAGCTGCAGGCTGTTCTCTTTCTGCTCTGCGGTTAATGCCACGCCGTCAGCCCACTTGCCGGTTTCTACCGCCGTCGCCAGACGCTGATACACTTCCGGCGTCATGCTGGCAATCATTTCATCCAGTTCCATTATGCCTTACCCCCGAGTGCTGTTGCCGTCTTCGTCGGTGAAGCTCAGCGAGGCAGAGTTCACGCAGAAGCGCTCTCCGGTCGGCTGCGGGCCGTCCGGGAACACATGCCCCAGGTGGGCATCGCAGCTGCCGCAGCGGATCTCAACGCGCTGCATACCGTGGGAATCGTCTTCCAGATAGCGAATAGCTTCATCACTGTAGGGTTCATAGAAGCTCGGCCAGCCGCAGCCGGAATCATATTTACTGCCCGACAGGAACAGCGGAGCTTTGCACACCAGACAGTGGTATATGCCCTGGTCTTTGTTATGCAACAGTTTACCGGAGTACGGAGGTTCGGTGCCGCGCTGCTGGGTGACGTAGCGCTGCATCTCGTTCAACTCATTTTCGGGTGAGAAAGGTGTATTTTCATTAGCCATGCTAGACTCTCTGGCAGTGTTGTTCTGAAAAGATCGCTGAGTATTCTAACAAATACTTAACAAGATCAGGTGAATTTTTCGCGTCCGGGCGCTGAGAGAATTCTGTCATATCTCAAACTGTGATGCAGATCACCATTCGGATCGACCATCCCTTTATATTCGGGCACAGTATCCCAATATCAATGTAGTTCGCGGGTCAAGAAATAGGTTTTGTGTCGAATAATTCCTGCTCGACAGTTTGATTTGTCGCAACAATTGACACGATTCCGCTTGACGCCTGGTAAGGTTTTTGTAATTTTACAGCCAACCTTTTATTCACTATCAACAAGCTGGTGGAATATATGACTATCAAAGTAGGTATCAACGGTTTTGGCCGTATCGGTCGCATTGTTTTCCGTGCTGCTCAGGAACGTTCTGATGTAGAAATCGTTGCCATCAACGATCTGCTGGACGCCGAGTACATGGCTTACATGCTGAAATATGACTCTACTCACGGCCGCTTCAACGGCACCGTGGAAGTCAAAGACGGCCACCTGGTTGTTAACGGCAAAACCATCCGTGTTACCGCTGAGCGCGATCCGGCTAACCTGAAGTGGGATGAAGTCGGTGTGGATGTGGTTGCAGAAGCGACCGGTATCTTCCTGACCGACGAAACTGCCCGTAAACACATCGAAGCTGGCGCTAAGAAAGTTGTTCTGACTGGCCCATCTAAAGATGACACCCCAATGTTCGTTATGGGCGTGAACCACAAGTCATACGCTGGCCAGGATATCGTTTCTAACGCATCTTGCACCACCAACTGCCTGGCACCACTGGCTAAAGTGATCAACGACAAGTTCGGTATCGTTGAAGCCCTGATGACCACTGTGCATGCAACCACCGCGACTCAGAAAACTGTTGATGGCCCGTCTCACAAAGACTGGCGCGGCGGCCGCGGCGCATCCCAGAACATCATCCCTTCTTCTACCGGTGCTGCTAAGGCCGTAGGTAAAGTGATCCCTGAGCTGAACGGCAAACTGACTGGTATGGCGTTCCGCGTTCCTACCCCTAACGTTTCCGTTGTTGACCTGACTGCACGTCTGGCTAAGCCTGCATCTTACAAAGAAATTTGTGCTGCAATCAAAGCTGCTGCCGAAGGCGAAATGAAAGGCGTTCTGGGCTACACCGAAGACGAAGTTGTTTCTACCGATTTCAACGGCGAAACGCTGACTTCAATCTTCGATGCGAAAGCCGGTATCGCACTGAGCGACACTTTCGTTAAGCTGGTTTCCTGGTACGATAACGAAACTGGTTACTCCAACAAGGTCCTGGACCTGGTTGCTCACATCGCTAAATAAGCGACGCGAGAGAATCTGAGGGCGACGTGAGTCGCCCTTTTTTTATGGTTAAATTTCAGAAGGCTGACTCATGAACGAGAAACTTTTTTCACTGCCGGTCATTAACCAAATTAGCCCCTACATCACCCAGCGCCAGATAGGTGAACTGCCGACAATCGTCGTCACCCATCCTAAAGTCCGCGCTGCCGTCACCCTGCAGGGCGCCCAGCTGATTGCCTGGCAGCCTTCAGGCGAGAAGCCGGTCATCTGGCTCAGCGACAAAACCGCGTGGAACAGCGGGAAAGCCATTCGCGGCGGCGTCCCGATCTGCTGGCCATGGTTCGGCCCTGCCGGTGAACCTGCGCATGGATTCGCCCGTAACCTGCCGTGGAAACTCTCCGCCCACGATGAGAATGCTGACAGCGTGGTGCTGACGCTGGTGCTGGAAAGCAACGAACAGACTAAGAAGCTGTGGCCGCATGATTTCACCCTGTTTGCCCGTTTCCGCTTCAGCGACCGCTGCGAAATTGAGCTGGAAGCCCACGGTGACTTTGAGGCGACTGCGGCCCTGCACAGCTATTTTGCAGTCGCGGATATTCAGGGCGTAGAGGTGAGCGGGCTTGGCAACCGCTTTATCGATAAGGTTAATAACGGCGTTGAGGGGCATTCAGACGACGGTAAGCAGACCTATCCGCAGCGCATTGACCGCATCTATACCGCGCCAGCGGATTGCAGCGTCATTAACGACAAGGCGGGTCAGCGCGTTGTTGAGGTCTACCACCATCATCATAGTGACGTTGTCACGTGGAACCCGGGGGCTGAACTCTCATGCAGCATGGGGGATATGGCGAATGACGGCTATCAAACCATGGTCTGCGTCGAAACCGCCCACGTCAGCAGCGCGATGAAAAGTGCCGGAGAAAACCCGGCGCGGCTGGCAACCACCTTCCGGGTGCGTAGCAAAGTTTAATCGCTCAGGGGCGGCTAACGCCGCTCCTTACACCACATCCAGCGGCATTTTGCTGACCGGGGGCGGGTAAGCCTGGTTAATCAGCGCCAGCTCCGCACTGGATAAGGTCACCTCAAGTGCAGCCGCATTCTCCTGCACATGGGCAATAGTGCTGGCTTTAGGAATGGCCAGTACCCCTTCTTTGCGGATTGCCCATGCCAGCAGCAGCTGAGCGACGCTGATGCCCTTTTGTTGTGCAATATCGCGTAGCGTCGGGTGTTGCATCAGCTCGCTGCGCAATTTTCCGGCCTGTGCCAGCGGGCAGTAGGCCATCACCGGCATTGCCCGCTGCTGACATTCCGGCAGCAGATCATACTCAATACCGCGTGAGGCCAGATGGTACAGCACCTGATTAGTTGCGCAATGCTCTCCGCCCTCTTCAGCCAGCAGCTCCTGCATATCCTCGACGTCAAAATTGGATACGCCCCAGCGGCGAATTTTGCCCTGGCTCTGCAGCTGCTCCATTGCCCGTAGCGTCTCCTCCAGCGGGATATTGCCGCGCCAGTGCAGCAAGTAGAGATCGAGATAATCCGTTTGCAGACGTTGTAGGCTGCGCTCGCAGGCTTCAATCGCCTCCAACTGCCCGGCGTGCCAGGGGTAAACTTTTGACACGACGAACGCCTGGTCACGGCGCTGTTTCAGCGCCACGCCAACCACTTCTTCCGCCCTGCCGTCAGCATACATTTCAGCCGTATCAATCAGCGTTAACCCGCAATCCAGTCCGGCCTGTAATGCGCTCACTTCCTGGCGTTGCAAATCCGGGCTCTCCCCCATATACCAGGTCCCCTGTCCAATCGCAGGCAAGGGGGTTCCATCAGCAAAGGTAACAATTCGGCTCATCGCAATCTCCATGCACTTTATTGGTGCGCTACAGATGTGCAAAAGGGCGCAGAGCGCCCTTTATCAGTGCATACCTGCAGCGTCAGAAGGTATAGCTGACTCCGGTCCATAGCAGAACCTGAGAATCCTGGTCCACCATCGGGCTATCCTTGATATCACTGCCCAGACGGGTGTAGCGGCCTGAAAGCGTGGCATTCCAGCTGTCGGCAATTTTCCAGCCGGCGGTCACTTCCAGATAGGGGCTCCAGCTGCTGTCAGGATCGTAACTGTCCAGACCGCTGCGGCGAGATTCAGCAGAGGAAATCCCGTAATAGTAGTCGTTCTGATTCGAGCTGTTCCACAGCGCACCGATGCCCGGCGTCAGGCTGAAACGGCCAAATTCGAAGCGGTACAGATAGGTCAGATCCCAGATTATTCCGTTACTGTTATCGAGCATATCGCCAACCAACGTGGTACGCACGATACCCCAGTCGGCACTATGACGATAAGCCACACCGCCCATCAGAGTCATATGACGCTTATTCAGCGACTTCATATCACCATCATCCACATCATCCGGGTCGAAGTTCTGCGGGGAACCCAGCACGGTTAATGACAGCTGATCCTGGCTGTCTTTCCACAGGTAATAACCCGCCTGCAGGCTGCGAATGTAGAAACTGTCGCCCTCATAATTGACGATGGGAACAGGGTAATAACGGTCCTGGCCGCTCTTATATGGGCTCTGGCTATAAAGCAGTGAAGCGCCCAGCGTCAGTGGGTTCGCCTGTGCGAAGGGTGCCGCAAAACAGAGAGGTAAAAAGGCAGCAAGCGCGGTAACTTTGAAATGGTTCACAATTTATCCGTTCCATAAATATAACAATCAGCGTAATAGTTTAAACAGTAAGTGGATTGTTAGTCAGATATTTACACAACTGGTAGCACTTAGAATCAATTGAACTGTTAAAAATTGACCATTGTTCTGACGAAAACCGCCTCAGCCCGCATCAGTTAAGGCCAGCGCTTAGTGACAAAATGACTTTGTTATTGAAATTTCATTGAAAATGTCGAGCGGTTCAGGAAATTTCCTAAATGCGATCTACGCTTAATTGTAAGACGCTAAATTTTGACGAGCAGAGTAACCAAAAAAAATTGTGTTTTCCGCTAAAACAGTCAGGTTGGCATAAGGGTTGCTGTACTCATTAACAAGTTCCTTCAGGGGCTGACCCCAATTAGGCTCCTGGTACCTGTGCTAAAAACGAAAGGACGGGCATCGCCATGAATATATTCGATCACTATCGTCAGCGTTATGAAGCTGCCAAGGACGAAGAGTTCACACTGCAGGAGTTCCTTGCGGTTTGCCGGCAGGATCGCAGTGCATACGCCAACGCGGCGGAACGACTGTTAATGGCTATCGGTGAGCCAGTAATGGTGGACACCGCCCTGGAGCCACGCCTTTCCCGACTGTTCTCTAACCGTGTGGTCGCACGCTACCCGGCGTTCGAAGAGTTTTATGGTATGGAGGATGCGATTGAACAGATCGTCTCCTACCTGAAGCACGCGGCGCAGGGGCTGGAAGAGAAGAAACAAATTCTCTATCTGCTCGGCCCGGTCGGTGGCGGTAAATCCTCACTGGCTGAGCGGCTAAAATCTTTAATGCAGCGCGTACCCATTTACGTGCTGACCGCTGACGGCGAGCGCAGCCCGGTTAATGACCATCCGCTGTGCCTGTTTAACCCGCAGGAAGATGCCCATATTCTGGATAAAGAGTATGGCGTCCCGCGCCGTTATCTTGGCACCATCATGTCGCCGTGGGCGGCTAAACGCCTGCATGAATTTGGCGGTGACATCACCCGCTTCAAAGTGGTGAAAGTCTGGCCGTCAATTCTGGAACAGGTGGCGATTGCCAAAACTGAACCGGGCGATGAAAACAACCAGGATATCTCCGCACTGGTGGGTAAAGTCGACATCCGTAAACTGGAAAACCACGCCCAGAACGATCCGGATGCTTACGGTTATTCAGGCGCGTTATGCCGTGCTAACCAGGGGATTATGGAATTCGTCGAGATGTTTAAAGCACCGATTAAAGTGCTGCATCCGCTGCTGACCGCCACCCAGGAAGGGAACTATAACGGGACGGAAGGTATCTCCGCCCTGCCATTTAACGGGATTATCCTTGCGCACTCGAACGAATCTGAGTGGGTAACGTTCCGTAATAACAAGAACAACGAAGCGTTCTTAGACCGTGTCTACATCGTCAAAGTGCCTTATTGCCTGCGCGTTTCTGAAGAGATAAAAATCTACGAGAAACTGCTGGTCAACAGTGAGCTGACCCATGCACCTTGCGCGCCCGGCACGCTGGAAACCCTGGCACGCTTCTCTATCCTGTCGCGCCTGAAAGAGCCGGAAAACTCCAGCACCTACTCAAAAATGCGCGTGTATGATGGTGAAAGCCTGAAAGACACCGACCCTAAGTCGAAGTCTTACCAGGAGTATCGTGATTACGCTGGCGTCGATGAGGGAATGAACGGGTTATCTACCCGCTTTGCCTTCAAAATTTTGTCGCGCGTGTTTAACTTTGACCATGTCGAAGTAGCAGCTAACCCGGTGCATCTGTTTTACGTGCTGGAACAGCAGATTGACCGTGAGCAGTTCCCACAGGAGCAGGCAGAGAAATATCTCGAGCATCTGAAAGGCTATCTGATCCCGAAATACGCCGAGTTCATTGGCAAAGAGATCCAGACTGCCTATCTGGAGTCCTACTCCGAATATGGCCAGAACATTTTTGATCGCTATGTCACCTACGCTGACTTCTGGATTCAGGATCAGGAGTACCGCGATCCGGACACCGGCCAGCTGTTTGACCGTGAATCCCTGAATGCCGAACTGGAGAAAATTGAGAAGCCAGCCGGGATCAGTAACCCGAAAGACTTCCGTAATGAGATCGTCAACTTCGTGCTGCGCGCCCGGGCGCATAACAATGGTCGTAATCCGAACTGGACCAGCTACGAGAAGCTGCGCACCGTGATCGAGAAGAAAATGTTCTCGAATACTGAGGAGCTGCTGCCGGTCATTTCATTTAACGCCAAAACGTCGACCGACGAACAGAAGAAACACGACGATTTCGTCGACCGTATGATGGAAAAAGGGTACACCCGCAAACAGGTACGTCTGCTGTGCGAATGGTATCTGCGCGTGAGAAAATCGTCGTAACCAGAAAGTCGCATCCAATCGGGTCAGGGCCGGTCCCTGACCCGGATTGCAACGTTGTTTGGGGGAGCTATGGCCTATTTTATCGATCGGCGTCTTAACGGCAAAAACAAGAGCGCGGTGAACCGCCAGCGCTTCTTGCGCCGCTATAAGTCGCAAATCAAACAGTCGATCTCCGAGGCCATTAATAAGCGTTCGGTTACCGACGTTGAAAGCGGCGAATCCGTCTCTATTCCTGTTGAAGATATCAATGAACCGAGTTTCCACCAGGGGCGCGGCGGCCAGCGTCATCGCGTTCATCCAGGTAATGACCACTTTGTCCAAAACGACCGCGTTGAGCGCCCGCAGGGCGGCGGCGGTGGCGGCGGTAGCGGTCAGGGAAATGCCGGACAGGATGGTGAGGGACAGGATGAATTTGTCTTCAACATCTCGAAAGATGAGTATCTCGACCTGCTGTTTGAAGATCTGGCACTGCCTAACCTGAAGAAAAATCAGCACCGGCAGATGAATGAATATAAAACCCACCGCGCCGGCTACACCGCTAACGGCGTTCCAGCCAACATCAGCGTGGTGCGGTCACTGCAAAACTCTCTGGCGCGGCGCACCGCCATGACCGCCGGCAAGCGGCGCGAGCTGGGCGAACTGGAAGCCACCCTGCTGAAAGTGGAGAACAGCGAACCGGCTCAGCTGCTCGAAGAAGAGCGGCTGCGTAAAGAGATTGCCGAACTGCGCGCGCGCATTAAACGCGTGCCGTTTATTGACACCTTTGACTTACGTTATAAGAACTTCGAGAAGCGCCCGGAGCCCTCCAGCCAGGCGGTGATGTTCTGCCTGATGGACGTTTCGGGTTCCATGGATCAGGCTACCAAGGATATGGCGAAGCGCTTTTATATCCTGCTGTATCTGTTCCTCAGCCGCACTTACAAGAACGTGGATGTGGTGTATATCCGTCATCACACTCAGGCGAAAGAAGTGGATGAACAGGAGTTCTTCTACTCGCAGGAGACCGGCGGCACTATCGTCTCCAGCGCGTTAAAACTGATGGATGAAGTGGTTAAAGAGCGCTATGACCCGGCGCAGTGGAATATCTATGCCGCACAGGCCTCCGATGGCGACAACTGGGCCGATGACTCGCCGCTGTGTCATGAGATCCTGGCAAAAAACATCCTGCCGGTGGTGCGTTACTACAGCTATATAGAAATCACCCGGCGTGCTCATCAAACCCTGTGGCGTGAGTATGAACATCTGCAGTCGACGTTTGATAACTTCGCCATTCAGCACATTCGTGAGCCGGAAGATATCTACCCGGTATTCCGCGAGCTGTTTCACAAGCAGGCCGAAGAGAATTATTAAACCAGCGGGTTGACCGGTCGCCTGGTCAACCCTTTTCCCGTAGAATCACCTGGTGCCAGGGTGACGACGCCGCTTTAAGCGGCAGATTTCCCCTCACTACCCGCCTTTCGCTTCAATCCACGAAATAAAGCGACCTTTTATCGCACTCATCAGCATTTGTTTCATGACTTTATGCGATATTTTATTCTGGCTAAAATAGTACCCTCAGAATGCCAATCAGTGACCTTCGGGTTTTGACTTTATACCGGCTGTTACAACACACTGTAAAAACAGGTTTTAATCTTCACAGGAGAAATGCCCATTGGAAGCCAGCGCGATCTACAGTCTTTTCATCATTGGTTCAGTGCTGGTAGCTTCGAGCATTCTGCTCAGCTCTTTCTCATCTAAGCTGGGCATCCCGATATTAGTTATCTTTCTCGCCCTCGGTATGCTTGCCGGGATTGACGGCATCGGCGGCATTGCCTTTGACAACTATCCGGCAGCCTATCTGATCAGTAACCTTGCGCTGGCCATCATCCTGCTGGACGGCGGCATGCGTACTCAGGCCAGCTCCTTTAAGGTGGCGCTCGGACCGGCGCTGTCGCTGGCAACGGTGGGAGTACTGATCACCGCCGGGCTGACCGGTCTGGCTGCCGCCTGGCTGTTCGACCTTAATCTGATGAACGGTTTTCTCGTCGGGGCAATTATCGGCTCTACCGATGCTGCAGCCGTGTTCTCCCTGCTGGGCGGCAAAGGTCTCAACGAGCGCGTCAGCGCCACGCTGGAGATTGAGTCCGGCAGCAACGACCCGATGGCGGTGTTCCTGACCATCACCCTGATTGAGATGATCCAGCAGGGGCAAAGCGGGCTGAGCTGGATGTTTGTGGTGCATCTGGTGCAGCAGTTTGGCCTTGGGATCGTGCTTGGGCTGGGCGGCGGCTGGGCGCTGCTGCAAATGATTAACCGCGTCTCTCTCGCGGGCGGCCTCTACCCTCTGCTGGCGGTCAGCGGTGGGATTCTGGTCTTTGCGCTGACGACCGTGCTGGAAGGCAGCGGTATCCTCGCCGTCTACCTGTGCGGCTTTGTACTGGGCAACCGCCCAATTCGCAATCGCCACGGCATCCTGCAGACCTTCGACGGTATGGCCTGGCTTAGCCAGATTGGCATGTTCCTGGTGCTGGGACTGCTGGTAAACCCGACCGACCTGTGGCACATCGCGCTGCCTGCCACTTTGCTGTCGCTGTGCCTGATCCTGGTAGCTCGCCCGCTGTCAATCATCATCGGGCTGCTGCCGTTTCGCGGCTTTAATATTCGCGAGCGCATATTTATCAGCTGGGTGGGGCTGCGCGGCGCAGTACCGATTATCCTGGCGGTGTTTCCGATGATGGCCGGATTGCCTCACGCCCCGCTGTTCTTCAATATCGCCTTCTTCGTGGTGCTGGTGTCGCTGATGGTTCAGGGCACCTCGCTGGGCTGGGCGGCGCGCAAAGCCAGGGTGATTGTGCCCCCCATGGCTTCGCCAATCTCCCGCGTCGGCCTCGACATCCATCCGGAGAATCCGTGGGAGCAGTTCGTCTATCAGCTAAGCGCCGACAAATGGTGCGTAGGTGCGGCGCTGCGCGACCTGAAGATGCCGCGTGAAACGCGCATCGCCGCGCTGTTTCGCGATAACCTGCTGCTGCACCCCACCGGCAGCACGCGACTGCGTGAGAACGATGTACTGTGCGTGATTGGCCGCGAGCGCGACCTGCCTGCGCTCGGTAAGCTGTTCAGCCAGTCGCCGCCTGTCGCCCTCGACCAGCGCTTCTTTGGTGACTTTATTCTGCAGGCTGATGCGCGTTTGCACGACGTGTCAGAGATCTATGGCATCGACCTGGATGAAGAGGCCAACAGCCAGCAGACGCTGGGCCAGCTGGTATCCGGCATCATCGGCGGCGCGCCGGTGGTCGGGGACCAGGTTGAATGGAAAAATATGATCTGGACCGTGGCAGAAAAAGAAGCCAATGAGATCG
The DNA here is from genome assembly GCF_024169515.1 of Erwinia aphidicola. Lineage (NCBI taxonomy): Bacteria > Pseudomonadati > Pseudomonadota > Gammaproteobacteria > Enterobacterales > Erwiniaceae > Erwinia > Erwinia aphidicola. The sequence goes on along the minus strand of NZ_JAMKCQ010000001.1, from coordinate 3,876,676 downwards.
TCAAGATTGGCGTAAGGGTTCAGGAAGAGAAGGAGTAACGTCATTTCTCGCTTGCCGCTGAGATAGGGATAATCCGAAAACCGCCATAATTGCCGCTGGCGGTTTTCATTTTCATCAAACGGGGGCTTTATTGTTATCTTATTGTCATAACCACATTTTTTAAGTTTTAAATTACCGCTGCGCTTATTTTACCTTTCAGAATTATCCTGTTCGATTTTTCATCGTCTTTTAGGATTTTCCCGTATTAACTAAGCCAAATAACTCCTGCATACTCATCTCTTCAATTATGACGGAATTGCGTGGTGGCCTTTTTCATCACCGCTCCGCTGCCCTGATTTTGTCACACAACAGAAACATTAAAGTCAGTCCGGATAACCGTGAAGGTTTGATGTAGCGACGCCTTGACGCGTGCTTTATTCCCGTCAGGTTACTGATTCCTCATGAAAAGAGAGCAGGCATTATGGCAAGTACTCTGGTACTGAATGACCGTCGCCGCACGTTTAGCGGCACAAGAAAAAACGTCATCGCGAAAGTCGCATTAAGCTTTTCAGATTTACTTTCGATTAACCTGGCACTGTTCCTTTCTGCTGCCACCCTGCAGGGTATTTGGGGTAATCTGGATATATTTATTCCACCGCAGGAAGTTGAAGTGCGCTTTATTGCCCAGTCCGTCATGTCAGTATTGTGTACCGCCTGGTTCTGGATGCGACTGCGCCACTATACTTATCGCAAGCCATTCTGGTTTGAATTAAAAGAGATTATCAAAACTCTGGTGATTTTCTCGCTGCTGGATCTGGCCCTGATTGCGTTTTCTAAATGGGATTTCTCCCGCATGCTGTGGAGTTTTACCTGGATCTACGCGCTGATTCTGGTTCCGCTACTGCGCTCATGCGTGAAGAATGCCATTCTGAAAGCAGGTCAGTGGCAGAAGCACACCATCATTATCGGCTCGGGCAGAAATGCCCGGGAAGCTTATGCCGCATTACAGAGCGAAGAGCTGCTGGGCTATGATGTGAAAGCGTTCGTCGCACCGGCCGGTGAAAGCGGTCCTGAAAGCTTTAACGGCATTCCGGTTATCACCCATAAAGATATCGTCTGGGATACCGTCGACCTCGATAACACCCAGTTTATCGTGGCGATGGAGAACGACCAGCGTGCAATCCGCGATAAGTGGCTCAAGCTGCTGTCGAAGAAAAAATGCCGTTCGGTCTCAGTGGTACCTACCCTGCGTGGCGTGCCGCTGTATGGTACAGACATGTCCTTTATCTTCAGTCATGAAGTGATGCTGCTGCGCGTCAGCAACAATCTGGCAAAGCGCTCTTCCCGCTTCCTCAAGCGCATGTTTGACATCGTAGTGGCCTCAATGCTGCTGCTGCTGCTCGCCCCGGCCTTTGGCCTGATTTGCTGGATGGTCAGCCGTGACGGCGGCAGCCCAATCTACGGTCACGAGCGCGTGGGCCAGGACGGCAAGAAATTTAAATGCCTGAAGTTCCGTTCAATGGTAATGAACTCCAAAGAAGTGCTGGAGAAGCTGCTGGCGACCAGCGAAGAAGCCCGCGCCGAGTGGGATAAAGACTTCAAGCTGAAAAACGACCCGCGCGTGACCAAAATCGGTTCGTTTATGCGTAAAACCAGCCTTGATGAGCTGCCGCAGCTGTGGAATGTGATCCGCGGCGAAATGAGTCTGGTCGGTCCGCGCCCGGTTATTGAAGCCGAGCTGGAGCGTTATGCCGGTGACGTTGACTACTACCTGATGGCTAAACCGGGGATGACCGGTTTGTGGCAGGTCAGCGGTCGTAACGATATCGACTATGACACCCGCGTCTACTTCGACTCCTGGTATGTTAAAAACTGGGCGCTGTGGACCGACATTGCCATTCTGTTCAAAACCGCAGGCGTGGTATTACGTCGTGACGGTGCTTATTAATCCTCAGTAACGCCCGTCTGCGATAGTCATGCCGTGCCGCCGGGCATGACTATCGCCACCTCAATTCCCCTTTTTGCCATTTTCTGCTTTTCTTTTCCCGGCGTTATCTCTACCCTGTCCGGCTTGCTTTACTTCGGACCTCTCCATTCCATGCAAAAATTCACGCTGCTACTGCTCAGCCTGGTGCTCCTTGCCCCGCTGGGTATTGACCTCTATTTACCTACGCTGCCGGATATCGCCGCCGGACTGGCAACGCCTGTCACCACCATTCAGACCACTATCCCGCTGTTTCTGCTGGTTATGGGGTTAGGGCAGATCATTGCCGGACCGCTGGTGGACAATCTGGGTCGTAAGCCTATCGCGCTGATCGGTCTGCTGCTGTATGTCGGCGGCAGCGTGCTGGCCGCGACCGCCACGGGCTGGCCGCAGTTTCTTAGCGCCCGTATTATTCAGGGCTGTGCCGTCTGCTGCACCGCCGTGGTGGCATTCAGCGGCGTGCGCGACCGTCTTGATGGCGATGAAGCGGCGCGCGCTTACGGCTTCCTGAATGGCGCACTGAACATTGTCCCGGCGCTGGCACCGATGCTCGGCGGATTTCTGGCTGAAGCTTTCGGCTGGCGCGCCAATTTCTGGTTCCTGACCGGCTATGCGCTGTTTATTGGCCTGCTGGTGATCTTCTTCCTGCCGGAAACCCGACCGGCCGACACGCAAAAAGTCAAAGGAGTGCCGCTGCGCCAGTACTGGCAGATCCTCCGCCAGCCGCGTTTCCTCGCCTTTGCTTTTGCCAATGCGGGCGCGCTCGGTATGGTACTGACCTACGTTTCTCTCGCCCCGCACGTGTTAATGACCGAAGGCCAGCTCAGTGCCCTGCAGTTCTCGATTGCCTTTGGCGCGAACGGATTCTGGATCATGCTGGTGAGCGTGCTGGTCAATAAGATGATCCGCAAGCTGGGCCGCCCGATCTGCCTGGCGAGCGGCGCGCTGGCCATGACGCTGGGCGCGCTGATGCTGATGGCTGGCGTGATGCTGTTCCCCGAAAGTATGCAGAGCCACTGGGCGCTGTATATGCTCCCGGTTGCGGTTTCCGTTGCGGGTCTGGCCTTTACCGTCGGTCCGGCCACCAGCTATGCGCTGGAGCCTTATCAGCAGCAGGCAGGCGTGGCTTCCGCGCTGGCTGGGTTTATTCAGATGGCCGGGGGTTCTTCTGCGGGACTGCTGGTGATGGCGCTGCCGCTGGCGGAGAAATCCGCACTGGCGCTGATGATGGTGGCCGGAGCACTGCTGGCATTTACCGCATGGCGGATGAGCCGTAAAGTGCGCGGTACGCTGACCGCGCTCTAAGTTTACTCCACGACGACCGGCACCCGACGGGCGAGCGCGCACATCAGCTCGTAACCTACGGTGCCGGAAGCGGCCGCCACGTCATCAATCTTCACGTTATTGCCCCACAGCTCAACCTTGCTGCCGATACCGGCCTGCGGGCACGGCGTTAAATCTACCGTGATCATATCCATTGAGATGGCCCCTACGGTGCGTGTTAACGTGCCGTCGACCACGATCGGCGTGCCGGTCGGCGCGTGGCGCGGGTAGCCATCCGCGTAGCCGCAGGCCACCACACCGATACGCTGTTCGCCAGCGGCACGATAGCGCGCGCCATAACCGACTGCGGCACCGGCAGCCAGCTGCTGAATGCCGATTATTTCCGTGTTTAAACTCATCACCGGCTGCAGCCCACTCCCGGCGATATCCTGCCACTGTCCGCTTGGGGAAGCGCCATAAAGAATAATGCCGGGCCGCACCCAGTTATGATGGGTCTCTGGGTGCCACAGCGTGGCGGCGGAGTTAGCCAGCGAACGCGCACAGTCCAGTCCCTCCGCGGCCTGGTTGATACGCCGCATCGGCTCGACGATGCCTTCTGCGCTCTCTGCTTCGGCAAAGTGCGCCATCAGCGTCATCTCGCCAACGTTAGCTAACGAACGCAGTTTTTGCCAGACGTTGTGCACCTGCTCTGGCTGAAAGCCGAGTCGATTCATCCCGCTGTTCATTTTCAGGTAGATATCCAGCGGCGCAGAGAGTTTCGCCTCTGCCAGCGCTTTGATCTGCCAGTTGCTGTGCACGCTGGTGGTCAGGCGGTAGCGATCAAGCAGTTCGATATCGCTGGGATGGAAGAAGCCTTCCAGCAGCAGTATCGGCTTTCTCCAGCCGCGATCGCGTAGCAGGATCGCCTCTTCGAGGTCGAGCAGCGCAAAACCATCGGTCTCTGCCAGACTTTCCCAGACGCGTTCAATACCGTGTCCGTAGGCGTTGGCTTTCACCACGGACCACAGGCGCGAATTCCGGGCGGCCTGGCGCGCCACTGCCAGGTTTTGCCGCAACGCGGCGCGATTAATCGTTGCGACAATCGGACGTGACATACCCTCTCCTCTCCTTGAATAACTTATAACCTTGGGCTGCATTAACGAATATTGGCACCGTGCAGCGTGGTCGCTGCGGCCGGAGCATATCCCGGCAGATAGCGCATGACGGACAGATCGTCAGCCGCAATCGCCGGCGTGCGGCCGGAAATAATGTCGGCCAGCAGCTGACCAGAACCGCATGCCATGGTCCAGCCAAGAGTACCATGACCGGTATTAAGGAACAGGTTTTTCAATGGGGTACGGCCGACAATCGGCGTTCCGTCCGGGGTCATCGGGCGCAGCCCGCTCCAGAACGTCGCCTGCTCAATATGCCCACCCTGCGGATAGAGATCGCGCACCACCATCTCCAGCGTGCCGCGACGCGCAGGCAGTAGTTTGGTGTTGTAGCCGACAATTTCCGCCATGCCGCCCACGCGGATGCGGTCGTCAAATCGGGTGATTGCCACCTTGTAGGTTTCATCGAGCACCGTTGAGACCGGCGCGGCATCTGCATCTTTAATTGGAATGGTCAGCGAGTAACCTTTTAGCGGATAGACAGGCACTTTGACGATCTCATCCAGCAGTGCCGTTGAATACGATCCGAACGCAACGACGTAAGCCTCAGCCGTCACCCGCTCATCGCCACACTGCACGCCGGTAATCTTATTCCCTTCCTGGAGTAACCCGTCAACCGGGGTATTGAAACGGAACTCTACCCCAGCGTCAGCAGCCATTTTAGCCAGCCGCTGGGTAAACAGCTGGCAGTCACCGGTTTCATCATTAGGTAACCGCAGCCCGCCGGTCAGCTTGTGCTGCGTGGCGGCCAGCGCCGGTTCTGCCTGCGCCAGCTGCGCGGCTTCCAGCAGCTCGTAAGGCACGCCGGCCTCCTTCAGCACGGCGATATCTTTGGCCGCGCTTTCGTACTGCTGGGCGGTGCGGAACAGTTGCAGCGTGCCGCCCTGGCGCCCTTCATAGGCAATGCCTGTTTGCTGGCGCAGCGCCTTCAGGCAGTCCCGGCTGTATTCGGCAATGCGCACCATGCGGCTTTTATTTTGTTGATAGTGGCGCATATCGCAGTTACGCAGCATCTGCCACATCCACTCGAGCTGGAAACGGCTTCCGTCCAGACGAATCGCCAGCGGAGCATGGCGCTGAAACATCCATTTAATGGCTTTTAGCGGCACGCCTGGCGCAGCCCAGGGGGCAGCATAGCCCGGCGAGATCTGCCCGGCATTACCCGCGCTGGTTTCAAGTGCCGGGCCGGGCTGCCGGTCGATAACCGTCACCTGATGCCCGGCCTGTGCCAGATACCAGGCGCTCGCCACGCCAACCACTCCACTGCCCAGAATGACAACACGCATAACCACCTCGCCGAGAATTAGAAAAGAACAATGCACTGGATTTTTAGTTATCAACTGGATGAAAAAACCAGAGAGCACTTCATCCTTCCACTGATAAATTTCACATATTTTTTACCTGATGCCGAAATAAAAACAAGATGCCGCCATCATTTCAGTTGAAAACTCTAACAAAGACACTTTTTAAGCAGGTAATAATCAATAAATAGCATAATTGCGCAAACATCAGCACAAACGATCCCCGTCATAACTTTTCACGATAAACAGTATATTATTCTAAAAAAACAGCCTTATTCTGCATTTAACCTCAGGTAAAAACCTTTTTTAACCCAACGCTGTATTTTGTATCGAAAATTTCAATTGTTTTCGCAAGAGGGATAAGAGACAGTGAACTATCATTGAGATATTGGTTTTAATTCCAGGCTTATCATCACGGCACGGCTGCGGGTGAAGCTGACATGAAAACGGACATTTTGCCGCTACGGATGTATCGCCAGAAACCGGTTTTATAAAAAGGGGTGCGCTATGACCACGATCTTTGACGTTCCGATTAAGGACAGCAAACGACTCGATGATGGACCAGACTGGACCTTTGACCTGCTTGATGTGTATCTCAAGGAGATTGACCGCGTCGCCAAATCTTACCGCCTTGATACCTACCCGCACCAAATCGAGGTCATTACCTCGGAACAGATGATGGACGCATACTCCAGCGTCGGCATGCCAATTAACTACGCCCACTGGTCATTCGGTAAGAAATTTATTGAGACCGAGCAGCGTTACAAGCATGGGCAGCAGGGGCTGGCGTATGAGATCGTCATTAACTCCAATCCCTGCATCGCCTATCTGATGGAAGAAAACACCATGACGATGCAGGCGCTGGTTATGGCGCATGCCTGTTATGGGCACAACTCCTTCTTCAAAAATAACTACCTGTTCCGCAGCTGGACCGATGCCAGCTCGATTGTCGACTATCTGATTTTTGCCCGTAACTATATTACCCAGTGTGAAGAGCGTTATGGTGTGGAACAGGTCGAGCGGCTGTTGGACTCCTGTCATGCGTTGATGAACTACGGTGTTGACCGCTACAAACGCCCACAGAAGATCTCGCTGCAGGAGGAGAAAGCCCGCCAGAAGAGCCGCGAGGAGTATCTGCAAAGCCAGGTTAACATGCTGTGGCGCACCCTGCCGCGCCGCGAGCGTGAGGAGACCCACTTCGCCAATACCCGCTATCCGGCGGAGCCGCAGGAGAACATTCTCTACTTTATGGAGAAGAATGCTCCGCTGCTCGAACCGTGGCAGCGTGAGTGCCTGCGTATCGTGCGTAAAGTAAGCCAGTATTTCTATCCGCAAAAGCAGACTCAGGTTATGAACGAGGGCTGGGCGACCTTCTGGCACTACACCATCCTTAATCACCTGTACGATGAAGGCAAAGTATCCGAGCGCTTTATGCTGGAGTTCCTGCACAGCCATACCAACGTGGTGTTCCAGCCGCCGTATAACAGCCAGTGGTACAACGGCATCAACCCCTATGCGCTGGGCTTTGCCATGTTCCAGGATATCAAACGTATTTGTGAAGAGCCGACGGAGGAGGATCGTTACTGGTTCCCGGATATCGCCGGTTCGAACTGGCTGGATACCCTGCACTTCGCGATGCGCGAATTTAAGGATGAGAGCTTTATCAGCCAGTTCCTGTCACCGAAAGTGATGCGTGACTTCCGCCTGTTTACCGTGATGGATGATGACCGCAATAATTTCCTTGAGATTGCGGCTATCCACGATGAAGCCGGATATCGGGCTATTCGCCAGCAGCTGTCCGCTCAATATAACTTGAGCAATCTGGAGCCGAATATTCAGGTTTATGACGTTGATTTACGTGGGGATCGCTCACTGACGTTACGCTATGTGCCGCATAACCGGGCACCGCTCGACAAGAGCCGTCGTGAAGTGTTGAAACACGTACACCGCCTGTGGGGCTTTGATGTCAATCTCGAGCAGCAGAACGATGACGGCAGCGTTGAAATTTTAGACCGCTGTCCGCCGCGTGCCGGAACAGCTATCTGAGGACAATTGTAGGGGACGACCGCTTTTTTGGTCGTCCCTTTTAATTTCAGCGACGCGCCGGCGGCAGGTCGGTCGGCATGCTGATCTGCATGGCGTGCCAGATTTCGCCGCTGCGGCGGCCGTAGTCACGCACGCTGTCGACAATCAGCTCATAGTTTTTAGTCTGCAGGATTTCCAGCAGCTGCTGATAGAACGCCTGCGCCAGACGGCGCGCTTCCGGATTAGAGAAGTAGTGGCGGCCAACGCGGGTATACAGCCCTTTCAATCCATTAAGAATCAGACCGTAAATCGGGTTGCCTGAAGCAAAGGCCAGCCCGCGGAAAATATTGTAGTCAAGGTTGGTATACGCCTCGGCCTGGTCCTCAACCTGATTGGCCGTTTCCAGCACTTCGCGGGCTTTTTCCGGATAGGTGCGGATAGCGCGGCGGATAAAGATTGAAGAGATATTGGTGCGCACGGAGAGCAGATTGTCGATCAGCTGCGGCACGCTGTCATGGTCAAGCCGGGCCAGGGTTTCCAGAATACTCAGCCCCGAAGTTTCCCAAAAATTGTTCACCTTAGTCGGTTTACCATGCTGAATGGTCAGCCAGCCATCGCGCGCCAGGCGCTGAAGCACTTCGCGCAACGTGGTGCGGGTAACGCCAATCAGTTCGGAGAGCTCACGCTCTGCAGGCAGGATAGAACCCGGAGCAAAACGATTATTCCAGATACTTTCAATAATATACTCTTCAGCGAAACCCGCAGGGCTCTGCGCTTTAATGACCATAGCGTTCTAATTCCGTTGCGTTCAGGACTGCAAAATTTCAGCTCATCATACCAGACGCCCCAGGCTTCACCTAGCCTGGCTACCGGGGAAAAAGCGATCATCTGCAAAAATCAGAGATTCTTTTCCGGTAACGGATGGCGCTTTATCGGCTTCTTTTTCCGTGTCGGCTTCGAAAGCTGAAAACTTCACTTTTTTACTAACGGGTTTATTTTAAGTCATTTTCCCGCTTAAATTTTTCTCACGCAGGCTGGCATGCTGGCGCTTTTCGTTTACACTGCCGTTTCAACGCCTACTACACGGACAGACTTATGTTGAGATACCTGAATCGCTGCTCTTATGGCCGGGGTGCCTGGCTTTTAATGGCGCTAACGGCTTTTGCCCTGGAGATGACAGCGCTCTATTTTCAGCACGTGATGCTGCTGAAACCCTGCGTAATGTGCATTTATGAACGTTGCGCGCTGTTTGGCATTATGGGTGCAGGGATTGTCGGTGCCATCGCACCAAAAACACCGCTGCGCTGGGTGGCAATCGTCATCTGGCTGTACAGTGCCTGGGAAGGGGTGCGTCTGGCGTGGGAACACACGATGATCCAGCTGCATCCGTCACCGTTTGTCACCTGTGATTTTGCTGCTCGCTTCCCGACGTGGCTGCCGCTGGATAAATGGCTGCCGTCGGTATTTGTCGCCTCAGGTGACTGCGCGGAGAAATCCTGGTCGTTTCTGACGCTGGGGATGCCGCAGTGGCTGGTGGGGATCTTTGCGGCTTACCTGCTGGTTGGCGTGCTGGTGCTGATTGCCCAGGCGTTTAAACCGAAAAGACGCGATCTGTTCTCACGTTAAGCTTGCCAGAGCCAGCGTCCGCTGGCTCTGCTCCTCCGCCTTCTGTACTACTTGCCGTACCAGCGCGGACGGTTAATGATGTGCTCTTCCCAGTCTACGACTTCGCTCTCATGCACGGCGATGTGGCGCACCGAAATACGCGCGGCATGCATGGCGGCACGTGAACCGCTGCGCAGCGGATGCCACGGCGGCAGAGTTTTGCCTTCAGCCAGCACGCGATAGGCGCAGCTCGGCGGCAGCCACTGGAAGGTGGGCAAATTATCGCGCGTCAGCTTGATGCAGTCCTCCTCCAGTTCGAAACGGGTTTCATAGTTACGGCACTGGCAGGTTTTGATGTTCAGCTGATTACAGGCGACGTTGGTGAAGTAGATTTCATCGGTATCGGCATCCTGCAACTTATTCAGGCAGCACTGACCGCAGCCATCACATAAGGATTCCCATTCCTCGTCGCTCATTTGTTCCAGCGTTTTACGCTGCCAGAAAGGGGTCTCAGTCATGTTGGCGTCCAGTAAAAGTAAAAGCCCGAACCTTATAAGGGGTTTGGGCTTCAGTTGCAAGTGTTCTCGCCTTGGCGGGTGATTACAGGACGCGCGTGGCAACCCCTCTTCCGCCCAGGGAGACTTGCAGCTTATCGCCAGAAACCATCGGGCCGACCCCTTCTGGCGTGCCGGTCAGGATCACGTCGCCCGCACGCAGGGTGAAGAACTGGCTCATGTAGGCAATCAGCGGCACAATTTTATGGATCATGTCCGCGGTGCTGCCCTGCTGGCGCACTTCGCCGTTGACCACCAGCTTCAGTTCCACGTCCTGAGGATCTTCGTTAAACTCACTGACCGGAATAAAACCGGAGAGCGGGCAGGAGTTATCAAAGCCTTTGGCTTTTTCCCAAGGTTGACCGGCTTTCTTGCACCCGGCCTGCACGTCACGCAGGGTTAAATCCAGCGCAACGCCGTAGCCGGCAATCGCCTTTGCCACATGCTCAACGCTTGCATGCTTCAGCGTCGCGCCAATCAGCACTGCCAGCTCAACTTCGTGATGCACCGCGCCTAACCCCTGCGGAATCGATAGCGGCTGGCGCATATCGCACAGCGCAGTTTCCGGCTTGATGAACAGTACCGGCTCAGTCGGCGTAGCGCTGCCCATCTCTTTAATATGTTTAGCGTAGTTACTGCCCACGCACACGACCTTACTTGCCGGAAAATCTAACAGTGCGCCCTGCCAGTTGTGATGCTGATACATACTCTTCCCCTGCCTGGTTGGTGAGCGGCGCCGACATCGTGCCAGCGCACGTCGTGATGAGTTTAGTGCTTACTGTGCCGCAAGTGCATCGGCCATGGTGCCAATACTGATAGCGAAATAATAGGATCGATTCCAGTGCATCAGAGTGCGGAAATTGTCATAAACCATGAATGAACGGCCGTCGCCATCTTCCGGGGTCACAATCCATGCCCGCTGTGCGCCGTTGCTGGCCGCATCGGGATTATTGGCCTGCACGCCCAGCTGCTGCCACTGCGCCACGGTTTTCGCCTGCGGCGTTTTCAGCCCGGCCAGCTGCGCATCAAAGTTGCCCGGCAGCGTCACTTCCACGCCCCAGCGCTGGCCCGCCTGCCAGCCTTCACGCTGCAGATAATTAGCGGTGGAAGCAAAGACATCATCAAGGTTGTTCCAGATATCGATTTTGCCATCGCCATCGCCGTCTTTACCATAAGTCAGGAAAGAGCTTGGCATAAACTGGCTCTGCCCCATCGCACCGGCCCACGAGCCCTTTAGATCGGCAGCGGACATCTGCTGCTGCTGAATGATTTTTAGCGCCGCCATCAGCTCTTTGGTAAAGAACGCCTCGCGGCGGCCCTCAAATGCCAGCGTTGAAAGTGCGGAGACCACTTCCTCTTTGCCCTGGATGCTGCCGAACTGACTTTCCATAGCCCACAGCGCCACAATGTAATTGGCCTGCACGCCAGAAGCGGCAGCAATCGGCTGCAGCTGATTCTGATACTGCTGCAGATTCTCGCGCCCTTTATCGATCTTCGCCTGGGTGATCACCCGGCTAAGGTAGTCGTTAAGGGTGATTTTTTTCTCGAGCTGCCCGCGGTCGGATTTGATCACCCGATCAACAAAATGCACGCCGGTGAATGCCGTATCGATAGTAGCCTGGTCGATTCCCTGCTGGCGGGCCTGCGCTTTAAGCTGCTCCACGTAGGCCGGGAACTCTGCGGGATCGCGCCCCTGTTGCGCCAGGGTGCTACTGCTCGGGGTTGGCTTCAGGAAGCCACCGGAAGGTGTGGGGCTGGCTGCAGGTTTAGCTGCAGGTTCTGAGGTTTCGGGGGCCGGAGCGGCGTGGTTACTGGCGGCACAGCCAGCCAGGGCGACGGTGAACAGTAAAGTGTGCAGGGCTGACAGCTTCATGCGGCATCCTTTTTTTTACGCTCTCCACCGTCGAATTAAAACATCCAGGGGGGGTTCTGAACGGTGGAGATATATTTGCAGATGAATCCTAATTAAACTTTTTTATCATTTTCCAGGTGCATCTTAAGCAGACTTTCTACCGGCGGCGGCATCTGTAAATAAAAGCCTTCATCACGCAGCGCCGCTTTGACTTTCTCGATATCCGCACCCACCAGCTTCTTACTGCCGTCAAGCGGCAGCAGCATTGCCAGCTGCGGTTTGCCGAACCCTTTCAGTAAGGCTTCGGGAACGCGGGAGAAATCGTCTTTTTTTTCGACATAAAGATAAGTCTGGTCACGCTGGGGACTTCTGTAGATCACACAAAACATATTTTTTACTCGAATTAACCGGGATGGTGGCTTGCCTGAATATTACAGTAACTATAACATGCTTGCAGAACTTCGGAATATTCACGGCTTTGATTAATCACCGTCTTGTGGGGTTGATTTAGCCGGGTAAGAAATAACAGGACTGAGCGGGACAGATGTCACAATCGCCAATCGAGTTAAAGGGCAGTAGTTTTACGCTGTCGGTCGTTCATTTGCACCACACCGATCCTGATACCGTGCGTCGGGCACTGGAGGAGAAGGTCAGCCAGGCTCCGGCCTTTCTGAAGAATGCCCCCGTGGTCGTCAATGTGTCGTCGCTCTCGCGCGAAGTTAACTGGCGGCTGATGCAGCAGGCTATCGTGGCGACAGGTTTACATATTGTTGGCATCAGCGGCTGCAAGGATGAGCAGTTAAAACGCATGATTGCGCGCTCGGGCCTGCCCGTGTTGAGCGAAGGCAAAGAGCAGAAGAAAAATGCTGAGGCAGCGGCACTGCCAGTGCCGGTTGCCCCGACCGAGCTACCTGCCACCAAAACCCGGATTATCTCCACACCGGTTCGTTCCGGGCAGCAAATCTATGCCAAAAACAGCGATCTTATCGTTACTAACAGCGTCAGCGCCGGTGCTGAACTGATCGCCGATGGCAATATCCATATTTACGGCATGATGCGTGGGCGTGCGCTGGCTGGCGCCTCCGGCGATAAAAATTGCCAGATTTTTTGTACCAGTTTATCAGCTGAACTGGTCTCCATAGCCGGTAACTACTGGATTATGGACCAGATCCCCGCTGAATTTTTCGGAAAAGCGTCGCGTCTTTGTCTCAAAGATGGCGCCCTGACTATACAAACATTGAACTGAGTCAGGCTCACGAGCCCTTTCTTTTCTTAAGGAAATTACTATATGGCACGCATTATTGTTGTTACATCGGGTAAGGGAGGCGTTGGTAAAACCACGTCCAGCGCGGCCATCGCTACCGGTTTGGCGCAGAAAGGTAAAAAAACTGTCGTTATCGATTTCGATATCGGTCTGCGTAACCTCGATTTGATTATGGGCTGTGAACGCCGTGTGGTTTATGACTTTGTGAACGTGATTCAGGGTGATGCCACGCTGAACCAGGCGTTAATCAAAGATAAACGCACCGAAAACCTGTTTATTCTGCCAGCGTCGCAAACCCGTGATAAAGATGCACTGACCCGCGAAGGCGTGGAAAAAGTGCTGAATGACCTCGGCAACATGGAGTTCGATTTCGTGGTGTGTGACTCCCCGGCGGGGATTGAAACCGGTGCCCTGATGGCGCTTTATTTCGCCGACGAAGCGATCATCACCACCAACCCGGAAGTGTCGTCAGTGCGCGACTCCGACCGTATTCTCGGTATCCTGTCCTCCAAATCACGTCGTGCGGAGAACGGCCAGGACCCGATTAAAGAGCATCTGTTACTGACCCGTTATAACCCGGGCCGCGTAAACCGCGGTGACATGCTGAGCATGGAAGACGTACTGGAAATTCTGCGTATTCCACTGGCCGGCGTGATTCCGGAGGACCAGTCCGTGCTGCGCGCCTCAAACCAGGGTGAGCCAGTGATCCTGGACGCTGAATCAGACGCAGGTAAAGCTTATGCCGATACCGTTGACCGTCTGCTCGGTGAAGAACGTCCCTTCCGCTTCATTGAAGAAGAGAAGAAGGGTTTCCTGAAACGCCTGTTTGGGGGATAAACCATGGCCTTACTCGATTTCTTTTTATCCCGTAAAAAGAGCACAGCCAATATAGCCAAGGAGCGGCTGCAGATTATTGTGGCGGAACGCAGAAGGGGCGACAGTGAGCCCCACTATCTGCCACAGCTGAAAAGGGACATTTTGGAAGTGATCTGCAAATACGTGAAAATTGATCCAGAGATGCTGAGCGTCAAGCTGGATCAAAAGGATGATGACATCTCTATTCTTGAGTTGAACGTCACCCTGCCAGAGACAGAAGCGGAAGCGGAAGACACACCGAAATGATCCCCAACCGTTCCTGATTTTCCCCTGCTATCGCAGCAGGGGAAAATTTCTTCGCGCGTTTAGTACGCCGCGAGCAGTTCGTTGATACCCTTTTCCAGCAGTTTCCCACGCCAGCCATCCACCAGCTCCGGCTTAGTCGTTTGTGGTTTCAATTTCCAGTACCAGCTCAGCAGCTGATTGATCTGACGGCGCGATGCCAGCAGTTCCTGACTGACGCCATGCTGTTCCGCCGCCTCCGCCACCAGGGCTTTTAACCCTTTGAAAACCTGCTTGTAGTTCGGATAGTCAACCAGATTCGGCAACGGCTGCGGTAGCTCTGCTTCGCTCAGTGTATTGGCCTGCGCCACCATCGCTACCAGCGCTTTGCCGTGGAAACGGATCTCCTGCCCGGCCAGCCCCAGATGGTCCAGCTCGCCCAGCGAACCCGGCATAAAGCGGGCGACCTTCCACAGGTTCTCTTCGCGTACCACAAAGTTAACCGCCATATCTTTCTCCCGTGCCAGCTCAAGCCGCCAGGCAGCCAACAGGCGCAGCGCGGCCAGCTGACGTGGGCGCAGCTGCCAGGCATTGGTGATTTCACGCCAGGCATCCTGCGGGTCAAGCAGCGTAGTGCGGCGCTTGCACAGCAGCTGGCACTCATCCAGCGCCGCGTCCATCTGCCCTGCTGCTTCGGTCTCTGCCATCAGCTTATGCGCAATCGGCAGCAGATAGAACACGTCAGCAGCGGCGTACTGGCACTGTTTTTCGGTTAGCGGGCGCGCTATCCAGTCAGTACGTGACTCGCTTTTATCCAGCGCAATGCCGGTAAAGGACTCAACGATCGTCGCGAAGCCGCACGACAGCGGGCGGCCGCTAAAGGCAGCGAGGATCTGCGTATCGATCATCGGCTGCGGCAGCACGCCAAACTCGTGATGGAATACTTCGAGGTCTTCACTCCCGGCATGCAGGAATTTGATGCACTGTGCATCGACCAACAGATCGCGGAACGGTGTCCAGTCGGTGATCGGCAGCGGGTCGATCAGTGAAATAGTCTCTCCGTCGAACAGCTGGATTAAACCGAGACGCGGGTAGTAAGTACGGGTACGGACGAATTCAGTATCCAGCGCCAGCGCAGGAACCTGACGGGCGCGCAGGCAGACCTCGGCCAGCGCCTCATTGGTGGTGATCATGGTGTAATTCAAATTTGTATTCTCTCGCCACAGGGGCCATTGCCCTGTAGTCAGCTGGCGTTAACAATAAAAATGCCGGGCAACCCGGCATTGTACGTTAGCAGGAAAAGCCATTGGCGATCAGCCTGTGGGCTGGGCCGTCTTGATGGCTTCCTCGCGCAGTTCGCGACGCAGTATTTTGCCGACGTTGGTCTTCGGCAGCTCATCACGGAACTCAACAATTTTAGGAATTTTATATCCTGTCAGATGCTTCTTGCAGTGAGCCAGCAGTTCATCTTTCGTCAGTGACGGATCCTTCTTCACCACGCAGATTTTCACCATCTCACCCGCGACATCATTCGGCACGCCAATGGCGGCTGCTTCGCGCACTTTTGGGTGCAGCATCAGCACATCCTCGATCTCATTAGGATAAACGTTGAAACCGGAAACCAGAATCATATCTTTTTTACGATCGACAATACGCAGGAAACCTTCGTGGTCAACGGTAACAATATCACCGCTGCGAAGCCATCCATTTTTTAAAACTTCATCGGTTGCATCAGGGCGCTGCCAGTATCCCAGCATCACCTGCGGGCCTTTAATACAGAGTTCGCCCGGTTCACCTTCCGGCACTTCATTCCCGGCTTCGTCCACCAGCATGATATCGGTAGAGGGCACCGGTAAACCAATGCTGCCGTTATGGCAGGTAATGTCATACGGGTTGACCGACACCAGCGGGGAGCATTCTGTCAGGCCGTAACCTTCCAGCAGATAATGGCCGGTCAGCTTCTCCCAGCGCTCGGCCACCGCCTTCTGCACCGCCATGCCGCCACCGGCGGATAAACTCAGCGTTGAGAAATCGAGCTGGTTGAACGCGGCATCGTTAAGCAACGCGTTAAATAGCGTGTTAACGCCGGTGATCGCGGTAAAGGGATATTTCGCTAGCTCTTTTACCAGGCCCGGAATATCACGTGGGTTGGTGATCAGCAGGTTAGCGCCGCCCAGCTCGATAAACAGCAGGCAGTTCACCGTCAGCGCGAAAATATGGTACAGCGGTAGCGCGGTGACCACGGTATGTTCACCCGCCTTAAGCAACGAGCCATAAGTCGCTTTGGTCTGCTCAAGGTTAGCCTGCATGTTGCGGTGCGTCAGCATGGCGCCCTTAGCGACACCGGTAGTGCCGCCGGTATATTGCAGGAAAGCGAGATCGTCATTGATAATCTCCGGCTTAACATACTCCAGCTGTGCCCCGCTGTGCAGCGCCTGACGGAACGAAATCGCTCCGGGGAGATAATATTTCGGCACCATTTTTTTGATGTATTTGACGACGAAATTGACCAGCGTACCCTTGGCCGGGGAGAGCTGGTCGCCAAGGCGCGTCAGGATCACGTGCTTAACCTGGGTTTTCGCCACCACTTTTTCCAGCGTGTGGGCAAAGTTGGAGACAATCACAATCGCACTGGCACCGCTGTCATTCAGCTGATGTTCCAGCTCTCGTGGGGTATACAGCGGGTTAACGTTCACCACAATCATGCCGGCACGCAGGATGCCGAACAGGGCAATCGGGTACTGCAGCAGGTTTGGCATCATCAGCGCTACGCGGTCGCCCTTTTTCAGCCCCAACCCCTGTTGCAGATAGGCGGCAAATGCGCGGCTGCGCGCATCCAGCTGACGGAAGGACATGCTCTGCCCCATATTGATAAATGCCGTTTGCTCAGCGTAACGCAGCGCCGCGTGCTCAAACAGTTCGATCAGCGACCGGTAGCGATCGGGGTTAATATCAGCAGGTACATCAGCGGGGTAGCGGTTTAGCCAAACCTTATGCAAGGAATCACCTCGAAAATTATTATTTGTTGTCATCGCAGCCTCGACCGATCGGCATCTGTTAACATTATTTTAACTCAGCGTACCAGTTTGCTCAGGTCTCTGTTTTGAGGTTGCGAAGCCCATCACTAAATTTCTCTCATCCGGAGAGAATCAATAAAAAACGGCATATCGCCAGCGGCTGGCAGATATGCCGTCGTCAATGTTTACGCGCTGTGGCTACTCGGTGAGAATGGTCTGCACCTGCGCCGGGCCGGTGTTGTAGTAACCCCACGGGGCCGGGCCCCAGTAACCTCCGCGATGGCGGCCGTTGCCGGGGCCATACCAGATCCACGGGTCGATAGGCTGCGGCGGCGTAACGATCTGCTGGCTCATATGCCAGCGCTGATAGCCGGTCACACTCACCACCACGAAGCTATACTGCGCCTCGCCAATCTTGCCTTTCTCAGTGCCCTTGATCGGCCCGACCACGGTGACCATCTGGTTATTGAAATCCACCGGATCGAGGAAACCGTTCACGTCAGCAAAGATACGGCCAATAGAGGCGCTGCCAAGAATTGGGCGCGCCCCGTCATCAAGGCGCATGGCGGCAATCTCCAGCCGCGTCATACCATTGCGGTTGTCGACTTTGATGACTTTCCCGCCAAAGCGCGACTCCTGACCAACAAACAGTTCTGGCGCACTTAACACCCGCACCAGATCCTGCTGGGGCGTGGGCGAGGAGCCTTTAACTGAATCCGGCACGGTGACACAGCCGCTGAGCAACAGCGACACCAATAACAAACCACTTAACTGCCAGATACTCGGTTTACGCATTAAGATTCTCCCTGGTTTATGCTACTTCGACTGCATCCCATTTAAATAGTTGCCGACGGCTACTCGCGACCCGGTAATTTTTTCCACGCCACTTCATTACGCAGGTAAGTCGGCTCTGCGTGTTCCGGGGCCACGGTCTGCCCGGCGGCCAGCGCCTGCCCGGCCAGCGGCAACATATCTTCTGCGCGCGGTAGCGTCACATCAGTAACGGTTAAGCTCAGCGGGCTGTTTTCTGCCAGCTGCGGCCAGGCCTGCCAGCCGGTACCCACGCAGGCCCATTCACCACTCAGCTTTGCCATACGTGCCGCGGCGGCTTCCGGTTTCAGCACCGCTTCGCTCTGCTCACCGTGCCAGACGCCCTGCTCATCGCGCTGATATTCTGCCCAGTAAACTTCGCCCATGCGTGCATCAATCGCGGCCAGCACGCGGGAAGCCCCATGCAGACGCCATGCGCTCTGCGCCATGGTTTGCAAGGTGGAAACGCCAATCAGCGGCAGGCTGGCACCCAGCGATAATCCCTGAGCGATGCCAATGCCAATGCGCACGCCCGTAAAGCTGCCGGGGCCACGCCCGAATGCCAGCGCATCCAGTTCGCTTAATGCCACCCCGCTCTCGCGCAGGATCTGCTGCACCAGCGGCAGAATGCGTTGCGTATGTTCACGCGCGCAGAGTTCAAAATGGGCTAACGTCTGACCGTGGTTCAGCAACGCAACCGAACAGGCTTCTGTCGCCGTATCAATAGCTAAAATTCGCGTGGACATCACAACCTCAGGGGGAGAAAAATTTTCGGCGCGCATCATAGCATACTGCCGCCGGATCCATTACTGCTTGTCGCTGGCTTAAGAAACGCCACGGCCTTGTCTAAATCTCGGGTACGCGGCGTCGGCGGCAAACTGTTAACGAAAACCGCGCCGTAGGGGCGCATCACCAGGCGGTTATCACAAATAACCAGCACGCCGCGATCGTCAACATCGCGGATCAGACGGCCAACCCCCTGTTTAAGGGTGATCACCGCATCCGGCAGCTGCACTTCATCAAACGGATCGCCGCCGCGCACCTTGCAGTCTTCCATACGCGCTTTTAGCAGCGGATCGTCCGGCGAGGTAAACGGCAGCTTGTCGATAATCACCAGCGACAGGGCATCACCGCGCACATCCACCCCTTCCCAGAAGCTGCTGGTTGCCACCAGCAGGGCATTACCCGCCGCGACAAACTGCTTAAGCAGCTGGCCTTTGCTGGTTTCGCCCTGCAGCAGCACGGGTAAGGTCAGCATGGCGCGAAACTCTTCCGCCAGCTCGCGCATCACCTTGTGCGAGGTACACAGGAAGAAGCAGCGCCCGTTGTTGGCTTCAATCAGTGGGCGCAGCATGCGTGCCAGCTGGCGCGTCCCGCCGGGTTGATTTGGTGAGGGCAGATTACGCGGCACGCACAGCAGCGCCTGGCTGGCGAAATCAAACGGACTGTTGAGGATCAGCGTCTCTGCCTGGCCGACGCCTAGGCGGTCGACAAAGTGGGTCATCTGCTCATTCACCGCCAGCGTTGCCGAGGTAAAGATCCAGCTGGCCGGACGCTCATCCATCACTTCGCGGAAGCGATCGGACACCGAGAGCGGCGTCAGCGCCAGCACAAAGTGGCGCGAGTTGCACTCATACCAGTAGCTGAATCCCGGCTGCGAAACATCTTTCAGGCGCTTTAAACGCCCGCGGTAGAGCGCGGCGCGCTCAAAGGCGGCATCCAGCAGTGCAGAGCGCCCCAGCGAGAGCTTCGCCACGTCGTAACAGAGTTCCAGCGCGTCATCGAGCAGCAGCAGCGCGCGCTGAATCTGCTGATTGCTCAGTAAATCGCGCAGGTTGCCGCGAAAACCGGGGTCGCCCAGCGCGATGCGGAAATCCTGGGCGCACTGCGCCAGCCTGTCGGCGGATTTTTGCAGCTGCTGGACGTCACGGATCTCGGTACGGTAGGCAATATTGATGTCTTTCGCCAGGTCAAGCAGCTGGCGGCTGGAGAGCTGCTGACCAAAGTACTGACTGGCGATATCCGGCACCTGATGCGCTTCGTCGAAGATCATCACGTCAGCATCCGGGATCAGCTCCGCAAAGCCCCCCTCTTTCACCACCATATCGGCGAGAAACAGATGATGGTTGACCACCACCACATCGGCATCCATCGCTTTACGGCGGGCTTTAACCACGAAGCAATCTTTATACTGCGGGCAGTCGCTGCCAAGGCAGTTATCGTTGGTACTGGTGACCAGCGGCCAGATAGTGCTGTCTTCCGCCACGCCACCGCAGGTGCTGATATCGCCATCGACGGTTTCGTTTGACCAGCCGCGCAGGTGAACGAGATCGCTCATCGCCTGCACCGCCAGTTCACCACCGGCCATCGACTGCTGTTCCATGCGTTCCAGACACAGATAGTTGGAGCGCCCCTTCAGCAGGGCCACGCTGCCTTTGAACTTCAGCGCTTTGGCGACCGTCGGCAGGTCGCGGCTGTAAAGCTGGTCCTGCAGGGCTTTTGAACCGGTCGAGACGATCACTTTCTTCCCGGAGCGCAGTGCCGGGGCAAGATAGGCATAGGTTTTACCGGTGCCGGTACCGGCCTCGACCACCAGTTCGCTCTTGCCCTCAATCGCCCGGGCCACGGCGGCGGCCATCTCCCGCTGTGGTTCACGCGGCCTGAAGCCGGGTATAGCCTGCGCCAGGGCGCCGTCTGCTGCAAAATCGTCTGCCACACATCCTCACTGCCGGAAAAAAACACCTGTAATTATGTCAGTATCCACCGGTCTGAGCCACCCTTAAGGTGACAAGCCGCCTGAATCTGTGCCAGTCTGTCTGCTTTTAAAAGTATCAGTAATAAAGGAATGCACATGACCATCGAACGTATTGACCCAGAGCACCGCATGTCGGAAGCCGTGATCCATAACGACACGGTGTATTACACCAGCGTGCCGGAGAATCTGGATGAGGATGCCGAAGCGCAGACCGCCAACGCCCTCGCGGTAATTGATAAGCTGCTGACGCGCGTCGGCTCAGATAAAAGTAAGATTCTGGATGCCACCATTTTTCTGGTGCACAAAGAAGATTTTGCCGCGATGAATCGCGCGTGGGATGCCTGGGTCTCGCCGGGTAATGCGCCCGTGCGCTGCACCGTACAGGCCAATTTGATGAACCCGAAATATCTGGTCGAAATTAAAGTGGTTGCCGCGAAGTAACCTCTTTCCCCTGCTAGCAGCGGGCAGGGGTAAACCACTTACTCTTCTTCGTCTTCTTCTTCGTCGTGGTTGTTATCGCCCATGTAGTCTTCTTCATCTTCGTCAAACATTACCGGGACATGTCCGCCCGTGTGATTCTCACGAATTTCAGCCGCCACCATGCCAATGGCCTCGCCACTGCTCATGCCATTTGCCATCAGTTCCTGAATGCGTTCTACGGCCTGTTGCTGCTCTTCGTACGACAGCGCGGGTAATCCTGTAAACATAGTGACTCCTGGGTGGATTTGCTGCGGGATTATTCCACGGGCGACAAAGAGATGCCAGCGGCTTAAAAATATGTCAGGCTTGCGCACCTGTGTACCTTTATCTGCTGAAGAACCATGTCGCCTGTCTATCATCCTCTGAAGTATACGCCAGATGCGCTGGCCGATCGGTTTGCCACCCTTTCCCATCAGCCATGGGCAATGCTGCTGCACTCCGGCTTTGCCGACCACAGCGATAACCGCTTTGATATCCTGGTGGCTCAGCCGTGTATCACTCTCACCACGCGCGGCGCAGAGACGGTAATCGAGCATGCAGCCGGGACGATAGTCAGTGAGGATGACCCACTCGCGCTGCTGCAGCAGCAGCTGGAAAACTGCGGCCTGCGTGCTGAGCATCATGACAGCCTGCCGTTTCAGGGCGGTGCGCTTGGCCTGTTTGGCTACGACCTCGGCCGGCGCTTTGAAAAACTGCCCGCTACAGCACAGCAGCAGCTGACCACGCCGGATATGGCGGTAGGCATTTACGACTGGGCGCTGATTGCCGATCACCACCAGCAAAAACTGACGCTGGTGGTTCATGGCGACGTGCAGGCGCGGCTGGACTGGCTGGACGATCAGCAGGCGGCAGCTCAGCCCGCCTTCCGCCTGACCAGCAGCTGGCAGGCGAATATGTCGCGTCAAGAATACGGTGACAAGTTCCGTCAAGTGCAGCAGTGGCTGCTCTCCGGCGACTGCTATCAGGTAAATCTCGCCCAACGCTTCAACGCCAGCTACGCGGGCGATGAATGGCAGGCATTCCGCCAGCTGTGTGCCGCCAACCGCGCACCGTTCAGCGCTTTTCTGCGCCTGCCGGACAGCGCAATCCTCAGCCAGTCGCCAGAAAGGTTTATCAAGCTGCAGCGTCAGCAGATTGAAACGCGCCCGATTAAAGGCACGCTGCCGCGCCTGGCCGATCCCGTGGCCGACCGCCTGCAGGGAGAGAAGCTGGCGCAGTCGCCAAAGGATCGCAGCGAGAATCTGATGATCGTCGACCTGCTGCGTAACGATATCGGGCGCGTTGCCACCCCGGGCAGCGTCAAAGTGCCCGAGCTGTTCGTGGTTGAGCCATTCCCGGCGGTGCATCATCTGGTCAGCACTATCACTGCCGAGCTAAAGCCTGCGCTTTCCGCCTGCGATCTGCTGCGCGCCTGCTTCCCGGGCGGGTCGATTACCGGTGCGCCAAAAGTGCGGGCGATGGAAATTATTGAAGAGCTGGAGCCACAGCGGCGCAATGCCTGGTGCGGCAGTATCGGCTATCTCAGCGTTTGCGGGCGCATGGACACCAGCATTACCATCCGCACGCTGATTGCCGAACGCGGCACCCTCTACTGTGCTGCCGGAGGCGGGATTGTTGCCGACAGCGAAGAAGCGGCGGAATATCAGGAAACCTTCGATAAAGTGAACCGCATTTTACCCTGCCTGGAGCAGCTGACTGATGACGCATGACAACCCGGTGCTGGAGCGCTTTCTGGCGCGTTTTATTCTGCAACCGCCCGCTGCCGGGCAGCAGAATTTACCGCGTCGGCAGGCCGCCGTGCTGGTGCCGATCGTCGCTCATGCCAGCCCAACCTTACTGCTGACCCGCCGTGCCGCCACGCTGCGTAAACATGCCGGGCAGGTGGCGTTTCCCGGCGGCACGATGGACAGCAGCGATGCCTCCCTGGTGGCCACCGCCCTGCGTGAAGCCGCTGAAGAGGTCGCGATCCCGCCGGCGGCGGTCAGCGTGGTCGGCATTCTGCCTGCGGTCACCAGCAGCACCGGGTTCCAGGTTACGCCGGTCGTCGGCCTGCTGCCGCCGGGTCTGGAGTGGCAGGCCAACGAGGGCGAAGTGGAATCGGTGTTTGAGATGCCGCTGGAAGAAGCGCTGCGTCTGAGCCGCTACTCCGCGCTGGATGTGCACCGTGGCGGGCAGTCACACCGCGTCTGGCTATCGTGGTTTGATGACTACTTTATCTGGGGAATGACCGCCGGGATTATTCGTCAGCTTAGCCTTCAGGTAGCTAAACCGGCCTGAATCGGTTAAAATCCAGCCATTAGTTGCAGATAAAACCACCTTCACATTATTTATCACCAGAAAATCGCAGCGTGGCGATCCAAATCACTGCAATTCGGCAGTTTTTCATTTATATTTCTCGCCATTCGTGGGCAACCACCGTGAGCAATGCCCACCGCGAGCAATAATCCTGACAGGAGCGTGTAACGTGATTAGCGTTTTCGACATGTTTAAGATCGGCATTGGCCCGTCCAGTTCTCATACTGTCGGCCCGATGAAAGCCGGCAAACTGTTTGTCGACGATCTGGTAAATAACCGCCAGCTCTCTTCCGTGACGCGCATCGCCGTCGATGTGTATGGCTCCCTGTCGCTGACCGGCAAAGGGCACCACACTGATATCGCCATCATTATGGGGCTATCCGGGGCTTCCCCTGAAACGGTCGACATTGATGCTATTCCCGGCTTCATCCGCGACGTGGAGCAGCGCCAACGCCTACTGCTGGCTAACGGCGCACACGAAGTCGACTTCCCGCGTGAGGGCGGCATGGTGTTCCGCAGTGATAATCTGTCGCTGCATGAGAACGGCATGAGCATTCACGCCTTTGCTGGCGACCTGAAAATTTACAGCAAAACCTACTACTCCGTCGGCGGTGGTTTTATTGTCGATGAAGAGAGTTTCGGTAAAACCGTGCTGAACGAAGTGTCGGTCCCCTACCCGTTCAACTCCGCGAAAGAGATGCTGGAGCACTGCCATCAGACCGGCCTCTCCCTGTCCGGCATGATCATGAAGAACGAACTGGCCGTGCACAGCCGTGCCGACATTGAGCGTTACTTTGCCGATATCTGGCAGACCATGCGTGACTGTATCGATCGCGGCCTGAATACCGAAGGCGTACTGCCAGGCCCGCTGCGCGTTCCGCGCCGTGCTTCCGCGCTGCGCCGGCTGCTGACCTCTTCCGATAAGCTGTCCAGCGACCCGATGAACGTTATCGACTGGGTCAACATGTTCGCGCTGGCGGTGAATGAAGAGAATGCTGCCGGTGGCCGCGTCGTGACAGCGCCAACCAACGGCGCCTGCGGCATCGTGCCTGCGGTGCTGGCGTATTACGATCGCTTTATCGAATCGGTTAGCCCTGACATCTTTATCCGCTACTTTATGGCCTCCGGCGCTATCGGCATCCTGTATAAAATGAATGCGTCAATCTCTGGCGCTGAAGTGGGTTGCCAGGGCGAAGTTGGCGTCGCCTGCTCAATGGCCGCAGCGGGTCTCGCCGAGCTACTGGGTGCCAGCCCGGAACAGGTCTGCGTTGCTGCCGAAATCGGTATGGAGCATAACCTTGGACTGACCTGCGACCCGGTGGCAGGTCAGGTGCAGGTGCCGTGCATTGAGCGTAATGCCATTGCTTCGGTGAAAGCGATCAACTCGGCGCGCATGGCGATGCGCCGTACCAGCGAAGCGCGCGTCTCGCTGGATAAAGTGATTGAAACTATGTACGAGACCGGCAAAGACATGAATGCCAAATATCGTGAAACATCACGCGGCGGGCTGGCGATAAAAGTCCAGTGTGATTAATCACAGCGTAACGCCACCTCTGCGGTGGCGTTTTTTTTGTGTCTTAACGTAAAAATAATTTTCTTCTCCTGCTATCTCCGCAACCTGGAAACCGCTAGAGTGTTTTCGGCGTATCTACGCGAGTAACTTCCTGTTTTTGAGCGCTTCAGCTTTTATCTTCAGCACGACTAAACTTAATGCCCCTGTTGCCGATAATTGGTATTCGGTCTCTATTTATACGCGTCTTGATCTAAGGGTGGTTACTGATGCACATGTCCCAGGAAGTTTTAGGACAGTTTCGCCGCAAGCGGTTACTGATCGCTGTGGTGGTTGCCGCGTTGGTGCTCATTCTCACGTTAACCTTCCGTTTTCTGGAAGAGAAAGGCCGAATAGAGCAGCAGTCGCGAAGTTTCGCAGACAACGCTATCCAGCGTTTTGACCGAATGTTCTCGCCGCTTGACGTCGCGGCAAACAATACCCTTGGCCTGGTGGGCCTGACCTGTGGTGAAGTGCGTTTTCCGCTGATTGAAAAACTGGCTTCTTTGCAGACGGTCAGGTCTATTTTACTGGTGGACAGAGACCGCGTTTACTGCTCCAGCATCTATGGCTCCACGGATGTTGGCTTTGCCGACAACTATCCAGAACTGGCAGTCAATAACCAGCGCATGATGCTGTCGGTTGATGAGCATTTGATCAAGGGATCGCCGGTGCTGCTGCTCTGGACGCCACGCTCCCTCGACAACCGTTCCGGGATCATTCAGATCATCAATATTGAGCTGATGACCAACTATCTGCTGGAGCCGACCCTGCCGTGGGTTGAGCGCGCCATTTTTAACGTGGGTGGTAAGAGCCTGGAGTTTGGTAATCCGATGATTGAACCGGCGGTGCCTTCAGAGGATGAAGTGACCTATGAAGAGTCGTCACTGCGCTACCCGTTCTCGATCACACTATTTGGGCCATCCCCGGCGCGGCTGGCTTTGGTGACGGTGCCTTCGCAGCTGCCGCTGGCCCTGCTGCTGAGCCTGCTGATGGGCTATATCGTCTGGCTGGCAACCGCCAACCGTATGAGCCTGTCGTGGCAGATTAGCTATGGCATCACCGCCCGTGAATTTATGGTGTACTGCCAGCCGCTGATCAACGCACGCAGCGGGGGTTGTGAAGGTATTGAACTGCTGCTGCGCTGGCATAACCCGCGCCAGGGCTGGATCCCGCCGGATGTATTTATCCCGCTGGCCGAACGGCAGAATCTGATAGCTCCGCTGACCCGCTTTGTCATCAGTGAAGTGGTGCGCCATTTGCCGCAGCTGCCGGCCTGTCAATCGTTCCATATTGCGATCAATGTGGCGGCCAGCCATTTCCACGAGCGCGCCATTATCGACGATTTACAGCAACTGTGGTGGCCGGCTAATCCCAGGCCACAGCTGATTGTCGAACTGACCGAGCGGGATTCGCTGCCGGTGGTCGATCAGCGCGTGGTGTCGCATCTGCATAAGATTGGGGTGAAGCTGGCGATCGATGATTTTGGTACTGGCCACAGCTCCCTTTCGTACCTGAAGACCCTGAGCCCGGACGTGTTGAAGATTGATAAAGTCTTTACCGCCGCTATCGGCACCGATGCGATCAATGCGACCGTGACCGATATGGTGATTTCACTGGCGCAGCGTCTGAACATTAGCCTGGTGGCTGAAGGAGTAGAAACGGCGGAACAGGCTGAGTATCTGCGTGAGAGAGGCGTTGATACGCTTCAGGGCTACTTCTTTGCCCGCCCGATGCCGCTGGGGGATTTCCCAGAATGGCTGATGAATCATCAGGAGACGCTGAGCGCGTGATGGGTTGACCTGTAGCGGCCAGGCATGCCTTTTAACTATCTTCAGACATCGCTCCCAGCGCTAACGTCCTCTGACCGGTCTGAGCTCATCCCCCACTCGCCTCGTGCTCGCTGTGGGTTTTAAACTGCGACGATGAGGCTTCAGATGTTGGGAGGCGTGCCTGGCCGCTGTTAATCCAGGTCAGGCACGCCGGATATTTACTCTTCTTCGTCTTCCTGACGCTCTTTGGTCACGCGCACCAGATCGATACGGTAGTCGGTGGCTTCAATAATCTGGAAGCGTAGCGGCAGCATCTCAATCACCTCACCGGCTTTTGGCAGCTGACCTTTCTGGTCAATCAGCAGCCCTGCCAGCGAAGCATGATCGTCTTCCGGCTTAACCAGCTCCTGAGTATCCAGCAGCTGCTGGAGCGAGTGCAGATCGGTTCCGCCCTTCACCAGCCAGCCATCACCATCCGCAATGATATCCGGGGTTTCATCTTCATCCGGGAACTCACCGGCAATCGCTTCCAGCACGTCCAGCGGGGTAATCAGCCCCTGCACCACGCCAAACTCGTTGGTGACAACGACAAAGCTGCCTTTCGCCCGGCGCAGCACGCCCAGCAGGTTCAGCGGGTCGAGCGTTTCCGGTACGATGATCGGCGGAGTATTGCTGGCAAAGGTTGCCACATCAATCCCATGATCCAAGGCCACCAGCAGCTCTTTCGCGCGCACGACGCCAATGATTTCGTCCAGCTCGCCCCGGCAAACCGGGAACAGGCTGTGCGGCGTATCCAGCAGCTGCAGGCGAACTTCATCCAGCGGACGCGTGGCGTCAACCCAGGAGATCTCACCACGCGGCGTCATGATGCTGCGCACTGAACGGGATGCCAGCGTCAGTACCCCATTGATCATGTAGCGCTCTTCATCTTTAAACGCTTCCTGCGGCATGATCGCGGCAACTTCACTGCTTTCACTGTTCTGCACTTCGCTCTGACGACGCCCGCCCATCAGGCGCTGGATTGCCTCTGCGGTGCGTTCACGCATCGGGCGTCTTTCCTGATGGCGCATAAAGTTATGGCGCGCAATCTGGTTAAACAGCTCAATAAGAATCGAGAAGCCAATCGCTGCGTACAGGTAACCTTTTGGAATATGGAAGCCGAAACCTTCCGCCACCAGGCTGAGACCAATCATCAGCAGGAAGCTCAGGCACAGCACCACCACGGTCGGATGCGCGTTGACAAAGTTGGTCAGCGGTTTGGATGCCAGCAGCATCACGCCCATCGCAATCACCACGGCGGTCATCATAATCGCCAGATTGTTAACCATCCCGACAGCGGTGATTACCGCATCGAGGGAGAATACCGCATCAAGAATAACGATCTGCACCACCACGGCCCAGAAACTGGCATATCCTTTATTGCCGCCGTCATTCATCTCACGGTTTTCCAGCCGTTCATGCAGCTCCATTGTGGCTTTGAACAGCAGGAACAGCCCCCCCACCAGCAGGATCAGGTCACGGCCAGAGAAGCTGAATTCGCCAACGCTAAACAGCGGACGGGTCAGGGTCACCATCCATGAGATAAGCGACAGCAGGCCAAGACGCATAATCAGCGCCAGTGACAGGCCAATCAGACGGGCTTTATCACGCTGCTTTGGCGGGAGTTTATCGGCCAGAATAGCGATAAACACCAGGTTATCGATGCCCAGCACGATCTCAAGAACAATGAGCGTAAAGAGACCGGCCCAGATTGAGGGGTCTAAAAGAAATTCCATGAAAGACTCCGGAAAAAGGAACGGGAAATCGCAGCAGGCGTTCGGCTGAACGTGCGGCAGAGATAACGACAGGTGGAAAACATGATGACGTCAAATGACGTTAAAAACGATACCGGATAGCCCGGCGGCATGATTAAGCGACTTCGGTGACAGTCCATAGGGAGGGCTGAGGCCCGTTACTCCTGTATGAAAAAAGGATCACTACTTTATCAGTTGCCACAGGGACGTCAAAATATTTTCTTACACTCAGGGTGCATAATCCTTCACAGACATGTTGTTTCAACATTCAGCCGACAAATGTGGATCGGCGTCTAAATTACTGAGCACGGTCACATAATTTATTTTTTCGCGTACTAAAATAAATGCCGTCAATGTGGTGTGTGTTCAGTACCGCTGATAAGTAACTCAACAGATAAAAGTGGGACCTCAATCATGCTGAACGCAATTAACTCAGCTGAACCTCAAACGACGTTTACTCCAAAGCGTCGTTTTAACTGGATAAGGAGGTAGCAAGTGACTATTGCTATTATGATTGGCACGCACGGCTGGGCAGCAGAACAACTGCTGAAAACTGCCGAAATGCTGTTAGGGGAACAGGAAAATGTCGGTTGGATTGACTTTGTCCCCGGAGAAAACGCCGAAACCCTGATCGAGAAATATCAGGCACGGTTAGCCAATATGGACAGTACGCAGGGAGTGCTTTTTCTGGTCGATACCTGGGGGGGCAGCCCGTTTAACGCCGCCAGCCGCCTTGTGGTAGATAAACCCGATTATGAAGTCGTCGCCGGGGTCAATATTCCGATGCTGGTCGAAGTACTGATGGCACGAGACGATAACCCAACCTTTGATGAACTGGTCGCGCTGGCCGTGGAAACTGGCCGTGAAGGGGTAAAAGCCCTGAAAGCGAAAGCACCAGAAGCCCCTGCCCCCGCCGCTGCGGTGAAAGCTCCGGCTGCACCACAGGCCCCGATGGCACCCGGCGATCACATGAAAATCGGTCTGGCACGTATCGATGACCGTTTAATCCATGGCCAGGTCGCCACCCGCTGGACCAAAGAAACCAACGTAACCCGCATTATTGTCGTCAGCGATGAAGTTGCTGCCGATAACGTGCGTAAAACGTTGCTGACTCAGGTTGCCCCGCCGGGCGTTACCGCGCATGTGGTGGACGTAGCGAAAATGATCCGCGTGTGGAACAACCCGAAATATGGCCACGATAAAGTGATGCTGCTGTTTACCAATCCTACCGATGTGGTGCGACTGGTGGAAGAAGGCGTCAATATCACGTCGGTCAACATCGGGGGGATGGCGTTCCGTCAGGGGAAAACTCAGGTCAACAATGCGGTATCGGTGGATGCTAAAGATATTGAGGCGTTCAAAAAGTTGAATGAGCGCGGAATCGAACTGGAAGTGCGTAAAGTATCGAGCGACCAGAGACTGAAAATGATGGATCTGATCGCCAAAATGCATCAGTAGCCCGTGGCCTGAAATTTCAGGTTGAACTCCGTTCTGGCATTTAATAGGAGAAGTGTAATGGAGATTACCACGCTGCAAATTGTTCTGATATTTATCGTTGCCTGTATTGCGGGCATGGGCTCGATCCTCGATGAATTTCAGTTCCACCGGCCACTCGTGGCCTGTACGTTAGTCGGCATGATCCTCGGTGATATGAAAACCGGGATTATTATCGGCGGTACGCTGGAAATGATCGCACTAGGGTGGATGAACATTGGCGCCGCCGTGGCGCCGGATGCTGCACTCGCTTCGATCATCTCGACCATTCTGGTTATTGCCGGTGGGCAGAGCGTGGGTGCCGGTATCGCACTGGC
Organism: Erwinia aphidicola; assembly: GCF_024169515.1. NCBI lineage: Bacteria > Pseudomonadati > Pseudomonadota > Gammaproteobacteria > Enterobacterales > Erwiniaceae > Erwinia > Erwinia aphidicola. The sequence goes on along the minus strand of NZ_JAMKCQ010000001.1, from coordinate 3,846,297 downwards.
TATCCCGCTGGCAGCAGCCGGTCAGGTTCTGACCATTATTGTCCGTACCATCACCGTTGCGTTCCAGCACGCTGCCGATAAAGCAGCTGAAAAGGGCAACCTGACTGCAATTTCCTGGATCCACGTCTCTGCGCTGGTGCTGCAGGCAATGCGTATCGCGATCCCTGCCGTGATTGTTGCCGTTTCTGTCGGTACCAGCGTGGTTCAGGAACTGCTGAACTCTATCCCGGAAGTGGTCACCAACGGTCTGAATATCGCCGGTGGCATGATCGTGGTGGTCGGTTACGCCATGGTTATTAACATGATGCGTGCAGGCTACCTGATGCCGTTCTTCTACCTTGGTTTCGTGACCGCTGCCTTCACCAACTTCAACCTGGTGGCTCTGGGCGTCATCGGCGTAGTGATGGCCATGCTGTATATCCAGCTGGCGCCAAAATATAACCGTGTTGCCGGTGCGCAGGCAGCAGGTCCGGCTAATAACGACCTTGATAACGAACTCGATTAAGGAAAGGTGAGAGAAATGGTTGACACAACAACTACCACTACGCAGAAGAAATTAACGCCAGGCGATGTGCGCGGTGTGTTCTTACGCTCAAACCTGTTCCAGGGTTCGTGGAACTTCGAACGTATGCAGGCGCTGGGTTTCTGTTATTCGATGGTACCGGTAATCCGCCGTTTGTACCCGGAAAATAACGACGACCGCAAACAGGCGATCAAACGTCACCTGGAGTTCTTCAACACCCATCCGTATGTGGCTGCTCCGGTACTCGGCGTGACCATGGCCATGGAAGAACAGCGCGCCAACGGAGCGCCGATCGACGATGCTGCCATAAACGGCATTAAAGTCGGCCTGATGGGGCCGCTGGCCGGCGTGGGTGACCCGATCTTCTGGGGTACCGTGCGCCCGGTATTTGCGGCCCTGGGCGCAGGTATCGCGATGAGCGGCAGCCTGATGGGCCCCCTGCTGTTCTTTGTCCTGTTTAACCTGGTGCGTCTGCTGGTGCGCTACTACGGCGTGGCTTATGGCTATCGTAAAGGTGTCGATATCGTTAGCGATATGGGCGGCGGCTTCCTGCAAAAACTGACTGAGGGGGCGTCGATTCTCGGCCTGTTTGTCATGGGGGCACTGGTCAACAAGTGGACGCACGTGAACGTGCCGCTGGTGGTTTCTGAGATTACCGACCAGACCGGTAAAACCACGGTCACCACCGTACAGTCGATTCTTGACCAGCTGATGCCGGGCTTAATCCCGCTGCTGCTCACCTTTGGCTGTATGTGGCTGCTGCGCCGTAAGGTGAATGCCCTGTGGATTATTATGGGCTTCTTCGTTATCGGTATCTTCGGTTACTGGATTGGCCTGCTGGGCGTATAATCCTGCGTTACGAATAATCTTTACCCCGGGGCCAGCCAGTCTGGCCCCTTTTTATGGACGCCGATATGTCTCTGACTGACTACCTGATACTCCTTTTTATCGTACTCATTCTGCTGTATGCGATCTATGACGAGCTGATTATGGATCGTCTGCATGGCCCCACCCGCCTGAAAATCCTGCTGCAGCGCCGCAACAAGCTCGACAGCCTGATCTTTATCGGCCTGCTGGCTATCCTGCTGTATAAGAACCTTGCCGCACAGGGGCCCCAGCTGACCACTATGCTGCTGCTGGCACTGGGAGGCCTCTCCGTCTGGCTGTTCTGGATCCGCGCGCCGAAAATGCTGTTTAAGGAGAAGGGATTTTTCTACGCGAACGTCTTTATTGAGTACGCGCGTATCAGCGCCATCAACCTGTCAGAAGATGGCGTACTGGTGATTAATCTGGAGAAACGGCGCCTGCTGGTTCATGTACGCAATCTGGACGATCTGGAAACCATCTATCAGTTTATGCTGGAGAGTCGCTGACATCCTGCACGATTTCGTCGTCACGCTGCCAAAGGCGCAGCGTGAAGTCAGTTTCACACTCAAACTGCTCGGTGGTGGCCAGAATCCCCCACACTTCAGGGCGCGCACGCCAGGCAAACGGCGTCATCTGCAGCAGCGCCGCGGACTCTTCACTGTTAAGCGTCATCGGGTAGGAGAGCTGCTGCTGCTCAACCAGCGTGAAGCCGGGCATCTGCTCAGGCGTGGTGTCGTGTAGCTGCACATCCTGGTAAATCAGCGCTTTAAACTGCATTAAATGGCGCGGACCTGGCGTGACGGTAAGTACGTAGCCCTGCGGCTTGACGACGCGCGCCAACTCTTCAGCCTTGCAGGGCGCGTAGATGCGCAGTACCGCGTCAAACTGCCGATCGCTGAACGGCAGGCGGTGGCTGGATGCGACGCAAAACTCCACGTTACGATAGCGCTTAGCGCCATAGCGCACGGCAATTTTAGCCACATCAAGACCGTGCACTTCAGCCTGACCTCTGGCCTGCAGGCGGCTGGCAACTTCATGGGTGTAATAGCCTTCCCCACAGCCGATATCCAGCACGCTGACGTCATCTGCCGGCAGCACACGCTCAAGCAAATCACCGACCTGCAGCCGCAGTGGCTGGTAGTGACCGGCATCAAGGAAATTGCGCCGTGCCTGCATCATATCCGCACTGTCGCCCGGCTGCTTAGAGCGCTTATGCTGTACCGGCAGCAGGTTGACATAGCCCTCTTTCGCCTGGTCAAACTGGTGCTGATTTTCACAACGCCAGGTGCGCTGGTCAAACGTCAGCGGCTGCTGGCAAAGAGGACACTGGTACGACATAGCAAGACTCCATCAATTTAAGACGCGGCAGTGTACTGCAAAGCCCGTGGAAAATCCCGCGCACCACGAAAATCGGATATAAAAAAGCCCCGTCAACAATGACAGGGCTTCAGTATTCAGATTTCAGCCTGGATTACACGCCGGGCGGCAATGTCAGGCTCAGATCGAAAATTAGATAGCGGTGACGTTCACAGCAGCAGGGCCTTTCTGGCCATCCTGAATTTCGAACTCAACGTTCTGGCCTTCAGCCAGAGTTTTGAAGCCATTACCCTGGATTGCAGAGAAGTGTACGAACACATCTTTGCTGCCGTCAGCAGGAGTGATGAAACCAAAACCTTTAGACTCGTTGAACCACTTAACCTGACCTTTAATCTTTGCCATTTTGCAAATTTCCTTAGAGTGTTTATTCGCCCGTGGGCTTAACGTACAGAAAAACCAGAGACATTACTGCATGAGGCACTAAATTAAAGCTCGGCAAGGAAGCGGTATTCAACGTTAGTCTTTTACTCAGAACTTCTTTACTGAAGATGCCACACATAAACAGAACTGTACCTCGTTTTACCCGAATGTTTTATCACATATCCACAAATTAATGGCAAGTCATTTTTAAACAGGGATAGAGATGTCGCACACATTTAAAACGATAGCTGGCACAGAATGCACATTGATGCATCACGACGTTCATGACTGAACAGAATTCACTCCGCAGAGCCTTTAAGCACCTGACCAACACAGGGTTTATAACAGACGGCCGAAGGTGTCAAGTCCGTCCTGCTGCGGGCTGTAGCGGCTAATGTCAACGCCAATGATGGCATAAATATGGCAAAGCTTTGTCAAAAGAGTTCATTAAACTCAGGCCCATTTATCAATCCTGCTCAGGTGTTACAACTGTACAACAACCACGGATTAGTACAGTTTATAAATTAAATTGCACCAAAAACAGGAAACTATCTGGCACGCTGCCCCATTTAAATGCATTGATCTGCACCAGTTTATTAACGTTATTACGCTCAATCTATTTGCGTATTTAGACTGGGTTCTCTTAATAGGTGGCCTGATATAATGAAATGGCTTTAGGATTATTCCTGGGTGGTATTATCTGTTCGCACCCGACGCGGAGTAACCTCGCCTGGGCGGCTATCAGGCGCGGTCACGCATGAACCATTTTGGTGCACGGCGATCGGGCTGCAGGGGTTGAGGATAAACTGGCCCATTTCGCGGGCACTATCAGGAAAAAATTTACCCGTCGCCCTGCAACTTCACGACAAAAAATTAGCGCTCCGGGATCAGCCGGGTAAAATCTTTGCTATCAGCGTTATCTTTCGCTGCAGCACCCTGCTCTTTGCCGGCAACCGCATCGGTAAGGCGGCGCAGCATCGCGTTCTGACGCTTCTGCTCTTCCAGCAGTGCTTCCAGCAGTTGGACCTGCTGACTGGCCTTCACGCTGGCGCGGTTAACGAAAAACCATACCACCAGCCCGATTATCACCAGCAACGCCACGATGCCAACAGAGACCATATCCATCGCACCATTGTTTATTTCATTCATACTTGCCTCAATACAGAAAAAGAGCTGCCTCTATGCGGCAGTACCGCGCAGATGATTTTACCTGTAAGCCCGGCAAATGATAGCCAGATCCCGAAAAAGTCGGCATCTAACTCTCAGAAAGGTGCAAAGGTTTCAGCATCCTCTTATCGATTTGTGTGGTACTAAGCGACAAGCTGTTATGCTGCTGCGGGCAGTGAGGACACCGCCTGAAAACAATAAGGGGATTACCATGAAATTTTTGCTACGTATTGTCGCGCTGCTGGTCATTATCTGGCTGGCTATGCTGCTGACTGGCTATGGCATTCTGACGGGCAGCACTAAAAACGTTGCGGGAATGGGCTTACAGTGTCAGTACCTGACCGCACGCGGCATGGTGATTGCACAGTATCTGCACACCGACAGCGGCATTATTGGAGTGACGGATTGCCCGCTGCTGAAGAAAAGCAGCGAAGTCGTGGATAATTGATTGACCGGCGGGCCGGTCAACGCCGGCCCGCTGATGTCAGAAGGGATAGTGGTGGTAACCCATCTGTTGTGAGATATTTTTTGCCGCCAGATGCAGCATCGCCACCACCTCTTTTTTATTCTCTTCCGCGAAACGGATGGTCGGGAAAGAGATGCTCAGTCCGGCAATCACCATGCCAAAGCGGTCAAACACCGGCACCGCAATACAGCGTAACCCCTCTTCCTGCTCTTCATTATCTTCGCCAAATCCCTGGCTACGCACCTGCTCCAGCACGGGCAACAGCGCGTCCTTAGTGGTAATGGTGCGTGCCGTGCTGCGGGTAAACTCAACATTAGCCAGAATTGCATCCACTTCGCCACGCTCGCGCCACGCTAAAAGCACTTTACCAATTGCGGTACTGTGCAGCGGGTTACGGCGACCAATGCGCGAATACATGCGCAGGTTGTACAGGGAGTCGATTTTATGGATATAGACAATGCTGTCTTCTTCCAGGGCGCCAAGGTGAATAGTCTCTTTCGTCTGGCGCGAGATCTCACGCATCTGAATATCGGCACTGCGGATCAGATCGACGTTTTGCAGGGCTTTAGCCCCCAGCTCGAACAGTTTTAGCGTCAGCGCATATTTCTCTGACTCCCCTTCCTGTGAGACGTAGCCGAGCGTTTTCATGGTTTGGAGAAAACGGTATACGGTGCTTTTCGACATCATCACGCGCTGCGACAGCTCGGTGATGCCGTTTTCACGCTCTTCGCCCAGCGCCTGTAAAATGCCAAATACTTTCATCACTGAAGAGACGGAATCGGGCTGTTTATCTGGATCGGCACTCGCCATGACTTACCTTTTGTGTTTTATAAAAAATGGAACGCTATTTCCAGTATACGTAGCCCCTCCGCCGGGCGCAATGAAAGCCACAACGGCGTGGACACATCTGCTGATAGTTTTCAGCAATTTACATACTGGCATAATTCGTAAAAACCATTAGCATGAGACTCTTCTCCCACGTAACTATTTCAACGCTATGCACTCAACTTCAGCCAACGACGGATTGCCGCTACCCCAGCGCTACGGGGCCATACTGGCTATTGCACTCGGCATCACGGTGGCCGTGCTGGATGGCGCGATTGCCAATGTGGCGCTGCCGACGATTGCCCGCGAGCTGAATGCCAGCCCGGCAGAGTCAATCTGGATTGTTAACGCCTACCAGCTGGCCATTATTATTTCGCTGCTGACCCTCTCTTTTCTTGGCGATATGCTCGGCTACCGCCGTATCTATCAGTGGGGGCTGGTGCTGTTCAGCTGTACGTCTCTGTTCTGTGCGCTGTCGGACTCGCTCGGCATGTTGACCTTTGCCCGCGTGCTGCAGGGCTTCGGCGGTGCCGCGCTGATGAGCGTTAACACCGCTCTGATACGCATTATCTACCCGCAACGCCATCTTGGTCGCGGCATGGGAATTAACTCGCTGATTGTGGCGGTATCCAGCGCTGCCGGGCCGACCGTTGCCGCCGCCATTCTCTCGGTGGCGTCCTGGCAATGGCTGTTCCTGATTAACGTCCCTGTCGGCATCGCCGCGCTGGTGCTGGCCCTGCGCTATTTACCGGATAATCCGCAGAAAGCCAGCGGGCAGCGATTTGATCTGCTGAGCAGCGTGATGAATGCGTTAACCTTTGGCCTGCTTATCTCGCTGCTGAGTGGTTTTGCCCAGGGCCAGAACGGAAAACTGCTGCTGGCTGAACTGGTGGCGCTGCTGCTGGTCGGAACCCTGTTCATCCGGCGCCAGCTGCGGCTGGAGTTCCCGCTGCTGCCGGTTGACCTGTTCCGTATTCCTATTTTCGCCATGTCGATTGGCACCTCCGTGTGCTCGTTCTGCGCGCAAATGTTGGCCATGGTCTCTCTGCCCTTCTTCCTGCAAAGCGTGCTGGGACGCAGCGAGGCGGCAACCGGCCTGCTGCTGACGCCGTGGCCGCTGGCGACGATGGTGATGGCACCCATTGCCGGGCGGCTGATTGAGCGCTTCCACGCCGGCCTGCTCGGCGCGATTGGCCTGGCAATGTTTGCCGCCGGGCTGTTTGCGCTCGCCCTGCTACCCGCCAGCCCATCAGACGCCGATATTATCTGGCGCATGATGCTGTGCGGTGCCGGATTTGGTCTGTTCCAGTCCCCGAATAATCACACGATTATCTCTTCGGCCCCGCGTCACCGCAGCGGAGGAGCCAGTGGCATGCTCGGTACCGCCCGCCTGCTCGGTCAGACCAGCGGCGCGGCCCTTGTCGCCCTGATGTTCAACCTGTTTGCTAACCAGGGCACCCATCTCTCACTGTTGCTGGCGGGCAGCTTCGCCGCTATCGCCGCGCTGGTCAGCGCCCTGCGCATTACACAGCCGGGCAATCAACGGGCATAAAAAAACCGGGCTCATGCCCGGTTTGCTGATGATTTTGCCCTGAACGGGCGCGGCATGCCGCGCCCCTACTTCAGGTATTCGCCGCTGCGCAGCGCTTCAATGCGTTTATCCAGCGGTGGGTGCGACATAAACAGCTCGCTCAACGACTTGGATTTACCATTGATACAGAAGGCCATCATGCTGCTGGCTTCCTGCGGCTCGTAGCTGGTTTTCAGACGTTGCAGTGCGGCAATCATCTTCTCACGCCCGGCCAGGCGAGCAGCACCCGCATCCGCATGGAATTCACGGTGGCGTGAGAACCACATGGTAATAATGCTGGCGACAATACCAAATACAAGCTCCAGCACCATTGATACTGCAAAGTACACCATCGGGTTGCCGTTGCTGCTGCCTTCCTCGTCGCGGTTACCGGACATAAAGCCCGCTGCCAGCTGTGCCAGAATGCGCGAGATGAAGATCACGAAGGTATTCACAATCCCCTGAATCAGGGTCATGGTCACCATGTCACCGTTGGCGATATGGCTGATTTCGTGAGCCAGCACCGCTTCCGCTTCATCACGGCTCATGTTCTGCAACAGACCGGTTGATACCGCCACCAGCGAGGCGTCACGACGCGCACCGGTAGCAAAGGCGTTAATGTCGGGCGCATGGTAAACAGCCACCTGCGGCATGGCAATGCCGGCCTGCTGAGCCTGACGGCCCACGGTTTCCATCAGCCAGCGTTCGGTTTCGTTACGCGGCTGTTCAATCACTTCACCACCAACGGAGCGCAGTGCCATCCACTTCGACATCAGCAGTGAAACAAACGCACCGCCGAAGCCAAACAGACCCGCCATGATCATCAGGCCCATTACACTGCTTGACTGGATCCCTGTCAGGCTGAGGATCAGCCCGAAAACCACCATAACCCCGAGGTTGGTCAACAGGAAAAGAGCAATACGCATCATAAAATTAGACTTCCTCAGTTATTCCGCTTTTCGCGTACCACCATCGTAAGGTCAATACGCCGCTTTTCAAGCACTCTTAATCTTTAAGTGTTTAAAAAGACATAACTTTACACTTTGTGTTACTTTTCGCGCACAGCGCCAGGCAGGACGGACAGAATAAAAAAAGGCACAGCGATTGCTGTGCCTGTTGGGCTTATTTTGCCGCTGCCGGTGTCACTGGCGGCTGCTGTTTTTCCAGCTGCGCCAGGTCGTTGGCAATGTTCACCGTCTCATCCAGATACGGGTCCGGCTCTTTGTAATCTTTAGGCAGATCTTCCAGCTTGGTCAGCGGTTTCTTACCGTCTGCTTTCAGGCGAGCATTAATGCGTTCCAGCCGCAATGCATCATCTTCTTTGTTCTCTTTCTCGCGCTCGGCAAGATTCAGAGAGATAATATTGCGCTTGTCCTTGTTGGCATTAAAGCGGGCGATATCCTTAATGATGTACTGGAACTCAGCATCTTTAGCGATGCGATCCTGATGATCTTTAATCAGCTGTGCTTCCAGCGGCTTGAGGTCTTCGGTTTTGGTATAGGTAGCAGCAGGAACGCTATCCCACGGCAACGCATTGTCCTCAAACTTCTCACCAGTTTCTATCGCTTCTACGCCGGTAGGCATCAGCAGGTCAGGCGTCACACCCTTGCGCTGCGTGCTGCCGCCGTTGATGCGGTAAAACTTCTGAATGGTGTACTGCACGGAACCCAGCGCCGGCCATTCAGGGCGCAGCATCTGATCGTAAATGCGGTTAAGCGAGCGATACTGCTGTACCGTACCTTTACCGAAGGTCGGTTCACCAACAATCAGCGCGCGGCCATAATCCTGCATGGCAGCGGCAAAGATTTCAGAAGCCGAAGCACTGAAGCGGTCAACCAGCACCACCAGCGGACCCTTGTAGTAAGTAATGCCGTCGTTGTCGCTGTCCTGGCGGATTTTGCCGTTGTTATCGCGAACCTGAACCACCGGGCCACTTGGGATAAACAGACCAGAGAGAGAAACCGCCTCGGTCAGTGCCCCACCGCCGTTGGTGCGCAGATCGATAACAATGCTATCGACGTTCTGCTTCTGCAATTTCTGCAGCTGCACCTTCACATCGTCAGTCAGGCCAACGTAGAAACCTGGGATATCCAGCACGCCGACTTTCTGTTTGCCGACGTTATGGACCGACATTTTAACCGCGCGATCTTCCAGGCGGATCTTTTCACGCGTCAGGGTTACCGTACGGGTTTTGGTACCTTTGCCGGCAGGCAGGATTTCCAGGCGCACTTTACTGCCCTTAGGTCCTTTGATCTGCGCAACGACATCATCCAGACGCCAGCCGATCACATCGACCATCGGTTTGCCCGGCTGACCAACGCCAACAATACGGTCGCCCACGGTAATGGTTTTGCTTTTCGCCGCCGGACCACCGGCAACCATTGAATTGATCACCGTGTAATCATCATCCATCTGCAGCACCGCACCAATACCTTCCAGCGACAGGCTCATTTCGGTATTGAACTGTTCGGTGTTACGCGGGGAGAGATAATTGGTGTGCGGGTCGATTTCATGCGCGAACGCGGTCATCGCCAGCTGGAACACATCTTCGCTGTTGCTCTGCGCCAGGCGACGTTCAGCGAACTGATAGCGCTTGGTGAGGACTTCGCGGATCTCTTTCTCATCTTTACCGGCCAGTTTCAGGCTCAGCTCATCATATTTCACCTTGGCGTCCCACAGGGCATTCAGCTCTGCGGTACTTTTGGGCCAGGGGGACTTGCTGCGGTCGATATCAATGGTGTCGTTGCCGGTAAAGTTCATCGGCTTATTCAGCACGGAAAGCGCGTACTGATAACGTTCAAAACGGCGTTTCTGCGTCAGATTATACAGATCGTAAAACGCCGAAAGCTGGCCGCTTTTTAACTCATCGCCCAGCGTGGTTTTCTTGTCCGCATATTGCGCAATGTCAGACTCCAGCAGCACATTGTGGCTGTAGTCGAGCAGGTTCAGATAACGCTCGAAAATTTTGACCGAAAAGTCTTTATTGAGGTCAAACTGGCGGTAATGGGAACGGGTAAAGCGGGAAGTGACGCGCTCGCTGACGGTGGCGTGCTGTGCTTCCTGGTGCAGCTGCGGGATCTGGTCTGCACGGGTGATGTTATCGGCCGCGAAGGCATTGCCTGCAATCAGCAGGCCCGCAATGATGGTGCGTTTAAAAAGAGTGTTCATGCCCTGATTAGCCTCCGTATCAGAACTGCAAGTGTTCTGCGCGTACTATCATTGCCAGACCGTTAGCCAGCTGTACCCGGACGCCATCTTTAGAGATTTCAAGAATGGTGGCATCCATCGCACTTTTGCCTGCGGTAACTTTAATGCTCTGGCCCACTTGCAACGCTGAGGTGTCGGTAACCGGTTTGCTACTCGACGTCTGAGTCTCTTCTCTTGCTGAGGAAGAGTTGCGTTCAGCCTGCGGACGCTCTGGCTTGCTGCGCACTTTACGTGGCTGCTCACCTTCGGCCGCAGGTTTACGAACAGGTTTACGCGGACGACGCGGTGCGGTGTCTTCACCGGCTTCACGCTTTTTCGCCTGCTGCTGTTCGCGCTGTGCCTGCACGCGCGCTTTGGCTTCTTCAAGCTGTTTGCGCGCATGTTCAACGTGCTGTTCATCCAGCAGGCCACACGCATTGCCATCAAGGTCAACGCGAGTCGCACCGACTTTGATGCCGTACAGATAGCGCCAGCTGGAAGTATATAAACGCAGTGCTGAACGAAGCTGAGTTTTACTCAGGTTCATTTCACCCTGCACGCGGTCGACTAAATCCTGAAAGATTCCGATCTTCAGTGGTCGTGCTTCGCCTTCGGCGCTAAAGCATTGTGGGAAACGCTCGGCCAGAAAGGCGATGACTTCTTTGGTGCTATTCAACTTAGGTTGATTTTCCATGAAATTTCCTGATTACAACGGGTTTGCCAATCAGCGCAGGCATGAACAGGCGACATTATAATGACCCCATCAGCAATTGCTACGTGATCCAGCGCTTTAGGTGCGTTTCATGTGAATAAATTTTTCCACATCCGATCCGGCAAGCACCTCGCAAAGCCCGTCAGTCAACGCTTTCAGCCCCGCCTCATCCTCACTGTCAAAGCGGTTATATTCAACGCTGTCGATATCTAACACGCCAATAATCTGACCATTTACCACTAACGGCAGCACAATTTCCGCGTTGCTGGCAGCATCACAGGCAATGTGGCCCGGGAATTCATGCACATCATCAACACGCTGAACGCTGTTTTCTGCCACCGCTGTACCGCAAACGCCGCGCCCGACAGGAATTCGCACGCAGGCGATTTTGCCCTGGAACGGGCCGAGTACCAGCGTGTTCTCTTCGGTCAGCAGATAAAAACCCGCCCAGTTAACCCCATCAAGACGTTCGTATAAAAGCGCGCTACAATTGCCCATCACCGCCAGGAAGCTGGTTTCGCCGCTGAGAAGTGCGCGCATGTCGCGATTGAGGTCGGTATAAAATTCTGCTTTTGTCATTGTTTAACCATTGTAGAAACTGAGACCAGGCCGGTAGCCACTGAGTCCGATAAAATTAAGCATTAAAAGTACAGCGGGACAAGGTGATTCATTCCGTTAGTTAATATAACCTTGGATTTATCCGAATACTGAAGCACGGCTATACTGAGTCCTGCTCTCATGGCGTTAATCAGCCTAACCTGCCCTGCACCTGCGCTGTTGGGCCAAAGCACGATCGGGAATATGAAAATACACGCCATAAGTCATGCTCTGCCACAGGCACGTTATCAGCGATGTCCCCAATGCGATACCCTTTTTTCCTTACCAGATGTTAAATCAAGCCAGTCTGCGCACTGCCCGCGCTGCAATGCGCGCATCCTGAATGGCCGGGACTGGTCGATGACGCGACTGACCGCCATGGCGGTGACGATGCTGCTGCTGATGCCTTTCGCTTTCAATGAGCCGCTGATGTCAATCCGGCTGCTCGGCACCAACATTTACGCCAGCCTGCTGGGCGGCATCATGCAGATGACCAGGGAAGGTGACGTCATTGCCGCTTCAATGGTGGCATTTTGCACGATTGGCGCCCCGCTGACGCTGGTCGTCTCTATTGGCTACCTCTATTTCGGTGACAAGCTGGGCATGAACCTGCGGCCGGTGCTGCTGATGCTTGACCGCCTGAAAGAGTGGGTGATGCTTGATATCTACCTGGTCGGCGTTGCCGTTGCCTCAATAAAGGTGCAGGACTATGCCGCCATTACGCCGGGCCTTGGGCTGGTGGCATTTATCTCTCTGACGCTTCTCAGCCTGCTGACGCTGATTCACCTTAACGTTGAACAGCTGTGGCACCGTTTCTATCCGCAGCCTCATCCAAATGTGCCGATTGCCCAGCTGCAGGTTTGCCTGAGCTGCCACCATACCGGCGTGGCCGATGAGCGTGGCCGCTGCCCGCGCTGCCACACGCGGCTCTATTTCCGCCGTCATTTCAGCCTGCAGAAGTCCTGGGCGGCGCTGATCGCCTCAATTATTTTTCTGATCCCGGCTAATCTGCTGCCGATTTCAGTCATCTATCTCAACGGCTCTCGCCAGGATGACACCATTCTTTCTGGTATTCTCTCGCTCGCCTCTGGCAATATCCCGGTGGCTATCGTGGTGTTCGTCGCCAGTATTCTGGTGCCGTTTACCAAAGTTATCGTCCTGGTGACCCTGCTGCTCAGTATTCACTTCAAATGTGAGCAAGGGCTGAAAACCCGCATCCGCCTGCTGCGCGTGGTGCAGTGGGTGGGGCGCTGGTCGATGCTCGACCTGTTCGTCATTTCACTAACGATGTCGCTGGTTAATCGCGACCAGCTTTTAGCTTTTACTATGGGACCGGCTGCCTTCTATTTCGGTTCAGCGGTCATACTCACTATTCTTGCCGTTGAGTGGCTGGATAGCCGTTTACTTTGGGATGCTCATGCAACAGGAAACGCCGACTACACCGACTAATGCACGCGTCAAAAATCGGCGAAAAATATCGCCATTCTGGCTGCTGCCCTTTATTGCCCTGCTGATTGCCGGCTGGCTTATCTGGTCAAATTACCAGGAGCGCGGCACCACGGTGACCATTGATTTCGCCACCGCGGACGGCATTGTGCCGGGCCGCACGCCGGTACGCTATCAGGGCGTCGAAGTCGGGCTGGTGCAGGGCATCAGCATGACCGACGACCTGCGTACCATTAAGATCAAGGCCAGCATTAAAAGCGATATGAAAGGCGCACTGCGTGAGGATACGCAGTTCTGGCTGGTAACGCCGAAAGCCTCGCTGGCCGGCGTTTCGGGTCTGGATGCGCTGGTAGGCGGCAACTACATCGGCATGATGCCGGGCAAGAAGGGGGAACCGCGTGAAAACTTTACCGCGCTCGATACCCAGCCCAAATACCGCTTAAATACCGGCGAAATGATGATCCACCTTCACGCCCCTGACCTCGGCGCGCTGAATAGCGGTTCACTGGTTTACTTCCGCAAAATCCCGGTTGGCCGCGTGTATGACTACAGCATCAACTCCGGTAATCAAGGGGTCACGATTGACGTGCTGATTGAGCGTCGCTTTACCAATCTGGTGAAAAAAGAGAGTCGATTCTGGAATGTCTCCGGCGTTAAGGCCGATGTGGGTCTGAGTGGGGCTAAAGTGCAGCTGGAGAGCCTTGCCGCGCTGGTCAATGGCGCAGTGGCTTTCGATTCACCGCAGGCATCGCAGCCGGCGAAGAGCGAGGACAACTATAACCTCTACCCTGACCTGGCGCAGAGCCAGCGCGGCGTGAAAATTTTGCTCGACCTGCCGGACGGTAAAAACCTGAAGGAAGGCAGCACCCCGCTGATGTATCAGGGTCTTGAAGTGGGTTCACTGACCAAAATGACGCTGCAGGACAACGGCAAAGTCAGCGGTGAGCTGACGCTGGATCCTTCCGTCACCGGCCTGATGCGCAGCGGAACGCGCATTGAGATGCGCAGCCCGAAAATCAGCCTGACTGACAGCAGCCTGAGCAGCCTGCTGACCGGCAATACCCTTGAACTGATCCCCGGCGACGGCGCGCCGCAGGACCATTTCGTGGTGCTGCCAAGCAATGAGTCGCTGCTGCAGCAGCCGAATGCGCTGGAGATCACCCTCACCGCCCCGGAAAGCTACGGCATTGACGCCGGGCAGCCCCTGATGCTGCACGGCATGCGCATCGGCCAGGTGATTAAGCGCACGCTGAATGAAAAAGGCGTCACCTTTAACGTGGCGGTGGCCGCGGACTATCGCGACCTCGTCCACGGCGACAGCAAGTTCATCATTAACAGCCGTCTCGACGTCAAGCTCGGTATTGATGGCATGGAAGTGCTGGGTGCCAGCGCCCGTGAGTGGGTGGACGGCGGTATTCGCCTTGATCCCGGCAGCAAAGGCGAAGTGAAAAAAACTTACCCACTGTATGCTAATGCGGAAAAAGCCGCTGAAGGGGTGGTCGGCGATCGCTTGCCAACTACCCTCACCCTGACGGCCACCAGCCTGCCGGATATCCAGGCCGGTTCCGTGGTGCTTTACCGTAAATTCCAGGTCGGTGAAATCGTCAGCGTTACGCCGCGTGCCGATGCCTTCGACGTTAATGTGCATATCAAGCCGGAATATCGCCGGCTGCTGACCCAAAGTAGCGTGTTCTGGGCTGAAGGCGGGGCGCGCGTGCAGCTTAACGGCAGCGGTCTGACGGTGCAGGCTTCGCCGCTTAACCGCGCGCTGAAAGGGGCGATCAGCTTCGAAAATCTTACCGGCGCCGGAGTGGGCCTGACCCGCCAGGACAAACGCACGCTGTATGATTCCGAAACCGCCGCGCGTGCGGTGGGTAGCCAGATCACCCTGCGCACTTACGACGCCAGCAAACTTTCGCCGGGTTTGCCGATCCGCTACCTTGGCATCACTATTGGTCAGCTGGAATCGCTGGCGCTCGGCGAAGGTAATAATCAGGTGATCGCCAAAGCGGTGCTCTACCCTGAATACGTCAAAGATTTTGCCCGTCTCGGCTCGCGCTTCTCGGTCGTTTCACCGCAGATCTCGGCGGCGGGGGTCAACCATCTGGAGACGCTGCTGCAGCCGTACATTAACGTTGACCCAGGTAAAGGGCGCCCTCAGCGCAGCTTCGAACTGCAGGAATCAACCATTACCGACGCACGCTACCTTGATGGCCTGAATGTGGTGATGGATGCGCCGGAGGGAGGTTCTCTGACGGTCGGAACCCCGGTGCTGTTCCGCGGTATCGAAGTGGGTACCGTGACCGGAACGTCTCTCGGCTCGATGGCCGACCGCGTGCAGATCACTCTGCGCATCAGCAAGAAATATCAACATCTGGTACGGAACAACTCGGTGTTCTGGCTGGCTTCCGGCTACAACCTCAAGTTTGGCCTGATTGGCGGCGTGGTGAAAACCGGCACCTTCCAGCAGTTTATCCAGGGTGGCATTGCCTTTGCCACGCCGCCAACGGTGCCGCTGGCGCCGCAGGCGAATTCGGGTAAACACTTCCTGTTGGAAGATGAAGAGCCGAAGGACTGGCGCAAGTGGGGAACCGCCCTGCCGCAGTAACCTCCTATTGGGCAGCCTTCGCTGCCCAATTTTTTTACCTGCCCCCCTGTGCTAAACTGCGCGCACATTTTTTCCTGTGGATCCTGCCTGTGCCTCACTCTTCCCGCGTGTTTTTCCCGCAGCCTTTTCTCGATCGGATGCAGCAACTGCTGCCGGATGCGAACGACTTCGATCGCTTTATTGCTATCAGCCAGCAGCCGCTGCGCCGCAGCCTGCGCGTTAATACGCTGAAAATCAGCGTTGATGACTTCCTGGCGCTGGTTGCGCCCTGGCAGTGGGCGCTCACGCCGATCCCGTGGTGCGAAGAGGGTTTCTGGATCAGCCGCGACGATGCGGATGCGCTGCCGCTGGGCAGTACGGCAGAGCACCTTGCCGGGCTGTTTTACATCCAGGAGGCCAGCTCAATGCTGCCGGTAAGCGCGCTGTTTGCCAACGGTAGCCAGCCGGAACGCGTGATGGACGTCGCTGCCGCACCGGGCTCTAAAACCACCCAGATTGCGGCGCGCATGGCGAACAAAGGCACCATCCTCGCCAACGAATACTCCGCCAGCCGGGTGAAAGTGCTGCACGCTAACCTCAGCCGCTGCGGCGTCAGCAACAGCGCCATGACCCACTTTGACGGCCGGGTATTTGGCCCTGCATTGCCCGAGTGTTTCGATGCGGTGCTGCTGGATGCCCCCTGTTCCGGTGAAGGGGTTGTCCGCAAAGATCCCGATGCGCTGCGCAACTGGTCGGAAGCCAGCACTGCCGACATCGCCGCCACCCAGCGGGAGCTGATCAACAGCGCGTTTCACGCGCTGAAACCTGGCGGTATCCTGGTTTACTCCACCTGCACGTTAAACCGCAGTGAGAATCAGCAGGTCATTGAGTGGCTGCTCGCCGAGTATCCCGGTGCCGTTGAAATCGAGCCGCTCGACCAGCTGTTTAGCGGCGCGCAGCAGGCCGCCACCGCGGAAGGGTTTCTGCACGTCTTCCCGCATATTTTTGACAGCGAAGGCTTCTTCGTCGCCCGCCTGCGCAAGCTGGAAAGCGTGCCGCGCCTGCCCGCTCCAGGCTATAAAGTGGGCAAGCCGCCCTTTAGCCCGCTTAACCGCAAGCAGCAGCAGGACGTGGCAGATGCCGCAGCAAAAGCCGGGTTGAACTGGAGCGATGAACTGTCGCTGTGGCAGCGTGATAAGGAGCTGTGGCTGTTCCCGCGTGCGATGGAGCCGTGGCTTGGGCGCGTCCGTTTCTCACGTATCGGCCTGAAGCTGGCGGAAACATTCCCGAAAGGCTGGCGCTGGCAGCATGAAGCCGCGATTGCGCTGGCGGATCCTCACGCGGCAAACGCGTTCGAACTGACCAGCAGCGAAGCGGAAGAGTGGTATCGCGGGCGCGATATCTATCCTGAACGCGACCTGCCTGCTGACGAGGTGATTGTCTGCTATCAGCAGCAGGCGATTGGCATTGCCAAAAAGGTGGGCAGCCGGATTAAAAACAACTACCCGCGCGATTTGGTGCGCGACGGCAAACTGTTCAGCGTGTAACAGCCTGCGGCCTGTCATCAGGCCGCATCATTACTGCACCTGGACCAGCGTCAGGTTATTACCAAACACTGCGCCGGTATCGATGTAGTGTTGGTTCCAGGCATTCAGCGGCGCCGGGAGCGGCGTGTGACCAAAGTAGAAATCATCGGCACCGCGGATTCTTGCCCCTTTACCGCGCTGCGCTGCTGCAACGCGCTCGCGCCCCCACAGCACAGCCTCCGTATCGATCTCCTTGCCCCAGGCATACTCTTCCGCCGGATAGTCAGCGTGCGCGATAACCGCGACGCGCTCTGCCAGCTGCAGGTGAAGAATCAGTGGCAATTCGTGACAACGTAACAAATTGCGTTTCACTTCCAGCACCGGTAAACCCTTCATGGAGTAAAACCAGTCGCCGCCGTTGCGGCGCCACATCTGACTGCCCGCCCCGCTCAGCGCATCCAGCGCCATCTGTTCATGATTGCCGCGCACGCAGCGAAACCACGGCTGATGCAGCAGCGCGAGGCAACCTGCACTGTTGGGACCTCTGTCGATCAAGTCACCTACGCCGATGACCAGATCCCGCTGTTGATCGAAATGAAGAGCAGCTAACTGCTGCTGCAACATGTCACGACAGCCGTGCAGATCGCCAACGATGAAAATATGCCGCCAGTTTTCCCCGTTTAAATAGTGGTAAAGCATCGCTTAAACCTTTCTTATCGGCACATATTGACGCCTGGTTTAGTGAATTTGCGATAAAGTATAGCCTTTCAGCCAGACAGGGACTCCAGCGTCATGAATAACCGTAAGCAGTTTTATTTCACGCTGGTGCTAATTACGATTGGCAGTTTGCTGATTATTGAAGTGTTGGCGCGGATGGTACATCTGATTGTGGTCGGGTGACTGACTCAGGCAGGATCATGGTGACAAGGGCCTTTGCGGCCCGAGATTCAATTATTTTAACGCACGCGGATTCTTACGCAGCGATGCAGTCCAGTTAAACTCTTTTACTTCACTCTCTTTCGCCGCGGAGGGCTTACGCGGTTTCTTCGCCAGCACAACTTTGCTGCTCTCGCGCATCACGCGCTCTTTCATTACCAGGCGTTTCGCCTCTTTGAGGATCTCTTTTTCCTCTTTCTTACTGGCAACATGACTTAATTTGTCCGTCAATGTTTTCACCCGCTGCTCCACCAACCCTTTCTCTTCTTCGGTAAACTGATCGATGGATATCTCTTTCTCGCTTTTCATGCAACAGGCTCCCGGCCAGTATTCAGCGCTGCGGGTATCCGCGGCGCCGGGCCACCTGACATCGTAAAGTGCTGCGTGACGATCTACAAGCAGTGATGTCATTTGTAGTGCGAATTTGACTAAGGTTGCCCATTTACCCGCAAAAATGTGAAGATGTGGCGGCATAATCAGGAAAGATGTGCATTTAAGGAGTGATTAAAATGTCAGATGCCCAACTCTATAACTCATCCCCGCTGTTTCGCATTCGTGGAGAGCTGGTCGCCAGCGTTGAAGATGAGCAGGGAGAAGTTTCGGTGATCGATAATAAGATTTATCGACTGATGAGCTTTGACCGGGTCTTTGAGCAAAGCAAGATGCAGAAGAGCCGCCCTGAGCTGCCGGTGCATAAATACATCAGCGCGATGCTGATGGCGGCAGCGCTCACGCCGCTGGATAAGGTTCTGCTGCTCGGGCTGGGCGGCGGCTGTCTGGTGCGCGCGCTGCATGCGCACAATCCCGCCATTGCTATCGATGTGGTCGAGCTGCGCCAGGCCGTGGTTGACGTGGCGAAGCGCTACTTCTGTTTGCCGCTGAGCAACGATATTCGCTATCAGGTAGACGACGCTGCACGGTTCATCGCCAACGCGCTGAAAGGCCACTACTCGCTCATCTGTTCCGATCTCTACTCCGCCAGCGCAGCGGTTCCCCTGCAGTCGACGCGCGCCTTTTTGCGCCACTGCGCCCAGGCCCTGCAGCCGGGGGGTTGGCTGGTGCTTAATCACCAAACGGCCCCCGATGAGGATTCTGCCTTTTCCGATGCGCTAACCTCCCTGTTCAGCACCGTACTGTACTGCTCGACTCCGAGCGGGAATGTGGTGATTTATGCCAGCCGTGAGCACTGTCCTTCACCCTTGTCTGAGCTGCCCGACCGGATGAAGAAAAGTGGTGCGCTGTTTCAGAGTGACTTTTCCCTGCTGGCGCAAAAGGTCTACCGCTGGCCAGGCTCCCGGCCGTAACGACTCTTTTCGTTTTATGTTGCGCACGTTATTGCCGTAAACCCGCCGCTGGTCTACTTTTAGCGCGTAACCAGATAGCATTTTAATAACAGAGACCAATCAATGATCATTAAGGGCTTAAGTAAGGGATTTTTCATCTTCATACTGGCGATCACCACGTTCGCTTTTTTACACATCCTGGGACCCTATTTCTCCGCCATTCTGTGGGCCGCCATCCTGGCGATTATCTTCCACCCGCTGAAAACGAAAATCAGGAAGCATTTGGGTGACCGTAACGGCCTCGCTTCACTGATTTCATTGGTAATTATCTGCCTGATTGTATTCATTCCGCTGGCCATCGTCGCCTCATCGCTGGCGCTGGAATTCAATGCGTTATACAACCGCATCCAAAATAACCAGAGTGAACTGACCTCTGCCGCGGCCGGGGTGATCAACCATCTTCCCGACTGGCTGCGTCACTTCCTTGCCGAAAACAATCTGAACGATGCCAGTGCTATTCAGGAAAAACTCTCCGGCGTGGCGATGAAGGGCGGGCAGTTCTTTGCGGGTAGCCTGATGATGATCGGTAAAAGCACCTTCAGCTTTACCGTTGGCTTCGGCATCATGTTGTACCTGCTGTTCTTCCTGCTGAAGGATGGCGCTTACCTGGTTAGCCTGGCGCTGGACGCGATCCCACTTTCACAATATGTGAAGCAGCATCTGTTTGTGAAGTTTGCCGCGGTATCTCGCGCCACGGTAAAAGGTACGGTGGTGGTTGCCGCCGTACAGGGTGCGCTCGGCGGTATCGCCTTCTTCTTTGCCGGGATTCAGGGCAGTATTTTGTGGGGCTCGCTAATGGCGTTCCTGTCGATTATTCCGGCGGTGGGTTCCGCGATTATCTGGCTGCCGGTAGTGCTGTACTTCTTCTTTACCGGGGCAATCGTTAAAGGGGTGATCCTGACCTTCTTCTTTGTGGTGGTGATTGGCCTTATTGATAATATCCTGCGCCCGCTGCTGGTCGGCAAAGATACCAAGATGCCGGACTACCTGATCCTGATCACCACGCTGGGTGGTATGGAGATTTATGGTATTAACGGCTTTGTTATCGGACCGCTGATCGCCGCGCTGTTTATCTCCTGCTGGAATCTGCTTTCAGGCCGCGACCATCGAGGTAATACCGACGAAATCGATCGCGACTTTATGGAAGAGGGTCAAAACCATCCGGAAAAAGAGATCGAGTAATAAGTCACGGGGCTGAATAAGGCCCCGTTTTTTATTTGGCTTTTCGCTGTCGGTTTATGAGCCGCTACGTAATTTCTGTTTTTAAATTAGGGCTATTAGCACTTAAGCCACCTTCTTTGCTGCCCAGTTTGAATAGAGCATCACGGCGGCCCCCACCAGCAGCATGACTATAGCCGTTGGGAACATCTTCTCATTCGTCCCCCCCAATCCGCCTGCCCCCAGAAAGTACACTGCCGCGAGGAGCGCTTTAACGGCTTTCAATACATTATTTTGCTGCTTCATACAGATGCTGCGAACCGCCCATGCACCCAAAATTAACCCCATAAAACCTAACACTGTTCCCATTGCATGAACCTTATAAGGTTAATTAAATAACCTGTTTACGTTAATTTTACAGGTAATATTACCTGCCATATTTACGAGGCGCTACGCAAATTTGTTTGATGAATGAGATTAATTAGCCAGACGGGAGTATTTTATCGGCGGGTGCTTGAGGCTTTCTGCCTTAAGCATGTTGCAGACGGCAGAAAGAGAAAAGCCCCACTTTGACTCTTAATCAAAATGAGGCCATCTCTAATGCTCCACAACATTAGGTTAGCTTCTTGCGTGCCGAAAGGCAAGGAGACGCAACCATGAAGCAGCAATGGGTGATTACGGTCACCGCTCTGATTATCATCGCGGCTATTGCGGTCGTGCTGGTCAGCAGGAAAGACCTCTGTGAGGTACGCATCCGAACCGACCATACGGAGGTTGCCGTCTTTATGGCTTACGAATCCAAATCGTGATGGCAACCGGCGGGGAGCAATCCCCGCCACTTTGTTGTTGGGCTGTTAGCGCTTAAGCACCCTTCTCATTCCAGGATCGTTTTGAGGTCTAAAATTAAAGTCATATCTGGACACTCTGTTATCAGAGTGGAAGCCAAAAAATAGTTTGGACGGCAAATTGACATCATAGCCCCTGGGCTATACATTAACTCTATAGCCTTTAGGCTATAAGGAGCACAGGATGTGGGAAGTTAATACTTCGGACCTATTTGATAAGTGGTTTGATAGTCAGACGGAAGAACTACAGGAAGATATACTGGCGGGGTTGGGGCTGATTGAGGCCGGAGGGCCAAATCTTGGACGTCCTTTTGTTGACACTGTACGTGACTCTATATTTAAGAATATGAAAGAGTTGCGAGTACAACACAAAGGCGACCCCATCAGAGCATTTTTTGCATTTGACCCTGAACGAAATGCTATAGCGTTGTGTGCTGGTGATAAGAGTGGGGTCAACGAGGCTAAGTTTTATGCTGATATGATAAAACTAGCCGATAGAGAGTACCAAAAACATTTAGATAGCCTGGAGAAATGAGATGGCAAATTTAAAAGAACTGATGGCTAAACGCTCTCCAGAAGGCCAGCAGCGCATCAAAGAGAAAACAAACGAGCTATTGATAGTTACAAGACTCGACCAACTGAGAGAGGCGGCAGAAGCGTCTCAAACCGGCGTAGGTAAAGCTATGGGTATCGCACAGCCGACAGTGGCGGCGATGGAACAGCGTGGCGCAGAGATTAAAGTTTCGACCCTGAAGCGATATGTTGAAGCTATCGGTGGGACTCTCAATGTTTCTATTGATCTCCCTAACGGAAAACACCTTGAATTAACTATGTAAGGCACCAAAAGTCTATTGCTGGCGCGCCTGCGCCAGCAATCAACTTGTGACGTGATTACAGCATGCCACTACACAAATCTGCCTCAACATTCACGTAACCCGCTATTACCTTATTTTTTAGCTGACCAAAATACGCGTCCGCCAAAATCTTCTGCATAAGAGGTACTAACCCGCCAGTCCATCGAACTAAATGCGAACCCCAAGACGTCCCTACCCTCAAAATCAGGCAGTGGTCGCGCCGTTGGGCAAAGCAAAGCTCATTTTAGCACTCCTGTGGTAATATAAGGTTAGTAATCATTAAAAGAGGTAGTTTTATGTCAAACTTTGATTTTTTTACTCAGACAGATATATGCTCATCAATTATCAGAGCTGAGGATTTATTAAACACTGGGATTTTTGAAGAAACTAATCGTGGAAATCCACTCTTCCGCTCTGCATTCATCGAATTACTAATCCTGGTCAACGATTTAATGCATAAATGCAAAGGCATTAATCATAAAATTTGTTTTTCGGAGGACATAACTCCCTTCACTCACCCGACATCCGCGAGGAAAAATGTTTCGGACGTATTTGATGCTATTAAACACTGTCGTGATGCGATGTGTCATATCGATGCTGATCAACACATGCTTACAGCAGAGGGTGTAAAAGCAACTTTCAATACTTGTTACGGCAAAGGCATTATACTTCAAGTAAACAGCACACGATTGGAGTCGAAATATGATGATGACATAGCATTTCAAATTGGACCACAAGTATTATATATGAATCGTCATATTCAACGAGCATTTACCGACTGCAAGGCCATTTTAACTCCATTACTTGCGCCCATGCATCAATTACGATTGTCGATGCGATAATTCATGCTGACGGGGATTGTGAATCTGGTTGTCGTGGGAACGCCCGCATACTGCGCGGGTTCCCCGATCATGTAACAGACGAAGCCCTCCCCCTCCATTTCCGTGCCATTCTCTAACAGCGCTTCAATACCTGCGGCAATTTCCTTTCCCTCAGCTCTGCTCTGAGCTGCCGGGATAACCACTTTCACCTGATAAACGCCTTAGTTCACCTTGTACTTTAGCAAGATTAACCGTAGAGGGTGTGGCGGGCTTTACAACAAGCAAAGTGGTGAAGAATTCGCACAAAAGTTACTCGGGCATAGGAATGTTGAACAAACAGATGAGTACATCGACGGGCGCGGTCGAGAGTACACTATCATTTAGACCGGGAAATGTGTTTTCGTGGATTTTTCGTGTAATTTCGTTTTTCACGAGAAAATATCTATACTATTCTAATGGTTAAAAAAAGACCGAAGACGATTCCTGTCTTCGGTCCAGGGAAATGGCTCTTTTCAGAGCCGTGCGCTAAAAGTTGGCATTTATGCAGGCGGTTACGCCTTGCACTTTAAAAGGTAGACCAGAAGTGGGGGATTTCCAGCCAGTTGTCAACAGCCCGGCAACTGATTGTTAGCGCTGTGATCCCGGCTGCATATAACCAGAGGGTTTTGCTGCGCGGCACGAGTTAACCGCTCAGAAATCCAGGCTGGCGAACCGCGACAGATGCGCCAGCGCTGAGGATCAGCGACAGAGTTTTTCGGCGCGGGCGATGATAGGCGCCAGGCTTTTCTTCTCGCCGGGATGAGTGGGATCGTCTGCCAGAATCTTGTCGATAGGGAAGCCTTTTGACTGGCCGGATTTCACCTTCGCCTCGGCCTCGGCGTTGAGCGGATACTGCACCAGCGTGCCGTCATTGATGGCAAACAGCACGTTGCCCTTTTCGCAGCTCAGCATGATCTCTTCGCGGGTAAACGGCCAGTTGTCTTTGCCCATCTCAAAGCGGCTGACGGTTTCAATTCCGGCCATTGCGCTGCTGCTAACGCCCAGTGCTACCAATAACAGTGCCAACTTTTTCATCTCTATACCTCAAACAATAAAACTTAATCTGCCATGTGAATAATCATCGGGCTTATGACGGTTCCAGCGTGGCAAACACGCTGACCGTCAGCACGACCGCCGCCGCCAGCGCTATCTCAGCCAGCGTGGTGGTCATAAAATGTTGCTGCGCCCCTTCTCCGCTGCGCTGAAAGCGCGGCACCAGCCAGTAGCGGTTAAACAGGGCGATGGCTATCATCGCCGCCACCAGCAGGGTTTTTAACAGCAGCAGCTGACTGTAGAGGCGGAAACTGCCGGGCGGCCAGCCAAGGATCAGCAGCGCGTTGACCATGCCGCTTATCAGCACCAGCGCAACCGCCAGATGGCCATAGCGCGAGAAGCGCATCATGGTACAAATCGCTTCATACTGCGGCTTATCCTGGCGTGCTAAGCGCATCAGCAGCACCACCGGCACCAGTCCTCCCGCCCAGAATGCGGCAGCAATCAGATGCACCATCTGGTTAGTGCGCTGCAGCACGCCCATCCAGCCCTCAAGCATTGCCGCGTGCCCGACAAATGCCAGGCCGGCGAGCTGTGTCAGCGCCATGAGCAACAGGGCCGTCTGGCGCGCACTGCCGCGCAGCCAAAGTGCGAGGCAGCCCAGCAGCGCGCAGGCTAACTGGCCCTGCCAGACCAGGCCGAACCGGGTTTGCAGCACGGCAAGCCAGGTTTCCCCATCGAGAATATCCTGCCAGCCATCGCCCATTAGCCCGGTCTGCGCGGCCAGCAGTAGCAGCGCGCTCAGGAACGTCAGCCAGCTGGCAGCGCGCATCAGCGGCATCAGCCGCTGGCTGAGTGGCTGGCGATAGTGCTCCGGGGCCAGCATAACCGTCATGGCACCCGCCCCCGCCAGCGACATCAGCGCGCTGAAGTGCACAAAACGGCACAGGATGTAGACGCCTGCCAGTGAGATCATTACGGCACGCTAAAGGTGTAGTTCCCTTTTGTCTTATGACCATCTACTGACAATACGTGCCAGCTGACCTTATACTCCTCACCCCTTTTCAGCGGCTGCTTGAACTGCACGCGCAGCGTGTCGCGCTGGCCTGGAACGCGTTTCGCCTTTAGCTGCGGCAACGGCGAGTTATCCATATGGGTCACGACGATGCCGCTAAACGCCGGCTCGACATTTTCAGTAAACTGGATGGTCAGCGCATTGGGATATTGACTGCCCGCCGGATTTAACGAGGTGTATTCACTTTTAAGATGTGCATGAGCAGAAGCCTGCTGGGCAAAAAGAGCGGCAGTAAGTAAGCCGGAGATCTTGAAGAAGTTACGCATGAATCGCAATTATCCTTAACAATGCGCAGCACCTTGCTGCCTGAGGCCGAAAGAATACTCCGCTTAAAAACCAGTGTCGAGGTGATAGCAGCTATCAATCCACGCTGAAACTTGCTAATCCGTGCCTTCTGCATTACTTTCTGCCACAAACCATCGGGAGGACATTATGAGTTACAATCTGGCCACGCTGCCGCAGGATGAGAAAGATAAGGTTAACGTTGATCTGGCCGCCGCAGGCGTGGCGTTTAAAGAGCGTTATAACATGCCGGTCATCGCCGAAATGGTTGAGCGCGAGCAGCCAGAAGCGCTGCGTGACTGGTTTCGCCAGCGTCTGATGCATTATCGTCAGGCCTCACTTTCACTCTCCCGCCTGCCCTGGGAACCCAAGCAAAAATAGCGACTTGCGTTTTGCTCCCGCTTCGGTTGAGATAAGACACCTACTTTCTCGTCTCGGGGGAGCACCTATGTCCAGTTGGACTATCGCTGCAGCACAGTCAGGTTCACGTCCAGGGGATATTGCCTGGAACCTTCAGCACCACCTCGAATTTGTCCGCTACGCCGCTGTACACCATGTTGATCTGCTGATGTTTCCTGAACTTTCCCTGACGGGGTATGAGCTGCCGCTGATGGCGAAACTGGCGATGAGCACTGACGATCCGCGTCTGCAAGCCTTCGCCGATGCCGCGCAGGAGCATCAGATGGGGATTAGCATCGGCCTGCCGCTGCAAAGTGGTAAAAACGTGCGCCTTTCGGCACTGACCTTCCTGCCGGACGGCACCCGTCTCGCCTACAGTAAACGCAATCTCTTTGGCCCGGAGCAGCAGATATTCACCCGGGGCGAAGCCCTGCCGCTGTTTGGCTATCAGCATCACCATGTCGCCATCGCCATCTGCGCCGATATCAGCGTGGAGGAGTATGCCCGTGATGCCGCTCACCGCGGTGCCGATCTCTATGCTACCAGCGTGCTGGTGTCAGAGAACGGCTACGAGACCGATTGCGAGTACCTTGCCCACTGGTCGCGCGAGTATAAAATGGCGATCGTTATGGCCAACCATGCGTGGCCGAGCGGGGGTTATATCTGCGCCGGAAAAAGCGCTTTCTGGGATCAGAGCGGTCGCCAGGTAGTGCGCGGCGGCGAGGGTGAGCAGCTGATTGTTGCCCGGCGCAACGCCAGCCATTGGCAGGGAGAGGCACATCCGTTACCCTGCCCGTCAAATCTGTAAACGGGAGAAGTTATGTTACGCGTGATAGACACGGAAACCTGCGGGCTGCAGGGTGGCATCGTCGAAGTGGCATCAGTCGATGTGGTGGACGGGCAGATCGTCAATCCGATGAGCGACCTGATCTCCCCCGACCGCCCTATCAGCCACCAGGCGATGGCGATCCACAGAATTACCCCAGCGATGGTGCACGGTAAACCGACCATCGAAGAGGCTATCGGTCGCTATCACGGCAGCAGCCATTACGTGGCGCATAACGCCAGCTTTGACCGCCGCATGCTGCCGGAGATGCACGGTGAGTGGATCTGCACCATGACGCTGTCTCGCCGCCTGTGGCCCGGCCTCAAATACAGTAACCAGGCGCTGCGCGAGACGCTGCAGCTGGACGTCGAGCCCCCTGCCGATCTGCACGCCCACCGCGCGCTGTACGACTGCTACGTCACGGCCGCTTTACTGATCCGCATTATGTCGTTTAGCGGCTGGGATGCCGCCGAGATGGTGCGCCGTATGCAGGTGCAGGGCTCGGTAAATACCTTCCCGTTCGGCAAATATCGTGGGCAGAAAGTGGATGAAGTGGCGAAGAAAGATCCGGGATATTTAAAATGGATGCTAAAAAATATCACGGATCTGAAGCCCGACTTACGCAGTGCTATGCAGCGGGCGCTGAGCGCGGTTGATTAAGCGTTCTGACCGGGCAGCAGTCCGGTCGCCAGCGCGATAAGAAACGCATATTCCAGCGCCACGCCTTCATACGCTTTAAAACGTCCTGATTTACCGCCGTGGCCGGAATCCATATCGGTGTCCAGCAATAGCAGGTTGTCATCGGTCTTCAGCTCGCGCAGTTTTGCCACCCATTTTGCCGGTTCCCAGTACTGCACCTGGGAGTCATGCAGCCCGGTCGTCACCAGCAGGTGCGGATAGGCCTGGGCGCTGACGTTGTCATACGGGCTGTACTGTTTGATGTAGTGGTAATACTTTTCGTCGTTGGGGTTACCCCACTCATCATACTCACCGGTGGTCAGCGGGATCGTCTCATCCAGCATGGTGGTGACAACGTCAACAAACGGTACCTGCGCGACGATGCCGTGGAAGCGCTCTGGCGCCATATTCATTACGCTTCCCATCAGCAGGCCACCGGCGCTACCGCCCATGGCATACAGTTTTGCCGGATCGCCGTAACTTTTTTCCACCAGCGCATGGGTGATGTCGATAAAGTCGTGAAAAGTGTTGAGCTTATTCAGCAGACGCCCATCGTCGTACCACTGCTGGCCCATCTCACCCCCGCCGCGAATATGTGTCAGGGCAAAGACAAAACCACGGTCAAGCAGGCTGAGACGGCTGGCGCTGAAGTCGGCATCCATGCTGCTGCCGTAGGAACCATAGCCATAAACCAACAGTGGATTGCTGCCCGGCGTAAAGCTGTCCTTGCGGTAAACCAGCGATACCGGCACTTCAACACCATCACGCACGCTGATCCACAGACGCTCGCTGAGGTACTTACCGGCATCAAACCCCTTCACTTCGGTCTGCTTCAGCACTTCGCGCTCGCCGCTGTCGAGATCCAGCTCAAACAGCGTATCGGGTGTGGTCATTGAGGAGTAGCCATAGCGCAGCTTGCTGCTGTCCGGGCTGGGGTTGTAGCCGATCCAGGTGACATAGGCCGGGTCATCGAAAGCAATGGCGCTGCTCTCCCCGCTCTGCCAGTTGATCTGCCGCAGGCTGGTCAACCCACGCTCGCGCTCCTCCACCACCAGCCAGTCGCGAAACAGCGCATAACCCTCCAGCACGATGTTGTTACGCGGGGCAATCAACGTCTGCCAGTGCTGCTCCTCGAAACGCTCACTGCGGTATAAGCCGAAATTTTTGCCTTCGCGGTTGGAACGTATATAGAACTGTTGCTGGTAGTGATCCACGCTGTATTCGTGATCCTTGCGGCGCGGGCTGAAAACCTGCGGCTGCGCATCCGGCTGCTCAGCATCCAGCAGCAGGATCTCACTGGTGGTGCTGCTACCAAGCGCAATAGCCACAAACTGCTCAGAGGTGGTCTTATAAACGCTGACGTAGAACGTATCGTCCAGCTCCTCATACACCAGCTGGTCCTGCGACTGCGGCGTCCCAAGCGTATGGCGCCAGACCTGATAAGGCAGCAGCGTCTTTTTGTCTTTCAACACATAGTAGAGCGTGCGCGAGTCGGCCGCCCAGGTCATGCTGGAAGCCACGCCTTCCAGCACCTCCGGATACCACTCCCCGCTGCGTATATTGCGCAGGCGGATGCCATACACCCGGCGCGAGAGGAAATCTTCCGCCACCGCCATCACTTGGTTATCCGGGCTGATCGCCACGCCGCCTAAGGTATAGAACTCGCTGTCAGCGGCACGCTCGTTGCCGTCCAGCAGCGTATCCCAGACGTCCGGGGTTGTGGTCTCAGCAGGCTGGCGGGTATAGAGGGTGTACTCATTGCCCTCTTCATAGCGGCTCTGATAGCGGTAGCCTTTTTTCACATAGGGCACTGAATGGTCACGCTGGGGGATGCGCTCGACAATTTCCTTCAGCAGCTGTGCCTGTAGCGCCTGCTGCGGCAGTAATGCCGCTTTGCAGTAATCATTTTCAGCGCGCAGATGCGCCAGCACCTGCGGGTTTTCACGCTCATCGTCGCGCAGCCAGTAGTAGTTATCGGTGCGCGTATCGCCGTGCAGCGACATCACATGAGGGATTTTTTGTGCTTTAGGAGGTGTCATATTATCTTCGCGGTTGCTGTGTCTGTCTGTAAGGTTGGCAGCAACCAGGCTGATTGCCAAGGGGTTATGGCGAACAATCTGGCAATCAGCACGGGGGATGAGCTGAAAGGCGATAACTTCACCGCCTTCAGGTTCAGGCAGGAAGTTTTTGTTTTTCGGCGCGGATATCCGTTTCAATCGACTGCCGCACGTCGGCGGGGATTTTCAACGCATCGCCCAGCGCCTGCAGGTAGCTGCGCTCCATAAAGTGGTCGACGTCGATCACCAGATTGCTGAGGAAATAGACTTCCAGCGCTTCCTCTTCATTTTTCACATCCGCAGCCAGCGTATTCGGGTCCAGTGGCCGGTCGATGGCGCGCTGAACAATCTGCTCGGCCTGCGTGCCCAATCCCGACTGGTGAATATGCTGATCGATGGCTTTGCGCTCTTCTGCATCAATATGCCCGTCGCTTTTTGCCGCGAACACCAGCGCTTCAATCAGTCGTTCAGCGCGGCGATCGACAGGCGTGCTCTGCTGGCCGAACTGCGGCTCATCCTGATGCGTTTCGCTGACGCGCTGCTTATATTTATTCCACAGCACGGCACCTGCGGCGGCGCTGCCGCCAATGATTAGCGCATTTTTACCGTATTTAGCCAGCAATCCACGCGATGACTTACTGGCAATCAGTAATCCAGCCAGCCCGCCGAGTGCCCCGGGCGCCAGCATCTTGCTCAGGCCTTCACCACCGGACGATTTACCCGCTTTGCCTAATACCGTCTGAATCTGTTGCAGCCAGTTGCTCATACTCACTCCTTCATTGCCAGAAAACACCACAATAGGTGACCCCGCGTCAGGAAACGTCAAAGCATGAAAAGGCGCTAAAATTTTCACTGTTTGTTACCGTTCCCCTGCTGGTGGAGACGGTAATTTGTTCCTATTTTAAAAGGCCAGGGGAAAACAGCTTAAGGAGCCACATGAGATTTTCAACCAATCCACTCTTTATCAATACCGTACTGTTAGGGGGCAACCCGCAGGAAAAGCTTGCAGCCGCTGCCCAGGCAGGTTTCGCTCAGGTTGAATTGTGGCAGCAGGATGTTGAGGCAGCAGAAGGTGGCGTGGAAAGTCTGACGGCGTTATGCCGTTCGCGCTCGCTTGGTCTGACCGATTATCAGGTTCTGCTGGACTTTGACGGCGCGCCGGACGATCTGCGCGACAGCAAGCGCCAAGAAGCCCTGCGGATGATGACCACGGCACAGCAGCTGGGGGCATCTACCGTACTGGTTCCCGCCTCAACCCATGCGCGCTGCCAGGCTGAACGGGTGGAAGACGATCTGCGCTGGCTGGTGGCGCAGGCCGCCGGGCGGGGATTACGCGTGGCGTATGAAGCGATGGCCTGGAGCCAGCAGATCAATAACACCGCCGCCGCCTGGCAGCTGGTGAAGCGCATCGATGCGCCCAATCTGGGGCTGGTCGTTGATGCCTTTCATATATTTGTGCGCCAGCGCAGCGTTGAAGATTTGGTGGGTATTCCGGCAGACAAAATTTATCTGGTGCAGCTCTCCGACCTCGACAAGCAGCCGGAAGATGGCAGTCTGGTTGATGTCGCCCGTCATCAGCGCCTGCTGCCGGGAGAGGGCCATTATCCGCTGGAGGATTTACTGGGCCATTTGCAGAAGATTGACTACCGCGGGCCAATAGGACTGGAGGTGTTTAACGATCGGCGTAAGGCGGCCGATCCGTTTGCTACGGCAGCAGCGGCAATGAATGCCCTGCGTGGTGTACTGTAGGGTTGAAGCATGCGTCCCCAGGGGTCAGGGTCAGGGTCAGGCATGCCTGACCCCTACAGAGCAGGTTAAACCGCGCGCAGTTTGCCTTCGGCGACGTCTTCGCTGCCGTCGGCCGCGCTGCTCTCTTCCGGCAGCTTGCCGGTGCGCAGGATCTGCTGCAGCGCGTCTTTATTCTCGGCCAGGTAGAGGCCAAGCGCCTCGCCCTGCTGCTCGTCTATCTCCAGCGGGCTGGCGCTCAGCCAGTCAGAGAACACTTCCGCCATGTCGAGCATCTTGTCGTAGGCATCGGCTTCTTTCTTGCTGGCAAATGTCATCTTTTCCTCACCTTTTCTGACGACAACGTATTTGATCTCAACAGCCATGATTTTCGTCCCGTTTAACTGTATTTTTATACAGTATAGCAGCGGCGCTTTTTTGACTCAAGTGCAAACTGCCGGATGAATACGCAAACGTTTTCGTTTATACTGCGCGCGTTTTTTTAATCCATTCAGGTAGAGATTATGACGACTCTTGGAACCGCGCTGCGCCCTGCAGCAACCCGCGTAATGCTGTTAGGATCTGGTGAACTGGGCAAAGAGGTGGCGCTGGAGTGCCAGCGTCTGGGCGTGGAAGTTATCGCCGTTGACCGATACGCAGATGCCCCGGCAATGCACGTTGCGCACCGCAGTCATGTTATCAACATGCTGGATGGCGCCGCGCTGGCTGCGCTGGTCGCCCAGGAGAAACCGGACTTTGTGGTGCCGGAGATCGAAGCGATTGCCACCGATATGCTAATCGAGCTGGAAAAACAGGGCCAGCACGTGGTGCCCACCGCCCGCGCGGCGAAGCTGACCATGAATCGCGAAGGTATCCGCCGCCTGGCGGCAGAAGAGCTGGCGCTGCCTACCTCAACCTACCAGTTCGCCGACAGCCGTGAAGCCTTTCTCGCAGCGGCTGATGAGATTGGCTTCCCGTGCATCGTCAAGCCCGTCATGAGCTCATCCGGCAAGGGTCAAAGCTTTATTCGCACAGCTTCGCAGCTGGATGCCGCCTGGGAATATGCCCAGCAGGGTGGCCGTGCCGGCGCGGGCCGCGTCATCGTTGAAGGCGTGGTGAAGTTTGATTTTGAAATTACGCTGCTGACCATTAATGCGGTTGACGGTATCCACTTCTGTGCGCCCATCGGCCACCGTCAGGAAGATGGCGACTACCGCGAATCCTGGCAGCCGCAGCAGATGAGCGAACTGGCTCTGCAGCGCGCGCAGGATATTGCGAAGAAAGTGGTTACCGCCCTTGGCGGTCGCGGCCTGTTTGGCGTGGAGCTGTTTGTCTGTGGTGATGAGGTGGTGTTTAGCGAAGTCTCCCCGCGCCCGCACGATACCGGGATGGTCACGCTGATTTCGCAGGATGTTTCCGAGTTCGCGCTGCACGTGCGTGGCTTCCTTGGCCTGCCCGTTGGCGGCATTCGTCAGTACGGCCCGGCGGCATCGGCAGTGATCCTGCCAGAACTGGACAGCACTAACGTGCAGTTTGGCAATCTGTCAGCAGCACTCGGGGCGGGTTTACAGCTGCGCCTGTTTGGCAAGCCGGAAATTCAGGGTAAGCGTCGGCTGGGCGTGGCGCTGGCCACCGGTCATGATATTGATGATGCGGTACAGCGTGCCGTCGCAGCGGCTGCTCAGGTTAAAGTCAGCGGGTAATTGGCAGGCGGTAAAACTCAGGGCGCTGATATCAGCGCCCTTTTTTCATCTCTGCTCGCTTAACGTGCGCCCGCCACCGCTTCGCGCGCCAGCTGGGTAATACGCTCATAATCCCCTGCTTCCAGCGCGTCGGCGGGCACCAGCCAGGAACCACCGATGCAGAGCACGCTTTTCAGCGCCAGATAGTCGCGATAGTTTGCCGGAGAGATCCCGCCCGTCGGGCAGAAACGCACCTGCGGGAACGGGCCGCCAATGGCCTGCAGGGCTTTCACGCCGCCGTTAGCTTCCGCCGGGAAGAACTTAAATTCGCGCAGGCCATAATCAAGACCGGTCATCAGCTCAGACACGGTACTGATACCGGGGATCAGCGGCACAGAGCCGGCAACGGCCGCCTTCAGCAGCGGTTCAGTCAGCCCCGGGCTGATAATAAACTGCGCGCCAGCATCGGTCACTTCCTGCAGCTGCTGAGCGTTTAACACCGTCCCTGCACCGACAATCGCCTCCGGCACTTCACGCACCATCGCTTTCAGGGCATCCATCGCACAGGGAGTACGCAGCGTCACTTCCAGCACGCGCACGCCGCCCGCCACCAGCGCTTTCGCCATCGGTACCGCGTGCTCCAGCTTGTTGACTACGATAACCGGAACGACCGGGCCGGTGGTGAGGATCTGTTCTGCGCTTGTTTTCCAGTGACTCATCTGTGACCTTCTCCTGTCGGGCCTGCCTCCCGTCCTGGCGGATCGTTGCAGGCAAAAGTGACGCCTACAGCGTCAGGAATATGATTGCGTGCTCTACCATACAGGAGAAAGCCCGCAGGCGTCTATGCCACCTGGTTATTTTTAAAATGGAGGTTCATTTTTAATGAATCTGAATTTTGACCATAAAAAAACCCGCCGCAGCGGGTTTTACTGTTCAGGCATGAACTACTCGAATTCATTCCATGAGCGACCATCGCGGGTGATCATCGCGACGGAAGCCACCGGCCCCCAGGTGCCCGCCTGATAAGGCTTAGGCGCTTCTTTATCGGCAGCCCAGGCATCCATAATCGAGTCGACCCACTTCCACGCCTCTTCCACTTCATCACGGCGCACGAACAGTGCCTGAATACCGCGCATGGTTTCCAGCAGCAGGCGCTCATAGGCATCTGCCAGGTGCGACTGGTTGAAGGTTTCTGAGAAGCTCAGATCCAGCTTGGTAGTCTGCAGGTTGTGCTTGTGGTCCAGGCCAGGCACTTTATTCAGGATCTGAATATCCATGCCTTCATCCGGCTGCAGGCGAATGGTCAGTTTGTTCTGCGGCAGCTCCTGCCAGGTATCTTTGAACAGGTTCAGCGCCGGATTCTTGAAGTAGACCACCACTTCAGAACATTTGGTCGGCAGACGCTTACCGGTACGCAGGTAGAACGGCACGCCCGCCCAGCGCCAGTCGTCGATATCCACGCGGATAGAGACGAAGCTTTCCGTGGTGCTGGTTTTGTTCGCTCCCTCTTCTTCCAGGTAGCCAGGCACTTTTTTGCCCTGCACGAAGCCGGACGTGTATTGGCCACGCACGGTTTTTTCACGCACGTTGGTGTGGTCAATACGGCGCAGGGAGCGCAGCACTTTCACCTTTTCGTCGCGGATACGGTCGGCAGAGAGGTCCGCCGGCGGTGACATCGCCACCATGGTCAGAACCTGCAGCAGGTGGTTCTGGATCATATCGCGCATCTGGCCAGCCTGGTCAAAGTAACCCCAGCGGCCTTCGATTCCCACTTCTTCGGCCACGGTAATCTGCACGTGGTCGATGGTGCGGTTATCCCAGTTGGAAGCAAACAGCGAGTTAGCAAAACGCAGCGCCAGCAGGTTAAGCACCGTCTCTTTACCGAGGTAGTGGTCGATACGGAAAACCTGGCTCTCGTCGAAGTACTCACCGACCTGATCGTTAATTTCCTGCGAGGTCGCCAGCGAAGTGCCCAACGGTTTTTCCATCACTACGCGCGCCGGGTGCGCATTCAGCTTGGCAGTGCCCAGCCCCTTACAGATCGCGCCGAAAGTGCTTGGTGGCATCGCGAAATAGTTGATAGTGACGCGTTTTTTCTGGTCCAGCATCTTACCGAGGCGGGGGAAATGACTGCTGTCGTTCACATCCAGGTTGCAGAAATCGAGGCGGTTGCTGAGCTTATCCCACAGCGCTTCGTCGATTTTCTCCTTCATGAAGGTTTCCA
This sequence comes from Erwinia aphidicola, assembly GCF_024169515.1. Classification (NCBI taxonomy): domain Bacteria; kingdom Pseudomonadati; phylum Pseudomonadota; class Gammaproteobacteria; order Enterobacterales; family Erwiniaceae; genus Erwinia; species Erwinia aphidicola. The sequence goes on along the minus strand of NZ_JAMKCQ010000001.1, from coordinate 3,811,151 downwards.
GCGCTTCACGCACCACCTTGGTATAGGCTGCTTTATCCCACTCAGCGCGGCCAACGCCGATGATGCGGGAGTCCTCATGGATCTGACCGGCTTTTTCTAATTGGTACAGTGAGGGCAACAGTTTCCGGCGTGCAAGGTCGCCTTTGGCACCGAAAATGACCAGATCGCATGCCTGGGCTGTTTGTGTAACCGCCATTTCATTCTCCTCGTTGCAGGATTAGCCTGTCCCTAAAATTGCGTAGTCAGACAGACTCTTATTGTAATTTTGTTTCAATACAATGTACTGCTTTTGCCCGGTCCGCGTAAACCAGCCGGACGCACTCAGGCACAATGTATTCAACCAATGCCTAATTTAGTGACAAACCTCAGGGGGTGGCACTCAGTTTGTGCGTAATTTTTCGACATTTTTGTTACTGTTATTACAGTTGTGAAAATCAGACACAGCTCAAACTCTGGCAAAAAATGTAAAGTATTGTCGTTATGCTACTGCCACCGGGCCTGTAGCGCATTGTATATTCTCTACAAAATGACATCGATTTCTCCTTTGATTGAAATCGTCAGAATGTATGAGCGGGTAGCAATATGAATATGCTGGAAAAAATTCAGTTACAACTGGAAAATTTGAGCAAATCCGAACGCAAGGTGGCAGAAGTGATCCTCGCCTCCCCGGCCACCGCGATGCACTCCAGCATTGCGCTGCTGGCACGTGCTGCCGGCGTCAGCGAACCGACGGTTAATCGCTTCTGCCACCGTCTGGATGCCAACGGTTTTCCAGATTTTAAACTCCAGCTGGCTCAAAGCCTGGCAAACGGCACGCCCTATGTCAGCCGTAATGTTGAACAGGATGACAGCGTCGAGTCCTATTCCGGCAAAATTTTCGAATCGGCGATGGCCGGTCTCGACCGGGTGAAACAGAGTCTGGACGTTAATGCCGTCAATCGCGCGGTCGACCTGCTCACCCAGTCGAAGAAAATCGCCTTTTTTGGCCTGGGCGCATCCGCCGCTGTCGCGCACGATGCGATGAATAAATTTTTTCGCTTCAATGTCCCCGTCATCTATTCAGATGATATTGTGATGCAGCGCATGAGCTGTATGAACAGCGGTGAAGGCGATGTGATGGTGCTGATCTCCCATACCGGGCGCACCAAAAGTATGGTCGAACTGGCAATGCTGGCCCGTGAAAATGATGCCACCGTGCTGGCTATCACCTCTCCCGGCTCGCCACTTGCCCGCGAGGCCACACTGGCTCTGACGCTGGACGTTCCCGAAGACACCGATATCTATATGCCAATGGTTTCCAGACTGGCGCAGCTCACCCTGATTGACGTTCTGGCCACCGGTTTCACCCTGCGGCGCGGGGCGAAATTTCGCGATAACCTGAAGCGGGTGAAAGAAGCCCTCAAGGATTCACGCTTCGAGAAAGAGAGCCTGATTTCTGCTCTGACGCGCCAGTAATTAACCGTTTTTTAATCAGTAACGACGGTAAAGGGTCGAATTCATCTGGCCCATATCATATAACTAGAGATACAGCCTAAGTAGTGCTTGCTCCCGCAACACCACACTCAAAGTCAACGGAGTTATACATGTCAAGACGTCTCAGAAGAACCAAGATCGTAACCACTTTGGGGCCCGCCACCGATCGCGATAACAACCTTGAAAAAGTCATCGCGGCGGGCGCCAATGTCGTTCGTCTGAACTTCTCACATGGCACAGCAGAAGATCACCAGATGCGTGCAGATAAAGTGCGTGAAATTGCGGCTAAGCTGGGGCGGCATGTGGCGATTCTGGGTGACCTTCAGGGCCCTAAAATTCGTGTTTCAACCTTCAAAGAGGGCAAAGTGTTCCTGAATATCGGCGAACGCTTCCTGCTGGATGCCAGCCTCGGTAAAGGTGAAGGCGACCGTGAAAAAGTCGGTATTGACTATAAAGGCCTGCCGGCTGACGTTGTCCCGGGGGATATTCTGCTGCTGGATGATGGTCGCGTGCAGCTGAAAGTGCTGGAAGTCCAGGGCATGAAGGTGTTTACCGAAGTGACCGTTGGCGGCCCGCTATCTAATAATAAAGGCATCAACAAGCTCGGCGGCGGCCTGTCTGCTGAAGCGCTGACGGAAAAAGATAAGGCTGACATTCTGACCGCAGCCAAAATCGGCGTTGATTACCTTGCCGTCTCCTTCCCGCGCTGCGGAGAAGACCTGAACTATGCGCGCCGCCTGGCGCGTGAAGCGGGCTGCGAAGCGAAAATCGTCTCCAAAGTTGAGCGTGCCGAAGCCGTTGCCAGCCAGGAAGCGATGGATGACATCATTCTCGCCTCTGATGTGGTCATGGTCGCCAGGGGGGATCTGGGGGTTGAAATCGGCGATCCGGAACTGGTCGGTATTCAGAAAGCGCTGATCCGTCGTGCGCGCCAGCTCAACCGCTCCGTGATCACCGCGACCCAGATGATGGAATCGATGATCACTAACCCAATGCCTACCCGTGCAGAGGTGATGGACGTGGCGAACGCCGTACTGGACGGCACCGATGCCGTGATGCTGTCGGCCGAAACCGCAGCGGGACAGTATCCGGCGGAAACCGTTTCAGCAATGGCGAAAGTGTGCCTGGGCGCGGAGAAAATCCCCAGCATTAACGTCTCCAAGCACCGCCTCGACGTGCAGTTCGACAACATCGAAGAAGCGATTGCCATGTCGGCGATGTATGCCGCCAACCATCTGCAGGGCGTTACCGCGATTATCACCATGACCGAATCCGGTCGTACCGCACTGATGACCTCGCGTATCACCTCCGGCCTGCCGATCTTCGCCATGTCGCGCCACGAGCGCACTCTGAACCTGACCGCGCTCTATCGCGGCGTGACGCCAGTGTTCTTTGACAGCAACAATGATGGCGTAGCGGCAGCGCACGACGCCATTAACCTGCTGCGTGAAAAAGGTTTCCTGATGTCGGGCGATCTGGTGATCGTCACTCAGGGTGATGTGATGAGCACCACCGGCACCACCAATACCAGCCGCGTACTGCGCGTCGAGTAATCCGCCATCCGATTGGGCCGCTCAGGCCCAATCTTTCTCATTTTCTCCAGGCAGTCGTGCCGCCATCCTGACTCTTTATCTCCCCGCACAAAATATTTTTCACCTATAAAACACTTTTTTTGTGACGCAGATCACACTCATGATATTAGGTTTGCTTATGCAACCTTTGTCACATTAAATCTGTTGAATGATAATAATTACTATTTATAATCTCATTCACATTACTATTACGACATTAAAAGCGGTTTAAACCCCACAAAAAGGAGTTTTATTATCCCATATCGCTAAAGCCCACGCTTTAACCTATTGACCGGAAAAACGCTACCGGCAAAAAACATTAAACATACTGAACTGACGCAGCGCGTCAGGCGGATCGTGCTGTCAGAAAAATATGACGGCTGGACTTCTTTACGCAAAAAAAGGTGACCGGTATGGTCTTTCGTTCGCAAACCGCACAGTCAGAGGCATCTTCTCTGCCGCCGGAAAAATTTATTTTCAATGATGCGCAGCTGCAAGCGTACTCACGCCAGACCGAGCGGGCAGTCGCGCTGATTGCCAGTACCTTGCACAATGTGGAAAAACCCTTTAGCGGCATCCTGCCGCATGAGCTGGCTCCGGCGTTCGCCAGCGTCGACCTCGACCGGCCACTGGGTGACGAGGAGTCCGCGCTGGCTGAACTGCAGCAGCTGTGGCTGAAGGATGCCGTGTGGTTCCACCATCCCAAATACATTGCCCACCTCAACTGTCCGGTGGTGCTCCCTTCCCTGCTGGCCGAACAGCTGATGGCCGCCGTGAACAGCTCGGTAGATACCTGGGATCAGAGCGCTGGCGCCACGCTGATTGAACAGAAGGTGATCGACTGGACGCTGAAGCGCTGTGGCCTGCCCGCCAGCGCCGACGGCATCTTCACCAGCGGCGGCACGCAGTCAAACCTGATGGCGATGCTGCTGGCGCGTGACAGCGGGTACGAGCGCAGCCACCCCGGGCGCACCATCAAGCAGAACGGGCTACCTGCCGACGCCAGTAAATGGCGCATTTTCACTTCCGGCCTCAGCCACTTCAGCATTCAAAAATCCGCAGCGCTGCTGGGATTAGGCTACGACGCGGTGATCCCGGTGGCGCACGATGACAAGTTCCGTATGGATGCCGGGGAGCTGCAGCGCGAGATTGAAGCCTGTCTGCAGCAGGGATTAATCCCGATTGCCGTGGTCGCCACCAGTGGCACCACCGATTTTGGCAGTATCGATCCCCTGCCCGCCATTGCCGCACTCAGCCGCCGCTACGGGCTATGGATGCACGTCGACGCCGCCTACGGCTGCGGGCTGCTGGTGTCAAACCTGCACCGCGAGCGGCTGGAGGGCATTGAACTGGCGGACTCGGTGACGGTGGATTATCACAAATCCTTCTTCCAGACCGTCAGCTGCGGCGCCTTCATGGTGCGCGATAAACGCCATCTGCGCCACGTCACGCATCACGCCGACTACCTGAACCCGCTCAGCGCGCAGCAGGAAGGCACGCCAAATCTGGTGAATAAAAGCATTCAAACCACCCGCCGCTTCGACGCGCTGAAAATGTGGCTGACGCTGCGCATTATGGGCGCAGAAACGCTCGGCAGCGCATTTGACGGCCTGCTGGAGCGCTGTCAGCAGGCGCACCAGCTGCTGCGCGATCACCCGGTGATGGAGGTGCTGCACGCCCCCGAACTGACCACTCAGGTGTTTCGTCTGGTGCCGAAAGCAGGCTACAGCGATGCGCAGCTCGATGAGCTGAATACCGGGGTGCGCAAGGCGCTGTTCCGCTCTGGCAATGCCGTAGTCGCCGGAACCAAAGTGGATGGCCGTCAGTATCTGAAAATCACCCTGCTCAACCCCAATACCACCCTCGCTGACCTGCAGGATACCCTCGCGCTTATCGTTCATTACGGGCGCGAGCTGCTCAGCCAGCCGCGCACAGGAGGCCAGCATCATGAGTAAAATTTACGATTTTATCGGCATTGGCATCGGACCGTTCAACCTCAGCCTTGCCTGCCTGACCGAGCCGCTGGAGGATCTCGATGGCATCTTCCTCGATCAGAATCCCGGCTTCGACTGGCACACCGGCATGATGCTGGAGAGCGCGCATCTGCAGACGCCGTTTATGGCCGACCTGGTAACGCTGGCTGACCCCACCAGCCGCTTCAGCCTGCTCAACTACATGAAGCAGCAGGGCAAGATTTACTCATTTTACATCCGCGAAGATTTCTTCCTGATGCGCAAAGAGTACAACCTGTACTGCCAGTGGGCCGCCGCTCAGCTGACTAATCTGCGCTGGAACAGCCGGGTTGATGACGTCAGCTGGGATGAGCCGCTGCAGTGCTACCGCGTGCGCAGCCACGACAGCCGCAGCGGGGAGCGCCAGCAGTGGCTGACGCGCCGCCTGGTGTTGGGCACCGGCCCGCAGGCCTGGCTACCGGAGTGCAGCAAGCCGCATCAGCAGCGCCTGACGCACTCCAGCCAGTACCTGGTGAACAAAGCCCAGCTGCAGCAGAAGCGTTCGATTACCGTACTCGGCAGCGGCCAGAGCGCGGCGGAGATCTACTATGACCTGCTGGGCGACATCGATAAATTTGGCTACCAGCTCAACTGGGTGACCCGCGCCCCGCGCTTCTACCCGCTGGAGTACAGCAAGCTGACGCTGGAGATGACCTCGCCGGAGTGGGTGGATTACTTCCACCAGCTGCCTGCGGAGAAGCGCGATAGCCTCAACGCCCAGCATAAGAACCTCTATAAAGGCATCAACAGCGAGCTGATTAACGCGATTTATGACCTGATGTACGTTAAGCAGCTGGACGGTACGCTTGACGTCAATCTGTTTACCCACTCGGCCCTCACCGCTCTGCGCTGGTTGCCGCAGGGCGAATTTGAGCTAACGCTGCATCAGCAGGAGCAGGACCGCAGCTACACGCGCCGCAGCGAAGGCATCGTCATGGCGACCGGCTATCACTATCAGCCGCCGCAGTTTATTGAGGGGATCGCCCAGCGGCTGCGCTGGGATGATAAAGGCCGCTACGACGTGCAGCGTAACTACAGTATCGACCGCAACAATCAGGTGTTTGTGCAGAACGCAGAGCTGCATACCCACGGCTTCGTCACCCCGGACCTCGGCATGGCGTGCTACCGCAACTCGGTGCTGATCCGCGAACTGACCGGGCGGGAAGTCTATCCCGTTGAGCGCCGCATCGCCTTCCAGACCTTCCCCGCCTGCGAGGAGCAGTAATATGTTGTCATCCGCTATTTTCACCACCTCACGTCCGGCGGGAGCGTTCTCGCTGCGCCCGCTGCAGCCTGAAGATGCCGCCGTAATCCACAGCTGGGTAACGCGCGACTACGCCCGCTTCTGGGGCATGCAGCAGGACACGCTGGAGCAGGTCAGCCAGTTTTATCAGCAGCTGACCGCCAGCGATCCGCACGCAGCGCTGGTTGGCTGCTGCGACGGCGAACCGGTGTTTCTCATCGAGTGCTATCAGGCGCAGCGCGATGAAGTCGGTAAGTATTATCCGGCGCGCGACGGCGACTACGGGATGCACATCCTCATCGCCCCCGCTACTCAGCCGCGTCCGCAGTTCAGCTGGCAGGTGTTTACCGTGGTGATGGACTTTATGTTCAGTCGCCCTGAGGTCCAGCGCGTGGTGGTCGAACCGGATGTCAATAACGCCAGGATCCACCCGCTCAATAAGCGTGCCGGCTTCCAGTACCAGCACCAGATTGATATGGGACACAAAACCGCGTGGCTGGCGTTTTGCCAGCGCGAAGATTACCAACAGGCACTGCAACAGGAGACGCTGACCATGACCACCCCTTCCCCGCTGCTGAGCGGCAGCCATCTGCCAGGCCCCCACTGGGAACAGGCTAACCGCCTGCTGCTGCGCAAAGCCATTGCCGAGTTCTCACACGAGCTGATTATCACGCCGCAGGCGCTGGGCGATGACCGCTATCGCCTGCCCGTTCCGGCCAGCGAGTGCGAATATCAGTTCCGCGCCCGGCGCATGGCGCTCGATCACTGGGCAATCGACGAGCAGTCGCTGCAAAAGCTGAACAACGGCGCGCCGCTGCCGCTGGATGCGCTGCAGTTTATCGTCGAGTTCAATCAGCAGATCGGTATTCCGCCTAGCCTGCTGGCGACCTACATGGAGGAGATCACCAGCACGCTGTGCAGCTCGGTCTTCAAGCTGCAAAAAAACAGCCTCAGCAGCGCCGAACTGGTTCGCGCCGATTTCCAGACGGTGGAAGCCGCCATGAGCGAAGGCCATCCCTGCTTTGTCGCCAACAATGGCCGCATCGGTTTTGATGCCCGGGATTACCTGGCCTATGCACCGGAAGCTGCCGCGCCGATCAATCTGATCTGGGTCGCGGTGCATCGCCGCAATGCGCACTTTGCCAGCCTGGATGAGCTGGAGTACCAGCAGCTGATGCGCGATGAGCTGGGCGATGCCACCCTGGCGGCGTTTCATCAGCAGCTTGACCAGGCGGGCGTGGCGCAGCAGGACTATCTGCTGATGCCGGTCCATCCGTGGCAGTGGTACAACAAGCTGCTGACGGTGTTTGCCGCCGATATTGCCGCCCGCGATATTATCTGGCTTGGCAGCGGGGATGATGTGTATCAGGCGCAGCAGTCGATCCGCACCTTCTTCAACCGCAGCCAGCCGACGAAACGCTACGTTAAAACCGCGCTGTCGGTGCTGAATATGGGCTTTATGCGCGGCCTGTCGCCGTACTACATGGCGACCACCCCGGCGATCAATCACTGGCTGGCAGAGCTGGTGAAAAATGACCGCTGGCTGCAGCAGTGCGATTTCCGCATCCTGCGCGAAGTGGCGGCTATCGGCTATCACAACCGCTATTACGAGCAGGCCATCAGCGGCGACTCGGCCTACAAGAAGATGTTTGCCGCCCTGTGGCGCGATAACCCGATGGCACAGCTGCAGCCCGGCCAGCGGCTGATGACCATGGCATCATTCCTGCACCTTGATGCCAACCAGCAGCCGCTGCTGCCTGCGCTGATTGCCGATTCAGGCCTCGACGCGGCCGACTGGGTCGCGCGTTATCTGCGCTGCTACCTCAGTCCGCTACTGCACTGCTTCTATCAGCACGACCTGGTATTTATGCCACACGGCGAGAACCTGATCCTGCTGCTGCAGAACAATATTCCGGTCAGCGCCTATATGAAAGATATCGGCGAAGAGATTGCGGTGATGAACCCGGATGCCGAGCTGCCGGATAACGTGCAGCGCCTGGCGGTGGACGTGCCGGAGCCGCTAAAGCTGCTGTCGATCTTCACCGACGTCTTCGACTGCATCTTCCGCTTTGTCAGCGCCATTCTCGACCAATCCGGCACGCTACCCGAAGCGCGTTTCTGGCAGGCCGTGGCTCACTGCGTGCAGGAGTATCAGCAGGCGCATCCACAGTTTGCCCGCAAGTTTGCGCGCTACGATCTGTTTGCCGATACGTTCCAGCGCTCCTGCCTTAACCGCCTGCAGCTGGCGAACAATCAGCAGATGATCAATCTGGCCGATCCGGCAGAGAACCTGAAGTTTTCCGGCGTATTGCACAATCCGATTGCCCGTTTTAGATAATTCATAATTGTGCAGTGTTATCAGGTAAAAATGCGGTATGTTAGCGCGGTCGCTCAGGCGGCCGCGCTTTTTTTACTTTTCATTAATTCCAGGAGGGAGCCGGAATGGCGTCATTTATCCCCATAGCAAACCTTACCCGGCGACATCTGATTTTCCCGCTGTCACTGGTGCTGTTTGAGTTTGCCACCTATATCGCCCACGATATGATCCAGCCCGGCATGCTGCTGGTGACCAGCGAGTTTAAGGTCGGCCCGGAGTGGGTATCTGCCTCGCTGACCGCCTATCTGATTGGCGGCATTGTGCTGCAGTGGCTGCTCGGGCCGCTGTCCGACAAGCTCGGCCGCCGCCCGGTGATGCTCTCAGGCGTCGCCTTCTTTATGCTGACCTGTATGGCGACCCACTGGGTGCAGAGCATTGAGCAGTTTGTCCTGCTGCGTTTCCTGCAGGGCATCAGCCTGTGCTTTATCGGCGCCGTCGGTTATGCCGCCATACAGGAAGCATTCGACGAGGCCCTGAGCGTGCGCATTATGGCGCTGATGGCGAACGTTGCCCTGCTGGCGCCGTTAGCGGGCCCGCTGGCGGGTGCGGCATTCCTTGAGTTCAGCGACTGGCGCACCATGTTCTGGCTGTTTGGCGTGGTGACCGCCGTGGCGCTGGTTGGACTGTGGCGTACCATGCCGGAAACCGCAGGCGACAGGCAGATGTCGCTGTCGCTGAAATCACTCGGCAAAGGCTACCTGGCACTGGTGAAGGACCGTCAGGTGATGAGCGGTTCGCTGGCGATCGGCCTGGTCACCATTCCCTGCCTGGCCTGGGTGGCGCTGTCGCCGGTGATCCTGATCCACGACGAGGGGCTGTCGCGCATGGACTATGCGCTGCTGCAGCTGCCGGTGTTTGTCGCGATGATTGCCGGTAACCTGACGCTGGGTAAGCTGGCCTCCCGCGTGCCGATCGACTTCCCGCTGCGTTTGGGTGCCTGGCCAATCCTTCTGGGGCTGGGGATTGCCGCCATTGCCGCGCTGATCGACGGCCACAGCTATCTGTGGCTGACTGCCGGGCTGAGCATCTATGGCTTCGGCACCGGGCTGGTCAATGCCGGGCTGTATCGTCTGACGCTGTTTTCCAGCAGCGCAGGCAAAGGCAGCGTGGCCGCGATGCTCGGTATGGTGAGTATTCTGGTGTTCGCGCTGGGGATTGAGCTGGCGAAGTTTGCTTACTTCAGCGACGGCACGCGTGCTTTCAGCCTGGCAAATCTGGCCTGTGGCCTGCTCTGGTGCTGGCTGGTGCGTGCATTCCTGCGCGAGAGAAAGCGCCGGTCGGCGTTGGATTGATAATCAGAAGGTGATGTGATGTTGTGTAGGGGCGGACCCTCTTTTTCGGTCCGCCCTTGAAGTCGTTGCGGGTCGACCAGAACAGCGGTCGACCCCTACGCGCAAACTGCTTATTTCTTCGGGTAGAGCTCTTTACGATCGTAAGGCTCCACTTCACCCGGACGACGCGTTTTGATCAGCTTGAGGATCCAGGTGTACTGCTCCGGGTTAGGACGCACAAAGATTTCGACCTCTTCATTCATCCGCCGCGCCAGTGTCTGATCGTTCACATCCACCAGATCATCCATCGGCGGGCGCAGCCAGATATCCAGCATATGCGTTTTGCTGTCGTACACCGGGAACAGCGGCACCACTCTGGCGCGGCACACTTTCATCATGCGGCCCAGCGCGGGTAGCGTGGCTTTATAGGTGCCGAAGAAATCGACAAACTCGCTGTGCTCGGCACCGTGGTCCTGATCGGGCAGATAGTAGCCCCAGTAACCCTGACGGATAGAGCTGATAAACGGTTTGATACCATCATTACGGGCGTGCATACGGCCACCAAAACGGCGACGTACGCTGTTCCAGACATAGTCCATCACCGGATCGCTCTGGTTATGGAACATCGCCGCCATCGGCTGCCCTTCGGAAGCCAGCACCATTGCCGGAATATCGACCGCCCAGCCGTGCGGCACAAGGAAGATCACATTCTGACCCGCTGCGCGCATCGGTTCGATAATCTCACGGCCGTGCCAGCGAATGCGTTTGATTGCGCTCTGCGGGCGGATAGCCAGCTCGCCCATCATCGCCATCGACTGCGGTGCCGTGGCAAACATCTCATCGACAATCTGCTCGCGCTCGGCTTCGGTCTTCTCAGGCATGCAGTACAGCAGGTTAATCTGCGCACGACGTCGCGCGCTGCGCGCCAGCTTGCCGGCAAAACGCCCCAGCGCACCCAGCAGCGGGTCGCGCAGGCGCGGGGAAACCAGCGCCAGACCAGCAAAGGCACCTACCGCCAGCCAGCTCCCCCAGTAACGCGGTAAAAGAAAGGATTTCTGAAAGGTGGGTATAAACTCAACGTTACTTTTTTTTCTGTTTTCCATGCACTGGCCTCGAACAATAACGGGCTTATGATAGTGCTGACGGGCAAATTTGCAATGTTATTGGTCATTTAGCCTCTGCCTGCCTAAAAAAAAAGCCGACGGCAACACCCATCGGCTCAGTTTTCATGCAGCTGAATTATTCAAATCGCAGCTTAGGCACCACTTCACGCACCTGCGCAAGGTAGTCGCGACGCTCTTTACCGGCCAGCCCTTCCATACGCGGCAGCTTGGCCGTTAATGGGTTGACTGCCTGATTGTTAATCCAGATTTCGTAATGCACGTGAGGCCCGGTGGAGCGCCCGGTATTGCCGGACAGCGCAATACGGTCACCGCGTTTCACCTTCTGACCTGGCTTCACCAGCAGCTTTTTCAGGTGCATATAGCGCGTCATATACTGGCGACCGTGGCGGATAGCCACATAGTTGCCCGCAGCGCCGCTGCGCTTGGAGACGATCACTTCACCATCACCCACCGCCAGCACCGGGGTACCGACCGGCACGGCAAAGTCGACGCCTTTGTGCGGCGCGATACGCCCGGTGACCGGGTTGACGCGGCGCGGATTAAAGTTAGAGGAGACGCGGTACTGTTTCACCGTGGGGAAACGCATAAAGCCGCGCGCCAGACCGGAGCCACTGCGGTCATAGAACTTGCCGTCTTCAGCGCGGATAGCGTAGTAATCTTTGCCACCGCTGCTCATACGTACGCCCTGCAGTTCGCTCTGCTCGCTTTTACCGTCCATCATTTCACGCGACATCAGCACCGCGAAGCGATCGCCTTTGCGCAGCTTGCGGAAATCCATCTGCCACTGCAGTGATTTGATCACCGCGCTGATTTCGCCGCCGGTCAGGCCTGCCGCACGGGCGCTGCTGACGAAGCTGCCGTTAACCACGCCGCTCAGTACCTTGTTCTGCCACTCACCCTGCTGCATCGCCGCGGAGGATTTAAAGCCATCGCCGGAGCGATCGTAAGTACGGGTTTCACGGCGGGAGACTTCCCAACTGAGGCGCTGAAGCTGACCATCATCGGTGAGCGTCCACGACAGCTGCTGGCCGATTTGCAGATTACGCAGATCTTTATCCGCCTTTACCAGCTGGCTGATATCAGACATATCAATGCCATACTGATTCAGTACGCTGCTGAGCGTGTCGCCGGTAGAAACGACATAGTCGTGCGTGCCGCTTTCGTCAGGCACATCCTCATCGATTTCATCTTTGGGCAGATCATCAGCAGGGGACGGCGTATCTTGATCGATAGGTTCACTGGCTTCCGGGAGCAGCGTGCGCAGCTCACTCTTTTCCAGCTCGACCGTTTTCACAATCGGGCTTTCACTGCCAGGATGATAAACGTAAGGCCGCCAGACGGTGACGGCCAGAGTAACGACGGTGAGCGACCCCAGCATGATGCGGTGAGGTCGGGGTAAATTATTGAACGCTATGGCGACAGCGCGGGCAATCTGCTGCACTTAAGTTTCCTCTATTCTCCATTCAGGCAGCTGGCATATTGGCTGGACAGCTGTGAGAGGAATGTCACATAGCTATCTTTACCTGGGGTGATGTTCGTCCCGAGTGGATCCAGCGTGCCCGAACGCACTTTGGTCCCTCTGGCAACGGCTTCAATCACGGCCGGCCTGAATTGTGGCTCAGCAAAGACGCATGCGGCCTTCTGCTCAACCAACTGTGTTCGTATTTGATGTAAACGCTGCGCGCCAGGTTGGATCTCAGGATTCACGGTAAAATGACCTAATGGGGTCAGACCGTAGTGTTTTTCAAAGTATGTGTAAGCATCATGAAAAACGAAATATCCTTTACCTTTAACCGGGGCCAGCTGATTACCGATTTTCGCATCGGCAGACGACAGTTCTGCTTCAAAGTGCTGCAGGTTAGCGTCTAGTTTGTCCTTGCTTTGCGGCATAAGTTCCAATAATTTTGCATGGATTGCAACCGCAGTTTTCTTAGCGATTTCAGGAGACATCCACAGGTGCATATTATATTCACCGTGGTGGTGGTGCTCATGCTCTTCAGCACCGCCGTGAGCATGGCCTTCATGCTCTTCCTCTTCGTCTTCTCCGCCCTTCAGCAGCAGCGCTTTTACACCCGGCAGGGTGTCCATTTCAACGCTTTTTTGTGCGGGAAGTGAAGCGGCCGACTTGGTCATAAAAGCTTCCATTTCTGGCCCAACCCAGACCACTAAATCCGCGTCCTGCAAGCGTTTAATGTCTGATGGGCGCAGCGCGTAATCATGCTCAGAGGCACCGTCGGGCAGCAGGATTTCGACCGGGGTTACGCCATCGGCAATGGCTGCGGCGATGAAGCCCACCGGCTTAACGGAGGCGACCACGGCGGCCTGGGCAGGAAGTGCAAGCGAAGCGGCGACACTCAGGCCAGCCAGCATTGAAAAGGCACGCGTTTTTTTATGTAACATAATGATTCAATCCATCGTGATTAGCTGATGGGTTGTGATATTATAACATCCGTAAACTTCTGCAACCAGTAATCGATATGTCCCCTTTGATAGCCCTTGATAAAATATCTGTGAGTTTTGGTCAGCGCCGCGTGCTGTCTGATGTTTCACTGACGCTGCAGCCTGGCCGCATTCTGACCCTGCTCGGGCCAAACGGTGCCGGTAAATCTACGCTGGTGCGCGTGGTGCTGGGGCTGATTGCCCCTACCGCCGGTACGCTGACGCGCCCTGCCCAGCTGCGAATTGGCTACGTGCCGCAAAAAATTCATCTGGATGTCACCCTGCCGCTCACCGTCGATCGCTTTATGCGTCTGCGCCCCGGCGTGAAGCGCGCCGATATCCTGCCGGCGCTGAAGCGCGTGCAGGCCGCGCAGCTGCTGGAGTATCCGCTGCAGAAATTATCCGGCGGTGAGATGCAGCGCGTGCTGCTGGCGCGGGCACTGCTCAATCAGCCACAGCTGCTGGTGCTGGATGAGCCGACTCAGGGCGTCGATGTTAATGGCCAGGTCGCACTGTACGATCTGATTGACCAGCTGCGTCGCGAGCTGAACTGCGGCGTGCTGATGGTCTCCCACGATCTGCATCTGGTGATGGCGAAAACCGACGAGGTGCTGTGCCTCAATCACCATATCTGCTGCTCCGGAACGCCGGAGGCGGTGTCGCAACATCCGGAATTTATCTCGATGTTTGGCCCACGCGGTGCCGAGCAGCTGGCCATTTATCGCCATCATCACAACCATCGTCACGATCTTCAGGGACGCATTGTTTTACGTAGAGGGACCGGACGCAATGATTGAGCTGTTATTACCCGGCTGGCTGGCCGGCATTTTACTGGCGCTGGCGGCCGGTCCACTGGGGTCATTTGTGGTCTGGCGCCGCATGTCCTACTTCGGCGACACCCTGGCGCACGCTTCTCTGCTCGGCGTGGCATTTGGTCTGCTGCTCAACGTCAGCCCGTTTTATGCGGTGATCGCGGTGACCCTGCTGCTGTCGCTGGTGTTAGTGTGGCTGGAGCGCAGGCCGCATCTGGCCATTGATACCCTGCTCGGGATTATGGCGCACAGCGCGCTGTCGCTGGGGATGGTGGTGGTCAGCCTGATGTCAGACGTGCGCGTTGACCTGATGGCCTATCTGTTTGGCGACCTGCTGGCCGTCACGCCGCAGGATCTGTGGACGATTGCGGCGGGCGTGACGGTGGTGATGCTGCTGCTGGGCTGGCAGTGGCGCGCGCTGCTGTCGATGACCATCAGCCCGGAGCTGGCGCAGGTGGATGGGGTGAACATTCAGCGTACCAAAATGATTCTGATGCTGATCACCGCGCTGACCATTGGCGTGGCCATGAAGTTTGTCGGGGCGCTGATCATCACCTCCCTGCTGATTATTCCTGCCGCCACCGCGCGCCGCTTTGCCCGTTCCCCGGAACAGATGGCGCTGCTGGCTATTGTGGTTGGCATGCTGGCCGTCACTGCCGGTCTGACCTTCTCGGCGTTTTATGACACGCCGGCAGGCCCATCCGTGGTGCTGGGCGCTGCCGTGCTGTTTATGCTGAGTATGGTGAAAAAACCGGCAGTTTAGCATCCCTCGCAGGGGTCAGGCATGCCTGACCCTGGCTTGCTGGCAGCGGGCGAGGCATGCCTCGCCCCTACGGAGAAGCCGGGCGATCGATACCAAAATGCTTGTACGCATGCCCGGTGGCAATACGCCCGCGCGGCGTGCGCTGAATAAAGCCCTGCTGGATTAAGAATGGCTCCAGCACATCCTCAATGGTTTCGCGCTCTTCGCCAATCGCCGCCGCCAGGTTATCCAGCCCGACCGGGCCACCCATAAACTTATCAATAATCGCCAGCAGCAGTTTACGGTCCATATAGTCGAAACCTTCGGTATCGACGCTCAGCATATCCAGCGCTTTCGCGGCGACATCGCCACTCATCTCCCCGGCGGCACGCACTTCCGCAAAGTCACGCACGCGCCTGAGCAGGCGGTTGGCGATACGTGGCGTACCGCGGGCGCGGCGGGCGATCTCCAGCGCGCCATCATCGGTCAGCGGCAAACCGAGGCAGGCTGCGCTGCGCCCGACGATATGCTGCAGATCTTCCACGCGATAAAACTCCAGGCGCTGCACGATGCCAAAGCGGTCGCGCAGCGGCGAGGTGAGCGACCCGGCGCGCGTGGTAGCACCAATCAGGGTAAACGGCGGCAGGTCCAGCTTGATCGAGCGGGCACCCGCCCCTTCACCGATCATAATATCCAGCTGATAATCTTCCATCGCCGGATACAGTACCTCCTCCACGATCGGTGAAAGGCGGTGGATCTCATCAATAAACAGCACGTCGTGAGGCTCAAGGTTGGTCAGCATAGCAGCCAGATCGCCCGCCTTCTCCAGAATCGGCCCGGAGGTGGTGCGCAGATTGACGCCCATCTCATTGGCGACAATGTTGGCCAGCGTGGTTTTACCGAGGCCCGGAGGACCGAATATCAGCAGATGGTCGAGCGCATCACCGCGCATTTTGGCGGCTTTGATGAAGATCTCCATCTGCTCGCGCACCACAGGCTGGCCGACGTACTCGTCCAGCATCTTCGGCCGAATCGCGCGGTCAATCACCTCTTCTTCTGTAATAACCCCGGCAGAGACGAGGCGATCGGCTTCAATCATGCTTTACCTCTAAATGGCTGCGCGCAGGGCTTCGCGAATTAACGTTTCGCAGTCGGCATCAGGTTTGCCCACTTTACTGATCATCCGGCTGGCTTCTGGCGGTTTATACCCCAGGGCGACCAGCGCAGCAACGGCTTCACTCTCGGCATCGTTACCCGTTTCCACCGGCATTTCGCTGGTCAGGGCAAACGGTGCATCGCTGGCGAACAGATCGCCGTGCATGCCTTTAAAGCGGTCTTTCATTTCGACCACCAGGCGCTCGGCGGTTTTCTTGCCCACGCCCGGCAGTTTCACTAGCACGGCGATCTCTTCACGCTCGACGGCAGTCACAAACTGCTGGGCCGACATCCCGGAGAGGATCGCCAGCGCCAGCTTCGGCCCGACGCCATTCACTTTCACCAGCTCGCGAAACAGCGCACGCTCGGGCTTACTGTTAAAGCCGAACAGCAGCTGGGCATCTTCACGCACCACGAACTGGGTAAAGATGATCGCTTCTTGATTGAGTTCGGGAAGCTCATAAAAACAGGTCATCGGCATTTGCACCTCATAACCCACGCCGCTGGCCTCAATTAACACCACTGGCGGCTGTTTTTCCAGGATAATGCCTCTCAGACGACCTATCACATTCGCTTCCTTCCGATAACTTTAAGTGGGGAGTTTATAGCATAAAAAAGGCTGGATGAATATCCAGCCTGCCGGGAATTTCGGGATGAAAGCTAACTCAGGCGGCCGCGTGCAAGGGTCAGTTTGCCTTCGCCAATACGCGTGACGTTCTGGCTCAGATGGCAGTGGGTGATGGCAATGGCCAGCGCATCCGCCGCATCCGCCTGCGGGTTAGCAGGAAGTTTAAGCAAGGTGCGCACCATGTGCTGCACCTGGCTCTTTTCCGCACCGCCCGTGCCTGCCACGGTCAGCTTGACCTGACGCGCCGCGTATTCGAACACCGGCAGGTCCTGATTAACCGCCGCGACGATCGCCGCCCCGCGTGCCTGGCCGAGCTTCAGCGCCGAGTCCGCGTTCTTGGCCATAAATACCTGCTCGATAGCAAAATATTCTGGCTGGAACTGCGTGATAATTTCACTGACGCCCGCATAGATCAGCTTCAGGCGGGTCGGCAGATCGGCCACGCTGGTGCGGATACAGCCGCTGCCCAGATAGGTTAACTGCCGCCCGACCTGGCGGATCACTCCGTAGCCGGTAATGCGCGAACCCGGGTCAATACCAAGAATGATCGCCATTACGCGCTCCTGCGGTGCGATGGAGCCGCTATCAAAGCGTTTCCGCCACCTCGTCAGAAATTTCACCGTTATGGTAAACTTCCTGCACGTCGTCACAATCTTCCAGCATGTCGATCAGACGCAGCAGTTTTGGCGCGGTTTCCGCATCCATATCTGCTTTGGTCGATGGGATCATGGTGACTTCCGCGCTTTCCGCTGGCAGACCTGCCGCTTCCAGAGCATCCTTCACCGCGCCCATGTTTTCCCACGGGGTGAACACGTCAATCGCGCCATCGTCATAGGTCACCACGTCATCAGCGCCGGCTTCCAGCGCCGCATCCATCACCGTATCTTCATCCAGGCCAGGTGCGTAAGAGATCACCCCTTTTTTAGTGAACAGATAGGCAACCGACCCGTCAGTCCCGAGGTTACCGCCGGTTTTGGTGAAGGCATGACGCACTTCAGACACGGTACGGTTACGGTTATCAGACAGGCACTCGATCATCACGGCGGTGCCGCCCGGGCCGTAGCCTTCATAAATGATGGTTTCCATATTGGTATCATCATCGCCGCCCACGCCGCGTGCAATCGCACGGTTCATGGTGTCACGTGTCATGTTGTTGGACAGCGCTTTATCCATCGCCGCACGCAGGCGCGGGTTAGAGCTGGCATCACCGCCGCCCAGTTTGGCAGCCGTCACCAACTCACGGATGATTTTGGTAAAGATTTTACCGCGCTTGGAATCCTGTGCAGCCTTGCGGTGCTTGGTATTTGCCCATTTACTGTGTCCCGCCATTTCCTATTAGTCTCCAAATTGGCACCGGACAGGCTATCTTGCTGGCGATGACGCCTGACCGTTTGGCTAAGTTCAAAAGATTAAACCAAAGTTAAACTACGAATTCTTCAATTGCCTGGCGATTACTCCAGGACTTGGTGAGCGCGGCGGCGGCCGGGGCGTCCAGCCACTGATAGGCCAGATGCTCGCTCAGCGTTATGTCGCACTCCGCCGTCAGCGCCAGGGTAAACCAGTGTTCCCGGTTGTGGGTGGTGCCCGGCGCATAGCGGTGGAGGAAGTGCGGAAAGATTTCGAATTCTATATGACGCTGGCAGTCCACTAATGTGAGCTGCTCCGCGCAAATATCAATTCCCGTCTCTTCCAGCACCTCGCGCTGCGCGGTCCGTGCAGGGCTCTCCCCTGCTTCCTGACTGCCGGTGACCGACTGCCAGAAATCCACATCATCGCGCCGCTGCAACATCAGCACCCGCCCCGTATTGGCGGCGTAAATCACCACCAGCACTGATACCGGATGCTTGAAGGCCATTATTCGTTCTCTGATGGCTGGTCTTTGACCTTTTTAATCACCTCAATACCCAACTCAGCCAGGGAAGCCGGGTTAGCGAAACTTGGCGCTTCGGTCATCAGACAGGCCGCAGCGGTGGTTTTCGGGAAGGCGATAACATCACGGATGTTTTCCGTGCCGGTCAGCAGCATCACCAGGCGGTCAAGGCCAAAGGCCAGGCCAGCGTGCGGCGGCGTACCGAACTTCAGGGCATCCAGCAGGAAGCCAAACTTCTCGCGCTGCTCGTGCTCAGCAATACCCAGAATGCCGAATACGGTCTGCTGCATCTGGCCATTGTGGATACGCACAGAACCGCCGCCCACTTCATAACCGTTGATCACCATATCGTAGGCATTGGCAATCGCCGTTTCCGGCGCGCTGTTCAGCTCGGCTGGTGACATATCTTTCGGCGCGGTGAACGGGTGGTGCATCGCCGTCAGGCCGCCTTCGCCATTGTCTTCAAACATCGGGAAGTCGATCACCCACAGCGGCTTCCATGCGGCTTCGTCGGTGATTTTCAGGTCACGTCCCAGCTTCAGGCGCAGTGCACCCAGCGCATCGGCCACCACTTTGGCACTGTCAGCGCCGAAGAAGATCATATCGCCATCGGCGGCAGCGGTGCGCGACAGAATAGCGTCGACAATTTCCGCGCTCAGGAATTTAGCCACCGGGCTGGTGATCCCTTCCAGGCCTTTCGCACGCTCGTTCACCTTGATATACGCCAGGCCACGGGCACCGTAGATTTCAATGAATTTGCCGTAATCGTCAATCTGCTTGCGGCTAAGCTGCGCGCCACCCGGCACGCGCAGTGCGGCAACGCGTCCTTTAGCATCGTTCGCCGGTCCGGAGAAGACTTTAAACTCTACGTCTTTCAGCAGGTCAGCAACGTCCACCAGCTCCATCGGGTTACGCAGGTCCGGCTTATCAGAGCCGTAACGGCGCATCGCCTCGGCAAAGGTCATCTGCGGGAAGTCGCCGAGATCGACAGACTTCACGTCGAGCCACAGCTCGCGCACCAGACGTTCCATGATTTCACGCACCTGTGGCGCCGTCATAAACGAGGTTTCAACATCGATCTGGGTAAATTCTGGCTGGCGATCGGCGCGCAGGTCTTCATCACGGAAGCATTTGACGATCTGATAGTAGCGGTCAAACCCGGACATCATCAGCAGCTGTTTGAACAGCTGTGGCGACTGCGGCAGCGCATAGAATTTGCCTTTGTGCACGCGGCTTGGCACCAGGTAATCACGGGCACCTTCCGGCGTGGCCTTGGTCAGCATCGGGGTTTCGATATCGAGGAAACCGTGCTCATCCATAAAGCGGCGCACAAAGCTGGTGATTTTGGCACGCGCTTTCAGGCGGTTGGCCATATCCGGGCGGCGCAGGTCGAGGTAGCGATATTTCAGACGCGCTTCTTCGCTGTTCGCCATGTTGGAGTCCAACGGCAGCGGCTCGGAGCGGTTGATGATGGTCAGGTCGGTGGCAAACACCTCGATCTCACCGGTCGCCATGTCACCGTTTTTGTTTTTCTCATCACGCGCACGCACGGTGCCGGTGATCTGAATGCAGAACTCGTTACGCAGCTCAGAAGCCAGCTTGAAAGCTTCCTGACGGTCCGGGTCAAAGAACACCTGCACGATGCCTTCACGGTCGCGCATATCAATAAAGATCAGGCTGCCGAGGTCGCGGCGGCGATTAACCCAACCGCACAGTGTTACCTGCTGGCCTACATGAGACAGGTTGATCTGTCCACAATACTCAGTACGCATAACGATATCCTTTTAACTACAGCGCTGCGGGTGCAGCATTTTTAATCAATACCCTGCTCTGAGAAGCGCTGCTGCCGCGAAAAATGGCGGCCATTATAATGGAAAACGCCTCACAGGATAAGTGCTGTCATCAGTGCAACAGCGCAGAAAAAACGCGAGCAGCTTTCCAGTCCCTTCAAGCGGTCAATAAAGCAACTGGCGGCGTGGCTCTGCCAGCGCTAGTGTCGCTGCTCAGTACCCGGAAATGAACGCAGCACAGGGAACGTATGATGAGAATACAAGGCAGCAAAATGACACCTACGCCGCGGTGTCGGCATCACTATTTACTTAACGTCCACAAGAGTGACTGGCTCAGAAGTGAATACCACGTTGAGTTCCTAGCCGACTACGGGCTGATGCTGGCTGACTGGTACAGCCCTGAGCAGCTCCGCACCGCCTGGATGGTTAATTTTTTTGACCGGCAGGCGCTGTATGCCCTGCATCCACGCGCGCGCTATGACACTTATAGCGCGATGCACTACAGCCGGGAAGAGCTTGAAGCCCTGTTCATCCAGGGGATTGGCTCTGTGATGCGCAATTTTGCGCAACGCGGGCAGTGCAGCATCCTTTTCTGGCTGTCCGCCCGCCCCGCTCTGGGCCGTTATTACAATTACCTGTTGAAAAAACAATCAGTGGAGTTAGACTACCGCTACCGCATGGATATTCAAAGGGAGGCAGGAATCTATGTTATTGAAACAGGAAAGTACCACAGAGCGCAGGAGCCTGAGCAAAGCCGAACAGGCCGAGCGAAATCGCCGTATTTATCAGGAGCGGTGGCAATCCTTACGCGAAGAGCTCCAGCGTTACGGCACGCTGAGTGAGCCGCAGGAAACCCTTTTTGACATCGAAGTTTAGCCCGCAAATACCTGAGTCTCTGTCATGGGGAACAATGGTTCCCCATGTAGCTATTCGCAGGCTAAGAAATACCCGCTAACAAATCTCCCCCGCTTTATCGCCATAAATTGTCGCACAAATAGTCGGTTCCTTTGTATTCTCGCTGTTTTTCACCTGCTGAACCGGAGAAAGTCATGTTTAAACTGAACCCAAAAACCACTGCCCTGGTATTGATCGACCTGCAGGAAGGCATCCTGCCTTTCGGTAATGCCCCGCACGCTGCCAGCGATGTGGTCGCGCGTTCTGCCAAACTGGCCGCAAAATTCCGTGCCGTCAATGCACCGGTAGTGCTGGTGCGCGTGGGCTGGTCGGCTGATTTCGCCGAAGCGCTGAAGCAGCCGGTGGACGCTGAGCATGCGGGCGGCGCGCTGCCGGAAAACTGGTGGAGTTACCCACAGGCGCTTAACGTGCAGGCCAGCGATCTGGAAGTGACCAAACGCCAGTGGGGCGCATTTTACGGCACCGACCTGGAGCTTCAGCTGCGTCGCCGCGGCATCGACACGATTGTTCTGGGCGGCATTGCCACCAACATCGGTGTGGAATCTACCGCGCGTAACGCCTGGGAGCTGGGCTTCAACCTGGTGATTGCGGAAGATATCTGCAGCACGGCGACGGCAGAGCAGCACCAGGCCAGCTTCGAGTGGATTTTCCCGCGCATTGCCCGCGTTCGCCAGTCTGAAGAGGTGATCGCCGCACTGTAATCCGCATGGCGCGGACCGGAGGGAACCGGTCCTTTTCTCCCTTGCACACCGTTATCCCCCCGCGTTACAGTCGCCCGCAGTCAACACTCACAGGAAACGTGATGAAGCCGTTTTATCTCGGCCTGCCGCAGTGGCAGCACCCGCAATGGAAGAAACTGGGGATGAGCACCCTGGAGGATTATGCCCGCTACTTTAACTGCGTTGAGGGCAACACCACGCTCTATGCCCTGCCGCGCCCGGAAGTGGTGCAGCGCTGGCGGGCGATGACCCATGATGATTTCCGCTTCTGTTTTAAATTCCCGGCCACCATCAGCCACCAGGCGGCGCTGCGCCAGTGCAGCGATCTGTGTAACGAGTTTTTCTCGCTGCTGGCGCCGCTGGCCGATCGTCTTGGGCAATATTGGCTGCAGCTCCCTTCCGCCTTTTCCCCGGCCGACCTGCCCGTGCTCTGGAGCTTTCTCGATAGCCTGCCCGCGCAGTTTCGCTACGGGGTTGAAGTGCGCCACCCGGAGTTTTTTGCCAAAGGGGAAGCGGAGCGCGCCCTGAACCGCGGCCTGCACCAGCGCCGGGTTAACCGGGTCATTCTGGATACGCGAGGCGTACACAGCGCCGTGCCTTCTACTGCCGAAATTATCGAAGCCCAGCGCAAGAAGCCAAAGCTACCGGTCCATGCGCTGATGACGGCAGATGCCCCGATGATTCGCTTTATCGGCGGGGACGACCCGGCTGCTAATCTCGGCTGGTTTAACGCCTGGCTGGAACGCCTGCCGCAGTGGTACGATGCGGGCCAGCCGTGGCTGTTTATTCATACCCCGGACGTGGGCTTTGCCCCGGAACTGGTGCGTTATCTGTGGCCTGCTCTCCAGCAGGCATTGCCGCAGGTAGGGGATGCTCCCGACTGGCCACGGCAGGAGTTACTGTTCTGATAGCGACAGAGAGCGGTTTGTCCGCTACCCTGTCGCACAAGAAATTTCTTACAACATGGAGTGAGAGATGGTCAGTGCTCTCTACGTAGTGCTTGGCGCGATTTTTATTATTAAATTTTCTCTGGATGTGGTGAAGCTGCGGCGTCAGTACCGGGTCTCCATTGGCGATGGCGGCGTCTCTGATCTACAGCTTGCCATTCGGGTGCACGGCAATGCGGTAGAAAATATTCCGATTGCCGTGATGCTGCTGGTGATGATGGAGATGAACGGCGCTGACATGGTCCTGCTGCATCTGCTCGGCGTGCTGTTTTTCCTCGGTCGCCTGATGCACTTTCACGGCTTACGCAGCCGGACCCTGCTGTGGCGCCGCAATGGCATGATCCTCACGCTGCTCTCCCTGTTTGGCATGGTTGTCACCAATCTGGTGTTCCTGCCGTGGGACCTGGTTTTCACCCTGCATTAATCCTCAGACTGGCAGAAAAGGTGCAGCCCGCGCCGCTTTCTGCCAGAATATGCCCTTTCCGTTAGCCTCTCCGGACTTACCATTATGTCTAACCGCGATACGCTGTTTTCCGCGCCAATTGCCAAACTTGGCGACTGGACGTTTGACGAGCGCGTGGCTGAAGTCTTTCCCGATATGATTCAGCGCTCCGTGCCCGGCTATTCCAACATTATTTCGATGATTGGCATGTTAGCCGAGCGTTTTGTACAGCCGGACTCAACCGTCTATGACCTTGGCTGTTCACTGGGCGCCGCTACCCTGTCGGTACGCCGCAACATCAAAGCCGCAGGCTGCAATATTATCGCCGTGGATAACTCCCCCGCGATGGTCGAGCGCTGCCGCCGCCATATTGACGCCTTCCGTGCCGACACGCCGGTAGAGGTCATTGAAGCCGATATCCGCCAGATCCCGATTAAAAATGCTTCGATGGTGGTGCTCAACTTCACGCTGCAGTTTCTTGAACCGCAGGAGCGCCAGCAGCTGCTGAATACCATTTATCAGGGCCTGAAGCCCGGTGGCGCGCTGGTGCTGTCTGAGAAATTCAGCTTTGCCGATGCCGATGTGGGTGAACTGCTGTTTAACATGCACCACGACTTCAAACGCGCTAACGGCTATAGCGAGCTGGAGATCAGCCAGAAGCGCAGCATGCTGGAAAACGTGATGCTGACCGACAGCGTGGAAACCCACAAATCGCGCCTGCACAGCGCCGGTTTCGAACATGCCGAACTGTGGTTCCAGTGCTTTAACTTTGGATCTTTAATTGCTTTAAAAGCGGGTCACGCCTGATGGATTTCGGAAACTTTTACCAACTAATTGCCAAAAGCCCGTTGTCGCACTGGCTGGAAACGCTGCCAGGGCAGATCGCCGCCTGGCAGCGCGAGTCGCTGCACGGCCACTTCAAGAACTGGGACCGCTCCGTCGAACACCTGCCGGATCTCACCCCGGAAACCCTCGACCTGCTTCACGGCGTCAGTGCCGATAGTCCCCATCTGACCGCCCGCCAGCGTGACGGTATTGAGAAATTGCTGCGCAATCTGATGCCGTGGCGCAAAGGCCCGTTCTCGCTGTATGGCGTCAATATCGATACCGAATGGCGCTCCGACTGGAAGTGGGAGCGCGTGCTGCCGCATATCTCTTCCCTCGCCGGGCGCACCGTGCTGGATGTCGGCTGCGGCAGCGGCTACCACATGTGGCGCATGCTGGGCGCAGGAGCCAGGCTGGTGGTGGGCATCGACCCGATGCAGCTGTTCCTGTGCCAGTTCGAAGCCGTGCGCAAGCTGCTGGGTAACGATCAGCGCGCCCACCTGCTGCCGCTCGGCATTGAGCAACTGCCGGAGCTGAAGGCGTTCGACACGGTGTTTTCCATGGGCGTGCTCTACCATCGCCGCTCACCGCTGGATCACCTGTTCCAGTTGAAAAACCAGCTGGTTTCCGGCGGAGAACTGGTGCTGGAGACGTTAGTAGTGGAAGGCGACGATCAGCAGGTGCTGGTGCCGGGCGAACGCTATGCACAGATGCGCAACGTCTACTTTATCCCCTCTACCGGGGCGCTGAAGAACTGGCTGGAAAAGTGTGGTTTCGTCGATGTGAAGATTGTGGACTACTCCGTGACCAGCACCGGGGAACAGCGCCGGACCGACTGGATGACCAGCGAATCCCTCGCCGAGTTCCTCGACCCGAACGATCCGGGCAAAACGATAGAAGGCTATCCGGCCCCGCTGCGTGCGGTGCTGGTCGCCACTAAGCCCTGAACCAGGGGAATACGTGGCGCGAGCCTGGCATCTGCGTAGGGGATGGGCATGCCCGTCCCCTTTTCATTCCCAAAGTGGCGCGAGCCTGGCATCTGCGTAGGGGACGGGCATGCCCGTCCCCTTTTCATTCCCAATACTCAAATCGGTAGGCAGCGGTAATATTGCGCCGCACTATTCCACTGGGAAAAACTTCCATCTCGCGCGAGTAGCTCAGGGTACAGTTACCGCGATCGTCCCACAGCTGGCACTCGTCGACGCTGGTCATACTGCTGAGCGGATTGTCGGTTTTGGTCGTCAGGCTCAGCTCGCGCTCCTGCTTATCGTAACGCCACTGCATGGTGCTACGTTCCGATTTTGAAGAGAGCAGCTGATTGTTATTATTCCAGCGGTAGTCGAAAGCCCCGTTGCTATTTTGGTCTGAGCCGCGCGACACGCTGCGCACCAGGCGCTGTTTCTCATCGAAGCGATTAGTGGTTTCCGTAAAACCTTCCTCACCCTGCAGCAAAAATTTATCGGTTGAACTGGTGATGCTGCCGCGCTTACCGGTGTGATAGTCGATGGTGCCCTGCTTATGGTTGACCTCAACCGGCTGGCCGTCCTTTAGCTGAAACACCACCAGATCATAGCCCGAGCGCCAGCCCTGCCCGACGCGCTCGATATTCTGTACCAGCTTGATCTGCATATTCCCTTCCTGCTTCTCATAGCTGATATCGGCGCGCAGCAGTGCTCCGCAGCGGTCAAACTGGCCGAGCATGCGCTTTTGCTGGTCGACATCTTTGCCAAACTCCCCCACCACAAACTGTTTGATGGGGCCTTTTGCCGTGCCGCCCAGCATCATCAGGCTGTTGTTATTGTTCACCTGCTGAGAGCCGGGTGCGCAGGCTGCTGCGGCATATCCCGCCGGGGCCACCAGTAAAGTCATCAGCGCCGTTAACGTACAAGCGAAAATCTTCATCAAGGCTCTCATCACGGGTTAGGGATAGAGTGAGTGTAAAAGTTTTTTGCGTCATCCGGCATCATCTGCGTGCGTTGAGAACAAAAAAAACCCCAACAAAGGGGTTGGGGTCTGGTACTTGCAAACATCACGTCAGAGTGCGGCGTGCTGCGCGGCAAAATCGGCTGCTGTCTCAGGCCACTCTTTCGGGAGCGCCAAACGACATGACGCTTTTCATTGCCGCCACCACGTCGCCATCAACGCAGCTGCGGCTGAATTCATCTATTTCCGTTTCGGAACACATCGACACGCCGGCTTTGCGGTAGCGCATCGGGGAAGAGACTCGCTGACTGGCCGAGCTGTGAAGCTCAGTCAGACCGGCATCAATAAATTTTTGCAGATTGCTCAGGCGCACGCCGGCACCCGCCATAATAATCGGACCGCAGGTCATGCGGCTAAGTTCCCTTAACAGCGGTAATCCGCTTTCTGCACTCTGCTGCTGGCCTGAAGTCAGAATGCGCGCCACGCCGAGATCCGTCAACTGTTCCAGCGCGCTGCGTGGGTTGTGGCACAGGTCGAACGCCCGATGAAAGGTCACGCTCATGCCCTCACACAGCCGCATGACCTGCTGCATGCGCGCCAGATCGATATGTCCGTCTTCATCCAGCAGGCCGATCACCAGCCCGGGGAAGCCGCGCTCGCGGATAAAAGCGATGTCCGACTTCATCAACTCAAATTCAATCTCGCTGTAGCAGAAGTCGCCGCCGCGCGGGCGTACGATCGGGTGAACCGGAATCGATACGCGCTGGCGCGCGGCAATCAGTGCGCCTGCTGACGGAGTCAGTCCCCCTTCGCCGGGGGCTGCGCACAGCTCAATCCGGTCGGCTCCCGCCCGTTCTGCCGTCACTGCGCACTCCACCCCGTAGCAGCATATTTCCAGTTTTCGCATCCTATCCTCCGGTTAATCACTGCTGGCTGTTTGTTTATGTATACTCTGATGATTAGTCTGAACTTATCTTGCACTGGTACTTATTTTAACGGGAAACATGATCATGGCATTCAGTTTTGACCAACGGATAGACCGCCGTCACAGCGATAGCCTGAAATGGCGAAAATATGGTGACCGGGATATCCTTCCGCTGTGGGTAGCGGATACGGATTTTCGCTCTGCCGACTGCATTATCGACGCGTTACAGCAGCGGGTGGCTCACGGAATATTCGGTTATGGCTTCCCGCAGGAAGAGCTGATTGACGTGATTATCGCGCGTATGAGCAGCCGCTATGGCTGGCAAATCCAGCCGGAATGGTTAGTGTTTCTTCCCGGCGTAGTAACCGGGCTTAATCTATGCGTGCGTGCCTTTACCGAAGCCCATCAGGGCACCGTGGCCCCCACCCCAATCTATCCGCCGTTTCGTTCCGCGGCTTCGCTCGCCGCCAGAGATCAGATCAATGCCCCGCTGGTGCTGCAAGAGCAGCGCTGGGTAGTGGATTTTGACGCGCTGGACGCGCAGCTGACCGGCAACGAGAAGCTGCTGATGCTGTGCAACCCACAAAACCCCGGCGGCACCGTCTATCGCCGCGCTGAGCTGGAAGCCCAGCTGCGGTTTGCCCAGCGCCACGACCTGCTGGTCTGTTCGGATGAAATCCACTGTGACCTGCTGCTGGAACCGGGGGTAGAGCATATTCCGTTCGCCAGCCTGAGCGAAGACGCCGCGCAGCGCTCAGTAACCCTGCTGTCGCCGTCAAAAAGCTTCAATATCGCCGGGCTGGGCGCATCGCTGGCCATTATCCCCAACCGTGAACTGCGTGAACGTTTTAACCAGCAGCGTAAAGGCATTGTGCCGGACGTCGACGTGCTGGCGCTGGTCGCGGCCACCGCGGCCTGGCGCGACGGTCAGCCGTGGCTGGAGGCGCAGCTGGCGTATCTGCGCAGCAACCGCGATGCGCTGGTGCAGCACGTTAACACACTGCCGGGCATGAGCATGGTCGCGCCGGAAGGCAGTTACCTCGGCTGGATTGACGCCAGCCAGCTCAACGTAGCCAGCCCGGCGCTGTTCTTTGAAAAACACGGGCTGGGTTTCTCGGCCGGGCGCGACTTCGGCGATGACAAGTTTGTGCGCTTCAACTTTGGCTGTCAGCGCGACCTGTTAAACGAGGCCCTGCGCCGCATGACGCTGGCGCTGGCTATCGGTCGCTAAGCTTCGCGTTCGCTCTCCACAATCTCCTTCAGGCTCCACGGATGGAACTTGATGGTCACCTGGCCGTCAGTCACCGCCAGCGTCGGGTTGGGCAGCCGCTCACCTTCCCCATGCGGCGCGCTGCTTTTCACTGAAATGCCCTGTTGGATCAAGCCTTCATCGGCCATCAGCGCCAGCGCACGCGTCCCCAGCGTGTCGGCATCGCCGCGCAGCACCACTTCGATATGCTCCCACCCCTCGTGGCGATAGAGCCGCTGACCGGGCCACGGTAGTTCAATGATGCTTATCGGCCACGGCCCCACCTGTAACGGTTGCGTTAATTCGAATAATGCAATTGGCCTGCCCGCAATCTGCTTCTCGGAAAACAGCGTACCCAGACGTAAAAGGCCCGCTTTCCAACGCTCTGCGGTGGTGTTCTGATTGCACCTCAGCGCTATGTGGTCAACTTCCAGCGCGGCGAGATCGAGCCCCAGACGCTGCGCCAGATGGTAAAGAGAGTGTAAAAAACGGGGTAAATCATTAGCCAGATCGTTTAATTCTGCTGCTTCAAAGCGCTCAGACATCACTGTTTCCTTCATTTACTGTAGCCAGGCTTACCTTTCATACTTAAGGCAACCTGAATTGCGTACCATCTCAATCAATAGAAATTTATCGCTTTAAGGCAATTATTCCTACAATTCGACTGTTTATCCGGCTTTTCATCCAGCTTCAGCTGGTTTAGTACCAGCTTTTCTTTTAGAAAATAGCCTTTAACTTTCTGTTTTAGTTTAGTTAAATTTATACAATGCGACAATTCCTAAATCAAAAGGGGTGGATTGTAGGCTATTCTGCTTTCTTATAGATTTGTCCCGACCATCACACAAGGAAAAGCTCTATGCTTATGTTATTGCTTGTCGCCGTGCTGATCGCGATGATGGGGTTTGCTCTGGTACGCCACTGGAAGGTACAGAACGGAAAAAATACTGTCGCTAGCCCGCACCGCCCCCATCGCCGTCGTTAATATCTCTTTTTTGTGGATGACAGCCTCACAGCACTGTTATCCCCACCTGCTCTGCACAAGTTATCCAGGAACGCAGGTTCCTGGATAACTTGTTATCAAATGCAGTATACTTTTCCCCTTCTTTTTTAGCGCTGCCATTCCCGGTCATTTTCCCGGCGGGCGGCGTCGTGACAACGGCCAGCGCGCAAGCGTTGACCTTTCAGCAAATTAAGGTAACTCGGTGAATATTCAGGCCCTTCTCTCAGATAAAGTCAGTCAGGCGATGATCGCAGTGGGTGCTCCGGCTAATTGTGAGCCTCAGGTGCGCCAGTCGGCTAAAGCACAGTTTGGTGATTACCAGGCCAACGGCATGATGGCCGTGGCTAAATCGCTGGGCATGCCGCCGCGACAGCTGGCAGAAAAGGTTCTGGAGCAGCTGGACCTCACCGGAATTGCGCAGAAAGTGGAGATTGCCGGTCCGGGCTTCATTAATATCTTCCTTGACCCGGCATGGGTTGCCAGCCAGATCGACAACGTGCTGGCGGCACCGAAGCTCGGCGTGGCGGATGTCACTCCGCAGACCGTGGTGATCGACTACTCAGCCCCTAACGTCGCTAAAGAGATGCACGTGGGTCACGTTCGCTCCACCATCATTGGTGACGCCGCCGCGCGCACGCTGGAGTTTCTCGGCCATAACGTGATCCGCGCCAACCACGTCGGCGACTGGGGCACCCAGTTCGGCATGCTGATCGCCTTCCTCGAAAAGCAGCAGAACGAGAACCACGAAGAGATCGCGCTGGCCGACCTCGAAGTGTTCTACCGCGAAGCCAAGCGCACCTACGATGAAGACCAGGCCTTTGCCGAGCGCGCGCGTAGCTACGTGGTAAAACTGCAGGGCGGTGACGAATACTGCCGCAAGATGTGGAAACGCCTGGTTGACATCACCATGTCGCAGAACCAGAAAATTTATGACCGCATGAACGTCACCCTGACGCGCAACGACGTAATGGGTGAGAGCCTGTACAACGACATGCTGCCAGGCATTGTCGCCGATCTGAAGGCCAAAGGGCTGGCGGTCGAGAGCGAAGGCGCCACCGTGGTGTTCCTCGACGAGTACAAGAATAAAGATGGCGAGCCGATGGGGGTGATCATCCAGAAAAAGGATGGCGGCTATCTGTACACCACCACCGATATCGCCTGCGCCAAATATCGTTACGAGACGCTGAAAGCGGATCGCGTGCTCTATTACATCGACTCACGCCAGCACCAGCATCTGATGCAGGCGTGGACCATCGTGCGTAAAGCCGGTTATATCCCGGATTCACTGCCGCTGGAGCACCACATGTTCGGCATGATGCTGGGCAAAGACGGTAAGCCATTCAAAACCCGCGCGGGCGGTACCATTAAGCTCTCTGACCTGCTGGATGAAGCGGTTGACCGCGCCACCAGGCTGATTGGTGAGAAGAACCCGGATATGCCAGCGGATGAACTGCAGCAGCTGGCGGAGATCGTCGGCATCGGCGCGGTGAAATACGCAGACCTGTCAAAAAGCCGTACCACCGACTACATCTTCGACTGGGACAATATGCTGGCGTTTGAAGGCAACACCGCGCCGTATATGCAGTATGCCTATACCCGCGTGCTGTCGGTGTTCCGTAAAGCCGGGATTGATGAACACGGCATCAGCGGCGAAACGCGCATCAGCGAAGAGCGCGAAGCGGCGCTGGCCGTGCGTTTGCTGCAGTTTGAAGAGGTGATTACTCAGGTCGCGCGCGACGGGATGCCGCATGTGATGTGTGCCTACCTGTACGATTTGGCGGGCCTGTTCTCCGGTTTCTACGAGCACTGCCCGATCCTGAATGCCGAAGATGACGCCACAAAACAGAGCCGTCTGCGCCTGGCGCTGTTGACCGCCAAAACCCTGAAGCGGGGTCTGGATACCCTGGGCATTCAGACGGTAGAACGGATGTAAACGCGGCGGGCGAGGCATGCCTCGCCCCTACGAAAATCGGGATTCAACCGTAGGGGTCGACCCTTTTTTTTGGTCGACCCGTGCCCACATTCCGGGTCGACCGGAAAAGAAGGTCGCCCCCTACTGGTAATTCACCATCACTTCATTACTCACCACGCGCACTATCGGAAATACCCGCCCTTTCCCTTCTACGTGATAAATAAAGCGCAATGTTTCACCCGCCGCCACGTTGCTTAAGCCGCGCGTTGACCCGCTGCCGCCCTCAATCGGCACGCAGCGATTTTCCGCACAGAGCCTGACCTGCAAACCCGCCGGAGCCGGCGTGCTCAGCACGTAGCGCCAGGCGACCTCGGTGATCGCGCCGCTCACCGCTTCAGACGGTGCCAGCGGGCGCGACGACGCCTGCACGCCGCGATTCTGCAGGCCCGGGCCGGTGGCGCTGGCATGCCAGGCACCGCCCGCCGCCAGGCTGATGCCCGGCAGCAGCAGTAACAGCCATAACGCCTTCATTAATGACCCCCGATGGTGGAAGTCATGCGGATATTGCGGTTGTCGGTGAGCTCCATATTGGAGATCACCATCAGCTGCGGCAGCGTGCGGCGCAGGAAGCGGGCCAGCAGCGCACGCAGCGGATGATTGACCAGCAGCACCGGCGGCGCCCCCAGCCCTTCCTGATGCTGCAGCGCGCTCTGCGCCTGCGCCAGCAGGCGGTCAGCCAGACCCGGCTCCAGCCCACCGCCGCCCTGCAACGCCTGTAACAGCAGACGTTCCAGCGTTGAGTCCAGCCCGATAACCTGCACTTCGCCATTGCCCGGGAACCACTGCTGGGTGATGGCGCGGCCCAGCGCCACGCGCACCACCGAAGTCAGCTCCTGCGGATCGGTCTGCACCGCAGCGTGTTCCGCCAGGGTTTCAATAATGGTGCGCATATCGCGGATCGACACGCGCTCGGCCAGCAGGTTCTGCAGCACTTTATGCAGCGTAGTCAGGGTGATCACGCCCGGGATTAGATCCTCAGTCAGCTTCGGCATCTCCTGGGTAACGCGGTCCAGCAGCTGCTGCGCCTCCTGGCGGCCAAACAGTTCGCTGGCGTACTGGCCAATCAGATGGTTGAGGTGAGTCGCCACCACGGTGCTGGCCTCCACCACGGTAAAGCCCTGAATCTGCGCCTGCTCTTTCAGCGCGCTGTCAATCCAGATCGCCGCCAAGCCAAAGGCCGGGTCGACGGTAGCTTCACCCGGCAAAGTTCCGGCAGCGGTGCCGGGGTTAATTGCCATCCAGCGGCCGGGATACGCATCCCCGCTGCCAATTTCCACGCCCTTCATCAGAATGCGGTAGCGCGCCGGCGTCAGATCCATGTTGTCACGGATATGCACCACCGGCGGCAGGAAGCCCATCTCCTGGGCGAATTTCTTACGGATACTGCGGATGCGTCCGAGCAGCTCGCCGTCCTGCGCGCTGTCGACCATCGGGATCAGGCGGTAGCCCACTTCCATCCCCAGCGAATCTTCCAGCTGCACGTCGCCCCAGGTGGCTTCGACCGAGGCCGCGCTCTCCTGCGGGGCTTTGGCCATCTGCGGCGTCGCGGCGGCTTTAGGCTGCATCTCTTTACCGCGGATCCACCAGGCCAGCCCCAGCAGCGCGGCGGTAAACAGCAGGAACACCAGGTTTGGCATGCCCGGCACCAGGCCAAGCAGGCCGAGTACCCCGGCGCTCAGCATCATGACGCGCGGGTTGTTGAACAGCTGGCCAACCATCTGCTCGCCCACGTCCTGATCGGTGCCCACGCGCGTCACAATCACACCGGCCGCAGTGGAGATCACCAGCGCCGGGATCTGTGCGACCAGGCCGTCACCGATGGTCAGCAGGGTATAGGTTTCCGCCGCATGTCCGGCGTCCATCCCGTGCTGCACCACCCCGACCAGCAGGCCGCCGATCACGTTGATCACCATAATCATGATCCCCGCCACCGCATCGCCGCGCACGAACTTACTGGCACCGTCCATCGAACCGTAAAAATCGGCTTCCTGCGTCACATCGGAACGACGCTTTTTCGCCTCCTCTTCACCGATCAGCCCGGCATTGAGGTCGGCGTCAATCGCCATCTGCTTACCCGGCATCCCGTCGAGCACAAAGCGCGCGCCCACTTCGGCAATACGCCCGGCACCCTTGGTAATCACCATAAAGTTGATGATGACCAGGATGATAAACACCACGATACCGATGGCGAAGTTACCGCCCACCAGGAAGTGACCAAAGGCTTCCACCACCTGTCCGGCAGCCGCCGCCCCGGTGTGGCCTTCCATCAGGATAATACGCGTGGAGGCCACGTTGAGCGCCAGGCGTAATAAGGTGGAGAACAGCAGAATGGTCGGGAAAGCGGCGAACTCCAGCGTTTTCTGGGTGAACATCGCCACCAGCAACACCATAATCGACAGCGCGATGTTGAAGGTAAACAGCAGGTCAAGGATGAACGGCGGCAGCGGCAGCACCATCATCGACAGGATAAGCAGGATCAGTATTGGCCCGGCCAACACCTTCCACTGCGTATCTTTCATGTTGGCAGGTAACCGTAATTTAGCGGCCAGATTAGACATCAGGTTTTTCTTCTCCAGCAAAGTCCAGCGCTTCCGGCACCGGTAATTTAACAGGTCGTTTTGGGATCAGCCCCCCTTCCACTTTCCAGCGGCGGAGTTGCCATACCCAGGCGAGAACTTCTGCCACGGCGGCGTACAGCTGCCCCGGGATATGCTGGCCAATTTCACTGTGGCGATACAGCGCACGCGCCAGCGGCGGGGCTTCGAGGATCGGGATACGATTCTCTTTCGCCAGCTCACGAATGCGCAGAGCAATATCCCCTGCGCCCTTCGCCAGCACCTTTGGCGCACTCATTTTCTTCTCGTCGTACTGCAACGCGACCGAATAGTGGGTCGGGTTAGTCACAATCACGTCCGCCTTGGGCACATCGGCCATCATGCGGCGGCGGGCGGCGGCACGCATTTGCTGGCGGATACGCCCCTTCACGTGCGGGTCACCTTCCTGCTGCTTGTACTCATCGCGAATATCCTGACGCGACATGCGTAAATTCTTGAAGTAGCTGTACAGCTGGAAGAACACGTCGAAACCCACCATCGGCGACAGCCCGAGCACCACCAGAATGCTGCACATCGCAATCATGTTCAGCGCCCCGGCCAGCGCGGTCACCGGCGACTCACTCACCAGGCGCAGCATCTCCGCCCAGTGGTGCCAGATATATAGCCCGGTAACGATGCCAACCAGCGTGGCCTTAAGCACTGCTTTCAGCAGCTCCGCTGCCGACTGGGCGGAGACCAGCTTCGCCAGCCCTTTGATCGGGTTCATCTTGCCGGGGTCGAACTTAATTGATTTTCCGCTGAAGACCAGGCCACCGAGCAGCATCGGCGCGGCGATTGCCACCACCACCAGGCCAAACATCATCGGCAAGATAGCCATCACCGCCTGCATCAGCAGGTTGGCAATCTGGCGCAGCATCTGGCTGGTATCACTGACCACCGAGTGGTTAAATACCAGACCATCCGCCACCAAAGCACCGAGTTTGCGCCCCATCCATTCGCCGCCAGCCCAGAGAATACTTAGCCCGGCCACCAGCATCAGGATCGACGTCAGCTCACGCGATCGCGGAATCTGCCCATCTTCTCGGGCTTTTTCCAATCGGTGAGCCGTAGCGGACTCTGTTTTTTCCTCATCGCTATCCTGAGACACAGCGGCGAACCTTCAGTACGGATTGACTGAGGCTAGAATGCCAAATTCGCGCAGGGGTAATGCCACGAGTAAACGTGTAATTAGGGGGTTATTTACGGAATGGGAAAAACAGTCAATAGAGGGGCGGTAGGGTACCGCCCCTGGATATCAGAAGCCGAGGCTGTCCAGCAGGTCATCGACCTGGTCCTGGCTGGCTACCACGTTTGGTGCCGCAGCATTAATCTGCGGACCATTGAGCAGGCTGTCGGTATCTTTTTTCGCCCGCATACTCTGGTCTGGAATGTTCTCCATCAGGACCGTCAGCAGCTGACGTTCAATCTCCTGGATCACATCCATCATACGTTTTATCACCTGCCCGGTCAGATCCTGGAAATCCTGAGCCATCATGATTTCCATCAGCTGGGCGTTGGTGAAGCTGGTATGCTGCGGCACTTCGTCGAGATAACCACGAGTATCCGAAACCAGCGAGCGGGCATCTGCCAGTTCGATAGGATTTTCAAACCACTCATCCCAGCGCCCTTTCAGCGTTTTCGCTCCATCTTCCAACACCGTCTGACGCGGCTGTGCAGCCTCCACGCAGTTAAGCGCGCGCTCTGCCGCCTGCGCGGTCATCTGTACCACATAATCAAGGCGATCGCGGGCATCTGGGATCGCTTCTGCCGCTTCGGCAATAGCATGATCCAGACCCAGCTCTCGCAGACTGTCGCGCAGCATCCGCGTCAGTGAACCAATTTTGGAGATAATGTCCTGTGCCGAAGCAGCATCAACATTTGGTTTCGGAATTGCGTTCATGTTGGCTCCTTACATACCCAGTTTTTCGAAGATCTTGCCTAATTTCTCTTCCAGGGTAGCCGCAGTGAAGGGTTTAACCACGTAGCCGCTGGCGCCCGCCTGAGCCGCAGCAATGATGTTCTCTTTCTTCGCTTCCGCCGTCACCATCAGGACCGGCAGTTTGCTCATCGTGGCGTCCGCACGAATGGTTTGCAGCAGCTGCAGACCGTCCATATTGGGCATGTTCCAGTCAGAGACCACGAAGTCAAAACCCCCGGCGCGCAGCTTATTCAGCGCATCAACGCCGTCTTCTGCTTCTTCAACGTTGTTGAAACCCAGCTCTTTTAACAGGTTACGGACGA
This sequence comes from Erwinia aphidicola, assembly GCF_024169515.1. Taxonomy (NCBI): domain Bacteria; kingdom Pseudomonadati; phylum Pseudomonadota; class Gammaproteobacteria; order Enterobacterales; family Erwiniaceae; genus Erwinia; species Erwinia aphidicola. The sequence goes on along the minus strand of NZ_JAMKCQ010000001.1, from coordinate 3,774,892 downwards.
TACGACGCATCGTGTTGAAGTCGTCTACCACCAGAAACCGCATATTTTTATCGACCATACTTACTCCCGTTTTTTGTCGCTCGCGAGGACCGCGTTGTTAGATACGCAACGCCTGTCCGGCGCTAATTTTTGCCAGCATGTGCTGACTGATTTGGTGAAGATCCACCACTTCACTGGCTCCCCCGAGGGCGATTGCCTCTCGCGGCATACCAAATACCACACAGCTCGCTTCGTTCTGGGCGATGGTCCAGGCACCGGCTTTATTCATCGCCAGCAGCCCGGCAGCCCCATCGTTACCCATTCCGGTCAGGATCACGCCAACGGCATTCCGACCGGCGTACTGCGCCACTGAGTTAAACAGCACATCGACCGACGGCTTGTGACGATTCACCGGCGGGCCTTCATTCAGTTTGACCTGGTAGTTTGCGCCACTGCGCGCCAGCTCCAGGTGCATCGCGCCCGGGGCAATATAGGCATGGCCGGGCAGAATACGTTCGCCATCTTCCGCCTCTTTCACCGTGATCTGACACAGCTTGTTCAGACGTTCGGCAAACGAGCGGGTGAAGCCTGGCGGCATATGCTGGGTGATCAGCAGCGCCGGGCTGGTGGCCGGTAACGGCTGCAGCACGTGGCGGATCGCCTCGGTACCGCCGGTCGACGCGCCAATCGCAATCAGCTTTTCACTACTCAGCAGCGGGCCCGCTTTCAGCATCACCGGCGCGGGCGTTGGGCCACGGGTGTGCAGACGTGCGCGGGAAGCGGCACGCACCTTATCGGCAATCATCTGGCTGTAGGCCAGCATCCCTTCGCGGATCCCCAGCGACGGTTTAGTAACAAAATCCACCGCCCCCAGCTCCAGCGCGCGCAGCGTGATCTCAGAGCCTTTCCCGGTCAGGGAGGAGACCATCACCACCGGCATCGGACGCAGGCGCATCAGTTTTTCAAGAAAATCGAGGCCATCCATCCGCGGCATCTCAACATCCAGCGTTAACACATCCGGGTTGAACTGCTTGATTAAATCCCGCGCCACTAACGGGTCCGGCGCGGATGCCACCATCTCCATATCGGCATGGCTGTTGATAATCTCGGTCATCAGCTGACGCATCAGGGCAGAATCATCAACGCACAACACTCTGATTTTACTCATTATCTTTCCTTAGTCAGTCCATAGACCGTCTGGCCACGCAGATAGAACTCTTTACTGATCTGGCTGAAGTTTTCTGAGTGTCCGGCAAACAGCAGGCCGCCTGGTTTCAGTAACGGAACAAAACGCCGTAAAATTTTCTCCTGCGTCTCTTTATCAAAGTAGATCATCACGTTACGGCAAAAAATCACATCAAACGGGCCGGAGAGCGCCCAGTCGTTAGCCAGCAGGTTAAGCTGGGCAAAGCTCACCATATTTGCCAGCTCCGGACGCGCGCGCACCATGCCCTCATGCGGGCCGGTGCCGCGCAGGAAGAAGCGCTGCATCTGCTGCGGTGACAGCGTGCGCAGCTCTTCCTGGCGGTAGACGCCGGACTGCGCCTTCTCCAGCACCTGAGTGTCGATATCCGTGGCATGGATCTGGAATTTACCCGGACCGGTGCCCAGCGTTTCGGCCAGCGTCATGGCGATGGAGTAAGGCTCCTCACCGGTGGAGGCCGCCGCACACCAGACGTTGTAACTGCCGGGGCGACGCTTCGCGTGCTCCGCCAGGATAGGGAAGTGGTGCGCCTCGCGGAAAAAGGCCGTCAGGTTGGTGGTCAGGGCATTGATAAATGCCTGCCACTCCGCGCTGTTCGGGTCAGTTTCCAGTAGCGCCATATAGCGACCAAAATCGTCGATATTTAACGTACGTAACCGGCGCACGAGGCGGTTATAAACCATCTCCCGCTTGTGGTCGGCGAGGACGATGCCAGCTCGCTGATAAATCAACTGACTGATACGCTTAAAGTGCGTATCGGATAACGGCAGACGCTGCACCATCTGTGACAGCAGCGTTGCGGTTTCCGGTGGAGCTAACAACGTCGTTTTCTTCATGTAGCCATCCTGCCAACTTCAACCCAACGTTTCTGCGTGGGCGGACCACAACAGCGCTCCGCCCCTACTGTAGGGGTCGACCCTCTTTTTCGGTCGCCCCGTTAACTGGCAGACCGGCTATTTCGGCCGACCGACCTTATTGTGACGTATTAAAATGTTTCCCAATGCTCGTCTGAACTGGCTGCCGGTAACGCTTTACGCGCCGCCGCGGGTGCTGCCAGCACCGGGGAAACGTTGCCCCTGTTGTTATTAACGGCCGCGATGACATTTTCTTTACGAATTCGGAACACGGCGACCGCCTGAGTCAGTCGGCTGGCCTGATCTTCGAGCGAGGCCGCCGCCGAAGCGGACTCTTCCACCAGCGAGGCGTTCTGCTGCGTAACGCGGTCCATCTCGGTGACGGCGGTGCCGACCTGGTCGATGCCCTTGCTCTGCTCGTCAGAGGCAGAGGCGATTTCGCCCATGATGTCGGTGACGCGGGTCACCGCATTGACGATATCGGTCATCGTCTCTCCGGCGCTCTCCACCAGCACCGAGCCGGTGTTGACGCGGGATACCGAGTCTTCAATCAGCCCTTTGATCTCCTTCGCCGCCTGCGCGCTGCGCTGGGCGAGGTTACGCACTTCGCCCGCCACCACGGCAAAGCCACGCCCCTGCTCCCCGGCACGCGCCGCTTCTACCGCGGCATTGAGGGCCAGAATGTTGGTCTGGAAGGCGATGCCGTCGATGACGCTGGTGATATCGGCAATTTTCTTCGAACTGCCGGCGATGTCGTTCATGGTTTTCACCACGCCATCCACCACTTTGCCGCCCTTCTGTGCGGTTTCAGAGGCGCTCAACGCCAGCTGTGACGCCTGGCGGGCGTTCTCGGCGTTCTGCTTCACCGTCGCGGTCAGCTGCTCCATGCTGGCAGCGGTCTGCTCCAGCGAGGCGGCCTGCTCTTCGGTACGTGCAGAGAGGTCGTTGTTGCCGGCGGCGATTTCGCTGGCGCCGGTAAAGATGGCATCGGAACCATCGCGCACGTCGCTAACGGTTTTTACCAGCTCCTGCTGCATGTGATGCAGGCTGGAGGCCAGCTGCGCCATCTCGTTGCGCCCTGTCACCTCAATACTCTGCGTCAGGTCGCCGCTGGCGATACAGCGGATATGCTCGATGCTTTGCTTCAGCGGACGCAGCAGAATGTGGTGGATACCGGTCCACACCAGCGCGATGGTGGCGACGGAGACCAGCAGAATAATCAGCAGCACCCAGATAGCCTGGTGATATGCGCGCTCGTTCTGCTCGGCACCCGCCGACAGCAGGGCATCGGTATTCTTCAGCCAGTTGTCATAGGCCGCTTCAAAACCGTTCTGGAAACCGGTAGTAGGCTGGTCGACAAACCCTTTGAAGTCACCTTTGGCCAGCATGTCGCTCAGCTCAACCAGCGCGTCATGCAGGATTTTGTAGTGCTCGCTCACGGCCTGAACGTGCGGCAGTGCCACGACATCCGGCGGTAACTCTTTGGTGTACTCCGCAAACTGCGTTTCCGCGGTGGTCAGCTGGCTTTTCGCCAGCGCCACCAGTTCCGGAATGGTGGCGCCGCTGCCGTTATTGCTGGCATCCAGCTGATAGCGGATCCCGGCGCGGTTAAGCGTATTACGTGTCTGAACCAGTGCTATCCATGCGGCGGTAAGATTGGCCTGCTCCAGGCGAATCTGCTGAGTCAGCGCGAAGTTTTCCTTATCTCCTTTCAGAGACTGGAAAAACAGCCCGCCCGAAATCAACTGTAAAGCACCAAATAAAACCAAAACCAGCACCAGGCTGGTTACCACTTTCATACTCTTGAACATACCTTTCCCCAGTTGGATAGCTACTGCTGTGTTTTATCGGCAATCGCGGGGGGATCTTTATGGCGCTCGGATGGATTAAGGTCGAGGCATGCCTCGACCCTACATAGACCCTACATATTTCGTGTAGGGGTCGGGCATGCCCGACCCTACGTATTACGTGCAGAGGTCGGGCATGCCCGACCCGTTTGGGATACGGAATTAAAACGTTTCCCAATGACCGTCGTTGCTCACCGGGTTAGCGGACTCAACGCTGGGCTTATTCAGCAGCGGGCGCTTTAGCACGGCAGCAGGGGCCGCCTGCTGGCGCGCAATGCGGAACACGGCGACCGCCTGGGTCAGTCGGCTGGCCTGCTCTTCGAGCGAGGCGGCCGCCGAGGCGGACTCTTCCACCAGCGAGGCATTCTGCTGCGTGACGCGGTCCATCTCGGTGACGGCGGTGCCGACCTGGTCGATGCCGCGGCTCTGCTCGTCAGAAGCCGAAGCGATTTCGCCCATGATATCGGTGACGCGGGTCACCGCATTGACGATATCGCTCATGGTTCCACCGGCGCTCTCCACCAGCACCGAGCCGGTGTTGACGCGGGATACCGAGTCTTCGATCAGTCCTTTGATCTCCTTCGCCGCCTGCGCGCTGCGCTGGGCGAGGTTACGTACTTCGCCCGCGACCACGGCAAAGCCGCGCCCCTGCTCCCCGGCACGCGCCGCTTCTACCGCGGCATTGAGGGCCAGAATATTGGTCTGGAAGGCGATGCTATCGATGACGCTGGTGATATCGGCAATTTTCTTCGAACTGCCGGCGATGTCGTTCATGGTTTTCACCACGCCATCCACCACTTTGCCGCCCTTCTGTGCGGTTTCAGAGGCGCTCAACGCCAGCTGTGAGGCCTGGCGGGCGTTCTCGGCGTTCTGCTTCACCGTGGCGGTCAGCTGCTCCATGCTGGCCGCGGTCTGCTCCAGCGAGGCGGCCTGCTGTTCGGTACGCGCAGAGAGGTCGTTATTGCCGGCGGCGATTTCGCTGGCGCCGGTAAAGATGGCATCAGAGCCGTCGCGCACCACGCTGACGGTGCGCACCAGCTCTTGCTGCATATGCTGCAGGCTGGCGGCCAGCTGCGCCATCTCGTTACGCCCCTCTACGGTAATGGGCTGCGTCAGATCGCCGCTGGCAATACGCCGGATATGACCGATGCTGCTCTGCAGCGGCAGCAGCAGGATATGACGGATGCCGCTCCACACCCCGCCAATTGCCAGCAGTGACACCACCAGCACGATAACCAGCACCCAGATCGCCTGATTGAAGGCATGCAGATTCTGGTCCGCACCGGCCTGCGCCTGCGCATCGTTTTTGCTCAGCCAGCTGTTATAGGCATGGCTGAAACCATCCTGATAACGCTGGGTTGGCTGATCGAAGAATTCGCTAATCTTGCCGTCGTTCATCAGTTGGATCAGCTGCGCCAGCGCGTCGTGCAGGATGCGGTAGTTTTCCTGAATAGCGCGCACGTTTTCGGCGCTTTTGCCCTGTTGCGACAGGTGAGAGTCCCAGGTGGCGTAGCTTTTCTCTGCGATATTGAGCTGTTCCTGCGCCGCCGCCAGCAGCTGTTTAACGCTGTCGCCGCTGCCCATATGATTAGCATCCAGCATGTAGCGGATCCCGGAACGGTTGAGGGTATTACGTGCCTGAATCAGAGCGATCCAGGACTGGTTGAGGGCGGACTGCTGCAGCCGCAGCTGCTGGGAGACGGCGAAATTATCTTTGTCGCCTTTCAGCGCCTGGAAGAACAGGCCGCCGGTGATTAACTGTAATGAACCAAAAAATGCCAGCACCACTATCAGGCTGGTAACGACCTTCATACGCTTAAACATAATGTTCCTTATTAATCGGTTAAGGCTGCTGTTATCGGCAATCGCGGGGGGATCTTTATGGCGCTGGGATGGATTAAGGTCGAGGCATGCCTCGACCCTACGTATTACGTGTAGAGGTCGGGCATGCCTCGGCCCTACATATTACGTGTAGAGGTCGGGCATGCCTCGGCCCTACATATTACGTGTAGGGGGCGGGCATGCCTCGACCCTACGTATTACGTGTAGGGGTCGGGCATGCCCGACCCGTTTGGGATACGGAATTAAAACGTTTCCCAATGACCGTCGTTGCTCACCGGGTTAGCGGGCTTAGCGCTGGGCTTATTCAGCAGCGGGCGCTTTAGCACGGCAACCGGGGCCGCCTGCTGGCGCGCAATGCGGAACACCGCCACCGCCTGGGTCAGACGGCTGGCCTGATCTTCGAGCGAGGCGGCCGCCGAGGCGGACTCTTCCACCAGCGAGGCATTCTGCTGCGTCACGCGGTCCATCTCGGTGACGGCGGTGCCGACCTGGTCGATGCCGCGGCTCTGCTCATCAGAAGCCGAAGCGATTTCGCCCATAATATCGGTGACGCGGGTCACCGCATTGACGATATCGGTCATGGTTTCACCCGCGCTGCCGACCAGCTGTGAGCCGGTATCGACGCGCGCTACCGAGTCTTCGATCAATCCTTTGATCTCCTTCGCCGCCTGGGCGCTGCGCTGGGCGAGGTTACGCACTTCGCCCGCCACCACCGCAAAGCCACGCCCCTGCTCCCCGGCACGGGCCGCTTCCACCGCGGCATTCAGCGCCAGGATATTGGTCTGGAAAGCGATACCGTCAATAACGCTGATAATATCGGCAATTTTCTTCGAGCTCCCGGCAATATCGTTCATGGTCTTCACCACGCCATCGACCACCCGGCCACCCTTCTGTGCCGTTTCGGAGGCATTCAGCGCCAGCTGTGACGCCTGGCGGGCGTTCTCAGCATTCTGCTTCACCGTCGCGGTCAGCTGCTCCATGCTGGCAGCGGTCTGCTCCAGCGAGGCAGCCTGCTCTTCAGTGCGCGCTGACAGGTCATTATTACCCGCAGAGATTTCGCTGGCGCCGGTGTAAATCGCGTCTGAACCATCGCGCACGACGCTGACGGTCTTCACCAGCGCCTGCTGCATCTCATGCAGGCTGTTCGCCAGCTGCGCCATTTCGTTGCGCCCGACCGCAACGATATTTTGCGTCAGGTCACCCTCTGCAATACTCCTGATGTGCGCAATGCTGCTTTGCAGCGGGCGGATCAAGATGTTACGCAGGCCATACCAGCACAGCACGATCAGCGCCACCACCAGAATCATAACGCCAGAGATCAGCCACAGCATCTGCTCGTAGGCTTTCTCGTTCTGCGCCGCGCCCTGCTTGCTCAACGTTGCCTGCTGGTCACGCCACTGGACATAGGTGCTCTGCATCACTTTCTGCTTCGCTTCGATATTCATTTTGAACATCGCATCCAGCTGTTTGTCATCCATCAGCTGGATCATCTGCGTCAGCGTCTGCACGTAAACGTCATAGCTCTGCTCCAGGCGCTCAACCAGCTGACTGTTCATGCCCGGCGTTTCCGGCAGGGCCTGATAAGCGGCGTAAGTTTTAGCCGCCAGCGCAAGCTGCTGTTTGGCCTGGTCACTGAGCATCTTCAGGGAGGCGCTGCTGCCCGAGTTGGCCGCTTCGCTCTGCAGGCGCAGCATGCCGCGGTTGAGCGTAATGCGCGTCTGGTTCAGCGTGACCCAGGCGTCGGTAAACAGCGCCACGTTATCGCTGGCGGCCTGAGATACCGCAAAGCTGTTTTTATCGTGAGTCAGCGCATTGATAAACAAGCCGCCAGAAGCTAACTGTAACGTGCCGAAAATCACCAGAACCATAATCAGGCTGGTGACGACTTTAATCCGCGTGAACATAAGAAACCCTTGGTATGTATGATGAATAGAATAACGTCTAATGGTATCGGTTCCCCGGCGGAGAACTTTATGCTGCGCAAAGTTAAGTAACTAAAAGATCTTAGCCCTCTCCTCCCGGCACTTAAGGCAAAGCAATGTGGGGTATCACTGCAAAAAAAAGGGGTGACCCAAAATACGGCCACCCCTTACGCAATCGTTATTGCTGAATATTATGCGCTGCGCAGCGTATCCATCAGCGCCATCTCTTCGCTGCTCAGCAGCTTCTCGATGTCGACCAGAATCAGCATACGCTCACCGAGCGCGCCCAGACCGGTCAGATACTCGGTAGACATGGTGACGGCAAATTCCGGGGAAGGACGGATCTGATCCTGCGTCAGCGACAGCACATCAGACACGCCGTCCACCACGATGCCCACCACGCGCTGCTCCAGATTCAGCACGATCACCACGGTGTTGTCGTTATAGTCGACGTCCGGCTGGGCAAACTTAATACGCAAGTCGATAATCGGTACGATTACGCCACGCAGGTTGGTTACACCCTTGATAAACGCCGGGGTGTTGGCGATGCGCGTGACCTGATCGTAACCGCGGATCTCCTGCACCTTGAGGATATCAATCCCGTACTCTTCATCACCCAGCGTAAACACCAGGAACTCCTGACCCACGGTTTCGCCGGCGAGTTTAGTGACAGTGGCCATTCCAGTCATAATGCTACCCTTAATCAGTTATTGTCAGGCTGCGGCTCCCGCCACACGCTTTTCACGGTTCAGAGACTGCAGTGCAGAGACGTCTACAATCAGCGCCACGCTGCCATCGCCAAGGATGGTGGCGGCGGAGATACCCGGCACTTTGCGATAGTTGCTTTCCAGGTTTTTCACGACCACCTGGTGCTGGCCAATCAGCTGATCAACCAGCAGCGCGTAGCGTTTACCGGCGCTCTGCAGGATCACCACAATGCCCTGCGTCGCTTCGGTTTTCGCACCCTGCACTTCAAAGACGTTCCACAGCTCAACCAGCGGCAGATATTCGCCGCGCACTTCCAGCACGCGTTCACCGCCCGCCAGCGCTTTCAGGTCATCCGCCAGCGGCTGCAGGGATTCCATCACCGCATTCAGCGGCAGGATAAACACTTCGTTGGCCACGCGCACCGACATGCCATCCAGAATTGCCAGCGTCAGCGGCAGCAGGATACGGATCGTTGTGCCCTTGCCCTGCTTCGAGGAGATCTCAACGTGGCCGCCCATCTCCTGGATATTACGTTTCACCACGTCCATGCCCACGCCACGACCGGAGACGTCAGTCACCTGCTCGGCGGTGGAGAAGCCCGGGGCGAAGATCAGCATGCCAACCTCTTCGTCGCTCATCGACTCGCTGACCGGCAGGCCGGAAGAGAGCGCTTTGGCGAGAATACGTTCGCGGTTCAGACCGGCACCGTCATCGGTCACTTCGATGCAGATGTTGCCGCCCTGGTGTTCCGCTGACAGCGTCAGGTTGCCCACCGCGTGCTTGCCGACTGCCTGGCGTTTTTCCGGCGTTTCAATCCCGTGATCCAGGCTGTTACGCACCAGGTGCGTTAACGGGTCAATAATGCGTTCGATCAGGCTCTTATCCAGCTCGGTCGAGCTGCCCATCAGCGTCAGTTCGACTTCTTTGCCCAGCTTGCTGGCAAGGTCGCGCACCAGACGCGGGAAGCGGCTGAAAACATACTCCATCGGCATCATACGAATCGACATCACCGACTCCTGCAGGTCGCGCGCATTGCGCTCCAGCTGGCCCATGCTGTTCAGCAGGTCGCCATGATTGACCGGGTCCAGCTCGCCGGAGCGCTGCGCCAGCATTGACTGGGTAATGACCAGTTCGCCAACCAGGTTGATCAGCTGATCGACCTTCTCAACCGCTACGCGAATACTGGTTGATTCATTCACCTTCGGGGCAGCAGGCTTTTTCGCCGCTTCGCGCTTCAGCGGAGCAATCTCGCTCACGCTGGCCAGTTCCGCTTCGGCGCTGGTAACCGCAGCCACTGGTTCAGCCACCGGCTGAGCAGCAGCCGCAGCGCTGATATCCACCACCTCGGCCTGCGGGAAGCTGATTTGCGATTCGTCGATAACGAAGCACAGCACCGCGACGATATCGTCTTTACCCACTGAGGAATCCAGTGAGGCTTCGAGCGTGTTCTCGCCCTTAACGGCTGCGGAAACCGTACCCAGATTGCCCAGTTCTTCCAGCATCAGGTCGGCTTCGCCCGCTTTCAGGCCGGTCAGTTTGATCCGCAGACCGCTGGCAGCAACCGCCACAGCCGGAGCAGCGTCAGTCGCCACCGCAGGGGCCGGAACCTCACCTTTCGCTTCCAGCGCCAGCTGACGCAGCGCCTGACAGATATAGGCAAACGTCGCCGCATCGGGTTCCGAGGCAGTCTTATACGCATCCAGCTGTTCTTGCATAATATCTTTGGTTTCCAAAAACAGGTTGATGATATCGGTGCTCAGCTGCATTTCGCCGCGTCGCGCACCGTCGAGAATGTTTTCCAGAATATGCGTGGTTTCCTGTAATACAGTAAAACCAAAGGTACCCGCTCCGCCTTTAATCGAATGGGCCGCACGGAAGATAGCGTTAAGCTGTTCCGAATCTGGTTCCTGCGGGTCAAGACCCAACAGGTGTTGTTCCATGTCCGCCAACAATTCGTCGGCTTCATCAAAGAACGTCTGGTAAAAATCGCTGATATCCATGCTCACGGTATCACCTCGGCTGTGAGTCGCGATCGGTCTGGGCCGCCGGTGCGGGTGCCGCAGGTAACGACGTTACCGGAGCATTCGCGCTGACAGGCTCAGCCTGTGAGTGTTGAGGGTCTTGGTTTTTGCTGGCATCAGAAGGAACTTCCGGTGCCGCTATCGTTTTAAGGCTACTTGCATCACTAATCTGTACCGCATCACTTTCGGCATTTTCACGCTCGATCTGCGCTTCCGTGTCATGGTTTAACACCAGCAGGCTGATGCGGCGGTTAACCGCATCGTTGCCACCACGGTTCTTCAATTTCATGGTGTCAGCCATGCCCACCACACGCAGCATCTTGCCGCTGTCCAGTCCTCCCAGCATCAGCTCGCGTCGGGACGCGTTGGCACGGTCGGCAGAGAGTTCCCAGTTACTGTAACCCCGCTCCCCCCCGGCATAGGGGAAGTCGTCGGTATGTCCCGCCAGGCTAATCCGGTTGGGGATATCATTCAGAATCGGGGCAATCGCACGCAGGATATCGCGCATGTACGACTCCACTTCGGCGCTGCCGGTTTTAAACATCGGGCGGTTCTGGCTGTCAATAATCTGGATACGCAGCCCCTCTTCCACCATGTTAATAATCAGATGCGGACGCAGCGCACGCAGGCGCGGGTCAGCCTCTATCAGCTGGTCGAGCTTTTCCCGCAGGCGGTTAAGACGAATTTCATCCAGCTTGCGCTTCTGTGCATCCATATCGACCACTTTATGCACTTCACCCTGCTTCTCGACCGGATCTTTACCGCCGCCGGGGATCGGGCTGGAGCTGTCGCTGCTGCGCTGGCCGCCGGTCAGCGCCACTTTCAGCGGCGTTTTAAAGTAATCGGCAATCTGAATCAATTGTTGAGGACTTGAGATAGAAATCAGCCACATCACCATAAAAAAGGCCATCATTGCCGTCATAAAGTCGGCGTAGGCGATTTTCCACGAGCCGTGCGAGCCGGCATGCTTATTCGACTTTTTTCGCTTTACCAGCACAATGGGGTGATTGTTATGCTTCATGCGTCTTGATCCGAAGTCTGCTTATTGGATTTCGCATTACGAACGTGCTCTTCCAGCTCGCTGAACGACGGTCGATCCGTTGAGTACAACGTCTTACGACCAAACTCCACCGCGATCTGCGGGGCATAACCGTTCAGGCTGGAGAGCAGCGTCACCTTAATGCACTGCATCATCTTGGTGGTCTCGGCACACTTCTGGCGTAACACCCCGGAGAGCGGGGAGATAAAACCGTAAGCCAGCAAAATACCGAGGAAGGTGCCGACCATCGCGTTGGCGATCAGCGCACCGAGCTCAGCCGCCGGGCGGTCCGCAGAGGCCAGGGTGTGAATCACCCCCATTACCGCGGCCACGATACCGAACGCCGGCAGTGAATCGCCCATCGTTCCAAGCGCCGTTGCCGGCACATCGCACTCGTGCTCGTAAGTCTCAATCTCTTCATCCATCAACGCTTCAATCTCAAAGGCATTCATATTGCCGCTGACCATCAGGCGTAAATAGTCGGTAATAAAGTCCACTAATCTTTTATCGGCAAGAATGCGCGGGTAATTAGCAAAAATCTCACTTTCCTGCGGATTTTCGATATCGCGCTCCAGCGACAGCATCCCCTGCTGGCGCGATTTGGCCATCAGGCGGTAGAGCAGCGCCATCAGATCCATATACACCGACTTGTTATATTTCGAGCCGCGCATCAGCAGCGGCAGCGACTTGAGCGTCGCTTTAATCGCCTTGCCGTTGTTGCCGACAATAAATGCGCCAATGCCGGAGCCGACAATAATCAGCACCTCCGACGGTTGATATAATGCGCCAAGGTGGCCGCCGACCATTGCGAAGCCGCCCAACACCGATCCGAGGACAAGGATATAACCCAATATAATCAGCACGAAAAATCCTTACGCTGTAAACGTGTGGGTGGAAGTTAAGCCAGAATTCGGCAGGCGCATCGCCAGGCGTGGGGCAAAAAAAAAGCAGCGGTCAAAGACCGCTGCTGGATTCACTCCACGTGGCGAACACTATTAAACGGCTTGTTTAACCTGTTCATCCAGCAGTTGTGAATTGTTATCGGCAGATTCTGCGATAAGTTTACGTCTTTTTACCGCTCGGGACGGCGGCTGGCAAAGGCTGCAGGTGAAGCTGCCAACAGGCTGATGTGCGTGGTTAATAAAGCTGCCACCGCAGCATTTGCAGCCGGCTAATTCCAGCATACCGCTTTCAACAAACCGGACCAGGGTCCAGGCGCGCGTCAGCGCCAACAGCGGGCCCTCGTCCTGTTGCGGACACTGCTCCAGGTATAAACGGTAGGCTTTAATCACCGCTTCAACACCGGTGCATAATCCGCTTTTGATCAGGAACTGCCAGGCGTTACAGAACATCGAAGCATGGATATTCTGCTCCCACGTCATAAACCAGTCAGTCGAGAACGGCAGCATGCCTTTTGGGGGTGGGCTTCCACGCAGCTCTTTATATAACTTAATTAAGCGGCCGCGGCTCAGCTGTGTTTCACTTTCTAACATTTGCAGGCGCGCACCCAGCGTGATTAATTCCATCGCCAGCTGAATGTCACGCGCTTCCTGAACAATACTTTTTTCGCTCATTAGCTCGCCGCCCTTCTTTTCGGTGTCTCGTCATCTTTTGAGACATCACGTAATAAACGACTGGATAACAGGATACCGGTATGGATCTGCTGTAAATCATCCACACGAGATTCACGAGTCAAACGGCTAATCGAATTGTGATCGGTGAAACGGAACTGGCAAACCAGCTGATTGGTTTCCGCCAGCTTGACCATTTCAGGCAATGTCAAACCTGCCAGAGCATCGGCCATTGATTCATCGATGCCCAGCCGAAACATGGCCGAAGCTTTTTCCTGGTTAATTAAACGTTGTGCAAGCAATAAATATGACAAGTTGATGTCGTAAATATGTTTGAGTAATTCTGATGTACCCATTTTTTTCCATCCTGACTGACACTACTTTTAACGTGTGCGGTCAATGCCGCTACCATGGTTGCTGGTTGGTAAATCTAAAGATGGCAAAAATTTAGTGGCAGAAGCCAAATGCTTGCTAAGGCTGTCTTGTTTTTCGCAGAAACCAAGCCAGGAAATAATCATGAACTCATTTTGCCAGTGGCCATTCCTGAGCCCTCTCTTCCCTGACTCCATCCGTGACTTCTTGTTACATTCTTTTAAGACTATTCCGAAAACAAGGCAACTCTATCCCCTCTGATTTCGACATACAACGAGAGCCTACCTGAATTTTAGATAAAGTGTGATCTAGATCACACTTTTAAGGCAAATAATTCAGAAAAAACCATCAGCAACCCTGTTGATTAGCTCACTAACTAATCATTTCAGTCAGTTTTTGTAAATTCCGCCCGGTAAGTAACCATCTTCGAACGAAAACCAACGCGCGTGGAATTTTAAACGCAAGGGGAGCAGCGAAGCGGCACGTGGCAGCATAAAATTCATAAATGATACTATTTATAAGACTTTTATACTTTAAATAAGGTGTTTTACACCACCTTCAGGTAGTTACTTACAGTGAATATACGAAAGCTATTCGAAGGTAAAAATGTGACAAAGGTCAGGTTTTTGCAATGGAGTGATAGCGATTTGTAAGCAGGCGGCGCCTGATGTTCAGCTAATGCCTGTAGATGTAAATAGGCGTTACATAAGGAGTGTGAATGTTTTTCGGATTTTTCGGGTAATTGCTTATTTTAATATCGGCAGACTGGCGCCAACCTTTAGGGAAAAGTGGCTTTCTTATGTTTTTTCTGAAGCAAGTGGGCGTTTTTTCTGCAAACTGCGTCAGAGAAGTGTTAAGCAGCGTGAGGATTGGTTAAAGCGGGATAAGGAAAATCAGGGGCCGCAGCCCCTGCTGGTCAAACATCTTGTTTACACTGGACCGATGTTTCAGGCCAATTTTGGCAAGGAAGTCACGTTACTCTGCTGGTTCTTTACCCGGCCATCCTGCGGCAGCGCCTGCAAATCACGCAGGTAGCTCTCACGCCAGTGGGTAATGTCATTGCTGCGCAGCACCGCCATCATGTCGTTGTAGCGCGAGATCCTTTCGGTACGTGACATGGTCAATGCCTGATTAAGCGCCGCCGCCACATCATCGCGGTCATAAGGATTGACGATCAGCGCCGAGGTCAGCTCATTAGCGGCACCGGCAAAGCGCGACAGCACCAGCACGCCCGGGTCATCCGGATCCTGCGCGGCGACATACTCCTTCGCCACCAGATTCATGCCGTCACGCAGCGGCGTCACCAGCCCGATATCCGTCAGGCGGAAGATTTTCATCAGCAGGCGGCGGTCAAAGTGCTGATTGAGGTAGTAGAGCGGCGTCCAGCCCAGCGTGCCATATTTACCATTAATACGGCCCGCTTCAGTTTCCAGCGTATGACGGATATCCTGGTAAGCCTGCACGTCGCCGCGCGAGGTGGGTGCAATCTGCGAGTAGCGGATTTTGCCATGATGCTGCGGATAGTTCTCCAGCAGCGCCTCGTAGGCGAGAAAGCGTTCCGGCAACCCTTTCGAATAGTCGAGTCGCTCGCAGGCGATAATATTTTGCGCATCGCCCAGGTCTTTCTTCATCGCCACCATTTTTGGCGGTAGCGGCCCTTCTGCCATCTCTTTGATGCTGTCAGGTTCGATACCGATCGGGTAAACCTCGGTAGTGAAGCGGTTGCCGAAGGCGCGATGCTGTTTGCCCTCGCTCTGCATCGGGGTCAGCAGTGAAACGCTCTCGAGGAACGCCAGGCGGTCACTTTCCGTCTGGAAGCCCAGCAGATCGTATTCGCACATCATCTCCAGCAGGTCGGCGTGCGGCGGCAGCGCGTTGAAGATCTCCGGGGTCGGGAACGGGATATGCAGGAAGAAGCCGATGCGGTTATTCACGCCCAGCTTGCGCAGTTCGGCGGCAAACGGCAGCAGGTGGTAATCGTGGATCCACAGAATATCGTCTTCTTTCAGCAGCGGCTGCAGGCGCTGTGCCAGCTGCTTGTTGACGCGGCAGTAACCGTCCCAGGCTTCACGCTGGAAATTCACCAGGTCGAGACGGTAGTGGAAAGCAGGCCAGAGCACCGCGTTGGAAAACTGCAGGTAGTAGAGATCGTAATCATTCTGATCGAGGCCGAAGGAGGCATAAGTAATACCGTCCTGCTCCAGCATGTTCAATTGCTCTTCATCTTCTCCAATTTCATTGATCTCACCGTTCCAGCCAAACCACATGCCTCCGGTGGTCTTCAGGGCATCAACAATGCCAACGGTCAGCCCTCCGGCACTGGCCTTACTGCCATCAGGAATGGCAATACGGTTAGATACGACTACTAAGCGACTCATAACTTTGACTCCTCACCGACGTTGTTGCGTCTTGATCTAGTTTTATTCGGGTCTGTTCCAGCCAGCGGTAAACGGCATCAACATCAGCCAGACGTCCGCGCGCGGCGGTGGCTCCAGAGCCGACTTTAATTGAGATACCGTCCATGGCATTGACCACGTCAAAACCTGCTTCGTCAGTCAAATCATCCCCGATAAACACCGGGATACGGCCGGCAAACGGAGGCAGTTGCATAAAATCGTTAATCGCGGCGCCTTTGTTCACGCCCCGCGGCTTCAGTTCGACCACGCATTTTCCCGGCTGTTGTACCAGCTCGGGGAAACGCGCCACCAGCGAGTCGGCCAGCGTTTCAATCGCCTGCTGATACTGCGGTGCCTGGCGATAATGCAGGGCAAACGCCATACCTTTACTCTCCAGCCCGGTGCCCGGCAGAGCGGCTATCGCCTGCTCCAGTTCACGGCTGAGGATCGTCACAGTGCCCGGGTCAAGGGCAATGCGCGTTGTTTCATTCTGGAGATTGCGCCGCTCAGCACCATGCACGCCGGCCAGCGGAAAACGCGCCGGAGCGACCAGGGCATCCAGTTCGCTTATCGGGCGGCCGGAAACCAGCGCCAGCGCAGCATCACAGCTTTGCGCCAGGTGCTGAAGGTCAGCCACTACCTCAGCAGGGACAGAAACCTCATCCGGGCGCGGTTTAATCGCCGCCAGTGTGCCATCCACGTCAAAGAAGAAGGCGTAGCGCGCTTCTGCCTTAATTGGGGGAACGAAATCTGCTTGTTTAGTCACACATTCCTCCTGATTAATGGTTCAGAAAGATGCTGTGCAATGAGGGTAACTGCGTGGTCTGACGGGGACGGCGTAGAGCAGTTGCCTGTCGTCTGACGTCGAGAGGGATCGTGGTTTTCCTACCGCGTCGACCCTCAGTGCGGACAACATCAGCATTAAGTATAGAAGGGTTTCCAAATCCTGCCAGAAAATCAGGCAGTAACCGCTTTCTGCCACAGTGCGTTGACGTCTATCCCCGGCCAGTGTCCGGCTTCTTCCGGCCCGACAATGCTTTCCGAGGCGTGCTGGCTGGCGAGATCGACCTCATACGGCGTCAGCCGTTTGCCGCTGTTTAACGACCAGAAAATGCACACCTTCGGCTGCAGCAGCGAGTGTTCACCCGGCTCGGTCACCACGCCAAGCAGCCCGTTGGAGAGCCTGACCAGTGAGCCAACCGGATAGATACCGACCGCTTTGACAAATGAGTGCAGCAGCTTACGATCAAAATGGCCGTGCCAGTTAGCCATTTGGTGCATTGCACTGGCCGGGTTCCAGCCCGCTTTGTAGGGACGGTCGGAGGTGACGGCATCATAGACATCACATATTGAAGCCATACGGGCGAGCAGAGAAATCGCATTGCCGCGCAGCCCGTGCGGATATCCCGTGCCATTGATCTTTTCGTGATGATGCAGTGCCACATCCTGTAAATCTGCATCGGCACCGCTGATACGCAGGATCTCCGCGCCGGCCACCGGATGGATCTTCATCTCCTCAAACTCTTCCTCCGTCAGCCTGGCAGGCTTGTTGAGGATTGCCAGCGGCACCGCCGCTTTGCCTACGTCGTGCAGCAGCCCCGCCATCCCGGCACGTTTGGTCTGATGCTGATCCAGCTTCAGCTGTGCCGCCAGAGAAAGCATCAGCGCACAGACCGCCACCGAGTGCAGGTAAGTGTAATCATCGTGCGATTTTAGGCGCACCACGCTCAGCAAAGCGGCTGGATGGCGGCTGAGCGAGCCGGCAATATCATTGACCAGCGGCAGCGTGCTGTTTGCATCGATAGTTTTGCCCATGCGCGCATCGCTGAACATGTCCATCACTGGCCCTTTCGCCGCCAGGCAGATTTTCTGCGCCTGCGCCATCTCACCGCGCAGGGTAACGGGCTGGTCGCGATCAACTTCCGGCGACTGATAGCCAGACGGTGCCTCAGCCTCAGGCAGCACCACGTTTTCGACTATCCCGGTCTTCACCTCAACGCCACGCCCGCGCGACAGGTCGATCCACACTTCACGCACGCCGCTGTTCTGGATGACCTTTATCTGCGTCTCATCCGTCAGCAGCATTTCATTGCCGACCAGCGGGTGTTTCAGCCAGAACACATCAAGCTTATAAAGGTACATACCCAGCCGCAGTTCGTTCACCGCAATACCGACGATCATCCCGCCTCCTCAAGTCTGAGTGAATTCCATTCCTGAGAAGTATCGGCAGCGGCGATGAAAACCTGTGGGGTAACAGGCAACTTAATTGTCAGGTGTGATCAACATCGGCTTCGGCCAGTTCAGTCCGCGGTTATCACGCCGAAAGCGCCTTCGGTAAAGCGCTTAAATTGCGCCTGACGGGTATATAGATAACGCTTATCAGACGCCGCGAAATAATATCTCCCTCCGGCGTTATCAATAAACGCACCGTATTTCTTTACCGAACTTTTAATAACAACAGATAAAACCAATTTCTTTATTTACGAAATATAAGATAACTCTAATTACCCGGTTATTATTGGCTTTCTTCTTACCCCACACACTACACTGATGACTGAACATCAAGGCAAATTAAGGGGTAGCCATGCTCAATATGATGATTAAGCGCAAGCGCGCCCGCTCCCACACTGAGGACCGCTGTCTGGCGCTGGTGCTGGCCACCAGCGCCGGGCTGCTCAATGCCATGGCGCTGGGTGCCTTTGGCTTCTTCCCGTCGCACATGAGCGGAAATACTTCGCAACTGTCGGCAGAAGTATCCAGTTTTAATGTGAAAGACCTGATACTTCTGATGTCGGTGATTGGTGCGTTTGTTCTCGGCTGTATTACCTGCCGGCTGATTGTTATTGGCGGAATTAAACACAATATCCGCACCATCTTCAGCATGGTGCTGCTGATAGAAGGGGCGCTGTTAATTGCCATCTCCGCTTTTGAGATGCTGTTTTACTCCCCGTTTAATAACCGGGAGGTGATCGTGCTGCTCGGCTTCCTGATGGGTATTCATAACGCTAACTCCACTCAGCTCTCCAACGGGCGCGTACGATCCACGCATATCACCGGCACGCTGACCGATGCCGGGATTGCGCTGGGTTCGGTGATTGCCACGCTGGCGCGCCGCGACGTTTCCAAACAGGTCACCACCCAGCGCAAGCAGTTCCTCACCCACCTGATCACCATCGTCTCCTTCCTGAGCGGCGGTATCGCCGGACTGCTGCTGTTTAACCTGTTCGGCTTTAGCGCGATGATTGCGGTCGGCGCGGGCCTGATGCTGGTGGCGCTTAGCTCGATTATCATTACGGTGTGGATGACCCGCCGTTTGAGCCTGGCTTAAACGCGCTTAGGTAAATCATTGTAACGACTGGCTTCAGTGCGAAAACTTCAGGGCAAAGCAGGCTATGCTATTGCCCCTACCCGCTGAATCTGATGGAGAAGATGGATGCCATTTTTGACCCGTTCATGCCTGCTGCTGGCCCTGGCCTTGTCCGGCAGCGCCGTTGCCGCCAGCCCGCAGCAGGGATACGGCCCGGAATTGCAGGGCTTTGAGTACCCTTATCCGCTTAAGCAGTTCAGCTTTGACTCGCAGCAGCAGTCGCTGAAAATGGGCTATATGGACGTGGCGCCAACCGGCAAGGCCAACGGCCACACCGCCGTCCTGATGCACGGGAAAAACTTCTGCGGTGCAACATGGGAAAGCAGCATCAAAGCGCTGAGCAGCGCCGGATATCGGGTGATCGCGCCGGATCAGATCGGCTTTTGCAGCGCCAGCAAGCCCGCCCATTATCAGTACAGCTTCCAGCAGCTGGCGCTCAATACTCACGCCCTGCTGGGCAGCCTCGGCATCGACAAAGCCATTATCGTTGGCCACTCCACCGGCGGCATGCTGGCGACGCGCTACGCCCTGAGCTATCCGCAGGCTACCGAAAAGCTGGTTCTGGTCAATCCGATCGGGCTGGAAGACTGGAAAGCCAAAGGCGTGCCGTGGCGCAGCGTCGACCAGTGGTATCAGCGCGAGCTGAAGCTGGATGCTGCAGGCATCCGCAAATATGAGCAGAACACCTACTACGCCGGGCAGTGGAAGCCGGAATACGACCGCTGGGTGGATATGCTGGCCGGGCTGAATAAGGGACCGGGGCACGAAATCGTCGCCTGGAACTCCGCACTGATCTACGACATGATTTTCACGCAGCCGGTGTTTTACGAGTTCCCACAGCTCAAAGTGCCGACCACGCTGATGATTGGCGATGCCGACACCACGGCAATTGGCAGCGATATTGCGCCGCCAGAGGTCAAAGCGAAGATCGGTCACTATAACGTGCTGGGCAAACAGGTAGCGAAGATGATTCCCGGTGCGCGGCTGATTGAGTTTCCCGGTATGGGCCACGCCCCGCAGATGGAAGACCCGACGGACTTCAACAGCAAGCTGATTAACGAGCTGAACCGCTCCTGAAAACAGACGCGCATCGCCATGCGGTGATGCGCGCGTCAACCTGCCGCTTACTCCAGCCCGGTATTCACGCGTTTGCCAATATCCTTCAGCTGAGAATATTTCTCCAGCAGCTGCGGGCCATCGTCGAGGCTCATGGCGAACATCCACATATAGGTCATCACCGAGTAGATGTGGCCCGCATCCGCCCCGCCCTTCAGCGTCATATACAGAATGGTCAGTGCAAACAGCAGCGCTGCGGCGCTACCAATTGCCAGATAGCCCCAGGCTTCGCGGTCCGACAGGCGGATGCGCAGCCCGGCCAGCACGCGGTAATGGCGCGTCAGCGCAGGCGTTTCGGCGTGGGTGACAAAGCGCACCTCTTTCTCCAGCCGGTCATTGAGGCGGCCAAACAGCCGCTCATTTTTGCGCGTGTAGCCGCGCAGAAACAGGCTGAAAAACGCCAGAATCACCAGACAGGCAATGCCGGTCCAGAACTCAATCGCCAGCAGCATCACCGCCGCGCCGGTAATCGACGCCACCGAGGTGATCAGCACCGGCAGGTGTTGCTCGAAGAAGTCGACAAACTCGCGCGACAGCGCCACGCGGGCGGCCACGGTCGACGGCGGATGGTTTTGCTGGCGCTGGGTGAGGATCACCGGCACCGCCAGCCCGGCATAGATGCGGGCAAAGGTGCGCGTATCCACGCTGCGGCGTGCGGCACCAATCGCCCACATGGTAAACACCATCGCCGCATACAGCACCGCATGCAGCGCCTGGCCGCTGAGAATGGCGTTAATGGCAAATCCGGCCGCCAGCGGATAGAGCAGATAGGTGACGTTTTCGGCAATCACCAGCAGCAGCGTGAGGATCAATTTTTTGCTGTGGCGGCGGCCAAGCAGTTTCAGCGTGGCGATCGCGCTGGCGGAAGTCGGTACGATTTCCGCAGTGGTACAGGTTTTCATCGGATTATTTTCTGGTAGGATTAGGCTTGAGCGGTTGCTCAAAAACCAGATGCAGTCTATTTGAGCAGTTGCTCAAAGTCAACATGGAGCCGTGGGAAGCAACAATGAAAGAGACCGCTGAAGTATTACGCGCCCGTATTCTTGATGGCGCAATTACGCTGTTTAGCGAAAAAGGCATTGAGCGCGTGACCACCCGCGAGCTGACCGAACAGCTCGGCATCTCGCGCAGCCACATCTATCACTACTTCCGCGACTGGGAAACATTGTGCAAAGAGGCGATGACGCTATTTATGCAGCGCGACCGCGTAGAGTTTGCTGATGAGATTGGCGCGCTCGAAGCGCGCTCACAGCTCAGCGCGTTTGTGCAAAACTACCTGCCCGCCGCACCGGACGCCAGCTGGTCGCTGTACAGCTCGCTTTGGCAGCTGGCGATCCGCGATGAGGAGTGGGCGCAGCTGGCGGAGGCGATGATGGCGCAGTGGCAGGCACTGCTGGCTGACATTATCGACCGCGGTATCACGGCCGGTCACTTTCGCCATCGTGATGCGCAGCGGGTGACGCGCCAGCTGTGGGCGATGCTCAACGGCTATGCCGACCAGCTGATTATCTCCCCATCCCCCGCTGCACAGCAGGCTGCAACGGCAGATATCAACGCGTTTATCACCGTTATCCTGGTCGCGCCCCCCGAACCCGTCGGCAAAGGGGCTTAGCCGAACTGCTGTTGATGCTTTTTGCGCCGCGCCAGGTAGTCTTTATCCTGGCGAATGCTGTCCCAGTGGGCTTTAAAAATGGCGGCGGCGGCGGCCTTCTCTTCATTCAGCTGATACGGCAATATCTCGCCCTGCGCATCATATTTACGCCCGCCTTTGTGGTTGGCGTAGCGCCTGGCGCGCGTATAGCCCATCTGAATAAACTTGCGTGCCATATCCATGCCGACGAAGTCATCATCGCGGCGATACGCTTCAAACAGCGCCATGATGGCGTCGGCAGAGATCTCCGCCACTTCGGGCGTTTTGAAGCGCCAGTGCGGCAGGATCTCACTTTTATACGGCTCAACCATCAGCACGCCCTGCTCCCCGCGCCCGACCTGGTACTGCTCCGGGTGTTTCCTGAAATCGATCTGGCTGAAATCGCGCTGGTAATCAAATTCCTTCATGGCTTCTCCTGATGATGAATGGCGTCCGTCAGCAGAGAGCATAGCCGCTGGCGGATACCCCTGCCATTGAGCGGCAATTGCCATCAGGCTTTCTGTTTCATCCATGAGTCGCCATACTGGATATTACCCGCGATATACTCCCACGTTATCCCTCTGAACCTCAGCGCTATCCTTTCCAGCATCACCTAAATTCCCCGCCTCTTCAGAGGCTTTCCAGAACCTGCGCGAAAGACGCTTGATCGATGGCGGCATTCAGTAATACTGTATATAAACACAGTAACATTGAGATTCAGACTATGCCGTTCATCCGCCCAGCCATCATCACCCCGGCTCTGCCGCTCCCGCTGTTTATCGAACGGGTGCCGTGCGGCTTTCCCAGCCCGGCGCAGGACTATGTTGAGGAGACGCTCGACCTCAACAAGCTGGCGATTAAACATCCGAGCGCCACCTACTTTATTAAGGTCAGCGGTGATTCGATGATTGGTGCGGGGATTGGCGATGGCGACCTGCTGATCGTTGACCGCTCGCTCGATGCCGTGCACGGCAACATCGTGGTGGCCGCCGTGGCGGGCGAGTTCACGGTGAAAGAGCTGCGCACCCGCCCCGTTTTGCAGCTGTTCGCCCACAACAGCCAGTACGCGCCGATCACCTTCCATAACGAGGAAGAGCTGGAAATCTTCGGCGTGGTGACCTTTACCCTGAAAGCGCATCAGTAGCCATGTTCGCCCTCGTTGACGTCAACAGCTTCTACACCTCGTGCGAGACGGTGTTTCGCCCGGATCTGCGCGGGCAGCCGGTGGTGGTGGTGTCGAATAACGACGGCTGCGTGATCTCGCGCTCGGCCGAGGCCAAAATGCTGGGGATCAAGATGGGCGCGCCCTACTTCAAGCTGAAAAACGAGCTGCACCGCCAGAAGGTGCACGTCTTTAGCTCCAACTACGCGCTGTATGCCGACCTCAGCAGTCGGGTAATGAATACCCTGACGGAGATCGGCCCGGCCATTGAGATCTACTCCATTGATGAAGCCTTTGTCGACGTCAGCGGCGTGAATAACTGTATGCCGCTGGACACCTTCGGCCACCAGATGCGCAACCAGGTGCTGAAAAACACCGGGCTGACCGTTGGCGTGGGGATCGGGCCGACCAAAACGCTGGCGAAACTCGCCAATCATGCGGCGAAAACGTGGAAAAAGACCGGCGGTGTGGTCGATCTGTCGAACGTCGACCGTCAGCGTAAGCTGCTGGCGCTGGTGCCGGTAGAGGAAGTGTGGGGCGTGGGGCGGCGCATCAGCAAAAAGCTTAATCTGATGGGTATTGAGAGCGCGCTGCAGCTGGCCGACTGCTCCAGCTGGGTGGTGCGCAAGCACTTCAACGTGGTGCTGGAGCGCACCGCCCGCGAGCTGCGCGGCGAACCGTGCCTCGGCATGGAGGAGTTCTCCCCCACCAAGCAGCAGATTATCTGCAGCCGCTCGTTCGGCCACCGCATCACCGCCTATGAAGAGATGCACCAGGCCGTCTGCGCCTATGCCGAACGCGCCGCCGAAAAGCTGCGCCAGGAAAAGCAGTTCTGCCGCTTTATCAGCGTCTTTCTGCGCACCAGCCCGCACGCGCAGGATGAGGTGTTTTACGGTAACCAGGCCGCCAGCAAGCTGCTGACGCCGTCGAACGACACGCGCGATATTATTCAGGCCGCCACCGACGCGCTGGACCGCATCTGGCGCGACGGCCACCGCTATATGAAGGCGGGCGTGATGCTGGCGGATTTTTTCAGCAGCGGCGTGGCGCAGCTGAACCTGTTTGACGACTGTCAGCCCAGGCCTGACAGCGCGGCACTGATGGCGGCGATCGACACGCTGAACCGCTCGGGGAAAGGCAAAGTGTGGTTTGCCGGCCAGGGGATTGAGAAAGCCTGGGCGATGAAGCGCGAGATGCTGTCGCCCGCGTATACCACGCGCTACGCCGATTTTCCGGTGGCGAAATAGGCGGATTCAGGGTGCAGGTTGCCGGGTGTAAGTTGCAGTGGAAAAATTCAGATATCCCCCCTATTGTCATCTCTCACCTTATTGCGTGTTCTTGCTTCACCCGGGGTTATGTATGAAATTACGTTCACTGCAAGTGCTCTGTTTGCTCAACTTTTTTATTGCCGACGTTCGCGACGGGCTGGGGCCATTCCTCGGGATATTTCTGGTCTCTCACCACTGGCAGGCGGATGATATTGGCCTGGTGATGACCGCCGGTAGCCTGGCGGGATTGCTGGCCACCTTCCCCTCTGGGATGATCGTCGACGCCACGCGTCACAAGCGCCTGTTACTTATCGTCTCGTCCCTGCTCATCACCCTGAGCACGCTGGCGCTCTGGTATTTTCCGACGCCCACCATCGTGATTGCATCGCAGATCGTCACCGGCTTAGCGGCCGCTATCGTCGCACCCGCGATTGCCGGTATCACCCTGGGGATCGGCGGCCAGCAGGCTTTCGTGCATCAAATGGGGCGCAATGAAGCCTTCAACCATGCTGGCAATATGACGATAGCCATCGTGGCCGCGTTCACCTGCTGGATTTGGGGCACCGGGTCCGTTTTCTTACTGATGACGGCGATGGCGGTATGCACCCTGATTTGTACCTCGGCCATCAACAAAGATGATATCGACCATAATGTGGCAAGGGGGAGTAACCAACAGGCAGGTGCGGCCGTTTCTCCCTCTTTGTTAGCATTGTTAAAACGGCCAGAATTGCTGGTTACAGGTTCCACGTTACTGCTCTTCCATCTGGCTAATGCGGCCCAGCTGCCGATGTTGAGCATGCAGATCGCCTCCTCTGGTGCTAAAGCGATGTTCACGCCAGGCACCTATGCCGCATTAACGGTGGCGATCTCGCAGGTGGTGATGATCCCCGCCGCATTGCTGACCGCGCGCTATGCCGCTCAGTGCGGTTATGCCAGGCTGATTCTGATTGCCCTCGTGGTGTTGCCAGTGCGCGCCGCGATTGCCTCTTTGTGGGGGAATGAGTGGGTGTTATTTCCTGTTCAGGTGCTGGACGGTGTCGCTGCGGGCATTCTGGGGGTTGCCGTACCCGGACTGATTGCTTCCATGTTCAACGGCTCAGGGCATATTAACGCCGCGCTGGGTTTAGTGATGCTATTTCAGGGGCTGGGCGCCTCACTCAGCCCGGCACTGGCCGGCGCCATCGTCAGCCATTCAACGTGGAGCCATGCCTATATGACGCTGGGCGGAATAGCCCTCTGCGCGCTGTTACTCTGGCTGATTTTTAGCAAACGGGTCTTATAAACAGGTCTTCGGTCAAACGCTCAGCCAAGCGCTCAATGCGCTAACCCGCTGCGCCCGCCCCTGGTTATACTCCTTCTCTTAGCCATCCTCTTCAAAAGGAATCTAGTGTGATCAAATTCAGCGTACTTTACCCGCGTAAGCCCGATGCCCATTTCGACCACGACTATTACCGCGATGTACACCTGCCGCTGCTCAAAGCGCGCATGGGCGATAAGTGTGTCGCCTATGAAATTGATACGCCGCTGGACAGCAGCGCGCCGTTTATTGCCGCCTGCCATGTTTACTGCAACAGCATTGAAGAGTTCCAGCAGGTAATTGACGCGCATGGTGCGGAGTTTGTCGCGGATGTGAAAAACTTTACTAACGTCGAGTCGCAGAAGATGGTGTCTGAGGTATTGCGCGTCGGATAAAACCCCGTGGGCGCGGTACTTCCCACGCCCACAAACTTACGCTGCGGCTCATAGTCTGTTAACCCATGCTTTCCTTCTGCTACAGTCCAGTCGTGGAAAGGTAGCTCATGTTCTCTTGGTAGTTGGTTGCGCCACAGTGATAAAGCGTGATCGGTACCACGCATAGAACTTCAATTATCAAAAAAAAACAGCATTAAACGCCATCTATCTATCGGCCTTTTTGTAACCATGCCGAATAATTCAACCGAAGCCACTCAATAAGATAATGATCTTGCCAGGAAAAACAGAAAATAAAAAGCCCCCAAAAGAGCCTATAAGAATCAATAAAATAATTTTTAATAATTCATCACATTAGAAACATTCAAAATATAAATTGACATAAAAACCAGGCAAAGTAGTGTTTAAGCGCTGGCTGGAAAATATGTGCAAGATGGCATTTATTAATGAGATAATGCCCAGGAGAAAAAATGATTGAGTACATACATCAAACCTACACAGGGCTGCAGGTCAGGGATGTCACCCAAGAAAACTGTACTTTCATTGACTGTGATTTCATCGGGTGCACCTTTGAAAAAATTCGTTTGCGTCAGTTTGAGTTCGAAAACTGCAGGTTTACAGATAGTTCAATCGGGCTGATAACTCAGTCATTTATGAGAATGAACGATGTCATTTTCCGCAATTGTTTTATTCAAGGGGTTTCGCTTAATGGTTTGACCATTCCGCACTCACTCTCCTTCTACGATTGCCGACTCAGCTTAGTCGATTTTATTAATCTGGCGTTGCAAAACAGTGCTTTCAGCAGCTGCTCCTTTAAGGAGTGTTCCTTTGAGGATTGCAATCTTAAGAAAAGCTGCTTTACGAATTCTGCCTTTTCATACTGCGAGTTTCGCCGAACAGATCTTTCCGACTGTGACTTTTCGGATACGGAAGGGCTCGATATTAATCATGAGATAAATATTATTAATAATATAAAGCTGCCTCAAACTGCAGGGAATAAAATCCTTAAGAGAATGGGTATTTCCATTTCATAACCCTGAACTAAAGGCATCTCTATTACAACAGCATCGAAGCATTCGGGTAAGTGGTAACGCGGACGGCACAGCATGAAGCCATCCGCGTTCGATCAATCACTGACTCATGGCATCCTTTTTCATGCCATCTTTGCTCATTGAATCTTTGCCCATGCTGTCTTTCTTCATCGCATCCTTCGACATTGCGTCTTTCTTCATGCCGTCTTTTTTCATACAGTCATGGCCCATCTTATCTTTGCCCATTGAATCCTTGCCCATACAGTCGTGGGACATATGGCTCATGCTCTCTTTCTTCATGCTGTCCGCTGCGTGTGCCGCCCCGCTCAGACCCATCATCATCACGCCAGAGATCATCACTGCATTGATTAACTTTTTCATGGTATTTCCTTAATAGTAAGAGTGCACAGAGTGTGCAGATAGAGCGTTGTTATTCGCGGCGTTAGCTGCCGCCAAACCAGTTGTAGCCCTGATCTTCCCAGTAACCGCCCGGGAAGGTGTTAGTCACTTCGATAACCTGAATATGCTTGGGATTCTTATATCCCAGCTTGGTGGGCATCCTCAGCTTCATGGGATAACCGTACTTTGGTGGCAGGATCTGCCCGTCATAAGTCAGCGCCAGCAGCGTTTGCGGGTGCAGCGCCGTTTTCATATCGATGCTGGTGTAGTAGTCGTCGGCACATTTGAAGCTGATGTACTGCGCGCTAAGGTCAGCGCCAATCAGCCGCAGGAAGTCGGCAAACGGCACCCCGCCCCATTTACCAATCGCGCTCCAGCCCTCGACGCAGATATGGCGCGTCACCTGGCTGACCTGCGCCATGTTGTACAGTTCGGGCAGCGACCAGCTGCGCTTATCGAGCACCTTTCCGGCGATGTTCAGGCGATAATCCTCGCCGCTAACCTGCGGAATATCCTCTTCGCCATAAAAGGCGTTGAAAGGAAACGGGCGCGTGATAGCCGATTCAGGGTATTCCGGCGCCAGCCGGTCACTACCGAACAGCCAGTGCTGCACGCGGTCGTTGAAGCCGGAAACCGAGTTCAGCGCCTTTTCGACTCCGGCGTTGTCGCTGATATCACAGCCGGTCAGCATCGCTACCCCACCGAGGGTTAACCCCTGGCGCAGAAAGCGGCGGCGTGAAGAGGACTCAAGCTGGCGGGCAATCAGCCGCTGCGCTTCTTTCACCACGTCCTGCGTCTCTGCGGGGCTGAATATCGTGCGTATCATCTTTTTCATCGTCTCTCCTTAACGTCCGCGCAGCATCGCCAGCAGCGTTTTCGGCACCACCGCGACCATCACCACGTGCAGCAGCACAAATCCCAGCAGCGAGGCCATCGCCAGAAAGTGCACGTAGCGCGCCGTGTCGTAGCCGCCCAGCAGCTCGCGCAGCAGCGGAAACTGCACCGACTTCCACAGCACCAGCCCGGAAAGCACCAGGATCACGCCGTCAAACATCACAAACAGATAGGCCAGCCGCTGCACCATGTTGTAGTGGCGCGGATCGCTGTGCTGCAATTTACCGCGCAGCGCGGCACCAAGGTCGGCCAGCAGCCCGTGCAGATTAAGCGGCCAAAATTTTCGCTTTATCCGCCCGCTGGCCACGTTCATCACCAGGTAAAACAGGCCGTTGAACCCAAACAGCCACATGGCGGCAAAGTGCCACTGCAGCGCGCCGCCGAGCCAGCCGCCAAGGGTGATTTCAGCGGGAAAGTTGAAATCAAACAGCGGTGAGGCGTTGTAAATGCGCCAGCCGCTGGTGACCATCATCAGCACCGCCAGCAGGTTAAGCCAGTGCGTCAGCCGTAGCCACAGTGGATGGATAATCTCAGGCCGGCTGCCTGCTTCCCCGGTTGACACGTTCATGATGTTTACCCTCAGCGACTCCGTTGCGATGAGGCAGTATTGCCCGGATAAGTTCCCGAAGACCTCACGCAGAGTTAAACAAAATGTGATAACTCCGCGGCAGGCGGGTGTGTAAACTGAGCGATATTAAGGCTGACAACGGCGGGCAGAATGGAAAACGGCAAACGTATTTTAATCGTGGAGGATGATGGCGATATCGCCGAGCTGCTGGGGCTGCATCTGCGCGACGAGGGCTACGAAATCACCCACGCTGCCGACGGGGATCGGGGGGCGGCACTGCTGGAAAAAGGCGGCTGGGATGCGCTGATCCTTGACCTGATGCTGCCGGGCGTCGACGGGCTGGAGATCTGCCGCCGGGCGCGCAATATGACGCGCTATACGCCAATCATCATCATCAGCGCCCGCTCCAGCGAAGTGCATCGCGTGCTCGGGCTGGAGCTGGGCGCGGACGATTATCTCGCCAAGCCGTTTTCGATGCTGGAACTGGTGGCCCGGGTTAAGGCGCTGTTTCGCCGCCAGGAGGCGATGAGCCGTAATCTGAAGATGGATGCCGGGACGCTGAGCTTCTCCGGGCTGCTGATTGATCCGATCTCGCGCGAGGTGATGCTAAATCAGCAGCCCATCGAGCTGACCCCACGCGAGTTCGACCTGCTCTATTTCTTTGCCAAAAGCCCCGGCAAAGTATTTTCGCGCCTCAACCTGCTGAATCAGGTATGGGGCTACGAGCACGAAGGCTACGAGCATACGGTGAATACGCACATCAACCGGCTGCGCATCAAAATCGAAGCTAACCCCGCCGAGCCGCAGCGCATTCTTACCGTCTGGGGCAAGGGCTATAAATTTGTCGCTGAGGCGCACGACGCCCGGGAAAACCTATGAAACGACTTACGCTCTCGCAGCGCCTGATGCTGGTGTTTATCGTGCTGCTGATCGCCTGCTGCGCCATCTCCGGCTGGCTGCAGGTGCGTTCCGCCAGTCAGTATAGCCAGGCCGTGACGCAGCGGCTGTCGGTTAACCTCGCCAGCCAGATCGTCAGTAACAACCCGCTGCTCAGCGCGCAGGGGCTGGATCGGGGCGCGGTCCACAAGCTGTTTGACCAGCTGATGGCGGTTAACCCGAGCGTGGAAGTGTATCTGCTGGACAGCAGCGGCAAGATCATTGCCAATGCTGCCCCAGCGGGAAAACTGCTGCGCCAGCAGGTTGATCTGGCTCCGGTGCACCAGCTGCAGGCCGGTGCGGCGATGCCGATCTACGGCGATAACCCGCGCGATCCCGCACGGCCGCAGGTGTTCAGCGCCGCGCCGTTGAAAATGGGCGACAGCGTGCAGGGCTACGTCTATATCATACTGCAGGGCGAGGAGTATTCGCTGCTGGCCAGCGCCGCGCAGCGCCACTCGGCGGTGCTGATGGCGCTGCGATCGATGGGGCTGGTACTGCTACTGGGTGGCATTGCCGGGTTCTTCGCCTTCCGCTGGGTCACGCGCCCGGTGCGCAGGCTGACTCAGCAGGTGGCCGGGCTGGACGATGACGGCATTGATGCCATCCGCGCCCTGGCTCATACCCCCCTGCCGCCGGGCAAACCGCAGGATGAGGTCGCGCAGCTGCAGCAGGCGTTTGTCCAGCTGGCGCAGCGTATTGACCAGCAGTGGCAGAGCCTGACGCAGCAGGATCGGCTACGGCGTGAGTTTGTCGCCAATATTTCCCACGATCTGCGCACCCCGCTCACTTCGCTGCACGGCTATCTGGAAACGCTGTCGGTGAAGGCCGATACGCTCAGCGTGGAGGATCGCCAGCGCTACCTTGGCATCGCGCTGGCGCAGAGTAAGAAAGTGGGCCGTCTGGCGCAGGAGCTGTTCGAACTGGCGCGGCTGGAATATGGCGTGGTGAAACCGCAAAAGGAGACGTTCTGCCTGAGTGAGCTGGTGCAGGACGTGATGCAAAAATTTGAGCTGACGGCTGAATCCCGCCACCAGCAAATCCGGGTAACTGGCGCGCCGGGCATTCCGCTGGTCACGGCCGATCTCGGCATGATGGAGCGGGTGCTGACCAACCTGCTGGACAACGCCTTGCGCCATACGCCAGAGCATGGGCTGATTGAGATTGAGATGACGCAGCAGGCTGGCAAAGTACAGGTTCAGGTCAATGACAGCGGGCCGGGGATAGCCGCTGAACTGCGCGAAGATCTGTTTGTGCGCCCTTCGCTGCTGAATGCGCGCAAGCATCGCGCTGGCGGGCTGGGATTGATGATCGTGCGACGCATTTTGCAGCTGCATGATAGCGATATTAAGCTGGTCGATCGCCCGCAACGCGGCGCCTGTTTCCAGTTTTTTGTGCCTGTATGAAAGACGGGTCAGGCAGGCGGGCTGACCGAAAAAGAGGGTCAGCCCCTACAAAGGTGGCCGTAGGGGCGATGGCATGCCTCGCCCGGAAAAGGGGTCAGGCATGCCTGACCCCTACCTTAATTTTCAGGAAAGGATTTTCTTCTCGGCAAGATCGAGCGCGAAGTAGCTGAAAATAATATCGGCACCGGCGCGTTTAATCGCCCCCAGGCTTTCCAGCGTCACATCGATCTCGCTGATGGCCCCCGCCTGCGCGCCGAACTTAATCATCGCGTACTCACCGCTTACCTGATACGCCGCCAGCGGCAGCCGGGTATGTTCACGCACGTCGCGCAGGATATCCAGATAGGCACCCGCCGGTTTCACCATCAGTGCATCCGCGCCTTCCGCTTCGTCGATCAGCGATTCGCGGATCGCTTCACGGCGGTTCATCGGGTTCATCTGGTAGGTTTTACGGTCACCTTTCAGCGAGGTGCCCGCCGCTTCACGGAACGGGCCGTAGAAGGATGAGGCAAACTTGGTGGAGTAGGACATGATGGCAGTATCGGTAAAGCCTGCCGCATCCAGCGCCTGGCGGATCGCGCCCACCTGGCCGTCCATTGCTGCAGAAGGAGCAATAAAGTCCGCTCCGGCTGCTGCCGCGACTACCGCCTGCTTGCCGAGGTTAATCAGCGTCGCGTCATTGTCCACGCCATGATCGTGCAGCACGCCGCAGTGGCCGTGGCTGGTGTATTCGCAGAAGCAGGTATCGGACATCACGATCATTTCCGGCACGGTCTCTTTACAGATGCGCGACATACGCGCCACCAGCCCGTTTTCATTCCAGGCATCGCTGCCGTCAGCATCGGTATGGTGAGAGATACCAAAGGTCATGATCGACCGCACGCCCGCTTTGGCAATGCGCTCAATCTCATACGCCAGGCGTTTTTCAGGAATACGCATCACGCCCGGCATCGCCATGATCGGCTTATAGTCGTCAATCTCTTCCTCAACGAAGATCGGCAGCGCCAGATCGTTCAGGCTAAGAGTATTTTCCTGGAACAGGGAGCGAAGAGAAGCGGTTTGACGAAGGCGTCTTGGGCGCTGAGCGGGAGAGTAAGTGGACACAACAACCTCAGTTTTAGCGGGTCATCCAGCGGATAAGAGAACTCCGTGGAGAGAAAGATGAATAGTGTGCTAACAGTATACTTCCGGGCGCCGGATGACAATCTTTGCGGGCTTTTCTGAACCTCACAACGGCACAGAATGCGCATAAGTATTTACAGATATTTCATAATAGCGCTTGTAAAATTAACGGGTTAGCGCTTTTATTGAGCAACCTACCGTCAATATAGGGAAACCACCATGAGTCATAACGCTCCCCTGAAGTTTGTT
The DNA here is from genome assembly GCF_024169515.1 of Erwinia aphidicola. NCBI lineage: Bacteria > Pseudomonadati > Pseudomonadota > Gammaproteobacteria > Enterobacterales > Erwiniaceae > Erwinia > Erwinia aphidicola. The sequence continues at coordinate 3,742,300 of NZ_JAMKCQ010000001.1, read as the reverse complement.
ACTTTGCTCGGCAGCCTGCGGGCCGCATCAATGAATGCCGTTGTCGCTAACAGCCTGCCGCAGCTGGCTCCGGCCGGGGTAGAGATCAGCCCGCTGGGGTCGATTGCCGACTTCCCCCACTATGACGCCGATATCCAGGCGGAAGGTTTCCCTGAGGCCGTGCTGGCGATGGGGGCCGCCATTGCGGCGGCAGACGGCGTGGTCATTGTGATGCCGGAATATAACTATTCGGTGCCGGGCGCGCTGAAAAATGCCATCGACTGGCTGTCGCGCCTGCCGGATAACCCGCTGGCAGGGAAACCGGTGGCGATCCAGACCGCGTCACCGGGGGCCATTGGCGGTGCGCGTGCGCAGTATCATCTGCGTCAATCCATGGTGTTTCTTAACGCTCAGGTGCTGAATAAGCCGGAAATCATGATTGGCCAGGCCGCCACGCGTATTGATGTGGAAAGCGGCACCGTGACTGACGAAAGCACGCGTCATCACCTCAGCGCACAGCTGGAAGCGCTCGCCCTGCTGGCACGTCGCAACGACTGACTGCGCGCAAATGCGGCAGTCGTTTGTGCCGCTTCGCCATATTCCGTCCATACTGAATAGATTGCAAAATCGATTCAGGAGTAATGATGGGATTTCTTGGCTGGACCGCCGCCACCGGCGGTCTGTTATTACTGATGTCGCTGGCATCGGGCTGGATTACGCGCGGCCCGGTGACGGCGTTTGCTCTCTATTTGATTGCCGGTATCCTCTGCGGCCCGTGGGTGCTGGACCTGCTGCGTGTGGATATTGCTGCCCACGCCACGCTGGCCAAAAACCTGACTGAGATTGCCATGGCCGCCTCGCTGTTTATCACCGGGCTGAAGCTCCGGCTGCCGATCAAAAGCCCCGGCTGGCATATGGGGCTGCGTCTGGCGTTTCCAGGCATGCTGCTGACGGTGGCGGGCGTAACGCTGGCCGCCCACTGGCTGGCCGGATTCTCCTGGCCGCTGGCGCTGGCATTTGGCGCTATCGTCGCCCCCACTGACCCGGTGCTCGCCAGCCTGATTTCAGTCAACGACGCACGCGATAACGATAATCTGCGCGTCTCGCTCTCCAGCGAGGCCGGAATGAATGACGGCACCGCCCTGCCATTGCTGATGCTGGCGGTGGCGCTGCTGACCGGCAGCGGAGAAATGTCCTGGGGGTATCTCAGCCACTGGGCACTGGTCGACGTGCTGTGGGCGGTAGTCGGCGGTAGCGCTATCGGCTTTGTGCTCGGCAAGCTGATTGGGCAGTATGCCGCGCACCTGCGCCACACGCATCAGGATGTGGCCCCGAATGATTTTCTGGCGCTGGCGCTGATTGCCCTCAGCTACAGCGCCGCTCAGGCGCTGGATGCTTCCGGTTTTCTCGCCGCTTTCGCCGCCGGGGTTGGGCTGCGCCGAGCCGAAATGCGCGTGGTGCGCCATTTCCCGACCGAAGAGTTCCAGGATAGCGACTGTCATCCACCGGCTGAAGAGCTGATTAACCCCAACGCCCGCCATATGATTGAGGGCACCAATCCGGCCAGCTCTGCCGGGCTGGTGGTCAGCGATGCGCTCTCCTTCGGCGACACCATCGAACGGCTGTTTGCCGCGCTGATCATTATCGTGCTTGGGGTGACGCTGGCGCAGCACTGGAACGCGGACGGGCTGCTGCTGGCCGCGCTGCTGTTCCTGATTATTCGCCCGCTGTCGGTGTGGATAGCCACGCTGGGCATGCATACCCCGCGCCTGCAGCGCGCCACGATTGGCTGGCTGGGCATTCGCGGAATTGGCAGCATTAACTATATTGCCTGGGCCTATACCCACGGACTGTCGGGGGAGGAAGTGACGCGCATGGCGGATATGGCGTTTACGCTGATCGTCGCCAGCGTGGTGGTACACGGCATCTCGGTGACGCCGTGGTTGAACTGGCGTCAGTCACGTATCGATCGCAACTGACGCGAGTGATTCAGCCTGCGTGCTCGTTACCAGGCTGTTTAAAAACCGCAGGCCGGGCGAGATAGGTTTTCAGAATATCGTGTTTCACCAGCAGATAGATAATGCCGATAAAGATCAGGATTTCTGAAAACACCAGCGCACAGGCCGCGCCCAACGCACCAAACTTCCACGCCAGCAGGCAGCAGGCCGGGATATTAATCCCGCCAACGATAAACATCAGGTACATGCGCTGCTTGGTCAGGCCGTGCGGAATGAGGATCTGCAGGCCAGCCGGGTAGCTGATATTACCGAAGATAAAGCCACACACCGCCACCCGCAGCACGTCTGCCGACTCATGGAAGGCTGGCCCGAGCAGGATGCGCACCACAATATCGGCGAAGAAATAAGTGAAAATCACGATAAACAGGCTAAGCAGGAACGATAGCGTGATGCTCTTACGCGTGGCCGCGATTGCCGCTGCGCGGTCTTTGTTAAACAGATGGCTGACGCGGGGGAAGAAGGCGTTCCCGATCTGCTCCGGCACCGAGTTCGCGGCTTTTTTCAGGCGGTCTGCCCCGTTATACAGCCCGACCATATAGGTGCTGGTCATCGACGCTAAGATCAGCACGTTGATGTTGTTAAACATATTGGCGCCGAAAATTGACAGGAACACGTGCAGGCTGTCTTTCATGCGCTGCAAAATTTCCTGGGGCTGGAAGCGGTAGAAGCCGATGATATCCATCTTCACGACAATCGACAGCGTGATAATTGCGGTAACGAAAGCGACAACGCCCGGGATCAGCGCTGCCAGCCAGGTATCATCCGGGGTTTTTACCAGCAGGAAAGTCAGCGGGATAGAGGTCAGCTGACCAATCGTCGAGATAATCGCCGTCTTGCCCAGCTTCTCAAAGCCCTGCATAAGCCAGCCAAACGACAGCAGCTGACCGTACAACACCGTAGCGTTAGCCAGCACGATGTAGAACAGGTTATGCCAGGCCGGATTGAACCAGGTGACCATCAGCAGTACCGCCAGTGAGGCTGTGCCGAGCAGCAGCTTGGCGTTGAACGTCGACCAGAACAGCTCGGTGACTTTCAGCTTATTATCACGATGCTCTGCGATGTCTTTGGTGGTGTAAACGTTGAATCCCCAGTCGGAGATGGTACTGCAGTACATCACGCAGGCCAGGCCCAGCGCGAGTAACCCCATATGTTCAACGCCCAGGATGCGTGCCAGGTAAGGCAACGTCACCAGTGGGATGATGAAAGAAGCGCCACGGTAGGCCAGCAGTGAGAGAACATTTATTAACAAGCCTTTATCAATTACTTTTGCCATGAGTCTCTAACCTTGCGCCTTGCGAAGTCCTCGCTTTAATTTAATCAGATTAGAGTACAGTTCGGGTTGTTTTAACAATAGCCAGTTGCCTGTACCGCCCGGTTTCAGATTTTTCCCGAAATAATTAATCGCATTTTTAACGTAATCCGGCACCGGATTGTTGCTGGCGAGCGAAAGATTAATCATTAATTTGAAGGAGTGGATCAGATAAAGTCGACGCAATTCATGACGTTCTTCCATTCCGCTTGTCAACTTCATCAGCTTTTCATAGCAGGAGATAAAGGCATCATAACGCTGACGGAAGAAACTTTCCGCTTTGGCGCTATTGGTCAGTGAGCCCTGGCGAACGCGCTGACGATAATAAATATTGGTACTGACAAAGGCAATTCGACTGCAGAGGAATGCCCCCAGCGTGTAGCAATGGTCTTCATGCACCCGATGGATATATTTCAAATTGTGTTTCTCAATAACTTCCCTTTTAAGCACGTAGTTCCAGCTCGCCGAGGTATATCCACCATGGCTTAACAAATTGCGGAAAACCGTCGCCGGGCGCAGCAGACCAAACTGCTGATGCTGCACTTTTGGCCAGCTGCGTTCAGGGGCATTATCGGCAAACATTGAGGAGTTGAAGCAGAACAGTTCCAGCTCAGGATACTGGCTGTATGTCGCCTGTAACTCTGCGAAAAAGCCATTGGTAACAACATCATCTGGGTCGCAGCAAAAGACGAATGTTCCCTGTGCGAGGCTGATGCCGTAGTCACGGGCCTGGCCCGCGCCGCCATTGGACAGGGTGACAATTTTCACTCGTTCATCATTGCCGTAGGCCTGCTCGACGCGGGCCAGGGTGTCGTCGGTCGAACCGTCATTGACGATAATAATTTCATTGGGTGCCGCTAACTGCACCAGCAATGAATCAACGCACTCGACAATATAGTTAGCCACGTTATACGCAGGGATGATCACTGACAGCAATTTTTGAGTCATCACGTAAATCTCTTAATCTCGAAGTTAATTTAATTAACACCAGATAAAATAAAATATCAACGCCACTTTAATTCCTGCATGGGGTTTCGGATAAAGCCGATCTTTTTTAAGAAATCGCATAAGAATCAGATAAGAAACCCTAAAACATCCTCAGCAAAATCATTAGCGAGAAAACAAATAAACAGAGATTAAACGGCCCACGGATAATTACATCCATTTATTTAAAACGTAATTTATCGCTAATGATTACATTAAGGTTAACTTAAGGAAAAAATGGACGCGTTTTCTACTATTAACGTCCAGTAAACGAAAAGCGCCACCAGGAATATTCTTAGCTTGAATTTATTGCCAATGGTAAGCATGTAGTGAGGATATTCTTATTTCACGCGTTAAGGAGCAAAAGGTAAAAAAACAGGTTTCCTGAAAAATCTGTAGCTTAGCTCCTCTGACTGCTTCTCTCTCATCCTGCCCGCTCTTAGTTCATCCCGGTGTAATATTTACACTCTTTTCAGCATCAAGCAGAGAACGTCAACCCGCTGCGCTTGTAAACGCGGGTGATTCAGCACCGTTTAAAACAGATAATTCTCATAGATCTGACTTTTTTTAAGCAAAAAAAGCATCAGCCAGCGTGATGATAATCACACTTTCACCGCAAAGTGGCTCGGTCGTCAGATACAAACTCACACCCGGTTACCGTTTGCCGCCACAAACTCTCATTAGTAAAACCAGCTGATAAAGCGATCTCCCAGCGTCCGGGAGACAAAATCCCTGCTAATGATAAAATCCTTTAATAAGTTAATCCCAGGTTAACAAATTCATCATCGGGAGTTGCTACCCGCTGACTATCAACCGGCTTCAAAGGCCCGTCATTGCCGGGTTATGCTGACCTGTGCACGGACAGTCGCTGGCCGTCCTGCTGGCTTTAGGCGATGGGATCGGTGGTGAAGTGGCTCATGCGGTGGGGCTGGAGGTGACCGCTGAAGGAGTGGAAATCAGCGGTCAGTGAGTGTGCTGGCAAGGCGGGAGCTAGTCAGAGCCATGCCAGCCGGGTGAGACGGCGTCTAGTGGCTGACGTTGGCATCAGCCGGTGGCGGCGACAGCTTTTGCGGCTGCGCTTCCCGGCTCTTGCGCGTCAGGTCTTTATGCAGGCTGACCATATACAGCAGGATCACCACGGAGAACGGCACGCCGCAAATGACCACCGCCGTCTGCATCGCATTGAAGTTCCCGGCATACAGCAGCCCGGCGCAGACCAGAGTGGTCACCGCCGCCCAGAAGATACGTAACCAGGCCGGCGCATCATCGCTGGAGGTTCCACCCTTGCTGGAGAGGTTGGCGATCATCAGCGTGCCGGAATCGACCGGCGTCAGGAACAGCAGGAAGCTGATCACCACGGTAAAGCCAGACACAATGTGCGTGAACGGCAGATTCTCAAACAGTTTGAATATCGACATCGGCGGGTCGGTCAGCGCCACCTTTCCTAAAATCGCATCGCCGTGCTCCAGCACCAGACTGATGGCGGTATTGCCGAAAATGGAGAGCCACGCCAGGGTAAAACCGAGCGGGATCAGCAGCACGCCGAGGATCAGTTCACGAATGGTACGGCCTTTTGAGATACGGGCAATAAACAGCCCGACAAACGGCGCCCATGCCACCCACCACGCCCAGTAAAACAGCGTCCATGCGCCCTGCCACTTCTCCGCCTTACCATACAGGTAAACATCAAAGCTGCGGCTGACAATAGTGGAGAGATAGTCACCCACGTTTTGCAGCATGCCGTTCAGCAGGCTGAGCGTCGGCCCGCTCAGGAAGACAAACAGCAGCAGCAGGCAGAGGAAGCCGACGTTAATATTCGACAGCATGGCGATGCCCTTCTCAACGCCGCTGACCGCTGCAAAGGTTGCCACGATCATCATCACCACAATCAACCCCAGCAGCACACCCGGCGTTTGCGGCACGCCAAACAGATAGTTGAGGCCAGAGTTGACCAGCAGCGCGCCGATCCCGAGATTGGTGACCATCGAAATCACCGTGACCAGGATGCCAAAACTGTCCACCAGATGCCCGGGCCAGCCGTGAGTGCGCTCGCCAAACAGCGGATAGAGTGCGGAGCGCAGCGCCAGCGGCTGACCGCGGCAATAGGCGAAATAGGCCAGCGCCACGCCAATCAGCGCATACAGCGCCCAGCCGTGTAGCCCCCAGTGCAGGAAGGTGATCGCCATCGCCTGTCGCGCCGCTTCCACGGTGCCGCCTGCCCCTTCCGGGGGCTGCAGGAAATGGTCGAGTGGTTCATAAGCGCCGTAGTACACCAGCGCGATACCGATGCCAGAGGAGAACAGCATCGCCACCCATGACGGATAGCTGAACTGCGGGGGTTCCCCCTCTTTACCGAGCCGGATGTTACCGTGGCGTGAAGAGGCCAGCCAGAAAACAAACCCCATGCACAGCACCATCAGTAGCATGTAGTACCAGCCAAACACATCGGTTATCCACAGTTGCGCGTGGCTCAGCCACTGCTCGCTGCCTGCCGGGAACAGCACCAGCAGGATGCCGAGAACTAAAATCACCAGCGATGAACTGACAAAAACCGGCCGATTGAGGCTCACCGATTCATCTTGATGCGTATTGCGATTTTCCACTGTCATCCATCATTCCTTGTTCATCTCACAAACCATTTTGCAACATCTCATTATCAATTGAACATCATCTCATTGACATTGGGTGAGCCTATAGTATTTTAATTGAACGTTCAATCAATAATAAAACAGCCGATTCTTTCCCGTAATCTGCATCACAGATTGGGAGCACCGGGCAGCACGTAAGCCCCAACTTAAGGACAAGTCATATGGCTCAACTTCCCATTCAGAAACTGTATATCGATGGCCGCCTGACGGATGCCAGCGGCACAGAGACCTTCGAAACCATCAATCCCGCCACGGGGGAAAGCCTGGCGCAGGTGCAAATTGCTACTGCCGCCGACGTCGAACGTGCGGTGGAGAGCGCCGAACGCGGCCAGCGTATCTGGGCCGCCATGACCGGCACGGAGCGCGGGCGTATTCTGCTCAATGCCGTGGCACTGCTGCGCGAGCGCAATGCCGAACTTGCTCTGCTTGAGAGCCTGGACACCGGGAAACCGCTGTCGGAGACCACGGCCGTGGACATTGTTACCGGCGCAGACGTGCTGGAGTATTACGCCGGGCTGGCGGGTGCTATTGAAGGCGAGCAGTATCCGCTGCGCAGCGGCAGCTTCTTCTATACCCGCCGCGAACCGCTGGGCGTCACGGCCGGGATCGGCGCGTGGAACTACCCCATTCAGATCGCCCTGTGGAAGTCGGCCCCGGCGCTGGCTGCGGGTAACGCGATGATCTTCAAACCGAGTGAGATCACTCCGCTCAGCGCGCTTAAGCTGGCGGCGATTTACAGCGAAGCGGGCGTGCCGGACGGCGTATTCAACGTGTTGCAGGGTAGCGGCAGCACTGGCCAGGCGCTAACCGTTCATCCGCGCATTGAAAAAATCTCCTTCACCGGCGGCGTGCCGACCGGCAAGAAAGTGATGGCCGCTGCTGCGGAGTCCTCATTGAAAGAGGTCACCATGGAACTGGGCGGTAAATCGCCGCTGATTATCCTCGCCGATGCCGATATCGAACTGGCCGCCGACATCGCGATGATGGCGAACTTCTACAGTTCGGGACAGGTGTGCACCAACGGCACCCGCGTATTTGTCCCGCGCGCGCGCAAAGCGGAGCTGGAAGCGGCACTGCTCAAACGCGTGCAGCGTATTCGCCCGGGTGATCCGCTGGAAATGGACACCAACTTTGGCCCGCTGGCTAGCTTCGCGCATCGTGACAAGGTGCTCGGCTATATCGCTTCCGGCCAGCGTGAAGGCGCGCGCCTGCTGAGTGGCGGCGCGGCAATCACCGGTGGGATGTACGATGCCGGAGCCTGGGTGCAGCCCACCATCTTCACCGACTGTGAAGATAGCCACACCATCGTGCGCGAAGAGATCTTTGGCCCGGTGATGAGCCTGCTCAGCTATGACAGCGAGCAGGAAGCGATTCAGCGCGCCAACGATACCGTTTATGGCCTGGCCGCTGGGGTGGTCACGCCCGACCTGGCGAAAGCTCACCAGATTATCCACCAGCTGGAGGCGGGAATTTGCTGGATTAACAGCTGGGGAGAATCCCCCGCGCAGATGCCGGTAGGTGGCTACAAGCAGTCTGGCGTTGGTCGTGAGAACGGCTTAACCGCTCTCCACCATTACACCCGCATCAAGTCGGTGCAGGTCTCGATGGAACGTTATCAGTCAATTTTTTAATGAGTAAAGGGAAGTGACCATGAGCAATCGCAGGGAATATGACTACATCATTATTGGCGCAGGTTCTGCCGGCAACGTACTGGCCACCCGCCTGACCGAAGATCCTGAGGTGACGGTGCTGCTGCTGGAAGCTGGCGGCCCCGACTACCGTCAGGATTTCCGCACCCAGATGCCGGCGGCGCTGGCTTACCCGTTACAGGGCCGCCGCTATAACTGGGCGTATCTGACCGACCCGGAACCGCATATGAACAACCGCCGCATGGAGTGCGGGCGCGGCAAAGGGCTGGGCGGCTCGTCGCTGATCAACGGCATGTGCTACATCCGCGGCAATGCGATGGATTACGACAACTGGGCGCAGCAGGAGGGGCTGGAGAACTGGCGCTACCTCGACTGCCTGCCCTACTTCAAGATTGCCGAGCGGCGCGATATCGGCGGCAATGATTATCACGGCGATGCCGGGCCGGTCAGCGTCACCACGCCGAAAAGCAATAACAATATTCTGTTCCATGCCATGGTTGAGGCGGGCGTGCAGGCGGGTTATCCGCGCACCGAAGATCTGAACGGCTATCAGCAGGAAGGCTTTGGTCCGATGGACCGCACGGTGACGCCAAAAGGACGACGCGCCAGCACCGCGCGCGGCTACCTCGATCAGGCGCGTCCGCGCAGCAATCTGACGATTGAAGTCCATGCGCTGACCGACCGCATTCTGTTCGAGCAGCAGCGCGCCGTCGGGGTGCTGTGGCAGCAGAAAGATCAGCCGCAGCAGGCGTATGCGAAACGCGAAGTGCTACTGTGCGCCGGGGCGATTGCCTCCCCGCAGATCCTGCAACGCTCCGGTGTCGGCCCCGGCGCACTGCTCTCTTCGCTGGACATCCCGCTGGTGCTTGACCTGCCCGGCGTGGGTGCCAATCTGCAGGACCACCTGGAGATGTATCTGCAGTACGAATGTACGCAGCCGGTTTCACTGTCGCCCGCGCTGAAGCTGCACAATCAGCCGCTGATCGGCGCCGAATGGCTGCTGAACGGCACGGGAATTGGCGCCAGTAACCACTTCGAAGCGGGCGGCTTTATCCGCAGCCACGAAGAGTTTAGCTGGCCAAATATTCAGTACCACTTCCTGCCGGTGGCGGTGAACTATAACGGTTCAAACCCGATCCGCACCCACAGCTTCCAGGCACACGTTGGCTCAATGCGCTCCCCGAGCCGTGGCCGCGTGCAGGTGGTATCGAAGGATCCAAAAGCGCATCCGAGCATTCTGTTCAACTATATGTCGCACGAACAGGACTGGCGCGAGTTCCGGGCGGGGATCCGCATCACGCGCGAGATTATGCAGCAGCGCGCGCTGGATCCATTCCGTGGCAAAGAGATCTCCCCGGGCGCAGAGTGCGTCAGCGATGCGCAGCTGGATGACTTCGTGCGCCATCATGCCGAAACCGCCTACCACCCTTCCTGCTCGAACGCGATGGGCTATCACAATATGGCGGTGGTGGGTAACGATGGCAAAGTTCACGGCATTGAGGGGCTACGCGTGGTGGATGCATCGATTATGCCGCAGATCACCACCGGCAACCTGAATGCGCCAACGATTATGATTGCCGAGAAGATGGCCGATGTGATCCGCGGCCGTGCCCCGCTGCCAGCGGTGGAGGTGCCGTACTATCAGGCCAACGGCGCCCCGGTTCGCCAGCCTCGATAAACACTGAGGGCGAGATTTCTCTCGCCCTTTTCTTTAGTCAGGCAGCACCGTCGCCGACAGGTGCGGCTGGTTGCGCAGCTTATTCACTCCCAGCCAGCACAACGCGGTAAATACCCAGCCGATCAGCCACGAAATATCATTGCCGTCAAACCAGCTCACTAACGCCCCCTGATAAAAGCCATTGGCGACAAACGGCAGCTGCACCAGCACGCCCAGCGCATAGGTAAAAATGCCTGTCCAGTTCCAGCGCCCATAGCGGCCATCCGGATCGCTCAGCGCCGGAATATCTATCTGCCCACGGGTAATAAAGTAGTAGTCGGTCAGGTTCATTGCGCTCCAGGGTACAAAGAAGGCCAGCAGGAACAGCAGGAACTGGGTGAATGACTTAAGGAAAGAGGGTTCGCTAAGTATGGCAATACCGCAGGAGACCAGCATCATAGCGATGATAAACAGCATGCGCGCCCGCTCGCTAATCGCTGCACTTTTGCGGAAGCCGCAGACGATTGTCGCCAGCGACATAAAGCTGCCGTAAGCATTCAGGGTGGTAAAGGTGATTTTGCCAAAGCAGATGGCGAAATAGAGCACCAGCGCCATCGTGCCGCTCGATCCCAGCCCGACGATATAACCCACCTCATTACCCGAGAAGGCACTGCCCGCCAGCGCTGCGGCAATCACCCCGAGCGTCATTGAAGCCTGGGTGCCAAGCACCGTGCCGCTGAACACCGCCAGAAAGGTGTTGCGCGCCGAAACGCTGCGCGGCAGATAGCGCGAGTAGTCGGAAACATAGGGGCAAAAGGCGATCTGCCACGATGAGGAGAGCGACACCGCCAACAGGAACATCGGCAGAGAAAAATGGCGGTTCGCCAGCAGGCTGCTGACGTCATTTTCCATAAACAGGCGCAGGAAAAGATAGCAGAATGCCAGGATGCCAACCACGCTGGCGACTTTACCTAAGCCATGGATAAGACGGTAACCCAACGTCGCCACCACCATGATAATCACGGCAAACAGCATCATGCCGCTGCGGTCACCTACGCCGGCAAGATGCGCCAGCGCCTGCCCGGCCAGCACGGTGCCACTGGCGGAAAAGCCCACGTACATCATGCAGACCAGCAGCAGCGGGATCACCGCGCCATAAACGCCAAACTGGGTGCGGCAGGTAATCATCTGCGGCAGCCCAAGGCGTGGCCCCTGCACCGCATGCAGCGCCATCACTGCGGCCCCAATTACCTGTCCTGCCAGCAGCCCCACCAGCGACCAGACGACATCGCCGCCCAGGACTACGGTGAGCGCGCCGGTAATTATCGCGGTAATTTGCAGATTACCGCCGAACCACAGGGTGAACTGGCTGAACACCCGGCCATGGCGCTCGGCGTCGGGAATATAATCAATACTGCGGGTTTCGATAAGACGGCGTGGCTGAGGCTGCGCGCGCGATGATGTGACGGACATATCCAAACTCCTTGCCTGAAGTGATCTCACCACCGCGGGAACGGCGCGGCGACAGCGTCATGTTGAAAAATGGTTGTGCATTCTTGTCTATACAACCTTAAAAACACCGTGCCATATTTGGCTTTAGTCAGCAATCGTCTGGGTCATATTAAAAAGTTATGGAAGGATAATTACCCTTCTCAGTTGTGCAACAGACGACACTAATTGCACCATTCCACACTGTTAGATAATTATTTTTCTTTACGAAACAATAGGAAATTTACGCAGTGTAATCGCTTCCACCAAAAGTGTGATCTACGTCAAATCCCGCCATCCAGTGCGGCGTAATATCAGCCTCGCCGAGGGAGGGTATGCTGCCTGTCACTCACATTTATCAGTGGGCTTTTAATCTTTTTTTAACGCGCTGGTCGGAAGGTTTTGGCTACTTGTTTACCTTCAAAAAAAAAGATGGCAAGTAAAAATGTCGATTTTTTATCGATACTTACAAGGTAGAGAATCCAGGGAGAGGCCCGATGAAACGCAAATTTTTTTATAGTGAAGATTTATGAAAACTTCAATTAAAGTCATCGCTGTTGTAATCGCTTCCACACTGGCTTTTTCTGCCTCCGCCTTTGAGCCACTTCATCAGATCGTAGACAGTGTTCGCCAGGCTGCCTCAGAACCTCTGGGAATGAACATTTCTGCTATTAAGGATATTGCCGCACGGCGCGCAGGTATGACTTTAACCGATATGCAGGCACAAACTTTTGGCCAGTTGGCAAAAGGGTACAACATTTCAGTTTCCGATCTGGATAGCACTATCGCTAACAGAATCGGATATTCAGGTGAACCTGCCAGGACTGGCCTGACGCCCCTGACAGCACCAGTACCAACGGCAACGGCAACAACACCTGATAAACCCGCTGTCAGCAGCCAGACTGTAAACAGTATTAAAAACAGCTCGATGACTGCCAGCATCCTGGCTGGGCAACAGGCTGCCGCAGCCGCGCGCACTGCACTGCAAGGCGCACAGCTTACCGCCGCCAATCAGGTACGCACCGCGCAGCAAACTGCCGCGCTGCAAGGCGCACAGCTCACCGCCGCCAATCAGGCGCGCACCGCGCAGCAAACTGCCGCGCTGCAAGGCGCACAGCTCACCGCCGCCAATCAGGCACGCACCGCGCAGCAAACTGCCGCACTGCAAGGCGCTCAGCTCACCGCCGCCAATCAGGCGCGCACCGCGCAGCAAACTGCCGCGCTGCAAGGCGCACAGCTCACCGCCGCCAATCAGGCGCGCACCGCGCAGCAAACTGCCGCACTGCAAGGCGCTCAGCTCACCGCCGCCAATCAGGCGCGCACCGCGCAGCAAACTGCCGCGCTGCAAGGCGCTCAGTTGACCGCCGCCAATCAGGCGCGCACGCAAATGCAGATCAACGCGTTACTCGGTGCGCAGCTTACCCAGATGAATATTGATCGGGTTAAAACGCAGGTTGTCGGCCGCCCGACCTTTACCGAGACTGTACCCGCTGTTGTTTTGAATAAACCGGTCGTCAAAAACAGTGCCCCATTCCAGACAGCAAAAGGAACGGGAGGGAGCAGTAAAGGTCAGCGTTCTCAGCATGCGGGTGGCTCGGGTCATGGTGAAAATAATGCCGGATCGCACGCTTTTGGCGGCCACGGATACGGAGCAAACAACACCGGTTCGGAAGGATTTGGTGGCGGTTCTCAGTTCCACTAAGGGGGAGCGCAGTGGGATTCACAGGCCGGAAAACCCCGGCCTGTAGGCTATTTACTCAGAAGAAACCCAGTGGCTGCACGCTGTAGCTGACCAGCAAATTTTTGGTCTGCTGGTAGTGATCGAGCATCATTTTGTGCGTTTCGCGGCCAATACCGGATTTTTTGTAACCGCCAAACGCCGCATGTGCCGGATAGAGGTGGTAACAGTTGGTCCAGACGCGCCCGGCTTTAATAGCCCGTCCAACGCGATAAGCACGGTTGATATCGCGCGTCCACACGCCGGCACCCAGGCCATAAATGGAATCATTGGCTATGGCAATCGCCTCGGCTTCATCCTTAAAGGTGGTAATGCCGACCACCGGCCCGAAGATCTCCTCCTGGAACACGCGCATGCTATTGGTACCTTTCAGCAGCGTTGGCTGAATGTAGTAACCGCTCGAGAGATCGCCCTCCAGTTTTTCCACCCCGCCGCCGGTGAGAATTTCAGCCCCCTCCTGCTGCGCAATTTCAAGGTAAGAAAGGATTTTATCAAACTGCTGCTGCGAAGCCTGCGCGCCCACCATGGTGTCGGTGTCCATCGGGTCGCCGCGCTTAATGGTTTTCACGCGCGCCATCACCGCCGCCATAAATGGCTCGTAGATCGATTCCTGTACCAGCGCACGCGACGGACAGGTACAGACCTCCCCCTGATTCAGGAAGCCCAGCACCACCCCCTCTGCCGCTTTCTCAATAAAGGATGGCTCGGCCTGCATGATATCTTCGAAGAAAATATTGGGCGATTTGCCGCCCAGCTCGACGGTCGATGGGATCAGGTTTTTCGCCGCCAGCTCCAGAATATGTCCACCGGTCGCGGTCGACCCGGTAAAGGCCACTTTGGCGATGCGCGGGTTCGAGGCCAGCGCTTCACCCGCTTCCTTACCGAAACCGTGGATCACGTTCAGTACCCCTTTCGGCAGCAGGTCACCAATCAGCTCCACAAACAGCGTAATCGACAGCGGCGTCTGCTCGGCGGGCTTTAGCAGCACGCAGTTACCGGCGGCCAGCGCAGGCGCCAGCTTCCAGGCTGCCATTAATAGCGGGAAGTTCCAAGGAATAATCTGCGCGACCACGCCTAGCGGTTCATGGAAGTGGTAGGCGGCGGTAAACTCATCTATCTCCGCCGCCGTACCCTCCTGCGCACGCAGGCAGCCAGCGAAGTAGCGGAAGTGATCGACCGCCAGCGGCATATCCGCCGCCATGGTTTCACGCACCGGCTTACCGTTGTCCCAGGTTTCATTGACCGCCAGCGTTTCCAGATGCTGCTCCAGCCGATCGGCAATTTTCAACAGCGTCAGGGAGCGCGCCTGCACGGAGGTTTTCCCCCAGTCTTCCGCAGCGGCGTGGGCGGCATCCAGCGCCTTTTCAACGTCATCTTTATCAGAGCGCGGGAACTTGCCGATAACCGAACCGTTTACCGGCGAGGTATTGGTAAAATAGTTACCGTTGACCGGAGCGACAAACTCGCCGTTGATGTAGTTGCCATACTCCTGCTTCAGGGTAATCAGTGAATCTGTGGTGCCCGGGTATGCATAGCGCATCATCGTACTCCTGTTGAGGTCATCGCCGTGGCGAATAATTAACACTGTGATAACTGAATGTTAACACTTGTCGACATTCGGCAGGATGCCAGATCGTAGAGGCTGAAACTGTGATGAGGACGTCAGTAAAACGGGAATTTCGCGGGGTGATGTGAGGTGGCGCACAGGCGGTTATTGCGCGGAGCTGCCCGCTGCAGGCAGCCCCCAATATCAGGCGCTTTTCGCCTGCTGCGGCTGCGCCTGTTGGAAAAAATCACGCAGCAGCTGGCGCGGCCAGTGCGGTTCGGGCTGTTGCGTCAGCAGCTTCTGCACTTCCCCCGGCGCGAGGCTGTTATGCAGGCAGGCGGCCATAATTTCAGGGGTGAATTCCGGGTGAAACTGCAGCGACAGCGCGCTGGCAGAGTAGCGAATTATCTGGCAGCCATCCTGCGCGGAGGCGGCCAGCACCTGTGCACCCGGCGGCGGCGTCAGCACCGACTGACGGTGTGATAGCCACGCGGTGAAGCGCTCAGGCACAGAGGCCAGCAGCGGATCCTGACGCTGCGCGCGGGTGGTTTGCAGCAGCTTTACGCCGCGCTCCCAGCCGTTGGGATTATCCCCCACCTCGCCACCCAGCGCGTAAGCCATCAGCTGATGACCGTAGCAGACGCCCAGCAGCGGCAGCTGTTCGGCCACCGCATGGCGCACCCAGGCGGCGGTGCGCTCGCTCCACTCTGCGTGGTCGGTGACCATCGCCCACGAACCGCTGAGCACGGCGCAGGCAATCTGCTGCACGTCCGGCAGTGCATCGCCAAGATCGGGGCGTACCACGATATAGTCATCATCGGCCAGCTCCAGCGCCTCAATAAACCACTGCTTCTGCTCCCCAACCTGGCGGCTAACCGCCTGCGGCGGGCTTTCAAGCTGGATAATCGCTAACGGCAATTTCACTGTTATCTCGCTCCTTATCGGCAATGTTATTGGGGCCGGACAGCCCGCAGATCATCATCGCAGTTTGTCACCAGCCTGTCTCATAACATTTTCAGGTAAACTTTATACAAAGCATCGGCTTAGCCAGAGCGCTATTTCGTCACTTATGCACTACCTGCTGCTGAAAAAATGACGGTCAGCAGCGCCTCATCTGGCGCATTTCGTGCCATGATGAAAGGGACTCAATCACTCAACTAAGGATTTTGTGGTGGCCCTGCGTCATTTTTTTCTGATTCTGATGGTGGTGTCCATCTGGGCATTTAATAACATCGCTATTAAATGGGGGCTGCATGACCTGCCCCCGCTGCTGATGACCACCCTGCGCTTTGTGGTGGTTGCGCTGATCCTGGTGCCGTTTACCCGCGTCTCGCGCCAGCAGCTGCGCTACCTGGTGCCGCTAGCCTTCACGTTTGGCTTTATGCACTTTTCGCTGCTGTTTGTCAGCCTGAACCATACCGATGCCGGTACTGCGGCGGTGATCGTACAGCTCGGCACGCCTATCGCCATGCTGCTGGCGATGCTGATCCTCAAAGAGAAACTGCGCCTGGTGCAGCTGCTGGGCATTACGATTTCACTGAGCGGCGTGGTGGTGCTGGCGGGAAGCCCAACAATCCCTAATTGGTGGGTGCTGGTTCTGCTGCTGCTGAGTGCATTCGGCTGGGCGGTGAGCAATATGATTGTGAAAAAATCACCGCCCATCAGTCCGCTGACCATGACCGGCTGGCTCTCATTTCTGGCCATTCCCATCGTCGCCAGCGCATCCTGGCTGACCGAATCCGACCAGCTTAACCTGCTGCTACACTCTTCATGGCGCGGCTGGTTTGGCATCCTGTTCAGCGCGATCGGCTCCTCGATTGTGGCTTATTCGCTGTGGTACAGCCTGCTGAAAAACTACAACGTTAACCTGATCATGCCCTACTCGCTGCTGACCCCGGTTCTGGCAGTGATTATGGGAGTGGTGGTGTTGGGCGACAGCATGAACAGCTTTAAAGTCACTGGCGGCCTGCTGGTGATTATTGGCACGGCAATCGCGGTGATTAACCTGCGCAACCTGAAAATGCACGCCCGTCTGTCGCGTTTTCGCCTTGTGCGCCGCCGTTCGGATCGCCCCTGATTAACTGAAGGAGAGTTGAATGGATAATCGCCTGAGCGCTGCGCTGTGGCAACAGCTGTGGCAGGGACTTCGCAACAGCAGCACGCCGCTGCCCGAGCTGAAAATTAACGGTGAACAGGCGCTGGTTTCCGCTTATCCCGTCAGCGAACTGGCGGCCACCAGCATCGGGCTGGCGGCGCAGGCGACTGCCAGCCTGATCGGTAGCGCGCAACCGGTGGAGCTGGATGCGGCTTTGTGTGCGCGCTGGTTTCAGCACGCGCTGCGCCCGGTTAATCGCCCGCTGCCCTCGCTGTGGGATCCGCTTGCCGGGGATTACGCCACCGCGGATGGCTGGGTGCGTCTGCATACTAATGCGCCGCATCATCGTGCAGCGATGGAACAGGTACTCGGGCAGCAGACTCATCGTCAGCAGCTGGCGGCAGCCGTCGCCCGCTGGCAGAAAGTGGAGCTGGAGCAGGCCGTGGTGGACGCAGGAGGCTGTGCCGCCGCGCTGCGCAGCCACAGCGAGTGGCAGCAGCACCCGCAGGGGCAGAGCGTCAGCCGTGAAGCGCTGATTGATCAGACGCTGCAGGCCTGCGGCCCGGCGCCCACCTGGCGACTGTTTGCGGCACGCCCGCTGCTGGGCGTGCGCGTGCTCGACCTGACGCGCATTATCGCCGGGCCGGTCGCCACGCGTTTTCTGGCCGGGCTGGGCGCTGAGGTGCTGCGCCTCGATCCGCCAGACTGGCAGGAACCTGCGCTGGAGGAGGAAGTTACGCTGGGTAAACGCTGTGCGCGGCTGAATTTGAAATCGGCGGAAGGACGCAAACGGTTTGAGCAGCTGCTCGGCCAGTGTGACGTGCTGGTGCACGGCTATCGCGCCGATGCGCTCAGCAATCTGGGCTATGATGCAGAGGCGTTACAGGCGCTGAAACCGGGGCTGGTCGATGTCAGCCTTAATGCATGGGGATGGACCGGGCCGTGGCGCAACCGCCGCGGCTTTGACAGCCTGGTACAGATGGCCAGCGGAATTGCCGAGCGCGGCCGCCTGTGGCAGCACAGCGATGCGCCAGTCCCGCTGCCGGTGCAGGCGCTGGATCACGCCACGGGTTATATGATGGCGGCAGCGGTACTGGAAGGATTGCGCCAGCGCCTGCTGCACAATACCGGCTTCACTGCTCGCCTGTCGCTGGCGCGCACCGCCTGCCTGCTGACGGACGCCCCCTATCCACAGGAAGCACAGCCCTCAGGTTTGGGCACGCGCCTGCCGCCAGATGAAGATGCCGAAGCGCTGATATCGTCGTTTGGCCTGAGCCAGCGGCTGCGTTCGCCGTTCTGGCTGCCCGGCACGCCGCTAAACTGGTCGCGCGGGCCGTCGAAGTTAGGTTCAGCGGTGGCGGAATGGCAGGATTAATGGTCCGGTGATGAACGGGTCAGGCTTGCCTGACACCCTACGCGATATCGTCTTCCAGCTCGTCGCGCATCGCCTGAATCGCTTCACGGCTGATGACGGCCAGCGTGCGGTAAAAGGCGGTGGTCGCATGGGCTTCTACTTTGCCCAGAAACGCCCCCACCCACGGCAGCAGATACTCATCAAACAGGGTTATCTGTGCAGTAATTTCATCCGCTTCGGACTGATCTTCCAGCCATGATGCCGCCAGCAGCAGTGCGCCAATATGGTCGGCAGGTGCATCGCTAAGCGGCATACCGCGGCTGGTAAGAAAAGCACGCACGTCTGCTTCCTGCGGGCCATTCTCCCACTGCGAACCGAAAGGCGACACTCGGCATTCGCTGCCAACAAACAGGGCGTTGTAGTCGGTCGCCAGCGTCTGCGGGTCACAGTTCTGCTGCAAACGGGTCAGCAGCTCATCCTGCTCCAGCGGCCAGTGCTGTTGCAGTTTACCTTCACGCAGCATCTGGAACAGCGGCACCAGTAAAGGGTCCTGCGGCTGGCGGTTGTAAAGCGAGCCTAAAATGCGGCAGATGATGGAAAACTCATTCATGTCTTTCAATTCCGTAAGAAGTTATGCGTGACACTGTCACAAATCGGCGAATTCAGCTATTTCCTTACCGGTACGCTGCTGCAGGAAGTCCAGCAGGCGGCGCGGCGTGACATTTAACACGCGATCTTCAGGAAAATCCACCTCGCGCAGGATACGCAGACAGTGCTCAAAATTACCGAGGGTAAAGGCGGTGTGAGAATCAGAGCCTAATGCCAGGCGGCCCCCCGCATCGCGCACCGCTTGCGCGACTTTGCGGCAGTTGGGTTCACTGCCCTTGCGCGAGGTGGTAAATGAGGAGTTATTCAGCTCCAGCGCCACATCATACTTCGCCGCTGCTTCAGCGACCGCATGAATATCGATCGGGTAATTTGGGTTGCCGGGATGGCTGATAATATGCACCAGCCCGCTGGCCATCGCGGCGATCATCGCCTGGGTATGGGTCGCTTCATCCTGCGGAGGAAATACCGGCTCGTGGAACCCGGCAACGATAATATCAATCGAACCCAGCATCGGGCCGCTACAGTCGATCTCGCCCTGTACATTTTTGATATTCGCTTCGATGCCGCGCAGCACGCCCACGCCGTCAATCACCCGCGGCCAGACTTTCATATTAACAAAATGCCAGTAGTGCGGTGCATCGGCCATATCCGGGCCGTGATCGGTGATCGCCAGCAGCTTAACGCCGCAGGTCTGCGCCTGTAATACGTAGTCGCGCAGCGTGCTGTAAGCATGGGTGCTGGCAACGGTATGCATGTGAAGGTCAACTGGATACATCTGTTCTCTCCTGATTAGTAACCCCGATCGATATCGACGCGCCCTTCCGGCATTTCACCGCTCTCGCGCCGGGTAATCGAACGCGCAATGTAGTCCATAGCTTCATCTGGCAAGGTTACAGCGGCATTATGCGGGGTGATAGCGATATCCGGGTGCGACCAGAACGCGTGTCCGGCGGGCAGCGGTTCGTGATTAAACACGTCGAGCGCCGCTGCTTTCACTTCGCCCGCTTCCAGCGCGGCCAGCAGATCGGCTTCCACCAGGTGGGCACCGCGCGCGAGGTTAAGCAGGAATGCACCGGGCTTCAGCTGGCTGAGCAGCTGGCGGTTGATAATACCGCGGGTTTGCGGCGTGTTCGGCAGCAGGTTAATTAACACCTGGCTTCCGGCAAGAAACTCGCCAAGCTGCGCTTCACCATGGAAGCTGGTGACGCCGTCAATCTGCTTCGGTGAACGGCTCCAGCAGCTGACCGGGAAACCCCACGCCAGCAGGCTGCTGGCGACGCTGCTGCCCAGCACGCCCGCACCGAGAATACCGATGGTGAAGTCGCGGCGCGCGTAGTTGCGCAGGTGGTGCCACAGGGTTTCGGTTTTCTGTTTCTGATATTCCGGGAAGCGGCGGAACCAGCCGAGGACGTGATAAACCGCATACTCCTGCATCTGGCGGCCCATGCCGGTATCTTCCAGGCGGAACAGCGGCACCCCGGGTGCCAGCATATCCGGATGCTCGCGCAGCTGGCCGAGGATATCATCAACGCCGGCGCCGAGCGCAAAGACGCCCTTCAGCGCCCGCCCTTTTAACATCTCTACCGGCGGCTGACGTACCAGCGCATAATCAGCCGGCCGATCGTCGCCGGGCTGCCAAAGACGAATACGTGCATGGGGTAAACGCTGCTGTAACCCGCTGATCCAGGTCTCTGCCTTAAAAGATGGGTGATAAAAAAGGATGTCCACGTTTTCTCTCCTGGTTTTTGTTTAGGCTCAGGGAAAACGCGGCGGCTGGCAAGTGAAAATTTGGGGCAGAGAACTGCCCCGAAAAGAATTATGGCCGGTCGACCTGCTGGATCAGTCGGCGCAGCAGCGGGATCAGGCAGATCAGCACTAAACCGACCGCCGCACTGCCCCAGCCGAGCAGGCTGAAGATATGGCTGTAGCCAGGGTTAGTCAGCAGCGGCGTGCTGCCGCTGTTTTCCGGCATCAGCGCGGAAACGTAGCCGGACAGCACCGAAGCGACGCCGGTCACCATCATCCAGCAGCCCATCATCACCCCCTGATAGCGCGCCGGAGCCAGCTTGCCGATCATCGCATAGCCAATTGGCGACAGCAGCAGTTCGGCGATGCTCTGCAATACGTAGCTGATAACAATCCATTTGAACGCCACAATACCGTCCCCGCCCGCCAGCGCGATACCCAGCGGTAGCACCAGCATACCCAGCCCGATCATAAACAGCGAGGCGGAGAACTGCAGCGGGATATCGATGCGCCAGCCGCGCTCGCGCAGGTTGCGGAACCAGATAGCCAGCAAAGGCCCGCCGAAAACAATCACCAGGGTGTTGATATTCTGCACCCACTGCGGGGCCACCTGAATGCCGTACACGCGGAGGTTAATATTGTGCTCGGTGAACAGCATCAGGCCCATCGGCGCCAGCTGGTACAGCGTCCAGAACACCAGCGCACCCAGCGCGAGGATCAGATAAGCACACATGCGGCGCTGCTCATCACGCGGGCGATGGCGCAGCGTGGTAAAGCACAGCAGCAGGAAGATCGCTGCGCCCAGCGCCAGCACAAACGCCCCGGTAAACCCGGCGTGATTGAGCATCAGGCGGATCAGCGGCACCAGCGCCACCAGAATCACCAGCCCGGCCAACATGCGCCAGCGGAACTGGCGCGGGTTTGCCTGCAGCAGCGGGGTACTGATATCGGCCAGCACCTTCCAGCGCAGCAGCGAGATAACAATGGCCACTGCGTTACCGATAGTGGCGAACAGGAACAGCGCTTCATAGTGCTCGCTGAGCTGGAAGTAGCCCGCGCCGGTAAAGCCGAGGAAGAATCCGAGGTTCATCCCGGCGTAGTTCCACAGGAAGGCGCTCTCACGGCGGTTATCTTCCGGAGCAAAGCGCTGGGTCAGCATCATATTAATGCAGGTAACATTGAGGCCGCTGCCGGTCAGGAACATCGCCAGCCCCCAGTAAAGGCCTTCCGCGCTCTGGCCGGAGAGCGTCCAGCAGCCAGCAACCTGCAGCACCATTCCCAGCACGAAAAGATTACGGTTGCTGAGGAAGCGACCGCCAAGGTAGCCACCGAACAGGTGCAGACCGTAGTTAAAGGCGCCGAACACGCCCATCATGGTGTTGGCCTGCCCTTCGCTGAAGCCGAGTTTTTTGGTGGCGTACAGCACCAGGCTGGAGTAAAGCACCGCGAAGCCCATGGTGGCGAAAATTTGAATAAAGAACAGCGCGCCGGTTCCCCCCGGCACCTGCTGTTGGGGGATACGGTTGGTGTGATCCACAACTAACCTCTGTTTTTCCTGCCAAAATAAGTCGGTTATTATGCACCTTTTGCGCCTGGCGATGCGCGCCGATTTGGCTTTAGCGGCCTAATCTGAACCTGGCTGGCGTTTAAACCAGCAAAGTGCGTTAAAACTGACTAAACGCACTCAAAATAGTCGAAAGGCAGTTGACCGCAACCGCACTTTTCCCTACATTAGCGCCCGTCAGCAACCGGGTTGCGGCAACAATATGGTGAGGTGTCCGAGTGGCTGAAGGAGCACGCCTGGAAAGTGTGTATACGGCAACGTATCGAGGGTTCGAACCCCTCTCTCACCACCATATTTAAAGAGAAAGTCTGAACTCACGTTCAGACTTTTTTTGCATTTTTCGTAGGGGTCGGGCATGCCCGACCCGCATTAACGGAGGGCGAGGCATGCCCCGCCCCTACACCTGCGCGACCAACGGGATGTTATTTAATATCCAGCGCCGCTTTAAAGGTACAGGGCGAGCGCCAGGGATGGCGCGAGTGATCCCCCTCTCTCACCACCATATTTAAAGAGAAAGTCTGAACTCACGTTCAGACTTTTTTTTGCATTTGCGGGGCGACCAGAAAAGCGGTCGCCCCCTACATCTTCCTGTGTGCTGTAGGGGCCGATCCTTTTTTTCGATCGGCCCGTAAAATGCGTGATTATTTAATATCCAGCGCCGCTTTAATGGTATAGAACAGATCGGTCTGATCGGTCAGGCCGACGACATTGGCCGCGTGCGGGCCAAAGGCAGCGATGCGCAGCTGGGTGCCGGTGTGGCCCTGCGAATCCTCTTCTGAATTACCGTAGCTGAGGGTCATCGGGCTGCCATCTTTGGTGATCAGCGTCTGCGTCAGGCCCGGGGCTTTGCTGTCGTTGGCGATAATCTGGCTGGAGTGCGCATGATCGGCAGTGACAATCACCAGGGTATTGCCCTCTTTGCGCGCAAACTCCAGCGCCTTCTGCACCGCTTCGTCCAGATCGACGGTTTCACCAATCTGCCCGCACGGATTGGCCGCGTGATCCTGCTTATCAATAGAAGCGCCTTCCACCTGCAGGAAGAAACCCTCCGGTTTACTGCTCAGCAGCGCAATAGCCTTATCGGTCATCTGCGCCAGCGTCGGCGTCGATGCCGGTCGCTCCGCGTTTACTTCGCAGGTAATCGGTTTGCCATCAAGATTACCGTGGTAAGTGGCTTGGGGGCCTTTCCAGCGCACCGGCATATTCCCGGCAGCGAACAGCCCCAGCACCGGCTGCGCGTCGCTGGCAGAGGTAAGCGCATTCATGCCGTCGAGATCGTTCACCAGCTGATAGCCGCGTAGCTTCGCCTGCTCTTCCAGCGTTTTGCCCTGCCACTCGCCGGCTTTTGCCGTTTCGCTGAAGGTCTTCCCGCCGCCGCCAAAGGTGACGTCGGCGCGCGCATTTAGCAACTGCTCAGCAATCGAGCCTTTACCGCCCTGCTCCAGCGCATTGCTGGCGCACAGCTCGCTGGTTTTGACCGGGCCGTAGCACTTACGCGAGGTGACGTGGGCAATCTGCGCCGCCGGGGTGGCATCTTCCAGCTCTGCGGTTGAAACATTGCCGGTCGCTTTACCGGCGGCTTTCGCCAACTCCAGCAGCGAGGGATGATCTTTACCCGTTACATCAACGCCAATTGCGCCGTTATAGGACTTCACGCCGGTTGCCCAGGCGGTGGCAGATGCTGCTGAATCGGTCACATAGTCAGGCTTGTGGGTTTTCTTATCCAGCGCATAGTGGGTGTACTGTCCGGTTAGCGGCAGCGCATCAATCCCTTCAAAGAAACCGCCCGCCCCTTGCGCATAGTTTCGCGCCGCCGTAATTTCGGAGTCGCCCATGCCGTCGCCGATCAGCAGAATAACGTTTTTCGCCGTGCTGTTGCTCAACGACGCTTTAATCGCCTCGGTCTGGTCACCGCTCAGGCGACGTGCTCCGCCCGGCTGAGTAATATCACCCTGCGCGGCCCGCTGGTAAGTGGCGATATCGGCGACGGCAGAGGAGCAGATAAGTGAGGTCAGCAGGGAAAGTGCGAAAGCTTTATGTTTCATTAAACGGCGATCTCCATGAATAAGTTTTGCTAAAGATTTCAGGGAGTCAGTCTGCGATACAACTATTTCAGCTTTGCGACTTTTTTGTGACAGATTAATGTCAATTTACCTTATGGCTGGCCGATCGCTTCACAGGGTTTAGCTGCTGATATCAGCCCGGCTTAAAGCCCGGCCTGCCGTTCTAACGGCATAAAAGGCGAGCTTCGCCGTTTATGGCGAATTGCGCACCGGCTGCACCAGATTATCCTTGGTTGCTCATCACTTAAGCGAATAGAAGCACAGGGAAAAATACTGCTTGACCCATTACCCGCGACTGCCTATAGTAGCGCCCCGTTACCCCCTGCGGGTAGCGGCAGTAAAATATGGTGAGGTGTCCGAGTGGCTGAAGGAGCACGCCTGGAAAGTGTGTATACGGCAACGTATCGAGGGTTCGAACCCCTCTCTCACCACCATATTCTAAAAGAAATGCCTGAGCGAAAGTTCAGGCATTTTTTTGCATTTTGCACGGAGAGAGGGAGTGAGAACCCTCGCCAGGGTTCGACAAAACGGCAGGAAAGCCGTTTTGCACAGCCGCAGGCTGCCCGCAGGGCGAGCGCCAGGGATGGCGCGAGTGATCCCCCTCTCTCACCACCATATTCAAAGAGAAAGTCTGAACTCATGTTCAGACTTTTTTTTTTGCATTTTGCGTAGGAGTCGGGCATGCCCGACCCGCATTCGCGGAGGGCGAGGCATGCCCCGCCCCTACACCTGCGCGACCAACGCGATGTTATTTAATATCCAGCGCCGCTTTGAAGGTTTTGCGGGGCGACCAGAGAAGCGGTCGCCCCCTACAGCAAAAAATGTGATCTGCCGCACAAAATGCGTAGCCGTTACCCCTGGATCTTCACTACCTTCACACTCTACATATTCAGAACACCAGGTATCACATGAACGAAATCACTCAACTGCTGAAAAGCCACCGCAGCGATCGCAGCTATCTTGACACCCCCATTGCCGACACGATTATTGATGACATTGTCGAAACGGCCTGGCGTGCGCCAACTTCGGTAAATTCCCAACAGGTATCGCTGGTGGTGGTGCGTGATGCTGCCACCCGCGCAAAAATCGCGGAAATTGCCGGTGGACAGCCGTGGATCGCGAAAGCCCCGGTGTTTATCACCTTTGTGCTGGATATGCACAAAAGCCAGCTGGCAATTGAGGCGGAAGGCAAACAGCAGATCGCGCATGAGAGCCTGGAAAGCCTGATCTCCGGTGCGACCGATATTGGAATCGCGCTGGCGACCGTGATGACCGCTGCCCGCTCTCACGGGCTGGGCGTGGTGCCAATTGGCGGGATCCGCCGCGAGCCGCAGGCGATGATTGAGCTGCTTAACCTGCCTGAGCTGACCTTCCCGGTAGCGGGGGTGGTGCTGGGGTATGTTGATCAACCTGCCGTTCAGAAACCGCGTATGTCGCTGGCGGGCTTCCGCCACGAGGAGCGCTATAACAGCGCGATGCTGCCTGAGGTGATCAAAGCGTATAACGAGGTGCTGGTCGCGCACTGGCAGCAGACCGGGCGAACCGATGGCGATAACTGGGGTAACAATACCGCCAGCTATTACGACCATATTTATTTCCCGCAGGTGCAGCCAGCCGTGCTGAAACAGGGCTTTGGCACTGACGAGTAGCCATAAAAAAGCCCGGCCAACTGGCCGGGCTTTCATCAGGGCTTAAGCGATTAACCGTAAGCCAGCAGCGTGCGCTGACAGAGCTGAGAACGCACGCAGTCCTCTTTTCCGAAACGGACCACGCTCACCATCTCGTCGTCCTGGAAGCGCGACAGCGCGTCGGCCAGGCCGGACTGAACATGGGACGGTAAATCACACTGGGTGATATCGCCGTTAACAATGACGGTCACGTTTTCCCCAAGGCGAGTCAGGAACATCTTCATTTGGGCGGCGGTGACGTTCTGCGCCTCATCCAGAATCACCACGGCGTTTTCAAACGTGCGGCCTCGCATATAGGCAAACGGCGCAATTTCCACTTTGCCAATTTCGGGACGCAGGCAGTACTGCATAAAGGAAGAGCCAAGACGTTTAACCAGAACGTCATATACCGGCCGGAAATACGGGGCGAATTTTTCTGAGATATCCCCTGGAAGGAATCCCAAATCCTCATCCGCCTGAAGTACCGGGCGAGTCACTATAATCCTGTCAACATCCTTATGAATCAGGGCCTCGGCCGCTTTTGCGGCGCTGATCCAGGTTTTACCACAACCTGCTTCGCCCGTAGCGAAGATCAGTTGCTTGGTTTCTATGGCGTTGAGATAGTGCGCCTGAGCTTCATTTCTGGCTTCAATCGGTGAATGGTCGCGGCTATCGCGTGCCATGCCAATCGAATCCAGCCCACCCATCTGCACCAGCGAGGTGACCGATTCTTCTTCACGCTGACGGTGACTGCGTGAATCGCTACGAAGCACACGTTTTGCTTCACGACGAGCTTTGATCACTGCTTTCTGTCTTCCCATAGTGGCACCTTACAGTTGGTTTCATTTCCCGCATCCCTATTATCGATGCGATTACGTGAACGCTTTAGAGGTCATGGCTTCCTTTTAAGCCTGGTCTAGCCGTTGGTAAAAATGCATAGCGATACGCTTGCAGGCTATGCACCAAAAAAGGTTTAAAGGAGTGTTGGAACAGCAGTTGGATTGTAAAAGAAGAGAAAGCTACCGAGGAAATGAGCTCCTCGCGAATCAAGGCGATGTATGACTTTTTCACTTGTGGTCCGTTAAAGGACTTCAGCATTCGCTATCTCCGTAGTGGGAAACTATATGCGAAAATCAACAGCAATTTCATATTCAGCAGTTTACCAAAAAAATGCAACACTTTTTTTACGAGTATAATGAAACTTTCGATAATACTCTATTAATCATCAGGTTATAAATATCACTTTATTAACAATGGCGTCAGTAAAAACAGCGACTGGGTGTTTTATAATCAGTTAAGATTGTCTGATGTCATTTTAAGGGAGCGTAAGTTAAAAGGAAAATTAGCGGATTTAAGTCAAATCCGCTAATTAGGTCAGGCTTCCAGCAATCCCTGTGCCAGATAGTGTTGTGCATCAGGTACGCCCGGCAGGACAAAGTAATAGCCCCCGCCGATCGGTTTTATATACTCTTCCAGCGCTTCGCCATTTAATCGTTTCTGCACGGTCAAAAATCCTTTTTCCAGATCGTGCTGATAACAAACAAATAGCAGCCCCATTTCCAGCTGGCCGGAACGGGAAACGCCCAGCGAATAACTGTAACCACGGCGCAGCATCAGGTTGTTTTGCGTTTCCGGCGTGCGCGGGTTGGCCAGGCGAATATGCGCATCCAGCGGGATAATGTCGCCATCCGGATCCTGGCTGTAGTCCGGCACATCATGCTCGTTGTGCATACCCAGCGGTGCGCCGCTGTGCTTTTCACGGCCGAAGATGGTCTGCTGTTCACGCAGCGGCGTGCGGTCCCAGAACTCCACGCGGAACTGAATAATGCGTGCCGCCTGATAACTGCCGCCCAGCGTCCATGCCGGTTCACCCTGCCCTTTGCCCACCCACAGAATCGAATCCATCAGGCTGGTATCTGCCGTATCAGGGTTCGCCGTGCCATCCTTAAAGCCCAGCAGGTTAATCGGCGTCTCTTTACCTTTGCTGCGCGCGGCGTGGTCGGAGATAAACCCCTCGCGCCGCCAGCGTACGCTGAGCAAGTCCGGGGTGTACTTGATGATATCGCGCAGCGCGTGGATCACCGTGTCATTGGTATTGGCGCAGATCTGTAATAGCAGGTCGCCGTGACACAGGCTGGCATCCAGCGCGTCGTTGGGGAACCGGGTCATACGCTGCAGCTTAAGCGGAGTCAGCGCCTGCAGCCCAAAGCGCTCATCGAACAGCGAATGCCCCACGGAAACGGTAATCGTCAGGTTATCCGGGTAGATCTCCTCACCGAGAATGCCGGAGTCCATCGGCGGCAGCTGCGGGTTGGTCACCCGCGGCGCTTTCCCGCCGTGGGTGAGAAACGCGATGCGCGCCGTCAGCAGCTTGAACAGCTGCTGCAGGCTCGTCTTATCCGTCGCCAGCACGTCGAAGGCCACCAGCATCATCGACGCCTGCTGCGGGGTGACGATCCCGGCCTGATGCCTGCCGTAAAACGGCTGGCTTTCCTGACGGGCATTTGGCGATAACGCCCCCGGTGAGAAAGAGTCCCCCTCAGCGGCGGCATGAACCGGGCAACCGCCCGCCACGGCCAGGGCACCGCTGAGGATGCCCATTCCTTTCAGTAAACGACGGCGTGACGTCAGCGCCACGTCGTCAACGGATTTTGCCATTTCTGATTAGTCCAGGCCAAGCGTGCCGCGCAGCAGAGAAAGGTCTTCGGCCAGCGCCGTGATTGGGCCTTTCAGTGCGGTACGGTCCGCATCGGTCAGTTTGTCGTAGGATTCATAGCCGTCTTTGGTACGGTACCTGGCGAGAATGGTATCCACCTTGTTAAAGTTACCGTCCACCTTCGCCAGCAGCTGCGGGTTCTGTTTCTGCACCAGCGGGCGCAGCAGGTTAACGATTTTCTGCGCGCCATCAACGTTGGCCTGGAAATCCCACAGGTCGGTACGGCTGTAGCGATCTTCTTCACCCGAAATCTTGCTGGACGCGACTTCCTCAATCAGACCGGCAGCCCCGCCCACCACTTTACCCGGCGGGAAGGCCAGTTCGTTGATGCGGGTCTGCAGATCCAGCACATTTTTGTACAGCTGGTCGGCAAACTTATCCATCCCTTTGGTGGTGTTATCAGCAAATAACACTTTCTCCAGGCGGTGGAAACCGGTGAAATTCGGGTCTTCCGCTTTCTTCTCGAAGTCATCTTCACGGGCGTCAATGGCACCGTCGAGATCGGAGAACAGCTCGGCGATCGGCTCGATGCGCTCGTAGTGCTGGCGGGTTGGTGCAAACAGGGCTTTGGCTTTTGCCAGATCGCCGGCTTTCACCGCATCGGTAAAGGCTTTGGTGCTGGCAACCAGCTGCTCGACTTCTTTGGTCACGTACACTTTGTACTCGGCAATCGGCCCGACCAGCTGCAGCACGTCCGGCTTACCATCATTGGCTTGGCTGCCGCTGGCTTTGACAATCAGCTTGCCTTTCGGGTTGCTCAGCAGGCCACAGGTAATATCGTACTCTCCGGCTTCCAGGTTGGCGGTCAGCTTCTGGGTAAAGGACGGCGCGATGTTTTCACGCTCTTCCACCACCATCACCCCTTTCAGGATCTCCCACTCCAGCGCTTTCTGGCTGTCGTTCTTGATGATGAACTGGGTTTTACCCGCGTCCACCGTCAGCGTCATCGGGGTACACTGCTTGTCGTTAACGCTGACCTTAACCTGGGGAATATCAGCCGCCAGCGCCGCGCCGGAAGTCGTTAGAGCAGCCAGCAGCGCGGCGTTCAGCGCATGACGGCGAAAATGCATGGTCATAGAGGTAATCCCTGTCAAAGTAATAGCACCGGCGGGCCAGGCCCGTCCGGCGGAATCAGCGCACGCCAGGCGCTGTGGAGGTTGCAACACGTCCCGGCATAACAAACAGCAGCAGAGCCGGAATAAGGTAGATAAACCACATCGCCACTTCGCTGACGCTCGGCGCTTCCTGGTAGCCCAGCAGGCCTTCCAGCAGAGTGCCAAACACGCTGTGCGTCGTGAGGGTATTACTGAAATCAAATGCCACGTCCTGGAAGTGATTCCACAAACCGGCTTCATGGAAGGCGCGGATCGCCCCCGCCGCCAGGCCAGCCGCGACAAAAATGATAAACAGGCTGGTCCATTTGAAGAAACTGCCCAGGTTGAGGCGCACACCGCCCCAGTAGATCAGCATGCCGAGCACCACGGCGGTGCCGAGGCCGAGCATCGCGCCGAGCGGTGGCGCGTAGCCCACGTCCTGCTGAAAGGCGGCCAGCAGGAAGAATACCGACTCCAGCCCTTCACGCGCCACGGCAAGAAAGACCATAAATACTAATGCCCAGCCGCTGCTGTTGCCCTTCTGCAGTGCGCTGTCGACGGCATCTTCCAGCTGTGCCTTTACGTTGCGTGACACTTTACGCATCCAGAATACCATCCAGGTGAGCACCACCACCGCGACCACGGCGACGATACCCTCAAACAGCTCCTGCTGTTTCTGCGGAAATTCACCGGTGGTTTCATTGATAAACCAGCCAAGGGCAAGGCAGAGCGCGGCAGCGGCAAACACACCAATCCACATGGCGGGGAACCACTGACTGCGCTGAGTACGCTTCAGATAGCTGGCGATCAGGCTGACAATCAGCGCCGCCTCGAGCCCTTCGCGTAACATGATGAGAAACGGGACAAACATGCCAAAACCCTCTAACTGTTAACTTCAGTCAAATCCAGTAAAGATAAGTAAAATACGAACGATATCGATTATCATTATCGGACAAAGAAATACAAGCCGGGCAAGGGATATTTTCGAGTTTTGCGAGGGGGAAAAACATTAAGCAGATGTAACGGTGCTGCGGGCATCACTTGGTGTAGCCCGCAGTATTTCTCCGGTTTATAAGGCCCTGACCTGTTTTACCCTGAAGGTTTCGTTTTTATAAGTCAGATCGACCACTTGTGCGCCCTGCTGCTGTGGCTGTTGATAGTCAGGTACGCGCAGGCTCAGAAAAGCGGCCAACACCAGCGGATGGGTAAACACCACCACCCTTCCCGGCGTGAATTCATAACGATGTGCCAGCGAGGAAAGAAAGTCGTCCAGCCGTGCAGCTGCAATCTCTCCACGTTCAGCGGCGACCTCAGGCACAAAGTCAATCACCCTGGCTGGCGAAAACAGAAAGGCAGATGCCGGGTGAGTTTTTAAGGTGGCAACCTTTTCGGCCTCCCAGGTACCGAGGAACAGCTCGTTTAAACGCCTGTCCTGTATCACCGGCATATGATGCGCCTGAGTAACAATCTGCGCGGTTTTAACGGCGCGCCCCAGCTGGCTGCTGTAAGCGGCAATCAGCGTCGCGTGGCTCAGGCTGCTGGCAATCTGCTGGTTGGCCTTTACTCCCGCCGGGGTAAAGTCTGAGTCGCTGGTGCCTTCCATCACCCCAATCTTCCTGAGATGGGTCAACGGATTCACCACGATACTGATCTCCAGCGGTGGCAGCGCCTTCTCTTTGGCATAACCGGCTTGCAGATAATTGGTATTGTTAAAATCGATCAGATGAAACTGGCCATTTTTCCACTCCAGCACCGAGACGCTGGTGTTAGACAACCCGGAGAGAGGCTGCTTACTGCGGTATTTTTGCAGGTAAAATGCCATCGACGAGTGCGCCGCAACCAGAATGTTGCCACTCTGCCCCTGGTGCTGACGGGCAATCTTACGCAGCGCACCGTCAAATCGTTGGGAAAAATCTGCCATGTTTTCGGCATGGACCGGAGAGACGAAGCCGGGGTCGTCATAGCGGCCAAAATAGTAGCTAAAGTCGTTGCCGGAATGACCAAATTGCGCGGTCAAATCGTCAATCCGGCCGCCTTCGGCATCACCCCAGGAGATATCCTTCAGGTCATCGATCTGCGTGACGCTTAAATCGCGGCCGCGCAGTATCAGGGTTGCCGTCTGATATGCCCGCCCCAGCGTACTGCTGTAAGCGGCAATAAACGGCACTTCAGACAGTCCAAGGCCGAGGCTGCTGGCATCATAGCGACCTTTTGCCGTCAGCTCGGCATTCCCTCCGCCGCCGATGGTCATCTGTTTGATGTTAGAAAGCGTTTGCCCGTGGCGCACCAGATAGAAACGCAGTACCGGGTCCTGCGAGTCTGAAGATGTGGCGGCACTGGCTACCAGCGGCACAGCGAGCAGCAGCACTCTGCTGATGAACAACATAAATCCATTTTTCATGATTAAACTCCGTTTTGGGGACAGAAGATTGCCAACGAAGTCTAAGCAACTCTCAGCAGGTGTCACCTTAGCTTTTTTGCCATCAAACCAGCTCTACTGGCAATAAACGAAAGGTGGTGCTGAACGGCGGGATAAACAGAGTGAAGTATCGCGAAACTGGAAAGTTCGCTGATGCCAGGCGGCACCAGCGAAGAGGTAAAGCTTAGTCTGACTGATACTCCGCTTCCGCAGCATCAAAGCGCTGCTGCGCCGCCGCCGACGGGCCTTTGCCCAGCAGGCTGAACACCACAATCGCGATGCAGGCGAACAGGAAGCCCGGAATAATTTCGTAGAGGCCAAACCAGGCGTACTGCTTCCAGATAAGCACGGTTGCCGCACCGACGATCATCCCCGCCAGCGCGCCGTTACGCGTCATGCGTTTCCAGATCAGCGACAGCAGCACCACCGGGCCAAAAGCAGCACCAAAGCCCGCCCAGGCGTAGCTCACCAGGCCCAGCACGCGGTTGTTCGGGTCAGACGCCAGGGCAATAGCAATCACCGCCACCAGCAGCACCATCAGGCGCCCTACCCACACCAGCTCGCGCTGAGTGGCATTTTTGCGCAGGAAGTTTTTATACAGATCTTCCGTCAGCGCGCTGGAACAGACCAGCAGCTGGCAGCTCAGCGTCGACATCACCGCCGCCAGAATGGCCGACAGCAGGATCCCGGCAATCCACGGGTTGAACAGAATACGCGTCAGTTCGATAAAGATACGCTCACCGTTTTCAGACACGCCGGAAGCCTGATCCGGATGGTTCTGGAAGTAAGCAATCCCGAAAAAGCCCACCGCCACGGCGCCGCCGAGGCACAGGATCATCCAGGTCATGCCGATACGACGTGCGCTACGAATCGAACGGTGAGAGTCTGCGGCCATGAAGCGCGCCAGGATGTGCGGCTGGCCAAAATAGCCCAGGCCCCAGCCCAGCAGGGAGACGATAGCGATAACGTTGAGGTTCTTCAGCATGTCGAGGTTCTCAACGCTTTTCGCACGGATCACCTCCAGTGAATCACCCAGCCCACCGACTGCCAGAATAACCATGACCGGCGTCAGGATCAGCGCGAAAATCATCAGGCTGGCCTGCACGGTATCGGTCCAGCTCACCGCGAGGAAGCCGCCAACAAAGGTGTAAACGATAGTCGCTGCGGCACCGGCCCACAGGGCCGTTTCATAGCTCATACCGAAAGTACTTTCGAACAAACGCGCACCAGCCACCACGCCAGAGGCACAATAGATGGTGAAGAACACCAGAATGATCAGGGCGGAAATCACCCGCAGAACTTTGCTCTTATCCTCGAAGCGGCTGGAGAAGTAGTCCGGCAGCGTCAGAGCATTGTCATGGTGCTCGGTCTGCACGCGCAGACGGCCAGCAACAATCTTCCAGTTAAGGTAAGCGCCGATCGTCAGACCAATAGCGATCCAGCTTTCGGAAATGCCGGACAGGAAAATGGCCCCAGGCAGGCCCATCAGCAGCCAGCCACTCATATCAGATGCCCCGGCTGACAGCGCGGTGACCACGCTGCCCAGGCTGCGGCCGCCCAGAATATAGTCGTCAAAGTTTTTCGTTGAGCGGTAAGCAATAAAACCGATCAAAACCATGCCGAGAATATAAATACAAAATGTCACCATCATTGGCGTACTTACAGTCATTCAGATTCTCCACTTATTATCAGTATCCTCAGGCGAAAGACGCTCGTGAAACGGCCGGAACGGGGCACGTTTTACAGGGGGCTTTCTGCCGGGGGCGGTATCCTGCCGTAATCGGCGTTGACGCACAAACGATTTAACACATCCTCCACAGCCATTTCACCTGCTAGTTACGTTCAAATGTCAGCAGGTTGCACTGCGTCACATTTAATCGGGTTGCACCTCGGTAACAACCTGACAAAAACCAGGTAATACGTCACATTTCATAACTGGCCGGATTCTTGCAGCAATATCCATGCCGCTTTTTGCTCGTTAACAAAATGGCGGTTTTCAGGAATGAGGGCGAGGTCACATTTAACCGGGTTGCACAAAGTTGCAACATCAGTGATATTGCACCTCATCAAATGTTTATTACTGATTCAGGAGCTGTAAGGCATGGGCACAACCACTATGGGCGTGAAGCTGGACGACGCAACGCGCGAGCGCATTAAACTGGCAGCGCAGCAGATTGACCGCACGCCCCACTGGCTGATCAAGCAGGCAATATTTAACTATCTGCAGCAGGTGGAACAGGGCAGCGCGCTGCCGGAGATCCCGTCAAACGGCCAGCAGGCAGAGGGCGATGAGCGCCCGCCGGAAGAGCCGCAGCACCAGCCGTTCCTCGACTTCGCCGAGCAGATCCTGCCGCAGTCCGTCGCCCGTGCCGCGATCACTTCCGCCTGGCGCCGCCCGGAGACCGAAGCAGTACCGATGCTGCTGGAGCAGGCGCGTTTACCTAAGCCGCTGGCGGAAGCCACGCATCGCCTCGGTTACCAGCTGGCCGACAAGCTGCGGCACCAGAAAGGTGCAACGGGGCGCGCCGGAATGGTGCAAAGCCTGCTGCAGGAGTTCTCTTTATCCTCTCAGGAAGGCGTGGCGCTGATGTGCCTCGCGGAGGCCCTGCTGCGTATTCCCGACAAGCCCACGCGCGATGCGCTGATCCGCGACAAAATCAGCAACGGTAACTGGCACTCCCACCTTGGCCGCAGCCCGTCAATGTTCGTCAACGCCGCCACCTGGGGCCTGCTGTTTACCGGCCGCCTGGTCTCTACCCACAACGAAGCGAACCTGTCGCGTTCCCTGAACCGCATTATCGGCAAGAGCGGCGAACCGCTGATCCGCAAAGGCGTGGATATGGCGATGCGTCTGATGGGCGAACAGTTCGTCACCGGGGAGACCATTGCCGAGGCGCTGGCTAACGCACGCAAGCTGGAAGAGAAAGGCTTCCGCTACTCCTACGATATGCTGGGCGAAGCGGCGCTGACGGCGCAGGATGCGAAAGCCTACCTGCTCTCCTATCAGCAGGCGATCAACGCGATTGGTAAAGCCTCTAACGGGCGCGGCATTTATGAGGGGCCGGGCATTTCAATCAAGCTCTCCGCACTGCACCCGCGCTACAGCCGTGCCCAGTACGAGCGCGTGATGGAGGAGCTGTACCCAATCCTTAAATCGCTGACGCTGCTGGCACGCTCCTACGACATCGGCATTAATATCGATGCTGAAGAGGCCGACCGCCTTGAGCTGTCGCTCGATCTGCTGGAAAAACTGTGCTTCGAACCGGAGCTGGAAGGCTGGAACGGTATCGGCTTCGTGATTCAGGCGTATCAAAAACGCTGCCCGATGGTGATCGACTACCTGACCGACCTCGCCCAGCGCAGCCGTCGCCGCCTGATGATCCGTCTGGTGAAAGGCGCCTACTGGGACAGCGAAATCAAACGCGCCCAAATGGACGGCCTGGAAGGCTACCCGGTCTACACCCGCAAGGTCTACACCGACATCTCTTACCTGGCCTGCGCACGCAAGCTGCTGGCGGTGCCAAACCTGATCTATCCGCAGTTCGCCACCCATAATGCCCACACGCTGGCAGCCATCTACCAGCTGGCGGGCAACAACTACTATCCTGGCCAGTATGAGTTCCAGTGCCTGCACGGCATGGGTGAACCGCTGTACGAGCAGGTGGTCGGTAAAGTGGCGGACGGCAAACTCAACCGCCCTTGCCGCATCTATGCTCCGGTCGGCACGCATGAAACCCTGCTGGCCTACCTGGTGCGCCGCCTGCTGGAAAACGGCGCTAACACCTCGTTCGTTAACCGTATCGCCGACGCCACGCTGCCGCTTGACGAGCTGGTCGCCGATCCGGTGGAAGCGGTCGAGAAGCTGGCGCACGCTGAAGGCGCTCTGGGCCTGCCGCATCCGAAAATCCCGCTGCCGCGCGATCTGTACGGTGAGAAACGTCAGAACTCCGCCGGTCTGGATCTCGCTAACGAGCATCGCCTTGCCTCGCTCTCCAGCGCGTTGCTGAACAGCGCCAGCCAGAGCTGGCAGGTAGAGCCGCTGATTGATGCCGAACTGGAAAGCGGTGAAAGCGTGGCGGTGGTTAACCCCGCCGAGCCGAAAGATGTGGTGGGCTATGTGCGCAGCGCCACCCGCGCAGAAGTCTCCGCCGCGCTCAATGCCGCCGTCAGCGAAGGAGCGATTTGGTTTGCCACCCCGCCGCAGGAGCGCGCCGCGATACTCGAACGCGCCGCAGTAATGATGGAAGGCCAGATGCAGCAACTGATCGGCATCCTGGTGCGTGAAGCCGGTAAAACCTTCAGCAATGCCATCTCCGAAGTACGTGAAGCCGTAGACTTCCTGCACTACTATGCGGGCCAGGTGCGCGACGATTTTGATAACGAAACCCACCGTCCGCTAGGCCCGGTGGTCTGCATCAGCCCGTGGAACTTCCCGCTGGCGATCTTCAGCGGCCAGGTGGCTGCCGCGCTGGCGGCGGGTAACAGCGTGCTGGCGAAGCCGGCCGAGCAGACTCCGCTGATCGCCGCGCAGGCCGTGGCCATTATGCATGAGGCTGGCGTGCCGGTTGGCGCGTTACAACTGCTGCCGGGCGCCGGCGAAACCGTTGGCGCCCAGCTGGTACAGGACGAGCGCGTGCGCGGCGTGATGTTTACCGGCTCTACCGCCGTTGCCACCCTGCTGCAGCGTAACCTTGCCGGGCGCCTCGATCCGCAGGGCCGCCCGACTCCGCTGATCGCAGAGACCGGCGGCATGAACGCGATGATCGTCGACTCCTCGGCGCTGACCGAGCAGGTGGTGACGGATATCGTCGCTTCGGCGTTCGACAGCGCAGGCCAGCGCTGCTCGGCGCTGCGCCTGCTGTGTATTCAGGATGACGTGGCGGAGCACACGCTGCAGATGCTGCGCGGTGCCATGGCCGAGTGCCGCATGGGCAACCCGGAGCGCTTCTCAACCGATATCGGCCCGGTGATTGATGCCGAGGCCAAAAGCAATATTGATGAGCATATCCAGACCATGCGCAGCAAGGGCTTTAGCGTGTTCCAGGCCGCACAGCCGCAGGCAGCAGATCGCCACGAATGGCAGTCCGGTACCTTTGTGATGCCAACGCTGATTGAGCTGAACAGCGTGACGGACCTGACCAAAGAGGTGTTTGGCCCGGTACTGCACGTGGTGCGCTATGCGCGTAACGCGCTGCCGCAGATTATTGAGCATATTAATGCCTCCGGTTACGGTCTGACGCTCGGCGTGCACACGCGTATTGATGAGACCATTGCTCAGGTGACGCAGAAAGCCCACGTTGGCAACCTGTACGTTAACCGCAACATGGTCGGTGCCGTGGTCGGGGTGCAGCCGTTTGGCGGCGAGGGTCTCTCCGGTACCGGTCCGAAAGCCGGTGGCCCGCTCTATCTTTACCGCCTGCTGTCGCACCGCCCGGACGGCGCACTGCGCGTGACGCTCGATCGTCAGGATAAAGAGCGCCCGGTCGATGCCGTTCTGCGCCCTGCTCTGCTGGCGCCGCATCAGGCGCTAAGCGAATGGGCGAAAGATCGTCCGGAACTCGCCGCCTGCTGTGCGCGCTACGAGGTACTGGGCCAGGGTGGAACCGTGCGCCTGCTGCCTGGCCCAACCGGCGAGCGCAACACCTTTGCCCTGCTGCCGCGCGAACAGGTGCTGTGCCTGGCGGATAACGAGCAGGACGCGCTGGTGCAGCTGGCGGCCGTGACGGCAGTCGGTAGTCAGGCGCTGTGGGCGGACGACGATCTGCATCGCACTCTGCGCCAGCAGCTCCCTGCGATTGTGCAGCAGCGCATTTCGCTGGCCGCAAAGCCGCTGGAGAGCACCACCTTTGATGCGGTGATCTATCATGGCGATGCCGATCAGCTGCGCAGCCTGTGTGAAGCCGTAGCAGCCCGCGACGGCGCAATTGTTTCGGTGCAGGGCTTTGCCCGCGGCGAAACCAATCTGCTGCTGGAGCGCCTGCTGCTGGAGCGTTCGCTGAGCGTCAATACCGCTGCGGCGGGGGGAAATGCCAGTCTGATGACGATTGGTTAATCAGGACATCGTCCGTCCGGGTCGACCGGTTACTGCGGTCGCCCCGTCTCATCTAGCCCTGCGCATGTCGGCGTTCAACGACCGAGTCAGGCACGGCAGCGCGTTCCTGATAGAGCGTGAAGTCGAAGTCGATTGAGGTGAAGGGTTTACTCAGATTTTTACTGGCTATCTGTTCTGGCGAGTTCACTTTATGGACTTCAGGCACCAGGCCTTCGCGGCTGGCAAAAGCAAAGTCGTCCCACAGGTATTCGTCACCATCAATGTTGATCTGGGTGGTTAACTTACGGTAGCCGGCGGCAGTCACGAAAAAGTGAATATGTGCCGGACGCCGACCGTGCCGCCCCAGCTGATTAAGCAGATACTGCACCGGCCCGTCAGGGGGGCAGCCATAGCCTGACGGCACAATGCTGCGGAACTGATAGCGCCCTTGTCGATCGGTAATAAGGGTACGACGCAGGTTAAACGCGCTCTGACTTTTATCGAAGAACGAGTAATTACCGAGGGTATTGGCATGCCAGACTTCAACGCTGGCACCGGGTAGCGGTTGACCCTTTTCGTTCCATACCGTGCCCTGCATAAACAGCACTTCGCCCTGGTTATCTTCAGAACCATCGTCCAGTCGCGCCCAGGCCTGACAGACTGGCGCCCCGGCCACATAGAGTGGGCCTTCGATGGTGCGCGGTGTCCCGCCGTGCAGCCCCGCCTTGATTTCGGCCTCATCCGCCCGGATATCCATAAAACGCTCCAGTCCGGTTCCCGCCGCCAGCAGCCCCATTTCCTGAGCGATACCGGTATCGGCCAGATATTCCAGCCCTTTCCAGATCTCTGTTTGCTGCAGGTCCAGATCCTCAATCGTCTTAAACAGATCGCTCAGGAGACGAACGGTGACCTGCTGAATACGTGGGTTCACCGTGCCTTTCGCGGTTTTGACGATAAAGCGGTTAACCAGGTTGTCGATCTCTTTGCTGTTCATATTGATGCTCCATTTCAGGTACAGCTCAGGCAGAGAAAAGTTTTAACGGTCATCCACGCGGACCGCTGAAGGGTGGCGGCACAGTGGCACTATCTGCATCGTCATAAAGGGGTAAAGCGGCAGCTCACTCAGCAGCTTGTGCAACTCCTCAACGCTGTCGACGTCAAATACGCTGACGTTGGAGTAGTGCCCGGCAATGCGCCAGATATGTCGCCACTTGCCGCAACGCTGAAGCGCCTGAGAGTAAGCTTTTTCCCGTGCCTTAAGTTCGCTGGCGACATTTTCCGCCATCGTCTGCGGCAAATTCACATCCATGGTTACGTGAAACAGCATGGTGATATGTCCTCCTGTTAAGGGCGCCGCAGCGCCGCGATTTTGTCGCGATCGAGGGCAATGCCCAGCCCAGGCCCGGTCGGGACCTGCAGCATAAAATCACGATAAACTAGCGGTTCACTGAGAATATCTTCGGTCAGCAGCAGCGGGCCAAACAGCTCAGTGCCGAAACTCAAATCGTTGAAAGTGGAGCAGAGATGCGCCGTGGCGGCCGTGCCTACGGCGCCTTCCAGCATAGTGCCCCCGTAAAGCGCGATATCTGCCAGCTGGGCAATATCGGCAACCCGGCGCGCCTGCGTCAGCCCGCCGGACTGGGTAATTTTTATCGAGAACACATCAGCGGCAGCATGGCGGGCAAGCTCGAAGGCATCGTGCGGCCCTTTCAGCGCTTCGTCAGCGATGACCGGCAGGCTGAAACGCCGCGCCAGTCGCGCCAGCCCGGCACGATTTTCTGCCGCAATCGGCTGCTCAACCGCCTCAATGCCGCCGGCTTCCAGTGCTGCCATTGCGCGCTCGGCCTGTCGCTCGCTCCAGGCCTGGTTGACGTCGACGCGCACGCTGACCTCATCCCCCAACGCATGCCTGATGGCCAGCGCGTGCGCTACGTCCGCATCGACATCGCGCAGGCCGATTTTGAGTTTAAAAATACGGTGACGGCGCAGGGCTAACATCTGCCGGGCTTCGGCAATATCTTTGTCGGTGCTGCCGCTGGCCAACGTCCAGGCCACCGGTAGCGCATCGCGCACCCGTCCTCCCAGCAGTTCACTGAGCGCAATATTCAGGCGCCGTGCCTGAGCGTCCAGCAAGGCGGTTTCAATTGCGCATTTAGCAAAGCGGTTGCCCTGCACTGATTTATTCAGGCGCGCCATCAGCTGGGCGATGCGGCGCGCATCCTGACCGATCAGTAACGGCGTCATCCAGCGGTCAATATTGACTTTGACGCTCTCGGGGCTTTCGTCGCCGTAGCTCAGGCCACCAATGGTGGTGGCTTCTCCCCAGCCCTCAAACCCGTCCTCACACACCAGACGGACCAGCACCAGCGTTTGCACCTGAAGCGTGGCCATTGCCAGGCGATGTGGACGGATAGCAGGAACATCAAGAAGCAGCGTTTCAATAGTTTTGATCATCGCTTTACGCTATAGAACCCTGCCGATCGGGGATAGCCAAATCCTGCTGAAAATGATTGACCCACGGTATCAGGATGCGCAGATCGCACCTGTTCGCCCCAGCTCACATAACTTGCGATAAAACCGTCTTTTAGTGCCAATGACACTTTTAGGTTATTTTTTCACCGGTGAAGTCAGCACCCTGATGACTCAACTCAGGAGGAGCGAGATGATCGACAAAAGTCTGTTTTTGGCCGATGAAGCCGTGGCTGACATTCACGATGGTGCCACGCTGATGATTGGCGGATTTGGCCCGGCAGGACAGCCCTATGCGCTGCTGGACGCACTGATTCGGCGGCGGCCGCAGAACCTCACGCTGGTCAGCAACAACGCTGGCAACGCTGATTCGGGTCTGGCGCTACTGCTCAAAGCGGGGTGCGTGCGCAAGATGATCTGTTCCTTTCCGCGCCAGAGTGACTCATGGGTATTTGACGACCTCTACCGCCGCGGAGAGATTGAGCTGGAGCTGGTGCCGCAGGGCAATCTTGTGGCGCGTATTCAGGCGGGTGGCAGCGGGCTGGGGGCCATTTTTACCCCAACGGGTTTCGGTACTGAGCTGGCTGCGGGCAAAGAGACGCGCGAAATTGAGGGGCGGCAGTACGTGCTGGAACTGGCGCTGAAGGCAGACTTTGCCCTGATCAAAGCACAGTGCGGTGATCGCTGGGGTAACCTGGTCTATCGCAAAGCGGCACGCAACTTCAACCCGATTATGGCGATGGCTGCCCGCTGCACCATCGCTGAAGTCTCCCGCCACGTCGCGCTGGGCACGCTGGACCCGGAGGCGGTGGTGACTCCCGGTATTTTTGTGCAGCGCGTGGTCTGTTCAGCCAATCTCAGCCCCGCAACGATCGCCTCAGGAGCGTGACACAATGCAACTCATCCGCCTCACGCATAACCAGCTGGCGCAGCGCATCGCCCGCGATATCCCGGACGGAGCCTACGTCAATCTTGGCATCGGCCTGCCAACGCAAATCGCCAACTATCTTCCCGCCAATAAAGATATTTTCCTGCACAGCGAGAACGGCATCCTTGGCATGGGCCCGGCACCTGCCAGTGGCAATGAGGACCCAGAGCTGATCAACGCGGGTAAGCAGCCCGTCACGCTGCTGCCAGGCGGCTGTTATTTTCATCACGGGGATTCGTTTGCCATGATGCGCGGGGGGCACCTCGACATTTGCGTGCTTGGCGCTTACCAGGTGTCGCAATATGGCGATCTGGCCAACTGGAGCACCGGTAAACCCGGCGCGATTCCGGCGGTCGGCGGCGCGATGGATCTGGCCAGCGGGGCGCGTCAGGTGTTTGTAATGACTGAACATCTGACGAAAAAAGGGCAGTGCAAGATCGTGGCGCAGTGCAGCTATCCGCTGACCGGCATTGGCTGCATCAGCCGGATTTACAGCGATCTGGCCGTTATGGATGTCAGCCCGCAGGGACTGAGGGTGCGGGAGATATTAACCGATATCACCCCGCAGCAGCTGCAGGCAATTACCCCGGTGGCGCTGACGTTTGCCCCAGGAGGAACTGATGAATAGTGCATGGCTGTGTGATGCCGTTCGTACCCCGTTCGGCAAGCTCAACGGCAGCCTGGCAACGGTTCGCACCGACGATCTTGCTGCCCTGCCGCTGAAAGCCCTGTTCGAGCGTTACCC
The DNA here is from genome assembly GCF_024169515.1 of Erwinia aphidicola. NCBI lineage: Bacteria > Pseudomonadati > Pseudomonadota > Gammaproteobacteria > Enterobacterales > Erwiniaceae > Erwinia > Erwinia aphidicola. The sequence continues at coordinate 3,699,784 of NZ_JAMKCQ010000001.1, read as the reverse complement.
GCGTCTGGACTGGCAGGCGCTGGATGATGTGCTTTACGGCTGTGCGAATCAGGCCGGGGAAGATAACCGCAATGTCGCACGCATGGCGCTGCTGCTGGCCGGGCTACCCGCTTCTGTGCCCGGCTGCACCATTAACCGCTTATGCGGGTCCAGTCTTGATGCGGTCGCTATAGCCGCGCGGGCGATCAAAAGCGGCGAAGCCTCACTGGCGATCGCGGGCGGGGTGGAAAGCATGTCACGCGCTCCTTTTGTGATGGGCAAAGCAGAGCACCCCTTCAGCCGCAGTATGAAGCTGGAGGACACGACCATGGGCTGGCGCTTGATTAATCCGCAAATGGACGCCCTTTACGGTGTCGAATCAATGCCGCAAACGGCAGAAAATGTCGCGCTGAAGTTTACTATTAGCCGCGCCGATCAGGATGCTTACGCCCTGCGTAGCCAGCAGCGCACGGTCGACGCTCAGGAGAGCGGATTTTATCAACCGCAGCTGATGGACGTGACCATTCCTCAGCGCAAAGGGGCTGCCCTGCACATGGTGCGCGATGAGCATCCGCGTCACACCACGCTGGAAATGCTGGCAAGGCTCAAACCGGTGGTACATCCGCAGGGCAGCATCACCGCCGGAAATGCTTCGGGTCTGAATGACGGCGCCTGCGCCCTGCTGCTGGCCAGCGAGCGCGCCGCGCTGCAGCATCAGCTGCAGCCGCTGGCGCGGATTGTTTCCAGCGCGGTGAGCGGCATTGAACCCGCGCTGATGGGCTTTGGCCCAGCCGCAGCCATTCGCAAGGTCCTGAGCCAGGCAAAACTGAAGCTGGAGCAGATGGATGTGATCGAACTGAATGAAGCCTTTGCCGCCCAGGTGCTGGCGGTGATGCGCGACCTTGGCTTGCCTGATGACGCTGCGCACGTCAATCCAAACGGCGGAGCCATCGCCCTCGGCCACCCGCTGGGCGCATCCGGCGCCCGGCTGGTGATGAATGCCGCCTGGCAACTACAAAAAAGCGGCGCACGCTTTGGACTTTGCGCAATGTGCATTGGCGTTGGCCAGGGCATTGCGCTGATTATTGAAAGGAGTTGAGATGAATATTGAATATCGCCTGGATGGCCCGAAAGAAGCTCCGGTGCTGGTGCTGGCCAACTCATTAGGCACCACCTGGGATATGTGGCAGCCGCAAATGGCGGCCCTCACCCGTGACTTTAACGTGCTGCGCTATAACCCACGCGGGCACGGCAGCACACCGCTGCCCGCCTGTGAGCTGAATCTGGAGATCCTCGGGCGCGACGTTATCGCCCTGCTCGATCATCTCGACGTGGAAAATGCCTGCTACTGCGGTATCTCAATGGGGGGATTAAGCGGATTATGGCTGGCGCGTCATTACCCTGCGCGTTTCCGAAAAATGGTGGTGGCCAATACGGCCGCGCGTATTGGCAGTGAGGAGGCCTGGCTGCAGCGGGCGCGCCAGGTACGCGAACAGGGCCTGTCAGCGGTGGCTGCCGGCTCTTCCGCTCGCTGGTTTACCCCAGAATATATCCGCCATGCCCATCCGCAAGTCAGCCGGCTGGTGATGCAGCTGTCACACGCCAGTGCCGTCGGCTATGCCGCGTGCTGCGATGTGCTGGCTCAGGCTGACCTGCATGCTGAAGCCGGGCGGATTAACCTGCCGCTGCTGGTTATCGCCGGAGAATTTGACACCATTACCCCGCTGGCCGAGGCCCAATGGCTGCATCAAAATATCCCCAGGGCTCAGCTGGGGGTGCTACCCGCGGCGCATCTGTCCAACATCGCCTGCCCTCAGAAATTTAACGAGAGCGTAATCAGTTTCCTGCATACCTGACGAGCGGGCCGCAGAGGTCGGGCATGCCCGACCCTCTCCAGGCATGCTCCATTCGCGACTTAGCTATCAAACTTCATGCGCAGCAGCTTCGGGTAGATAAACAGCGATTTACCCCAGCCGCGGTTCAGCAGCGTCCAGATCCCCACCGAACAGGCGACGCACAGCCCCACCATCAACGGCGGGAAAGCGATTGCCCACAGCATGGAAAAGGCTTTACTGGCAAACAGCTGATGGCTGACGGCAAACAGGATCGCCGACATACCAAAGAACTCAATAAAGATGCGGTGCAGCACGTAGATTTGCAGCGTGTTTTTCCCCACCCAGTTGAGCCACTTCATGCTGAAGTGCTGATTGAGGATGCGGCAGGCCGCGATGCAGCCGAGAATTGCCAGCACGCACAGGAACAGGCTCTTATCCAGCCCCAGCCAGATGTGCGCCAGCGACAGCGCCAGCAGCACCATCCACGGCAGCACGTTATCCCGCCGCCATTCGCTCCAGCGGATCAGGATCGCACTGTAAAATGAGCCGAACAGGAAGAAGATAAAGTATTGCGACAGGCTTTCCGGGCCCCAGCCTGGGATCACTTTGGTAACTGCCGCATAGTTCAGCAGCACCGCCGCCAGCATCACCAGCGTTTTTTGCTGGCGGAACAGCTTGGCAGCGAGGAAGAACAACCCAAGCGCATACAGATACCAGGAGGAGCTCATCGCCAGCAGCATCAGCTTGATAAACTGCCACGGGGTTTCGGCCCAGGCGGCGTTGATATTATCCGACAGATGATCGCCCATGAGATTGTTGGATACGCCATTGATCATCAGCCACTGGATCACGCCCCAGAGGAAATAGAGATAAAAAAGATTGGTGACGCGTGAAGTGAACACCTGTTTCCAGGGCCGGTTAGAAATAGCATTTGCCGCCAGCAGGCCGGAGACAAAGAAAAATGCCGGCATTCGTAACGGAGATAAGGTGTTATTAAAAGCCACCCATAATTTAGCCGGTAACAGCCCGGCAGTAAGGTGTGAAACCATTTCGGCATAACCGGGTAAAACCACGTGGTAAAGCACAACAAGCAAAATACAAGCGCCTTTCAGGGTATTTACCCAGGCGATCTCTTTCTTCTGAGGTGTATTCATTAAATACTCCAGCTGTAGTGGTCCGATGTTGGTAAAGGGTTCTGGTACATCCTCCGTCATGCCAGAATGGATACTGATTAATTATTTTTTATAGTTATTTATCGGTAAAAAAATGGCCGAATAAATCGGCCAGAGAGAACAGGGTCAGCCATTGCTGGCCATTTTTTCCGCCGCCTGCGGCTTACGCAACAGCCGCGGATAGATAAACAGCGCCTTTCCAGGACCACGATTAAGTAGCGTCCAGGCCATCAGCGAAACGCAGGTTGTCACACTCACTGCAAACACTGGCAGTACCAGCGCCCACGCCAGTGAGAAGGCCTGGTTGTCGAACAGGCTGTACTTCACTGCCAGCGTCAGCATGGTTAAACCCAGCAGTTCAATAAAGATACGGTGCAGCACGTAGATTTGCAGCGTGTTGCGGCCAATCCAGTTCAGCCACCCCATATTGAAGCGGTTGTTCAGCGCCCGGCACAGTACGATGCCAAACACAATCGCCACCATGCAGTAGAACGGGTTCTTCATCATGCCGGCGGCGTGGTGGGCCACGCCAATCACCAGCATCCCGGCCAGCAGCGCCAGATGACGGCGCGACAGCTGACTGATCTCAATCAGGGTATGGCTAAAGAAGGCGCCCAGCAGGAAGTAGACAAAGTTCTGCGCCACGCTGTTCGGGCCCCAGCCAGGAACCAGATTAAACTGGGTGGCATAATTAACTAAAATCGCCACCACCAGCAGTGCCACTTTCTGGCGGTGGAACAGTTTCGCCGCGAGGAAATAGCCCGCCAGCGCGTACAGATACCACAGGCTGGTCATCGATAGCGTCAGTAATTTAATAAACTCCAGCGGCGATCCTGCATAGGCGGCATTGACCGAAGAGGAAAGTTTCTGACCAATCAGATGAGTGGAGATATTATAAATACTGGCCCACTGGATAATGCCCCACAGAATGTAAAGATAAATGATGTTGGTGAATTTTTTAGTAAATACCTCGCTCCAGCTCTTTTTGCTGATGGCACTAGCCGCCAGCAAGCCTGAAACAAAAAAGAACGCTGGCATACGCAGCGGCGAGAGATATTTATTAAACACTACCCACATATCAGCCGGTAACAACCCCGCCGTTAAATACTGCAGTGATGGAATAAACGTCGTGATGATGGTGTGATGTAAAACCACCAGCAGTATACAGCCACCTTTTAATGTATTAATCCATAATACTTCTTGCTTGCCAGAGACAGACATAATAAAAATCCAGTAAAATTATTTTAACTGGATAAGTATCTCTCGTTAGCCTGCTAATCACTATGAGGATCGTCCTAATTGACCGTTATCCCAGCCGTTGCGGGAACAAGCCACGGTTATTCCGGGTGTTTGCTGTGGGCTTTTAAGAATAACCTTAATGACTTTCAGTGGGCGATCCCTGAAATATCCCAGAAATGACTTCTATCGCTAAACGTCCGTTAACCGGTCTGAGCTCAGCCTGAGCACGCCGGAACGGCAAAAGACGCTCCCTGCGGGCCTCGGCACGCGGCATCCCTGCCGCGTGACGTCCGGCTTACCTCAGGCCGAGCTCATCCCCCAGTATCATCGTGCTCGCTGTGGGTTTTAAACCGCGACGCTGCGGCTTTGGGTGCAAGGAGGGAGGGCTGATTGCAGCAGGCCCACGGCCAGGGATGGCCGTGAGCCAGGCTACAGGGATGTATTCATGCCGGTGCGGAAGCAGCCCTCCCTCCTGAAACCTGACGCTTGTCATACCGCGATAATATTCGGATCAATTTTTATGGGAATACCTCAGGGGTCGACCTTCTTTTCTGGTCGACCCGCTGAAGACTTAATGATTGAGGAATTTATCGAGGAACTGGCGCGTGCGCGGCTGCTGCGGATTAGAGAACAACTCGCGGGCGGCACCCTGCTCCACAATTTTACCCTGGTCCATAAAAATGGCGCGGTCGGCCACATCGCGGGCGAAGCTCATCTCATGAGTGACGATCACCATGGTGCGCCTCTCCTGCGCCAGCGAACGGATGGTGTTCAGTACTTCTCCCACCAGCTCCGGATCCAGTGCCGAGGTCGGCTCATCAAACAGGATCACCTCCGGGCGCATCGCCAGTGCACGGGCAATCGCCACGCGCTGCTGCTGGCCGCCGGAAAGCTTGCGCGGATAACTCTCTTCCTTGCCCTGCAACCCCACCCGTTCGAGCAGCTGACGGGCGCGCGCTATTGCTTCTGCCTTTGGCTCACCTTTAACAATGGTTGGCCCTTCAATAATATTCTCCAGCACCGTGCGGTGTGGAAACAGATTAAAGTTCTGGAAGACAAAACCGACCTGCTGACGCAGCTGGCGCACGCGCTCTTTCTGCTTCGACATCGACTGCGCGGCGTCTACGCGGATCGCCCCGACCTGAATGGTGCCGCTATCCGGCACTTCCAGCAGGTTAATACTGCGCAGCAGCGTGGTTTTGCCGGAGCCACTTGGCCCGATAATCGCCACCACTTCCCCGGCATTTACCGTCAGGTCGATGCCGTGCAGCACCGTCTGGCCGTTAAATTTCTTTACCAGCTGACTGACTTCAATGGTACTCATTTTGACTCCCGATCCTGGCGGTTAACACGATCTTCCAGCCGGCTTTGCAGGAAGGAGAGGAGCGTCGCCATCACCCAGTAAATCAGCGATGCCGCCAGATACATGGTGAACACCTCCAGCGTGCGCGAGGTGACCAGCTGCGCCTGACGGAACAGCTCCGGCACCTGAATGGTGGCCGCCAGCGAGGTATCTTTAACCAGGCTGATAAAGCTGTTGCCGAGCGGCGGCAGCGCGGTGCGTGCGGCCTGCGGCAGGATCACCCGCTTCATGGTCTGCCAGCGCGACATGCCGATACTGGCCGCCGCTTCCCACTGCCCGCGCTCGATGGCGGCAATCGCCCCGCGCAGGGATTCAGAAGCATACGCCGCCGTATTCAGCGACAGGCCAATCATCGCCGACGGGATCGGGTCCAGCTCAATGCCGAACTGCGGCAGGCCGTAGTAGATCATAAACAGTTGGGCGATCAGCGGCGTGCCGCGAAAAATTGAAACGTAAAAACGCGACAGCCAGGCAATCGGCCAGAAATGGGAAAGGCGCATCATCGCCAGCAAAAAGCCGAGCAGCAGGCCGAAGAACATCCCACCAATACTCAGCTGCAGCGTGAACAGTGCGCCCTTAAGTAAAAATGGTGCTGAATCCAGCACCAGTTGCAGACTTTCTTGCATTATTTAGTTACGTCCGTACCAAACCATTTTTCAGAAATCTTCTTCATGGTGCCGTCTTTCTGCATGTCAGCAATCGCCTTGTTGATAGCCTCCAGCAGCTGAGCGTTACCTTTACGCAGCGCCACGCCCGATTCCTGACGGGAGAATGCCGGGCCTGCTGCCGCCATGGTATCCCCGGTTTTCTTCACCAGATCCAGCGCCGCCAGGCGATCGACCAGAATGGCATCGGTACGGCCTACGCGCAGATCCTGGTATTTGGTTGGGTCATCATCGTAGGTACGGATGTCGACGCCCTTGACGTTCTCGCGCAGCCACTGCTCGTAGTTCGAGCCAAGACCCACGCCGACTTTCTTGCCGCTCAGATCTTCCGGCTTGGTGATGCTGCCCGCGTTGGCTTTTTTGGTCAGCGCCTGGATACCGGAAATGGTGTAAGGCGTGGAGAAGTCATACTTCTTCTTGCGCTCGTCGGAGATAGTGACCTGGTTGATCACCACATCGATGCGCTTAGAGTCGAGGGAGGCTAGCATGCCGTCCCACTTGGTCGGCTTCAGGCTGGCCTTAACGCCCAGATGCTGCGCCAGCGCCTCGGCGAAGTCGACTTCGAAGCCGGCCAGCTTGCCATTCTCATCCTGGAAGCTGAACGGCGGATAGGTGCCTTCCAGCCCCACCTGCAGCGAACCGCGCTCCTTCACTTTTGCCAGCAGGTTTTCATCCGCTGCCTGTGCCTGCATAGTCATACCGCCGACCAGCGCCAGCGCCATGGTTCCCATCACCAACTGGCGACGAACTTTCGAAAATTTCATAGCAACCCCATTATTATTGATGATATGCAAACAACGCCGGTGAACCACCGGTATGAACAAACACAATCGGCCCTTCACGACGGAAGCGCTGTTGCGCAATACCGTCGATCAGCCCGGCCATCGCCTTGCCGGTGTAGACCGGATCAAGGAAGATACCTTCCAGACGCGCCAGCAGTTTAATCGCTTCCATGCCTTCTTCATTCGGCTCGCCGTAGCGCGGCGCGAAATAGTCATCCCACAGCGTAATTGGCGCGCTGCTGGTCACGGCTAATGAGTGCGCCAGCTCGGCGCGGATCTTCTCCACTTTTGGCAGCTGATCCGCCACGTTGCGCGACACGGTGACGCCCACCAGTTCGGTGTCCGGCAGCAGCAGCTCCAGCCCCACCGCCAACCCGGCATGCGTCCCGGCACTGCCGGAGGCAACCACCACGGCGGCAAAATCGACCACGCCTTCGCTCTGATGGGCGATCTCCTGCGCGCACTCGACGTAGCCCAGCGCACCCAGCGCGTTCGAGCCGCCGACCGGCACCACATACGGGCGGAAGCCCTGGGCTTCCAGCAGCGTGGCCTGCTCTTCTAACTGCGCATCCGGCGCGTGCAGCGCATCGACCATAATGATTTCGCTGCCCATCAGCTCCAGCAACAGGCGGTTACCGTTGCTGAGGTAGTTGGCAGAGGTGGTTCCAATCGGGTTTTCCAGCAGCGCCACGCACTTCAGGCCAAGCTTCGCCGCCACCGCCGCCGTCTGGCGCACGTGGTTAGACTGGATCGCTCCGGCCGTCAGCAGCACGTCGGCACCGTTACGCAGGGCATCCGCCGCGAGGAATTCAAGCTTACGCAGCTTGTTGCCGCCCAGGGCAACCGGCGTGACATCGTCACGTTTGATAAAGATATCGCGGCCCAGATATTCGGACAGGCGGGGAAGATGCTCCAACGGCGTGGGCGCACCCAGTAGTTCGAGACGGGGGAAATTATTGATATTCAGTAAGGACAACGCAGCCTCCGCAGCAGGCGTTAAATATTATCCCTACAGTGTTACAGAAGATGACCGGTTGGTCATCTTCCTTTTAGTGATAACTAATTACGCTGCCAGCCAAGAAACTGATCGTATTTCCGCAGGGCAATACGGTAGTTATTGTTGCCGGCATCCGGCAGGTCATTTTCCAGGCACTCATGCCAGCTCGGGCCTTTGAGTTTTTCCGCCGGAAAATTACGCGCTGACAGCATATCGTCGAGGCGGCGCAGGCGAACAACGTATTCGCGAATGGTGCTGTGGCTCATTTCGGTCTGCTCAAACAGGTACTGCTTGAACGCCATGATGTCAAAGTAAGTCGGATGCGTGTTGCAAAAGATATCGCTACAAAAACGGCACAGCGCCGTAAGCTCATTCTGTAATTTTAACCAGACCTGATCGTCGATCAGCTGATCCATCCGGGCGATGGCCTCTTTGTTAATGATCTGACCACGAAAAACCAGCGCCATTCTGTCCAGTACCTTACCGCAGTGGGAACAGTTACTCTGGCTGTGTTTGTAGTCTTTCAAATAACGGCTCAACGGCCTCATTTTAATTTTGGATCCCATGCGAGATTCCCCGGTTGGTGTTGAGAGTGCAAAACTGACTTTGTCAGCGCGCTCCCGATAACCGGGCGCGCAGGCGTTTGATCGCCTGACTGTGCAGCTGGCTGACGCGGGATTCCCCCACTTCCAGCACGGCGCCAATCTCTTTCAAATTCAGTTCTTCCTGGTAATAGAGCGTCAGCACCATTTTTTCGCGATCGGGTAACGCTTCGATCGCTTCAATGACGCGTTCGCGCAGATTCCCTTCCATTAGCTGGTGCAGCGGATTAGCCTCTTCGTGGCCATCCGTCACCAGCTCGGCGCTGTCACCGTGTTCCTCACGATATTCGTCGTAAGAGAACAGCTGGCTGTTATTGGTATCCAGCAGGATCTGCCGGTACTCCTCCAGCGACACATCAAGCTGCGCAGCCACTTCCTGCTCGGATGCCGTGCGCCCCAGCGCCTGTTCAACCCGATGCATGGCACCCGCCACTTCGCGCGCATTGCGGCGCACGCTGCGTGGTGCCCAGTCGCGGCTGCGTAATTCGTCGAGCATCGCGCCACGAATGCGTTGAACGGCGTAGGTGGTAAATGCGGTGCCCTGAAGGGCGTCGTAGCGCTCTACGGCATTCAGCAGCCCGATACCCCCAGCCTGAAGCAGATCGTCCAGCTCCACGCTGGCCGGCAGACGGACCTGCAGGCGCAACGCTTCATGGCGAACCAGCGGTATGTATCGCTGCCACAGCGAATGTTTGTCCATCACGCCATCGGCGGTATATAGATCGTTCACTCTGACCTACCCTGCGTTAATTAAGTTATCGGCACGATTATCTGTTTCTGTAGGGCATTTTGATTGGGGGAATAGCGGTAAAAAAGGCGGGTTATTTCATTTTTGTCGCCCTGAAAGATCCCCGGCGTCACAAAAAGAGGACGCGGGGATCCCGGTAATCAGGCTTTCAGTGATAAACGCTGGCGCGTGCTCTCCGGCACCTGTGACCACAGGGCGCAGACTTTCCCTTCCAGCTGCTGATAAAACGGCAGCAGGGTGTTATCTTCCTGTAACGTGCGGCGAAAATGCACCGAACCACTCAACGGGTCAATCGACAGCCGTTTACTGGCAAACAGTCGTTGCAGGTCGCTGCGCAGAAACAGGCCGTTATCCGCGCTGTTATCCAGCAGGAAGCCCTGCTCATTTTCCCGCGTATCGATGTGGCAGGCTTCCACCCACGGCCACGCCTGCTCGTCGGTTAGCAGCGTGCCGGTGATGACGCAGGCGCCGTAGCGCGCGCGTACCGCATTGCTGAACTCATGATGACTGGCACGATGCCACAGCCGGGCTTTTACACGGCGCCCGACCTGCGTCCCCTGGATCACCCCGGCAGGCGGCGGCAGCAGCGGCGAGGTCAGCACCACAATAAACTGCAGCTGGCGCGAGTATTCGAAGCACGGCTGCGACTGGCGGTCGTACAGCTGCCAGTACTCATCCTCTTCATCACTGCGCAGCAGGGTTAAGGTATAGCCACGCTGTTGCAGCAGGCTTTGCGCCATAATGGATGCCGGATCCAACATTGCCAGCACCCTGCTCTCACCCATCACCTTCCAGCTGTTCCACGGCGCGGCTTCCAGCGGACGACGAAAATAGAGGAAGCTCTCCTGGCGCTGCAAATAGTGTTCAAAGCGCTGCAGGTAATTTTTGCGTTCGTTATCGTTGCTGATAAACAGCAGGTCTTCCAGCGGAATATGGCTATCCTTGCTGGCGAATATCGCGCGGATAGTCCAGTTCTTGCTGGAGGTCGACGGGCTAAGCAACCCCCGGGTAGTCAACGATTTATCGTCAGGGTACTTTTTGCTGTAGCGGTCGTTTATCTCCTCAAACGGCAGCAGTTCCCCAGGTAACAAGTCATAATTGAAGCGCATTGTTGAACCCCATGAAATTAATGCGTGTTAATCATCTACAGGACAACTCGCAAAGTGACATTGGTTGTAGTTATCGGCAGCAGGTTAAAATTCTGTAATGTACCCGTTTGATGCAGGGTAAAGAGAAATTAGACGCCCATGCTTTGATGAACTGTAAGACTTTCATTCTTCTGAACCAGGAACCATGTCAAAATGGACGCTAACGTAAATCCTCTCCCTAAAATCACAAGATAAATCGTTTTTATTCATATTTTAAAACCAGACGACCAAAGGGCATGATGTTAGGGTGCAATGGTTCTTTACGCTATAGACCTTACCATTGATTAACCGTGACCATGCAACAGTTTCAACAAAGTAAGATAAAAAGTTAGATGTACTTGTGATAAAGCACCGGATATTTCTGATAATTACTTAAAGAGATTACTTCCAAAGTGGAATTCTAACAAGCTCGCTTCACAAATCTAAAAAAATGCTAAAATCAAATTTTTCATTAAAATAGTCACCACGCCCTCGGAGCTTAAAGAATCCTTAGGAAACGCTCAGCATTGGTTATCAAAACACCAAACTCGCATTAAAATAAATCAATAAATATAATTCCAATGATTATCGGTAGTGTTAATTAATCACCAAAAACACCCTATAAAATTCACCAGAATATAGAAATCCAATTAGAATGATATTTTCTAGAGCATTCTTAATGCATAACGCTCCTGCGAACAGGAGCGTTTAGAAATTGATTAATATTAAAAAATTATGGCAACCAAAGTTCACTCCAGCGCTTCAAAGGCTCGCCTTTTAACATCCAATGTTCAAGCACAACTTTTCTTAAGGCATCACCTGTTTTCAGAGACGTGCTTGGATCAGCAAGATGCATTTCAATAGCTTCGATCCAATCCTTGTAACGATTTTTGACGCGAGTGACTGGTAAGTCATTCCGATAGCACTCAACATCACTGCAAATGACCGGATAGCCGCAAGCACCATATTCCAAAAGCCGTAAATTACTTTTGCATCGGTTAAATTCATTGTCTTCAACCGGGGCAAGAGCTAGATCGAGGTTAAGACTTGCCAATTTCTCTGGATAGCTTGCGAAGTCAACACCGTGGTGATATTCGTATAAGTAAGGACGGAGTTTAGGCGGGCACATCCCCATGAAAACCCATTCTACCCGATCGCTTAACGCACGAATAACATCGTAAATCATTTCCAAATCTCCAGTATGGCTTGACCCACCAGCCCAACCTACTCTCGGCTTTCTTCCTTGTCCACGAAGACTGATTAAGTTACCCCACTCTTTCACAGGTAAACGATTTTCAGAAATTTGAATATCATTGTGTAGACCATCAAAACGGTTGGCTAAAGCTGCCGTAGAAACAACAAATCTATCAACTAATGATAAACTCTTTCTTAAAGACTTCAAAATATCCTTTGGCATATGCGCACGATGCATATTTTTAATCGGCACATTTGGCAAATAATCATCCAATTCATAAACTTTGAATACCGATAAGAATTTTGACGCCCTACGTATCCATTCATGAAACTCAGGTGAAATCTCTCGCTGAAAAACAATACTATCAGTTTCTAACTGCATTAGTTGAGGGTAACTAAGAAGTAAATTTGAAAGCGTACCCTGAATCAAACCAGAATGCTGCATTGCTTCAAATGGTTTTATAATACGATAATTTCCGCATCCATTTTCATCTGCCATATGGGCGAGAACGTTTGGTGCTGGTTTCCAAAAAACTGGCTGCCAAGTTAACGTACTGTTTTCAATTAGCTCGAAGCCTTCTCCATTTTTAGTCAGGCTGGAATTATAAGCAGGATCGTTAGCAATAAGTGGCGACCATTTTTTATACATTGCATCCTGTTCGTTCTGGAAACGTATAATCTTTTCATGCTGTTTTGTTAAATCTATTTTGCTTTGACTGACACTCCCTTCATGCATCACTTTGGCATAAGGTGTCCACACAGTCATGTAGCCCGCTTCACGTACTTTAAGACAGAAATCGATATCATTGTAAGAAACTTTGAAGTTTTCTTCATCCAGACCGCCTACAGCATCATATACCTCTTTACGCACCATCAAACAGGCAGCAGTGACAGCGGTATAGTTTTGATCGGCAACTAACCTGTAAAGATAACCGCGATCATCATTATTTTTTCCAATAAATGGATGGTCTGCAGGCCCACGCAACCCAAGGACCACTCCAGCGTGTTGAATACAACTGTTGGGGTAGTAAAGTTTGGCACCCACTATCCCCACTTCTGGACGTAATGCATGGTTAAGCATATTGTTCAACCACTCATTTTGAATGATAGCCGTATCATTATTCAACAGAACCAGGTATTCCCCTTTAGCTTCGCGTGCAGCCATATTGTTCATTGCTGAATAATTAAAAGGATAAGGGTAAGAAATAACGCGAATCCTTTCTGGGTCAACCTGTGCTATACCATCTAACCATGTTTTTGTTTCATTCAGCTCGCTGTTATTATCAACAATCAGAATTTCGTAATTATGATACGATGACTTTTCCAAAATAGTAGTAACACAAGCTACTAACAATGGAAGTTGATCTTTAGTAGGTATGATTATTGAAACAAGTGGTTCATAATCAACATTATATTTTAACCGCCATACGCCTATAATTTCCGAAGTAACTTCGGCGTTTACATAACCCCTATTTCTAAGATGCTTTTCAATAACAAGTTTTTGATCTTCAACATAGCTTAATTTGAAAGGTTCCCTGAGGATTGCAGGTTCATTTAAATGACCAATAACACCAATACCTCTCTCTTCTATGATTCGTGTTATGTACTCAAATTCTGTTGCACGAGGGTAATCTGAACTGAAACCACCAAGCTGAATGAATGTTTCACGATTGAAAATCCAGTTTTCCGTCATGACAGAAGGTAAGCTCAAAATCAAATCGAGATTAAAGTCAGGGTGGAGTACGACGCTACTTATTCCATCATCACTTTCGAATAATGAATCGGTATAAATAGCAGCACAATTTTTGGCCAATGGTAATTGTAGACTTGCTACGATTGAACCACTTTGCGTAAAGGTTTCCCCCGCTTTAAGCAGGATAAACCAGTCACAGGTACTGGAAGAAATCTCTTGATTAAGATTAAGCGTCAGTTCACTAAGACCTGATGCACAATGCTCATAAACTGATCCATTAATGGGTTCAATGATACTATTTATAACGACAGGAGAAAGGTTAATATTTACACCTGAACCGTTGATGTCATTGAGGTTATTTAGTGTATTTTGTAACTTTCGCTCATGCCCATTGTTTATAACAAGACATAAAACATTAGTGGTTACGATCGACATGCTTTCTCTATATTTTTTTACGAATTCCTCCTGAGCAGCATTCAATTTTCTTTTATTCAACCACGCACTGATACCATTGTCTATTTTAATAACAGAATCGATGTCTATGTATGATGTTCGCATGATGAAGGAAATATTATCAATAACACCTAACATGCCTTCAGCCCTGGCATCACTTACTAATTTAATTACCGACCTATTGTCTAACCCTACAATAAATGGAATGGTCAGGATTTGGTCATTGACACCATCAAACGTAACCTCTTTTAATAGTTCACCATTTACAAAGATTTTAGTTTTCAGGGGGAATTTATTATACTTACTTTTTTCAAGAAGACTAATATGTAATTGGATGTGATTTTTTTTGGGTTTTACACCAGTTATTGCGGAATTTACTTCTAATTCCGCTACATCACTTACAAAAAAAAGTGATTTTCCAGGGTTACGTACTATCCCTTTCCCAAGTGTAATATTTAGCTCTTCTTTTGGCCAATCTTTTTCTCGCTCATCCTCTTCATGTAACGAGCAAGCAATGAAAGATGTCAGGTTTGCAGATGATATTAGCGCTAAAGCACAACTTCCTTTTGATCTGATAACGAGGCTATGGAGTTCATTCCGAGCCAGATCCCGACGCCCCTTTGTGACCTGATGGGCGCTGGAAGGTATTAGTCCATGATCGGCATTCACCAATAAAACATCTTGATGCCTAGAACAAGAGGGATTCAAGGAAAGAGACCATTTTTTCCAGTCACAATAAGTTGAAAAATTCTCAATATTAAAGGCAACATCATTCAAAATAGAAATACGACTAAACGCGAATGTCTGACACAATTTTTCAGCTATAGCAACCCTTTCTTCCCAAGTGGTTGAATCCCCATAAACTAGTATTTCAAGTTTGGATTGATTTATTATCGCATTAGCTACACGATTGGTTGATTCACCGTCTTGGTAAATCCCATGAAGAAACTGAGTACGTGCATATTGTGCAACTCGACAGTACTTATCGTGAAGTGAGAATGCATTGCGCAAATATTCAACACACTGTTGATCTTCATTAAATTCTAATCCTATATCACGCCATGCATTGCCTGGCGCGTCTGGGTTATACTCCCAGTGTTCAACTTTCTTCTCTGTAGAATAAAGGATAATAGGTCTATCTAGCACCATAAACTCATAAATCAAGGAGGAAGCATCAGCCAAGAGAATATCTGCTTGTGCAAAACTTTCAGCAATGCTAGCTTCAGGATTATCAATCAATTCTACCAAGGGATCGTCAATACTTTGTTGACGCCATATTGACATAAGTTCACGGAAAATATTTTTATCTACCACAAATCCATGTTCATGCTCAACAATTGCTGGGTGAGGTTTTATAATAATTTTCGAAGAGGGGTATACGCTGCGTATTAGAGAAACAACACGCTCACCAAAGTAAACAGCAGAACTTATTTCTGGATTATAGGTTGGAGCAAAGAGAATAGTGGGATTATTTTTGTTCAGAATAGATTTTTCAATTTTGAAAACTTCATCGACCCATGAATTCCCAGTAATTAAAAATCCCTTCCGTGGTTGAACTTTTGATAACAATGTATCTTCAATATCCCATGGGCTTCCACACATATAATCTGCGTAGTTGTATTGGCTTTCGGCAAATCCATATCGAGTAACTGATCCGTGACGCATGCCTATCAGCAAAACATTATTCGCATCACAATAATCGCGCCAGTATTCAACTGACCAACCATCGGCCACTACAATAACATCAGGGCGCCATGAAATCACATCTTCTTTAGAAAGGGTAACTAAATGATTTTTAAATAATTTGACCAATGGCTTAAGAGAGCGGAAATGAAAGTGCATACTGCCAAATCCAGCAACCTTGAGTGTACTATTAATTTCTTTTGATGTGGAAAAAGTATCTAGATTAAAAGTGAGACAAATGTTTTTTGTGTTTAAATTATTGTATTCGCCTAACTTAGAACATTGGGAAAATCCCAATCGCAGAGCTAAAGATATATAAAATTCCTGTTCCTTAACGGGAACAACAATCATTAATACACCACCATGCGCCAATAGTGTAGCGGCTTTTAACAACCCTCTTAGGTGAAAGAATTCATCCTGATAATCATTTAAACAAGAAGCTAACAAAATACAATCAAATACCTCAGAGCTTTGAAAGTCCATGAAATGTTGATTGAAAAAATCTACATTTCTCAATCCTTTTAGATCGGTTTTCAATTTGGCATGATTCAGGCAAGGAATACGACTATCAAGCACCATAACATTTTTGAACTCAGTGGCACTTTCAATAACCTCGTCACCATAATTTGAACCAAATATAACAATCTTATCTTTTTTTTTGGCCATTTCAAAATTTATTTTAGCCGTCGAATCATGGATATCTGTTAAATCCACAACACCAAAATCCGGCTTTGCATTCAATTCATGATGAGAATTTTTCATTTTATTTCCAACCTAATGTCATAACTTTCTTGGCCATATCAAGATCTTCAATGGTATCGATATCAAACGCATTAATTTTAAAAGAAGAAATAGGAAGGAAATTTTCTAAAGCTTCATAAACATATTTCTTCTCATTAATAATCATGAATGGACTTACAATAGCTATGCCCGTCCATTCATAATCTGAAATTAATTCACGAGTAAAAGAAATTACCTGCCCCTCTTCTTTATCAAGATTAGTCCGAACTCCATCATGGGTCGTCCAAGATGATACCCCGATGAGATGATTTGAGTCTTTAGCTTTAGAAATGAAATCTTCAAAACTTTCATTTTGTATTAAAGTATCTGCATCTATTATCAAAAACTTATCTTTCAAATGACGAGCAACACGCCATATACTTTGCAAGGTGTTTGTATTCATGTAGTCTGGGTTACGAACAATAATGCAATCGGGGCGGATTTTTTTTGCTTCATTGATTACAGCTTCTTCCTGGAAACCAACCACAAGCCAGACATTTTCAATATCAGTTAGCCTTTCAAAATGGTATTGAAGTAGACTCTTACCTGCTATCTCAATCAAACATTTCGGAAGGTTCAATCCAAGGCGAGAACCTATACCTGCAGCACTTATTACAGCATTTTTAACAGACGACATAAGGAACCCTCATCATAAACAATAAAGTCGCTTAGTTTACATAACGTGCCGTTAGGTTCATGAGTAGCCCCAAATGCAATCCGCCAGTCAGCTACTTCAAACATGGGTACATCGTTCATTCCTTCCCCGATCGTTACAATCCTGTCAAATCTTTTCCTCAAGCTTTTGACTGCATCTGATTTATTAAGAATATGACTAACTCCGTTCAGACGCCCTTCCTGATCCAATGACGCTAACGATGTAAAGCTTTCAACACCTAATTTATTTAATAAAGGTTTAACCCAAACGTCAAGGTTCCCGGTCACCACGAAGCAATTGCTCCGGTTTTTTTGTATAAACTCAAGAATGTTGTGCCGAAAATCAACCTCAGTTTCCAGAATTCTATGGATTAATTCGATTTTAGCTTCTTTAAGAAGACGCACTCGCAACTTAAAAGATTTTTCGAAAGGAAGAATTCCGGCAATGGTAGCCTGTGTTAATACTGATATTTCATCATCCAGTCCAATAGATGCAGCAATCAAAGGCAATAACTCTTGCCTAGTTAAGGTTCCATCAAGGTCAAAGCAATAGGCTGTTTTCATTTCATGCCCACCTTTTTAACATAGAAAAATACTGCCGGGTTTCTTTTCTTTTTTCTAATTCATCTATAAAAAGCTCTTGCCAACCATGAGATATGAATTTTTTTTCATCAAACACTTTCTCGATAAGTTCAGCCATCTCGGTTTCTGTTCGATATATTGCTGAATAAGTGTTTTTTAATTCCTCTGAATATACATCCTGCAATGTTAATCTTGTCTCTTTAGCCAAAGGTTCTCTAAGATAGATGATTCCATTTGGGGCACAAAGGCTCAATGCTGTTTTTAACACTTTTAAGCAGTCAGTATCATTAAGATATATGAGGACGCCAGAAATCATTATGAAGTCGTAAGGTGGAGATAACGAAAGCTCTGCATTATTTACTTCTGTTACAGACATAATCTGAAATTTTGCATTTTTCCAGTCTTTTTCAACTGCAAGGCGCTGTGCCTGCTGAATAAGTGACGATGAAAAATCAATCCCCAGATAGCTTGCAGCATGTGGCGTGTTACAAAAAAATCCAGCCCATCTTCCGATACCGCATCCCATGTCGAAGACTTTTTTAACCTGATGCAGAGGAAGTAATGAAGTCACTACCTTTCTCTCTGCTAAGTCCCTTTTAGCCACGAGTTCAGGCTCGTGATCTTGATACATTGTTGCACTTAATGGATTTTCATATTTTCCATTCCCACGCGCATCAAAAAACGCCTGTGTTGACTGATAATCAATTTCAACTGAACGTTTCCAAACTCTCTCACCTTTCGCCATGGACGATTTCACCAATAGATCAATAATACTAAGATTTTACGATCCTATCAGTCACACAATGGGTTGATTAAGGCCTCAATTTGGGTTTAATTACCCTCATTAGTCGACTACAAATGTCACTTTAGCCACTCTGAAAGTAGTTTTATACTTTCAAAAATTTGTTATCTGATCGACTGTGATGCCTAAATATAGTATTTTTCATGAGATAAAACAATAAGATACGTTTTTAGGGAGGGAATCATTTGAAGAGTGGAGATCGCACATTCATACCCAGCAGAGTCAGTAACTTTCCTAACCAGCAATGCTAATTGGATTAGTATAAAACCAATAATTACAATATGTTGAAAATTTTTCAGTGAAAATTCTAGAGATTTGAAATTGTCAATTTGTCAATATCATCAATGTAAAAAGGTCAGACAATTAGCAGATAACTTTAAATAAAGATATCTTGCAGAGTCAGACTGGATTGTGCCTGTGGGAGTTAAAGGGCTAAGTGTAATTACAAGCTATAAATCATATAGATGAAAAAAAACCCCGCAAAGGCGGGGTCAATATTTAGTCTTATTAGGTTATTAGCCCTGCAGCAGAGAGAGAACCTGCTGTGGAACCTGATTAGATTTAGCCAACACAGAGTTACCCGCCTGCTGTACAATCTGCGCTTTAGACAGGTTTGATACTTCAACCGCGTAGTCAGCATCCTGAATGCGGGACTGTGCTTCAGACAGGTTAGTGGTAGTGTTGTTCAGGTTGGTTACCGCAGAACCCAGACGGTTCTGAATGGCACCCAGAGATGAACGGAATTTATCCACAGATGCAATCGCTTCATCCAGTTTGGCCAACGGGTTAGTGGAAGAACCCTTAGTCAGTGATGATGGGTCAAAATTAGAGGTATCGATTGTAAATTTGGCTGTTGTCGGTGTAGTGACATCTGCCGCCTGCGGATCAAGTGCAATGTAGAAGGACTGAGGAGTACCGCTGGTGCTTTCGATACCATTATTCTTCAGATTGTTAACTTCAGCAGCACCAGATGCGGTTACAGTAACTTTTGCAAATACGTTGCCATTTTCATCTTTATAGATCTTAGCACCTTCAACAGAAACACTTCCTGAAGCAACACCCAGACGAGTAGCGAGGTCACCAGCAGATTTCTCAGAAACAGTTGCACCTGACACCTGAGTGGTCTCACCGAAGTAAGCTTTAAAGGCTGCAGTTCCTGACATTTCTGTCATTGCACCTTTAGGACCGTTCACGTTGAAGCTGTCCAGACCCAGAGTCTTAGAGTCGATTTTCTTCAGGTCGATATCGATAGTTTCGCCATCGTTGGCGCCAACCTGGATAGACATTTTGCCGTCTTTAGCCAGAACGTTCACGCCGTTGAACTGAGTCTGACCCGATACGCGGTCAATTTCAGACAGGCGGGATTTGATTTCGTCCTGGATGGAAGACAGGTCTGAAGATGAGTTAGTACCGGTAGAAGCCTGAACGGTCAGTTCACG
This sequence comes from Erwinia aphidicola, assembly GCF_024169515.1. Taxonomy (NCBI): domain Bacteria; kingdom Pseudomonadati; phylum Pseudomonadota; class Gammaproteobacteria; order Enterobacterales; family Erwiniaceae; genus Erwinia; species Erwinia aphidicola. Next base: position 3,679,995 of record NZ_JAMKCQ010000001.1, on the reverse strand, counting down.
AACGCGCTGTAAGTTGTTGTTGATTTCTGACAGTGCGCCTTCAGTAGTCTGTGCAACAGAGATACCGTCGTTAGCGTTACGCGCAGCCTGAGTCAGGCCCTTGATGTTAGAGGTGAAGCGGTTAGCAATCGCCTGGCCCGCAGCGTCATCTTTCGCGCTGTTGATACGCAGGCCAGAAGACAGGCGCTCGATAGAGGTAGACAGAGCATTCTGGTTTTTGTTGATGTTGTTCTGAGTGATCAGCGAGAGGCTGTTGGTATTGATTACTTGTGCCATGATAAAGTTTCCTGTTAAATCATTTCGGGTTAAGTGGTTGGGCTTGTTTGCCCCCCGGCTTCATCGCCGTCAAAGTTGTTATCGTCTGCCCCACGGTAACCTTTAGAATTTTTTTAGTTCCGCGCCGATTTTTTTTCACTTCCCCCTACTCGCTGAAATACCCCTCTTTATTACCGCTATTCGTTTTATTGCCGCCGGATAATTAATCGTAAACTTTGTGCATCAATGGCCGATAACCACGGTATTCACTCTCCGTGTTGACTCTATAAAGGAAATATCATGGCTAGCATCTCTACCCTGGGTATCGGCTCCGGCCTGGATTTAAGCTCGATTCTCGACAGCATGCAGGCGGCGGAAAAAGCAGCGCTAAAGCCGATCTCAACACAGCAGACGGCTTACACCTCAAAGCTGAGCGCCTACAGCACCATGAAAAGCGCGCTGACCACCTTTCAGACGGCAAACACCAAGCTGAATGACGCCACGCTGTTCAGCGCCAATAAAATAGTCAGCAGCTCTACCGCTTTCAGCGCCACCAGCACTACGGGTGCGGTAGCAGGTAAATATACCATTGCCGTCACCCAGCTGGCGTCAGCCCAGACGCTGACCTCGGCGACCCAAAGCAGTAACAGCACCGCGCTGGCGACGGCTGACAGCACTATCTCAATTAAGCTGGCGGGCAGTGATAAAGCAGTAGACGTGACGGTAAGCGCCGCGAACTCTTCGCTGACCGGCATTCGTGATGCGATCAATAAAGCCGATGCCGGCGTCACCGCCAGCATTATTAAAACGGGCGATGGCAGCTATCGTCTCTCCATGACGTCGAACGAAACCGGCGTAGACAATGCGGCCACGATCAGCGTCAGCGGTGACAGCGCGCTGCAAAGCATGCTCAATTATGACGGCACCAGCAGCAGCAATATGACGCAGAGCATCGCGGCGCAGAATGCCAAGCTGTCAGTCAACAATGTCGAGATTGAGAACAGCAGCAACACTATCAGCGATGCGCTGGAAGGGATCACGCTGAACCTGAGCGGGGAAACCACCGGCACCCAGACGCTGACCGTGACTAAAGATACCAGCAGCGCGTCCAGCACGATTGCCGCCTGGGTGACAGCTTATAACACCCTGCAGGATGCCTTTGCCTCTCTGACCAAATACACCAAAGTGGATGCCGGGACAGATGCGCAGGACACCACCAATGGTGCCCTGCTTGGCGACAGCACTCTGCGTACTATACAGTCGCAGATGAAAGATATGCTGACCAATACCAGCAGCACCTCGACTTACAAAACCCTGTCACAGATTGGCATTACGACCGATCCAACCAGCGGCAAGCTGAATACCGACCAGACTAAACTGGATGCGGCCCTGGCAAAAGACCCGGACGGCATTAAGGCAATGATCGTTGGCGACGGTAAAACCACCGGCATCGCGACTAAGCTCTCTAACAACCTGACCAGCTGGCTCTCCAGCACCGGCATGGTGCAGGCGGCCACCGACGGCGTCAGCAAAACGCTGAACAATCTGACCCAACAGTACAACAAGGTCAGCGACAATATCGATGCCACTATTGCGCGCTTAAAAACCCAGTTCACCGCGTTGGACGTGACGATCAGCAAGCTCAACAACACCAGTAGCTATCTGACGTCGCAGTTTGAGACTTCAAGCAGTACAACCAAGTAAGGAGCCATGATGTATAGCGCAAGCGGTACCCAGGCCTATGCAAAAGTCGGCGTGGAAAGTGCAGTGATGAGTGCCAGCAATGACCAGCTGATCACTCTGCTGTTCGACGGGGCGCTCAGCGCCCTGGTTCGCGCACGCCTGTTTTTGCAGGACGGCAATACGGTTAAAAAAGGGGAGTCGCTCTCCAAAGCCATTAACATTATCGACAACGGTCTGAAGCAGGGTCTGGATGAGTCCTCTGAAGACGAGTTAACGCAAAATCTGCTGGGTTTGTACCGCTATATGGTGCACCGCCTGCTGCGCGCGAATATCGATAACGATGCCGACGGAATTGAAGAAGTTGAAGCGCTGTTGCGCAATATCGCCGATGCCTGGAAAGAGGTTTCCGGCACAACCGCTCTGGTTTAGGACTCTGTATAAATGAACATTGCCCCACATCTGCTCGCGATATATCAGGAAATTTTGACCCACAGCCAGTCGATGCTGCGTCTTGCGGGTGAAGGCCAGTGGGACGACCTGATCGATATGGAAGTTGACTACCTCAGCGCCGTGGAAAAGCTGGCTAAGGCTACGCAGAATGAGCCGGTTCCGGCTCGTACTCAGGAGCAGCTGCGCCCGATACTGCGCCACATTCTTGATAATGAAGCCGAAGTCAAAAAGCTGCTGAAGTCACGCCAGGATGAAATCTCCTTGCTGATCCAGCAGGCCGGCCGCCAGAAGTCCGTCAATCGTGCCTATACCAATGTCGCCGGCGTGGTGCTGTTCCCTACCGGATCGAACGGATAAACCTCACGTTTACTCAGTATGACTTTATACAACACCTTTCCGGGGCCAGCGCGGAATAATTAATTTCGTCCTGGCCCACCCTTTCGCTGCGCTTACTCCATACTTCATTTTCCCGTCTGGCGAAAAATGGAGCACGGATATGCACAACCCCACGCTGTTGCAGTTCTTTCACTGGTACTACCCCACAGGCGGCAAACTGTGGCCGGAAGCGGCCGAACGTGCCGCATGGCTGGCTGAAATTGGCATCAGCGACGTCTGGCTACCGCCGGTTTATAAGGGTGAATCCGGCGGCTATTCGGTCGGTTACGATAGCTATGACCTGTTTGACCTTGGCGAATTTGAGCAGAAAGGCTCACGCGCCACCAAATACGGCGATAAGCAGCAGCTGCTGGCAGCAGTGGAGGCGCTAAAGGCTAACGGCGTTGGCGTGATCCTTGACGTGGTGCTCAACCACAAAATGGGTGCCGACGAGAAAGAGCGCATTCAGGTTAACCGCGTCAACCCGGATAACCGCGAGGAGATCGACGAGGAAGTGATTGAGGTCGAAGCCTGGACCCGCTTCACCTTCCCGGTGCGCGCCGGGCAGTATTCGCAGTTTATCTGGGACCACAAGTGCTTCAGCGGCGTCGACCACATTGAAAACCCCGATGAGAACGGCGTGTTCAAAATCGTTAACGACTACACCGGCGAAGGCTGGAACGATCAGGTCGATAACGAGCTGGGCAATTTCGACTATCTGATGGGCGCCAATATCGACTTCCGCAACCGCGCGGTAACCGAAGAGCTGAAATACTGGGCGCGCTGGGTGATGGAGGAAGTGCACTGCAGCGGCTTTCGCCTCGACGCGGTGAAGCATATTCCCGCCTGGTTCTATAAAGAGTGGATCGAACACGTGCAGGAGGTGGCGGAGCAGCCGCTGTTCATCGTCGCCGAATACTGGTCGCATGAGGTTGATAAACTCCAGCAGTATATCCAGCAGGTGGACGGTAAAACCATGCTGTTTGACGCCCCACTGCAGATGAACTTCCATAATGCGTCGAAACAGGGGGCTGACTACGACCTTAGCCAGATCTTCAACGACACGCTGGTCACCACCGATCCGTGGCACGCGGTGACCATTGTCGCCAACCACGACACCCAGCCGCTGCAGGCGCTGGAAGCCCCGGTGGACCCCTGGTTCAAACCACTGGCGTATGCGCTGATCCTGCTGCGTGAAAACGGTGTTCCGGCGGTGTTCTACCCGGACCTGTTCGGCGCCAGCTATGAGGATGAGGGTGACGACGGCGGGCAGTATCAGATAGAGATGCCGGCGATCCCCGAACTGGAAGCGCTGATCCGGGCACGCCAGCTGTATGCCCACGGAGTGCAGACCGAATGGTTCGATCACCCTAACTGCATCGCCTTTGCGCGCAGCGGCACCGATCATCACTCCGGTTGCGTGGTGATTATGTCGAACGGTGAAGCGGGTGAGAAAACCCTGGCGCTGGGGGAAAACTACGGCGGGAAAAACTGGCGCGACCTGCTGGGCCATATCGGCGAGACGGTGAGCAGCGACGAGCAGGGCACTGCCACGTTCCGCTGTGCGCCAGGATCGGTTAGCGTGTGGATTATTAGCTAGATATCAGGTCGTGGCCGGGCGGCCACGACCTGGGAATTACGGCTGAGGGGCGGCAATGGTGGTGCTGGCTGCTGGCACGGTTGACGGCTGCGGCTGCAGGCTGGCGTCAGGCTGCGCCTGCTTATCCAGCGCCTGCTGGCACTCGACGGTCGGTTTATCCACTTTACGCATCTTCAGCTTATCGTAATGCAGCTCGTTACCTTCCAGATCCAGCGTCATCACGCGCATCTGCTTGTTCACGTTAACCCACTCGTCATCGAAAAAGGTGACTTTGCCCGGCTTGGCAATAACGCGCTGCCACTGACGGCAGTCCAGGGTATCCCCTTCCTGGGTGATAATCAGGCTGGCCATCGCCTGGTCACTCACCAGCCCACTCTGCGGGCCAACCGTCTGCCAGTTACCGACCAGCGCTGCCGGAGGGGCGGTTTTGACCGCCGCTTCATAATTTGGTAGCTGCGCACAGCCGCTGAGCGTAACGGCCGTCACTGCCGCCATCATCCACTTATTCATTTTTTCATCCTGAGCTAATCAATTACGCGCTACGTTATAATTTTTACCTGCCCCGCCGCAAGCACCAAGCGCAGCCTGCAGCTAAAATGATAGATTAAACGCTGAGATAAGCTGCCGTCGGCCCGCATCTCGCCCGGCTTTCACCTGCCCTGCACCTTGTGTACACTAGCCGCCATTATCCAGACCGTCACCCCGCAGGACCGTTATGAAAACCGTTGAAGAGTATTACGCCATCGCCAAAGATCTGTTTCTTGAGGCGCACCCGGATTTGAAGACCGGCATTGAAAATCTGACCGCTGAGCAAGCGTCCACCATGGGCATGAGCGTTGAGCAGCTGCGCGAGTTGCAGAAAGAGCGGGCTTATGCGGCATATGTGCGCGAGAAGAAACTGGACGGCGTGCTGTTTGCTATTCAGCTGGCAGAGCCGGATAAAGCGGTGATGGTCGATGCGATTGAGGCCTATCTGCATAGCCACGCCGAAGCGCTGGGCATGAGCTGGGAAGAGTTCTGTATTAAGAACGAGCTGTAAAACAGACGCTGCGGGCCGATCGAAAAAGAAGATCGGCCGCCAGACATCAAGGGCCGACCGGAAAAAAGGGTCGGCCCCTACGGGATCTGGCATGCACCGACAAAACTAACCCGCCAAAGGCGTTGCATCAGCCAGAACGCAAAGCTCTTGCTCACTAAACGCTTCACGCCGCACGCTAAAACCGTCATACCAGCGGCACTCCACCATTCCACTGGCAACACCTGTGACAATCATCGCAGGCCCACCGTCCTTATGCTGCACTTCATCACTGATTATAAAGCTCATAAAGCACCTCCCTATCCGGTTAAAATCACCAAATAGTTATAGCATCTGAGCCTTATCACCGCTGTTAACGACAGGTAAAACATTTGTTAAATACAAATAAGCAGTTAAAAACGCTGGATATAAAAAAAGCGAGTAAACTTATTACTCGCTTTTTATGTGAAATCCGTCGCAGTTTGCGCTTAGATTTTACAGCCTTCGCAGTCGGCTTCGTCACCTAAATCAGCCGGAACTTCGGCGGCTTTTTTCTCGGCGTTCGCTTCTGCCTGCTCTAACTGCGCATCAATATCGAACTCAAAAATATCGTCTTTCATCATTACTCCCGTTTTACTCACTAACTTCAGGCGTCTTTATACTGATTTTTGACGCATTTTGGCAACCCCATTGACCACCAACAGCACAATCGACCCCACGATGAACCCGACCACCAGGTTCGCCATATTGCTTACAACGCTGCTCATCAGGCCGCTCATCTCGCTGCTGTATTCCGTCACCAGATGATGCAGCTGCGGAATGCCGTGCACGATAATGCCGCCCCCCACCAGGAACATCGCAATGGTGCCAACCAGGGTCAGGATCTTCATCAGCCATGGCGCGGCCGCCACCAGCACATTACCCAGCCCTTTAGCCAGCGCCGAGGTTTTCTTCTGCAGCCAGAAGCCGAGATCGTCAATTTTGACGATGCCCGCCACAATGCCGTACACGCCAATCGTAACCAGAATGGCAATCCCGGAGAGGATCAGTACCTGATTCAGCAGCGGGGATTCAGAGACGATGCCGAGGGTAATCGCCACAATTTCGGCCGACAGGATAAAGTCGGTGCGCACCGCCCCTTTTACCTTCTTCTTCTCAAACTCACCGGCATCCTGCTGCGCCGCCTTCAGCAGGCGCTTTTCGCGCGCTTCCGGCGTCTCCTCACTTTTGTTTTTATGCAGGCTGTGCAGCACCTTCTCCACGCCTTCATAGCTCAGGTAAGCCCCGCCCACCATCAGCAGCGGCGTGATTGCCCAGGGCGCAAACGCACTGATCAGCAGCGCCAGCGGCACCAGGATCAACTTGTTGAGGAAGGAGCCTTTTGCCACGCTCCACACCACCGGCAGTTCACGATTGGCTTTTACCCCGCTGACCTGCTGAGCGTTAAGGGAGAGATCGTCGCCTAACACCCCGGCGGTTTTTTTCGCTGCCACTTTGCCCATCACGGCTATGTCATCAAGCAGTGTCGCAATATCATCCAGTAAGGTTAGTAAGCTGGTTCCTGCCAAAGTCGTATTCCTTATTCATGTTCGTCATGTTGACAACAGGGGCACAGCTCCATTTCGGCGACCGCCATATCGGCAACGCCATCACAGTCCCACTCAACGCGCACCGGCTGGCCCTGCGGCTCAGCGTGGTGCAGATATTTACTCACCGGGCTTTCGGTCATCCCGCTAATCTCTTCCGTGGCGATGAGACGATCGCCGACAAAAATACGCGCCGTTGCCTGGGTATTGACCATGCGTTCGCCGCTAAGTTTATACAACCGTCTTACCGTCAGTTTGACACTGGCCATGGCCCACCTGGCTTTGCTGTATTTAAGAGGAGGATGATCTAAACAATTATGCGCAAAGAGTGCAAATTTTGTAAAAAAAATCCTTCCGACCGTGATAATTAGTGGCAGAATTAGCCACTTATAACATTTTAATAACTTGATATAACCAGGACGACTTTAACATGACGTTACGCCGTGCCCCCGCCCTGCTGCCGCTGCTGGCCGCGCTGTTCTGCCTCTATTTTATCTGGGGCTCCACCTATCTGGTGATCCGCATTGGCGTCGAGAGCTGGCCGCCAATGATGCTGGCCGGGCTGCGCTTTTTGCTGGCTGGCGTGGTGCTGCTGACTTTTCTGCTGCTAAGAGGTGAAAAGCTGCCGTCGCTGCGCGCGGCCGGTAATGCCGCGCTGGTTGGCATTATGCTGCTGGCGCTCGGCAACGGCGCTGTCACCGTGGCGGAGCATCAGCAGGTGCCGTCCGGGCTGGCAGCGGTGATGGTAGCGACCGTGCCGCTGTTTGCCATGTGTTTCAGCCGCCTGTTTGGCATTGCTACGCGCTGGATCGAGTGGCTGGGCATCGCCGTTGGGCTGGTGGGGATTATCCTGCTCAACAGCGGCGGCCATCTGGCGGGCAACCCGTGGGGTGCGCTGATGATCCTCGGCGGCTCTCTGAGCTGGGCCTTTGGTTCGGTATGGGGGTCACGCATTACGCTGCCCAACGGCATGATGGCGGGCGCAGTGGAGATGCTGGCAGCAGGCGCAGTATTGCTGATTGCCAGCACGCTGAGCGGCGAACACCTGGTGCAGAAACCCTCGTTGGCGGGCTTCTTCTCGCTCGGCTATCTCAGCCTGTTTGGATCGGTGATTGCGATTAACGCCTATATGTTCCTGATCCGCAACGTCACCCCGGCTATCGCCACCAGCTACGCCTACGTCAATCCGGTGGTGGCGGTGCTGCTGGGTATAGCCTTCGCAGGGGAGAGCCTGTCAGCCCGCGAATGGCTGGCGCTGGCGATTATCGTGCTGGCGGTGATTCTGGTGACGTTGGGGAAATATCTGTTCCCGGCAAAGCCGATCGTAAAATCCTGCGAGCCTTAATCGGGGGTGCGGGCCGATCGAAAAGAGGATCGGCCCCTACAGCTGGCGAATACCGTTCTCGTCAATTTCCGCGTTTCTTTCGGCAGCGCACACCCACTCTTCCAGACGCGCGCTTAACTCCTGCTCCTGCAGGCGCGTTTTACCGCGCAGTGCGCACTCCCACACCAGCAAAACGCGCCAGCCGCTGGCCGTCAGCTCCTCAACGTAGCGCTTATCGCGCGCCACATTGCTGTCGATTTTACCCATCCAGAACGCGGTGCGCGTGGCGGGCAGCTTAAACAGGTGGCAGTGATGGCGGTGCCAGAAACAGCCGTGAACGAAAATAATGGCCTGATGATCGGGCAGCACAAAGTCGGGGCGCCCGGGCAGGGATTTATCCTGTACCCGGTAGCTCAGGCCAAGCTCAACCAACAGCTCGGCCAGCCGCTTTTCAATCGCGGTATCGCGGGTGCGGATGGCGCGCATATTCTTACTGCGCACCTCGGAGGTGTGAACGTCGGCCATGGTGATATTCCTTTCATCAAGACCTTAAGTTTAGCTAAATCTGGCGCTGACGCACCGCCTGCTCGATCCACGGCAGCAGCAGCCGTGCCACGGCGGCAAACGCCGGTACCACCACCGAGTTGCCAAACTGGCGATAGGCCTGAGTATCCGAAACCGGTATGCGAAAATCAGCGCTGCCCGGCTGCTCAAAGCCCATCAGGCGCGCACACTCGCGCGGCGTCAGGCGGCGCGGCCGGTTGTTCTGGTTACTGGCATTATCGAAATCCTGCTCACCCAGCGCTTTATCCCAGCCGCGATCGATAAGGATCTCCGAGCCGTCCTTGTAGTAGCGCGCCGACAGCGTGCGCACCACGCCCTGTTCGCGCTCCGGGTCCACCAGCCCATAGCCAAAGCCATTGCCGCGTGCCTGGTGCTTTTTCGCATACTGATACAGGTATTTCCACAGCGTCGGGGTCAGGATATATTTCGCCTCTACCACCGGGTCGAGCAGCGCTTTTAGCGGCGTGCGTTTAGGCGGGTAGAGAGAAGAGAGATGACTCAGGCTGAAGGTCGGCAGCTTCAGGTCACGGCGCAGGCCGACCAGCACAATACGCTCGCGGTGCTGCGGCAGGAAGTGCTGACCATCTACAATCTTCGGGTCCTGCGGGCCGGAAGTATCGGCATCGGCAACGTCATAGCCCAGCTCGTCGAGGGTCTGCATGATGATGCGGAAGGTATTGCCCTTATCGTGGCTTTTTAAGTTTTTAACGTTTTCCAGCACGAATATCGCCGGCTTTTTGGCGGTGATAATCCGCGCCACGTCAAAAAACAGCGTGCCCTGGGCTTCGCACTCAAAACCGTGCGCGCGCCCGAGCGCATTTTTCTTCGATACGCCCGCCAGCGAAAACGGCTGACAGGGGAAACCGGCCAGCAGCACATCGTGGTCCGGCACCTGCTGGCTGATGTGCTGATAGGCCTGCTGTTCGTTAATCTCCGGCTTGCCGCTCAGCGTCACATCGCGGATATCCTGATTAAAGCGATGCTGCTGTTCATCGCAGTACCAGTTAGCTTTGTAAGTGCGCACCGCGTGCTTATTCCATTCGCTGGTAAACACGCACTGGCCGCCTATCGCTTCAAAGCCGCTGCGGATGCCGCCAATCCCGGCAAACAGATCGACAAAGCGAAACGCATAGTGAGGATGATGGGCGGGTGGCGCGGGCAACATGCCGTGCAGCATGCTGACTTCGGCTTCGCTCAGCATTTTACGGCTGTTGCCTTTCACCCAGCGATTCACCGACTCGCGCGTCCACTCCTGCTGGCTGACCTTACGCAGCGTTGCCGCAACGGTTTTCTGATCGTAAATTTCCAGCACGCGCAGCAGCAGCTGACGGTCCTGGTCCTCTTTCTGCTGCGCCTGTGCGCGTGCCTGTTCGGCCAGTTCAGCTGCCACGCGGTCAAAATCGCTCATAATCACTCAATAAAAGGGATAAACGGGTGCCAGTCTATCACCTCATTGACCCAGCGCCAGGCGCAAATCGTTAACACTGCATGGGGATGTACAAAACTCGCTCAGGGCAGTATCGCGCCAGCAGTTTTTACTGGTACTAATTTGCCTTTGTCACGCACAGCTTTCTGTTTGCCGCCGCGGTGGGTGCGCTGTAACACGGGTGACATAAAAGCGGCGAATACTCCGTTTTATTTTACGGGACCCACTATGTCACTGCTGACCGTTCTACCGCTGCGCCTGTTACGTCGCCCTCGTTTTTGCTTTACCGCGCCACCCGGCTGGCTGAAAAGCCTGCGCGGTAGCTTTATCCTGTTTTTAATCATTTTTTCGCTGCTGCAGTGCGCTGGCGTGCTGCTGCTGACCCGGCTGGTGAGCAGCACTGGCGATAACGTGGCGGCAACCCACGCCCTCTCCAACCGCCAGGCGCTGCTGGACAAAGCGCGCATGGAACTGCTGACCGCCAGTGATAACAGCCACCGGGCCGGCATCTATCTGATGCAGGATAACCAGACCGGATCGGTCGACAGCTGGAAAAGCCTGGCAGAGACCGCCCAGGCTTCGCTGGATGAGGCGCGTAAGCTGTTCGGGCAGTACCCCGCCAGCAAAGAGAGCCCGCTGCGGCAGAATTTCACTTTGCTGGCCGACGGGCTGCAGGAGCAGCTGAAAGGGCTGAATGCCAGAGATATCGATACCTTCTTTATGGTACCGATGCAGGCGTTTCAGCAGCAGTTCAATGACGCTTACTATCAGGTGCTGACGCAGGAAAACCAGCGGTCCGGCGAACTGAATCAGTCCACGCTCTCCTCCCTGACCAATAGCCGCAACCTGTCGCTGGCAATCTCCGCACTGCTGGGCGGGCTGCTGCTGCTCGGCGGTGGCCTGCTGCTGCGCGGGGTGATCCAACCGTTAGACCGCGTATCCAGCTGGCTGGCGCAGATCGCCACCGGGGACATCTCCCGACAGCCGCAGCTCAGCGCTTTTCAGTCGGCAGAGATACGCCAGCTGACCGATAGCATCAGCGCGATGCAGCACGGCTTGCAGCATATCGTTGGTGAGATCAATGCCATCTCCAGCGCGGTGCGCGACAGCGCTGACCGCATGGCGCAGCAGAGCGACGAGTTTAGCGCCCACAATCAGCAGCAGACGGCTGCGTTTGATCATATCAGCCAGCGCCTCAACCGCGTGGCGGAAGAGGTCGGCCACAGCGTAGCGTTCACCCGCCACGCCACGCAGCAGGTCCAGGCTACCGACAGCCTGACCCAGCGCTGTGGCGAAGTGGTGATTGCCGTCGAGTCGCAGATGCGCCAGATCGTCGATGCCTCCGGCGAGATTGCCGGGATCGTGACGCTGCTGGAGGGGATATCCCTGCAAACCAAACTGGTGGCGCTCAATGCCGCCATCGAATCGGCTCATGCGGGCGTGTATGGCCGCAGCTTCTCTATCGTGGCGAAGGAGATCGGCCTGCTGTCGGAGAAAAGCAGCGCCTCCACCCGCACCATCGACGGGCTGATCGGTAGCACCCACCAGCACATCGACAGCGGCTTCAATCAGGTGCAGGCGCTGGACGGCCTGTATCAGGAGATCGCCTCTGCCGTCTCCGGCGTGGTGACGCTGCTGAGCGAGCTGCAGCACAACGCCGACGCGCAGAGTAAGCGTGTTAACAGCATCGCCATGGAGATTGGTCGCCTGAATCAGCAGGTAAAAGAGAGCGAGCAGCTGACGCGCCGCAGTGCTGACACCTCAGAAGCGCTGGTCGATCATGCGCAACGGCTGTCGCATAGCGTCAGTCAGTTTGTGTTGTAGAGGATTAAATGGCGTCCCTGAAATAAGGGACGCTGAGAAGCGGTTTATTTTTTCTTTTTCGATTTCTTCAGCAGGCTGCGGATCTGCTTGAGTTCTGCAGCGCTGAGCTGTTCAGTGACGGCTTCTTCAGTATCGAGACTGTCAACAGCCGCCGGCTGCGCAGAGAGGCTTTTCACCAGGTGAGTCGTCACAACTTCACTCAACGAAAGCTGGTTTTCCAGAGCAACGGCTTTGATCGTTTCCTTAAGGGAAGGATCGATCTTGATAGTTAAACTGACTTTGTCGGTCATACCTGATTCTCCTGAGAATTGTCTCAACAAGCTAACCCGTAATGTGCGACTTAACCATACTGTCACAAAAATTTAATATTTCTCTGCTAGCGGGCTGAACTCCTCCAGCACGCTTTGATCGAGGGCACAGAAATCCCCTTTTAATTCAGCGCATAGCTTCGCCATATAGGTTACCAGGAAGCTGGCGTTAAATTCGGCCACTCTTTTTCCTTCAGCGGTCTGCATGGTTTCAGGCAGCTTCAACAATTTTTTCTGGAAATGGTCCAGCGCCCATTCGGCATCATCCAGCGAACGGTCGCGCCCCAGCGGGTCATTACTGTCAAATAGCGAACGCCCCAGCGCGCCCGAAACGTAGAACACGCGCGCCAGGCCAATCGCCCCCAGCGATTCAAGGCGGTCAGCATCCTGCACAATTTTCGCCTCCAGCGTTTCTGCCGTCACGCCAGCGCTGAAGCTGTGGGCGTGCACCGCATGCGCCACCGCCTCGATTTTGTCTGCGGGAAAATCAGGAAACACCTCACGCAAAATGCGCCGGGTTTCATCTGCGGCCTGTTTCGAGGCCAGATGACGCTCGGGATGGTTTTTTGGCAGGTTTACGATGTCGTGGAAGTAGCAACCGGTGAGCACCACCAGTTCGTCAGCCTCTGTCCCCTGCATGATGCGCTGCGCGCTTTGCCAGACGCGCTTAAGGTGCGCGATATCATGGGCTTTATCGCCATGCTGCCAGGTTTCGAAAAGAAAAGCGTCAAAGCGGGATTGCCAATGGGTCAGGTTCATAGACTTCTCCTTATTTTTTGGACTTTTTGAGATGTCAGTGGTGGTTGCCCACTGTAACGGGACGGCCATATCAGCATAAATGAGATCCACATCAAACTTATAGCGGTTGTTTTAACCTTCTCACAACATTTTTTGCATTTTCAGCTTTTTACCAATGCGTTAGCGTGTGACTAATTTTCGATCAAAAGATAAATAAATGTTATGATCCGAAGTCATGCGCTGCGCAATAAATTATACGCTGGCACGGTTTAAACGACTTTTGACCCGCCAGTGAAGTGAACTGATACCCATTATCAATGGCCGCGATCGTACAAGCTTTAGTCGCAGTAACATATTGTATTATGGTAAAATGTCATTTGTGTTACCGCACGACAGCCAGGTTTAAGCCACACCGCAAAGACGGAAGGCGGCACACTTTCCCGGTGCAAATTTTTCGCGCCATTTTTTTTATAAGACTTGCTGATGATTAGTGAAAATACCCACCTGTTTGTTTTTTTAAGCTAAAGTTAGGAATTGTCTGTATTGTATTTTTACTTTGCTTATGAGCCAGGCACTGGTCAAGAAAGTCATATTAGAGGTCAAGCCATGAAAGAACGCCCGATTTTATTTAGCGATCAACGGGTGCGCGCCCTGCTCTCCGGTCAGCAACGGCAGACAAGGCGCATCATGAAGTCCCAGCTGTTTGGGTCGGTTCAGGATAACCACGAAGGCTGCTACGGCATTGATGTATTAAGCAATAACCTGCAGGGAAACCGCGTACTGGGAATGGAAAATCTCAGCTACCACTGCCCGTATGGTCAACCCGGCGACCGTCTGTGGGTGCGAGAAACCTGGCGTGGGCCGGTCGTGCCCCCGCAGGAAATGGCTCAGTACCAGCACTCCCCATTACAGTTCAAAAATATCGATTACTGCCAGTACCGCGCTGACTCCAGCATTTACAGTACCGATGAAGAGGACGACCAGTTCGGTTGGCAGGCAGGGATTCATATGCCGCGCTGGGCCAGCCGTATTAACCTGCTTGTCACCGGCGTGCGCGTGGAGAGAATCCAGGATATCAGCGACGACGACGTTATGGCCGAAGGGGTGCAGGTTGATTCGCACTTCCTTAATAATTTTTTCACCATGCACAGCGAAGCCGTTTCGGCGAAAGATGCCTACCGCAAGCAGTGGGCTATTCAGTACGGCGGCACCAGTTGGGAAGTGAATCCCTGGGTGTGGGTAATCGATTTCGACCGCATCTGAGGCCAGCAGGTACCTTCGCAGCGCTGATTTTTTTCGGCGCTGTTTGCGTTCAGTCACAGACAGACTTCCCGATAACTGATTGAATATTCCCTTTATTTACTTTTGTGGAGTGTCAACTGCATGATCAAGTGGCCATGGAAAAGCGATGACGACGCGATAAATAGCGGGCTTCCCTGGCAACAGGCGCTGGACATTCCATTACTGTCTGCGCTGAGCAGTGACGAACGCAAAACCCTGATCCAGCTTGCCGACCGCTTTCTGCGCCAGAAGCGGCTGGTGGCGTTACAGGGCTTTGAGCTGGATGAGCTGAAAAGCTGCCGCATTGCGCTGCTGTTCTGCCTGCCGGTGCTGAGCCTGGGCTATGACTGGCTGGACGGCTTTCATGAGGTGCTGCTCTACCCTTCTCCGTTTACGGTGGACGACGAGTGGCAGGATGAATTTGGCCTGGTGCATCGTGAACGCATGGTCCACGCCGGGCAGAGCTGGCAACAGGGGCCGATTGTGCTGAACTGGCTGGATATTCAGGACTCCTTTGACTGCTCCGGCTACAACCTGGTGATCCATGAAGTGGCGCACAAGCTGGACGCACGCGGCAGCGGCGAAGCGAACGGCGTACCGGCCATGGCCATGCGCGACGTCGCAAGCTGGGAACGCGAGCTGATGGCGGCAATGAACCACATTCAGGATGAGATTGACCTGGTGGGTGAAAACGCCGCCAGTATTGATGCCTATGCTGCCAGCGAACCGGCCGAGTGCTTCGCCGTGCTGTCGGAGTATTTCTTCAGCGCGCCGGAGCTACTGATTGCCCGCTTCCCGTCACTCTACCAGCGATTTCGCCAGTTCTATCGTCAGGATCCTAATCAGCGACTGGAGCAGCAGCAGTTACACCACAATCCCGGCGGAACTGTACACTAATCGCCCGGGTTGATTTAAACGCAGCCAGTTGAAAGCTAAACTTTTTTTTGCAGTTGACAGCCACGGGGCGGACCGCTAATATTCGCCTCGTTCACACGATTCCTCTGTAGTTCAGTCGGTAGAACGGCGGACTGTTAATCCGTATGTCACTGGTTCGAGTCCAGTCAGAGGAGCCATATTTATGTTTTCATGCATCTTCACGAATCTTTAGGCGTTTTAGATTCAACGAGTTAGCGTGAAAAATCTTCCCGATGCATTTTTAGTTTTCCCTCTGCATCGGGAGAATTTGGTGGTCAGATTTGGGGTCATGTTGGTTCGATGACGGAGTGACCCCCAAATGTCTCTTAACGACACAAAAATCCGCAGCTTAAAACCATCCGCAAAACCCTTCAAAGTTTCCGATTCTCATGGACTGTACCTGTTGGTCAATCCCGGCGGTTCACGTCTCTGGTATCTCAAATATCGTATCAACAGAAAAGAATCACGCCTCGGCTTAGGTGCCTACCCTGAAGTGTCTTTGGCTGATGCCCGCCAACAACGTGACGGCATCCGTAAACTGCTGGCGCAGAATATCAATCCAGCACAACAGCGCTCTGCTGAAAGAGCCACTTCCTCGCCAGAAAAAACCTTCAAGTATGTGGCACTGGACTGGCATAAAAGCAACCGAACGTGGTCAGAGAACCACGCCTCCCGTCTGCTTGCCAGCATGAACAATCATTTATTTCCTGTGATTGGACACGTGCCGGTAGCTGAACTGAAACCTCGTCACTTTATCGACCTGCTGAAAGGCATTGAGCAAAAAGGTCTGCTGGAAGTCGCAGCACGTACCCGGCAGCATATATGCAACATCATGCGCCATGCCGTACATCAGGAGTTAATAGAGCACAATCCGGCTGCAAATCTGGACGGTATCATCGCTCCTCCCGTTAAACGCCACTACCCTGCCCTTCCGCTGGAGCGACAGCCGGAGCTGTTGATTCGTATTGAGGACTACCAGCAAGGACGAGAACTAACCCGCCTGGCAGTATCACTCACCCTTCACCTATTCATCCGTTCCAGCGAACTGCGTTTCGCCCGTTGGTTTGAGATCGATTTCAAAAATAGAATCTGGACCATTCCTGCCACTCGCGAGTCCATCCCCGGCGTCCGCTACTCTGGGCGTGGTGCAAAAATGCGTACTCCACATATCGTTCCACTTTCCTGTCAGGCTATTGCTATTCTGAAACAGATACGGGAAATATCCGGGCATCAGGTGTTGATATTCCCCGGCGATCACAATCCGTATAAACCGATGTGTGAAAACACGGTCAACAAGGCGCTACGTCTGATGGGTTATGACACAAAAGATGAAATCTGCGGCCACGGGTTTCGGGCAATGGCCTGTAGTGCCCTGATGGAGTCTGGCCTATGGGCACAGGATGCGGTTGAACGGCAGATGAGTCACCAGGAGCGTAACAGCGTTCGAGCGGCTTACCTCCATAAAGCAGAATATCTCGATGCCCGTAAAGCGATGTTGCAATGGTGGTCGGATTATCTGGATATGTGCCGGAAAGCGTATGCTCCACCTTATATTTGTGGGAAGGAAATCAGTTGCGCAATGGGATAACCCCTCTGACCAAATAAACCACAGAGATAGCCGTATCAGTCTGTACTGGTACGGCATTTTTCTGGCTTCAACTCGGAGAAATTGTTAAGCCGTTTATGAGCATCTTCAACCGAATTGACCTGCGTGAATCGAAAGTGTGAGGTTCGCTTATCATTTAGATCTATCCACGGAAACGGATTGGGTCAGTTATGAGCGAGGAACGGACATTGCATCCCCGATAAAGCCAAGGATCAGGGTTGTCCCATTATCTGTTCCAATATGGTGATTTTTCAGGCAGCATACTTTATTCTGGTTAAACTCCCTTTGCAGGATATAACCATGATAACAGTAGAGAAATCAGATCCATTTTCTTCAGAATCCCATCGCTTAATCGAAATGCTGTCAGCTGAACTTGCCGCTATTACTGGCGAGAATGGCAAAACCAACTTCACCGTTGAAACTATGAACAATGACAAAGCATTATGGGTATTGGCAAAAAATGCACATGGCGACGCGATAGGATGCGGTGCAATCCGCCCATTAACACAAAACATAGCTGAGCTTAAAAGAATGTTTTCGGACCGAAGCGAGCCAGGCGTGGGTAGTGCATTACTTACTTTTCTGGAAACCTCTGCAAAGCAAATGGGATATCGAGAACTTAAGCTGGAAACCCGACATATCAACCTTCGGGCTGTCAATTTTTACGAGAAAAATGGATATGTTCGTATTGATAATTATGGCCCATACATAGGCAGAGAAGAAGCCGTCTGTTTCTCAAAGTCATTGTACTGATTGCATTTATCGGATCTAACTGCCGCTCCTGGCGCACAGTCAGCTATTCGGGATACTTAATACTTTAAATGCAAAGGGACTACTCATGAATATTCTTATCGAGAGCATTACCCCGGATAACAAAGGCTTTTTTGCGTTAAAAGCAGAGAGCATGGCTGCTGGATTTAACATGCTACACAGACTGGAAGAAAACTGGCTGAACGGGCAAAACCGCTTTGATAAGGCAGGTGAGGACCTGTTAGGTTTTTATGCCGACGGGCTACTCATTGGCGTGTGTGGATTAAACCAAGACCCCTACACGCCTTCAGTTCGGACTGGACGACTCCGTCATCTCTATGTAGGAATTGAATGGAGAAGAAGGCAAGTTGCCATTGCTTTGCTCAGGGCGATACTGGAGGGTTCTGGCCGCTGGTTTGATTTTATCAACACTAACGCGCCTCAATCAGCGTTCATCTTCTATGAACGTGCTGGCTTTATTCCGCTAGTAGATGTCGATAAAGTTACCCACCGTCTGTATCTTACAGATATATAAAGTTAATAACTGTCAATTGATTGATGGGCAATGATGTGACCAACGTCTGCTCTTGGTACACAGCAGACAAACACGTGACGCGCTGAAGGTCCGCTGTGAGCGAAGTATAGTCATTCGCACCCTGAGAATTACACTTTTAAGTGATTCAGGGTATGCGCTTACTGGTTACGAATATTGAGCGAGAATCACGTGATGATCGCTGCTTTTCTTTCGAGCCAGTAGGTGCTCCACGTTCGCTAACGAATACTCAGGGCATGCAGATAAACTGCTGGCTATATTTCTTTCGAAAAGCGTGGAATGCATACCAATCCCCGATAAAAAGGAGTTGGTGATGACTGTGACTAATCAGTTTGCTGCGCACGTTGGTCTGGACTGGGCAGATAAAAAACACGATGTCTGTGTTCAGTTTAAAAACGGCGAACGCGTATTCCATGTGATTGAACATACAGCAGAAGCGCTTGATGCCTGGCTTACTGAGTTACACCAGAAGGTAAAAGGTAGAATCGCCATAGCTCTCGAGCTGAAGAAGGGCCCCGTGGTATATGCTCTTCAAAAATATCCCTTTATCACCGTTTTCCCCGT
Source organism: Erwinia aphidicola (assembly GCF_024169515.1). Taxonomy (NCBI): domain Bacteria; kingdom Pseudomonadati; phylum Pseudomonadota; class Gammaproteobacteria; order Enterobacterales; family Erwiniaceae; genus Erwinia; species Erwinia aphidicola. Next base: position 3,661,178 of record NZ_JAMKCQ010000001.1, on the reverse strand, counting down.
CCACGCTTTGTCACTGGCTCGTTACCGGCAAGCCTTCTCGCCCAGCGGCGCTAAAGATGACCCGCAGGATGCCGAGCTCGCATTAGAGTTAATGCTGCGTTATCCCCAAAAGATAAAAGCTATTGAACCCGACAATGCGGATATCCGGTTACTCCAGCAACTGGTTGAGCAGCGTCGTCAGTTGGTTGAAGATAAACGCCGTTTTGTGAACCGGATAATCAACACGCTTAAACAGTATTATCCTCAACCCCTGGAGTGGTTCTCACATCGGGGTAGCTTACTGTTTTGTGAACTGATTATACGATGGCCCAGTCTGCAACAACTTAAACGAGCCAGGCGCGAGACGATCCGCAACTTTCTGAATGCCAAAGGCGGTCGCGCAATGGCCCTTACCGAGCAGCGTGTTGTAAGTATTGATAACGCGATCCCATTGACGACAGACTCGAGTGTTATAGAGGCTAATGCTTTGATGGCAACAGCACTGGCGACACAAATTAAAGTCGTGAGTGAAATCATAAAAACCTATGACGAACGAATCGAAGCGCTGTTTGACACATTGCCAGATGCGGGGCTGTTCAAATCACTTCCAGGCATGGGGCCGTGTATGGGCCCAAGAATGCTTGCTGCACTTGGTGATAACCGTGACAGGTTTAATAGCGCTGAAGAAATTCAAAACTACGCAGGTATTGCACCGGTGACAGAAAGAAGTGGCCAGAAATGCTGGGTTCACTGGAGATGGCAGTGTGCCAAGTTCGTCGGGCAGACCTTCGTTGAATGGGCTGCCAAAACGGTTAACTCATCATACTGGGCCAGACTTTATTATCAGGGACTGCGAGAAAAAGGAAAATCTCACCAGTCTGCAATCCGGGCTCTGGCATTCAAATGGATAAGGATCATTTACCGCTGCTGGAAGACCAGAACCCACTACGATGAAGCGAAGTATTTGCTGGCTCTCGAAGCGCGACACTCGCCCTTACTGAAGCCATAAAAAGCTTGTCGAATGTCTCAGGGCGTGAAGCGGACATTGGTTTAATGTCAGAAATGACGTTTTGTGATTGAGCTTCGCCATTGTGAAGTATGTAAAAAGCAAGAATAAAAACTCCGCTGGCGGTAAATCGTATTCGGTTAAATCCGCCCTCACAGGAGTTTTACCGAATGGCGCAGCAGTGAAACCGGCGCGTTCTGCCATGGTGTTGGCCGTCCGGCTCCCCGCGTCCACTATATGTAATATCGGCAGCAACTGAGAAAACCACAACATATTGTGTCTGCGGCAGCAGCGGCGCGCAATTCGGTAGAATACGGGTTTTACCGAATCGTGACGCCCCCCATCCTGCTTCGGAGCGCCAGATATCCCCCTACGTGAGCATACGGTATAAGATTTCAATCATCAGTGATTAGCTCAGTTAGGAATTCATGTGGAAAAGGAAACATGGGCATTAGTTGGAGCAGCAGCAGCCATCGCAGGACCGCTGATTTTTAACACAGTAAAAGAAGCATTCTGGGAGAGGAAAAAAAGAAAAAGAGAAGAACGACACATAGTAATACAGCTTATTTTCTTGCTGGACAAATATATATCTCAGTGTCAATTTTTGTCTTATAACGACGGTATTTATGATCCTGAAAAAGAATACAAGGTAACAGCCTATGTTAAACCTGAATCGCCACGGATAATCTAGACACTTCCGAGCCGTTGATAATACTGGTTTTCATATTCTGTCGGTGACATCTGATCGCTAGAACCATGCCGACGCTTACTGTTATAAAACATTTCGATGTAATCAAAAATATCGCTGCGGGCTTCTTCCCGCGTTCCGTAGATCTTTTTCTTTATCCGTTCGCGTTTCAACAACTGGAAAAAGCTTTCTGCAACCGCATTATCATGGCAGTTACCGCGACGGCTCATGCTGCCCTCCAGGCCGTGTGATTTCAGGAACGACTGCCACTCATGGCTTGTGTACTGACTGCCCTGATCCGAATGAACCAGCACCTGTTTTTGGGGATTACGCCGCCATACAGCCATCAGCAGTGCGTTCAGGACAATATCCTTTGTCATCCGGGATTGCATGGACCAGCCGATAATTTTGCGTGAGAACAGATCAACAACCACGGCAAGATACAGCCAGCCTTCGTGGGTCCTGATGTAGGTTATGTCCGTTACCCAACGCTCATCCGGAGCATCCGGGCTGAACTGTCGCTGGAGCCTGTTGGGCGACACGATACTGGCCTCGCCTTTACGTGCCCGCGGGCTCCGGTATCCGACCTGAGCCTTTATCCCGACACGTTTCATCAGTCGCCAGACTCTGTTCACTCCGCACTGTTGCCCGCTGTCCCGCAGATCCAGATGGATTTTGCGATAACCATAGACGCATCCCGATTCCAGCCAGAACTGTTTAATCTGTCCTGTCAGTCTCAGGTCTGCCTGATGGCGTTGTGAATGCGGCTGCTGAAGCCAGGCGTAAAAACCACTGGGATGAACATCCAGCACCCGACAGAGCAGGCGAACAGGCCAGCAACAGGTGTTGTCACGGATAAAGGCGTACCTCAGTCGGACAGCTTTGCGAAGTACGCCGCGGCTTTTTTTAATATGTCCCGTTCGTCGGTAACCCGCTTCAGCTCTTTCTGGAGACGGCGGATCTCGGCCTGAGCATCTGACTCTTCTTTATTAGTGGAAGAATCCGGACCGTACTTCTTTATCCAGGCGTAAAGGCTGTGGGTGGTGATATCGAGACGTGTTGCAACGCTGGCAACAGAATAACCGCGATCAACAACCTGTTTGACTGCTTCAATTTTAAACTCTTCGGGATAACGCTTACCGCTCATGGGCACCTCTCTTTAAGCCATCTTAAATGACTCTGAGGTGTCTGTTAAACCCGTGGCGATTCAATATAACGATCAAAGTGCCCCCCTACATTAAACGTATCTCAATGAGACTAATAGGTAAATCATTAAGTAGGCCTTAGATGATAAACTGCACTGGCTTACAATAGATTTGTATGATCAAGATGGATGGCATGTATAGCATAAGGTGGTCATTCTGCTGGTCTTGACAGACAGTGGATTCAATTTTAGCCTATTTATCAGCCAATTACTGGCAAAGGCGATCCCAGTCAGAGGAGCCATATTTAAGAAGCCCGCTCAGGGAAACCTGAGCGGGCTTTTTGCTTTATTCGGCGCTTACTGGACCGCTGGTCTCTGAATCACTGTTTTTCCAGCTGTTGTTGCCTTTGTTATTTAAATAGAGGGTATAGACGGTGTCATCCTGCTGAAAGGTCAGCACATCGCCGACATGGTTTACATCGGCAACTTCTTTGCCGTCGACATAGACGCTATCCCCCTCAATATGAATCTCAGCGACTTTCCCACCATTTTTTTGGCTGGCAATATAGTTCCCGGCAAAAGCAGTTAACCCGTTTGCTGCGCCCTGCATGGTTTTGTCAGAAAACCCCGCGCGGGCGTTCTGCTGCTTAGATTTGTGTATATCACACCCCTGCAGCTCCGACTGCTGAGTACAGCCGGAACGCTCGAGCTGCTGACGGTACTTTTCAGAAATTGCGTGCGCAGGAGACTGAATAAATACCGTTATTGCTAACGCTGCCAAAACTGCTTTCTTAATCATATCATCACCATTATCTGTTTTTTTGCACAGCCTGTTGAGCAGCGGGTCGATTCACCGCACTCGCGTTTATAGTCACATCTTAACTCAGTTCACTTCTGGCTCTGGATCAACAATAGTTGATGAAAACCCTCAGAGTCGTGAATATTGAATTGTCATCCCCTGTAAAAATGATTCACCCTGCGATATAGCCTGTGCTATACCTTATAGCAACAGCTAACTATGCCGATTTTTTATACTCTATGGGGGTTGTAATGCCTGAACGGCTTTGGATTAAACGCGGGCTGTGCGCCCTGCTGGTTGCTCTGTTACCGCTGGCCCCTGCCAGCGCCGCAGAAAAATTCAAGGTGATCACCACCTTCACCGTGATCGCCGATATGGCGAAAAACGTCGCCGGGGATGCCGCCGATGTCGCCTCGATCACCAAACCGGGGGCGGAGATCCATGAATATCAGCCGACGCCGGGCGATATCAAGCGCGCTCAGGGGGCGCAGCTGATCCTTGCCAACGGCCTCAATCTCGAGCTCTGGTTCCAGCGCTTTTACCGTCATCTCTCCGGGGTGCCGGAGGTCGTGGTCTCTGACGGGATCGCGCCGATGGGCATCAGCGAAGGGCCGTACAGCGGCAAACCGAATCCACACGCGTGGATGTCGCCGAAAAATGCGCTGATCTACGTCGATAACATCCGCGATGCGCTGGTGAAGTATGACCCGGACAACGCGGCAACCTATCGCCAGAATGCTGAAGCCTACAAAGCCAAAATCAATGCGGCCGTTGCCCCGGTCGAGCAGGCGCTGGCGCAGATCCCCGCCGACAAGCGCTGGCTGGTGACTAGCGAGGGCGCATTCTCCTACCTGACGCGCGACTTCGGCCTGAAGGAGCTGTACCTGTGGCCGATTAACGCCGACCAGCAGGGCACGCCGCAGCAGGTGCGTAAAGTGATCGACACGGTGAAACAGCAGCAGATCCCGACGGTGTTCAGCGAGAGCACCGTGTCCGATAAAGCGGCGCGTCAGGTGGCGCGGGAAACCGGCAGCCACTATGGCGGCGTGCTGTATGTCGACTCGCTGAGTGCGGCAGACGGCCCGGTGCCGACCTATCTCGACCTGCTGCGCGTCACCAGCGAAACCGTGGTCAACGGCATCAACGAGGGGTTAGCAAAATGAACCAGCAGCCCGGTATCGACGTCAGCCAGCTGACGGTCACTTACCGTAACGGGCACACGGCCCTGCGCGACGCTACCTTACAGATCCCGGCCGGCAGCATTGCCGCGCTGCTCGGCATCAACGGCTCCGGAAAGTCGACGTTGTTTAAGGCGATTATGGGCTTTGTGCCGCTCTCCAGCGGGTCAATCACCCTGCTTGGCATGAGCGAAAAACGCGCCCTGAAAAGTAACCTGGTCGCCTACGTACCGCAGTCCGAAGACGTCGACTGGTCGTTCCCGGTGCTGGTGGAGGATGTGGTGATGATGGGCCGCTACGGGCACATGGGGATGCTGCGCATCGCGCGGGCGGAGGACAAACGGCTGGTGGCTGAGGCGCTGGAGCGCGTCGGCATGGCTGATTTCCGCCAGCGCCAGATTGGTGAACTCTCCGGCGGGCAGAAAAAACGCGTGTTCCTCGCCCGCGCCATTGCTCAGCGCGGGCAGGTGATCCTGCTGGATGAACCCTTTACCGGGGTGGACGTTAACACCGAAAGGCAAATTATCAGCCTGCTGCATGAGCTGCGCGCCGAGGGCCGCACCATGCTGGTCTCTACCCATAATCTCGCCACCGTCAGCGACTACTGCGATCATACCGCCATCGTCAAAGGCACGGTGCTGGCCTGCGGGCCAACGGCCACCACCTTCACGCGTGAGAATCTGGAAAATGCCTTCAGCGGCGCGCTGCGCGGCGTCGAGTTTAGCGATGAGCTGCCGCAGCCGGGCCTGACGGTGGTTGGGGGGCAGCGCTGATGGCGTGGCTGGCGGAACCCTTTCACTACCAGTATATGCTGAACGCCATGTGGGTTTCGGCGCTGGTTGGCGGCGTGTGCGCGTTTCTCTCCTGCTATCTGATGCTTAAGGGCTGGTCGCTGATTGGTGATGCGCTGTCGCACTCGATTGTGCCCGGCGTGGCGGGAGCCTATATGCTGGGCCTGCCGTTCGCGCTGGGTGCCTTTCTCTCCGGCGGGCTGGCGGCGGGCAGCATGCTGTTTCTCAATCAGCGTACCCGGCTGAAGGAGGATGCGATTATCGGGCTGATCTTCTCCTCCTTCTTCGGCCTCGGGCTGTTTATGGTGTCGCTTAACCCCACCTCGGTAAATATTCAGACCATCGTACTGGGCAATATTCTGGCGATTGCCCCGGAAGATATCCTGCAGCTGGCGATTATCGGCTTCACCTCGCTGCTGATTTTGCTGGTGAAGTGGAAAGACCTGATGGTGACCTTCTTCGACGAGAACCACGCGCGCTCGGTCGGCCTCAACCCCACCCGCCTGAAGCTGCTGTTCTTCACCCTGCTGGCGGCCTGCACCATCGCCGCGCTGCAAACCGTCGGCGCCTTTCTGGTGATCTGCCTGGTGGTCACGCCGGGGGCGACGGCGTATCTGCTGACCGACCGCTTCCAGCGGCTGCTGCTGATTGCGGTGGTGATTGGCAGCGTCACCAGCTTCTTTGGCGCCTGGGTGAGCTACTATCTCGACGGCGCGACCGGCGGCATTATCGTGGTGGCGCAGACGCTGGTGTTTCTTATCGCCTTTGTCTTCGCCCCGAAACACGGGCTGCTGGCACGCCGCCGCCGCGTCAGCCAGGGAGAGGAGGTACTATGAACCTGACAGAGCTGCTGCTCAGCCCGTTTGAGTTTGATTTCATGCATGCCGCGCTGACCATCTCGGTGATTGTCGCTATTCCCTGCGCCCTGCTCTCCAGCTTTATGGTGATCAAGGGCTGGTCGCTGATGGGCGATGCGATGAGCCACGCGGTATTTCCCGGCGTGGTGATTGCGTGGATCGTCGGCATCCCGCTGGCTATTGGCGCATTCTGCGCCGGGCTGTTCTGCGCGCTGGCGACCGGCTACCTGAAGGAGAACAGCCGCATCAAGCAGGATACGGTGATGGGGATCGTCTTCTCGGGGATGTTTGCCGTCGGCCTGATTATCTATATCTCCGTCAAGTCAGAGGTGCACCTCGACCACATCCTGTTTGGCGACATGCTCGGCATCTCGCCTGCGGATATCTGGCAGAGCGGTGCCATTGCCGGTGTGATTGCCATGATTATCGGCATCAAGTGGCGCGATCTGGTCCTGCACGCGTTTGACGCGCAGCAGGCCAAAGCCTGCGGGCTGAATACCGCGCTGCTGCACTACGGGCTGCTAAGTATGATTGCCCTGACTATCGTTGCCACGCTGAAGGCGGTCGGCATTGTGCTGTCGATTGCGCTGCTGATCGCGCCCGGGGCGATTGCCATTCTGCTGATGCGCCGCTTCTCCTCGGTGATGATCTGCTCGGTACTGCTGTCGGTGGTGGTCTGTTTTAGCGGCACTTACCTGTCATTCTTCCTCGACAGCGCGCCCGGCCCGACCATTGTGCTGCTGTTCGCGGTGCTGTTTATCGCCGCGTTTATCTTCTCGGCCAGGCGCGATCGCCACGCTATCACGGCCCGCTGAGAATAAAAAAAAGCCCGCACCGGGTTTCCCGGGCGGGCTGGTTGCAGACTCAGGCTAGTTTCAGATATCGAAACGGTCGAGGTTCATCACTTTGGTCCACGCGGCAACGAAGTCTTTGACAAACTTCTGCTTAGCATCGCTGCTGGCGTAAACCTCGGCTGACGCGCGTAAAATCGCGTTGGAACCAAACACCAGGTCGGCACGGGTCGCGCTGAAGCGCACCTGGCCGCTCAGACGGTCGCGCCCTTCAAAGCGTTCGCCGCTGGCATCGGTGGCTTTCCACTCGGTACGCATATCCAGCAGATTGCTGAAGAAGTCGGTGTTAAGTTCGCCGACTTTATCGCTGAAGACCCCATGCTGGCTGCCGTCGAAGTTGGCCCCCAGCGCACGCAGGCCACCTACCAGCACCGTCAACTCCGGCACGGTCAGCGTCAGCTGCTGCGCCTTGTCGATCAGCAGATTCTCAGTCGAGGTGCGGCCCGGTGCGGCGCGATAGTTACGGAAACCATCCGCTCTCGGCTTCAGCAGCTCAAACGACTCAATATCCGTCTGATCCTGACGCGCATCCACGCGGCCCGGGGTGAACGGCACTTCAATGTCGACGTTAACCGCTTTTGCCGCCTGCTCAACACCGACGACACCGGCCAGCACGATGATATCCGCCAGCGACGCCTTCTGCTCGCTCTTCTGAATTGCCTCCAGCACCGGCAGTACGCGTGCAGCCACGGCGTTCACTTCCCACTCGCGCTGCGGCAGCAGCGCCAGGCGGGCACCGTTGGCCCCTCCGCGCTTGTCACCGCCGCGGAAGGTTGAGGCAGAAGCCCAGGCGACCGAGGTCAGCTCCGCCACCGACAGGCCCGACGCGGCAATTTTCTCTTTCAGCAGCGCGATGTCATAGGCGGTTGGATGATAGCTCGGCTGCGGCAGCGGATCCTGCCAGATCAGGTCTTCTTTCGGCACTTCCGGCCCGATATAGCGTGCTTTAGGCCCCATATCGCGGTGGGTCAGCTTGTACCAGGCCCGGGCAAACGCTTCGTTAAACGCCTGCGGGTCGTTCAGGAAGCGGCGCGAGATCTTCTCGAACTCCGGGTCGAAGCGCAGCGTCAGGTCGGTGACCAGCATGGTCGGCTTATGCTTCTTCGCACTGTCAAAGGCATCGGGAATAATCTCCTCTGCATTCGAAGCTTCAAACTGAATCGCCCCTGCCGGGCTGCGCGTCTGCACCCACTCGTACTTAAACAGGTTCTCGAAGAAGTAGTGGCTCCACTGGGTTGGCGTCTGCGACCAGATCACTTCCAGACCGGAAGTAATGGCATCGGCGCCGACGCCGCTGCCGTGACTGCTGGCCCAGCCCAGGCCCTGCGCTTCAATCGGGGCGGTTTCCGGGTCGACGCCGACATGTTTGGCATCGGCGGCACCGTGAGTTTTACCCAAGGTATGGCCACCGGCGATCAGCGCCACGATCTCCTCGTCGTTCATGCCCATGTTGCCAAAGGTGGCGCGGATAGCCGGGGCAGCAGAAGCCGGGTCACCGCTGTGTTCCGGGCCTTCCGGGTTGACGTAAATCAGCCCCATTTCGGTGGCGCCGAGCGGTGAATTAGCCAGCGATTCCGGATGGCGATGCTCCAGCCAGGTGGTCTCATCGCCCCAGTTAACGTCAAGATCCGGTTCCCAGACGTCTTCACGCCCGGCACCAAAGCCAAAGGTGCGGAAGCCGGAGTTTTCCAGCGCGACGTTGCCCGCCAGAATATAGAGGTCGGCCCAGGAAATTTTCTGACCGTACTTTTGCTTCACCGGCCACAGCAGGCGGCGGGCTTTATCCAGGCTGACGTTATCCGGCCAGGAGTTAAGCGGAGCAAAACGCTGCTGACCACGACCGGAACCACCGCGCCCGTCAACAGAGCGATAGGTACCGGCGCTGTGCCACGCCATACGGATAAACAGACCAATATAGCTGCCCCAGTCGGCTGGCCACCAGGCCTGTGATTCGGTCAGCAGCGCGCGTAGGTCGCCTTTCAGTGCGGAATAATCAAGCTTGGCGAACTCCTGACGGTAGTCGAAGGATTCTCCCAGCGGGTTTGAACGGCTTGAGTGCTGGTTCAGCAGGTCGACTCTCAGCTGCTGCGGCCACCATTCGCGGTTGCTGGTACCGCCGCCAGAGACTTCGTTAGATTTGCCCGCATGGAATGGACACTTACCGGCAGAAGCTTCCCTGTCCGCTTCAACAATGGGCTCGGCACTATTCGCTTCGTTATCAACAGAATTGCTCACGGTCTTTCTCCTTTTCGCTTGATTACAGACACTCTATACGCGGAACTCACCCGCACAAACCTGTCTCACCCTATGCATTTGATAGGCTTTCTCTTCGGGAACTGCAGTCGGCACGCCCGCTTGTGTGGAGCCAGAGATTACTGAGTATAGAGTAGCCAGCCAAAGCGTAGGGGTTTATCTGCTTAATAAAAAACGGCCCGGCGCCGTATAAAACGCCATGAAATGCTTAACAAATCATCAGGTTGTTGCAAACATCAGCAAGCGAACCGCAGAGGATGATTTTTAGCATTGACACATCGCCAGGGCATGTTTATTATCCGCCCCGTTCACACGATTCCTCTGTAGTTCAGTCGGTAGAACGGCGGACTGTTAATCCGTATGTCACTGGTTCGAGTCCAGTCAGAGGAGCCATATTTAGAGAAGCCCGCTCGGGGAAACCCGAGCGGGCTTTTTGCGTTTAGTGGTCAGATGACAGAGACACTTAGCTTACAAGTGCAGCAACGATGCAGTTCATCACTCAATTTCATATCTCAGGCCACCCTTATTCATCAGCTTGCCGGGTTTGATTGGGATAGCTTCTTTATAAGTGGTCATTTCTGCCGTCTGCTCGATGTATTTTTTAAAATGAGGTGTCATGCGATGGGCCTGATAAGCCTCTTCGCTGGCGTATATTTCATAGAAATACCAGCGGTCAGGATTGGCTTTATCGATAACGGCATACATGGCCAGAACGCCCTCTTCCAGCTCAATGGACTGTGTCATTTCGGGCAACACGATATGGCGAAAATCTGAACCGAACTCTGGTTTAACATCAACGATGACAAAGTTGTTTATGGTGTTATCGCTTTGCAAAATCGGTTTATCTGCCAGGAGTTGCGGGTTCACCTCAATTCTACGCGTTTGGTTCGCCACCAGAATATCAGGTGAATTGCGCAAAAATTCTTTATAGCTCAATGAATTCAGGTGTTTTTCATAGGCATTGCTATCAGCGTAGATTTCAAAGACATAAACAGCTGACGGGTTTAACTTTTGTCTGGCTGAATAGATCGCCAGGGTGCCAGATTCGCCGGTTACCGAAGCAGTAATATTCTTTTCAGCCAGGCTGTCGTATGCATTATCTTTATTTTGCTGGATGACGAATTCAAACATATTGAACACCGGTGGAACAGTTCCTTTTTGTTCCTGAGCAGCAGCGGAACAGCCCAGAGTCAACAAAAGTGATAAAGAAATCCCGGCTTTCATAAATGTCCCTCTTTTCGGATGCATTAAATTTTGTGCCACTATTATTGATAAGGCGTATTAACCGCGCCAGCATCATAATCCATTTTCATTGCGCTCCACTCCCTGGTGGCTTCGCAAGGGTGAGAGCCGTGGCGCTTGTTCAGACAGCGGCGGTACGATGCCATCAACAACATGAGGTACGTAGGGTGCCTCCAGCGCTGCGATCTCTTCTGGCGACAATGTTAGCGTCAGCGCGTCAACTGCAGTTGCAAGATGTTCGGCTTTTGTCGCACCGATGATAGGGGCAGTAATCACAGATTTAGACAGCAGCCATGCAAGCGCAACATGTGCGCGAGGCACACCCTGCTCAGCGGCAATCTGCGCCACAACCTCAACCACTTTCCGGTCCTGCTGCGCGGCATTTTGATACATTTTCAGCGCAAAGGCGTCGTTCTGCGTTCGGGGAGTGGTTTCATTCCAGTCGCGTGTCAGTCTGCCGCGCGCCATCGGGCTCCAGGGGATAACCCCCACCCCCTGATCTTCACATTGCGGCAGCATCTCCCGCTCTTCTTCCCGATACAGTAAATTGTATTGCGGTTGCATAGATACAAAGCGCGTCCAGCCGTAACGCTCAGCGACATGCTGCATCTTGGCAAAACGCCAGGCTTCCATTGAGGATGCACCGATATAGCGAACTTTCCCGGCTTTCACCAAATCGTGAAGCGCTTCCATGGTTTCTTCAACGGGTGTGCCGTGATCAAAACGGTGGATCTGATACAGATCCACATAATCCATACCCAACCGGGTAAGGCTGTCATCGATGGCCTGAAACAGCGATTTTCGCGAGAGAAAACCTGTGTTTGGCGAGTTACGCCATGGGAAAAAAGCCTTGGTGGCGACGACGATTTCATCCCGATACGCCATATCGCGTAGCGCCCGACCGACAATTTCTTCTGAGCTTCCACCTGAATAAATATTAGCCGTATCAAAAAAATTAATTCCCGACTCAAGTGCCTGACGAATCAGCGGCCGCGAAGCGCGTTCATCAAGCGACCACGGCTGAGGAAGACGTTCTGGTTCGCCGTAACTCATGCATCCCAGACACAATCGCGATACTTTCAGGCCACTTCGCCCCAGGTTTACATACTGCATAATCATCTCCTCACCACGTTAATTTGGTCATCAGGACACAGAATTTGGCTTCCCTAACGGTGGATTGTTAAACGGGAAGTGAGTATAAACCACCCTGATTCTGTTTTTTAGAGCAGCAATAGCTCATACACTCTTAGCCAACAGCTAACAATCTGATTGTGTTTACTCTTCAGGATGACGCCATGAACAATGTCATTTACAACCAAATCCGTATTTTCCAGAGCATCGCCGGTGAAGGCAGCATTACTGCTGCGGCCAGGAAACTTGAGATAACGCCACCTTCCGTGAGCAAAGCGCTAAAACTGCTTGAGCAACATATTGGCCACCCGCTTTTTGTGCGCACCACGCGGCGCATTGAGCTAACGGACGCCGGAGAACAGTTGTTGCAACAGACATCCCGGGCGGTGGCCTCACTGGAAAGCGCGGTGGAAAGCATTAAAGACCTGAATCAGGACCCCTCCGGGCTGGTCAGAATTACGCTGTCACGCTTTGCTTACCTGCTTATTCTGAAGCCCTTGATGGCGGAGTTCTGCCAAAGCTACCCCGGAATACAGCTTGAGATATCCGTGTATGACGGAACCGTGAACATGATCGATGAGCGCTTTGATTTGGGCATACGTTTTGGCGATATCCTGGAAGAGAGTGTTGTGGCTCGCCAGTTGATGAAACCGTTTCGTGAGGGTCTGTATGCTTCAGCGGCCTATCTTGCAAAGTACGGTACGCCAGAACTGCCGACGGACCTGCATCAGCATCAGCTCATTGGCTACCGCTTTATCACCAATAACCGCATCCTGCCTCTGATGCTGGAGGATAACGGTGAGCAATTAACCGTTGAGATGCCAGGGCAAATCATCAGCAATGATATTGATGTCATGGCAGATGGAATACGCAGCGGTCTTGGAATTGGCAGATTGTTTGAGCCGGTGTATGAATTGCAGCCCGATAAAGCGCAATTTATCCCGGTAATGATGCCTTACTGGAAAACCTACCCACCGGTTTATCTCTACTACTTAAAGAGCACCGGTCATGCAAAGCGAGTGAAAGCACTGATTGATTTTTTAATCATGAAAACCACAAAATAGTTATCGTCATAACCTGTTATACGAACAGATCAATGAGTAGGACGATCTCTGGAAGTAGAGGGGTTGAATGACAGGGACTCTTAGCTTTCCAGAGCAGCTACGATGGCGGCTTCTATTTTCTCCGGCGTAGAGATCGGTGCAAAACGCTTGAGCGGTTTGCCGTCCCGTCCAATCAGGAACTTAGTGAAGTTCCATTTGATGCGCCCGCCCAGCACGCCTGGCAACTCATCCTTCAGATAACGAAACAGCGGATGAGCGGCGTTGCCGTTGACCGCCACTTTCTCGAACATCGGGAAGCTCACGCCGTAGTTGATATGACAGGTCTGCATAATGTCGTCAGTACCGCCGGGTTCCTGCTTACCAAACTGGTTGCAGGGGAAACCCAGCACCACCAGCCCCTGGGCGGCGTATTTCCTGTAAAGCGCTTCCAGGCCTGCGTATTGTGGCGTGAATCCACAATGGCTGGCGGTATTGACCACCAGCACCAGCTTGCCCGCGTAGTCGGCCATCGGGATGAGCTGGCCGCCCAGGCTAATGGCACTATGTTGATAAAAGGTTGTCATCTTACGGATCCCAGCACGTTGTTAATCTCAGCAATCAGCTGCATCGTTGCCTCCTCTATCGTTCCTTCATTGCGGCATAAAACCCAGCCGCGATTGGCAATTTCCCGCTCGAACGCCTCGGTACAGCAGACATGCTCTGCCAGCTTAGAAATCACCGTACTGCTCAACCCACGCGCCCGGGCCGCGGCTCTCGCCCATGAAATTTCTGGCGCGGTAACCACGCCGACATGCAGGTCTGGCGCGCGTACGTTTCGCTCAAGATTAAGCTTCAGAATGTCGTCGAATGGCATCATGCGGCGAAACGCGGCATCAGAGGGGTACCAGCGATCCATCAGGATAATGCAGTCCGCTGGCTGTTTCGTCAGTACATGCCGGGAAATCCATGCCCGGCTGTCCGCAAGTCGCTGACAAACCTCTCGTTCCAAATCCAGGCTGGGATTTCTGGCCAGCTTGTTGACCAGAGCCATGGTTTCCCCTCTCCAGGGATCGCTTTTTTTCTCGCAAAGCCGGATCACCTTCTTGTTGTCCGCCCTGAGTACGGTGGTCATGGCTTCCAACAAGGTGGTTTTACCCGCGCCCTTGGGGCCATCCAGAGAGACAAACAGCTGACGGCTCATCGCTGAAACAACGGTTGGCATACTGTTTTGGTAAAACTCAACGCTGACAAAAGCATTTTTACTTCCCTGGTATTAACGGCTAACCACCCTGTGCGGTGTAGTTTAAGGGATCCGTCTGTTAAATCACACCAGGTCTGTTTTTAAGCAGATAAGCGCTGAGAGGCAGCTTTGAGCCAGGAGCGGACGCTGGCGTTCTTGATAAAAATTCGGTTTGTGTTGTTTTGCATTAGTTTAGAGACGAAAAATATTGCGTCGGTGATTTACCCAGCGCTTTTCTGAACATCGTAATAAACGCGCTGACCGAATCATATCCCAGCGTTCCGGCTACGCGCTGCACGGACTGACCTTCAGCCAGATGGCTCAGGGCAATCATCAAATGCAGTTGCTGACGCCAGCGACCAAAGCTCATTCCAGTCGCCTCTTTTATCAGCCTGGCCAGCGATCGTTCGCTGGTGACCAGATGTGCAGCCCACTGCTTTAACGTTCGCCGATCATCAGGCTCATTAAAAAGTGCCTCCGCCATATTCCGGATTTTAGGATGATCGGATACGGGAAGATGGAGCGCTTCAACCGGCACATCCGGAATATGCTCCAGCAGCACCGCTGCGAGCCTGGCAGTTTTACTGTCAGGAGAATAAGCCTGTCCCTGCTCTGCCAGATACAGAACAAGCTCGCGGACCAGAGAAGTCATCGCCAGCGTACAGCAGATTTCCGGCATCGCTGCCGCGCCGGGTTCGATAAACAGAAAGCAGGTATCTGCATTCTTCGTGACCCGGCAACTGTGGGGGATTTCACCCGGAACCCAGACAGCATGTCCCGGTGGAACAAGCCACAGCGCATCCTCAACCTCACAGCTCACTGCACCGCGTAAAGAGATAATAAGTTGTCCCTTACGGTGAGCGTGCGGACTCTGACCTGCATACTCGCCTGACGATGACACATGCAGCGCGATAGCAGCCTGACTGAAAGCATCGGCATTAAACTCATCCGGTGAGGTCACCGGTTTTTTATTAACTGGCATGATTTAGTTATATGTTGTCAGGTTATCTATATTCTGTAACTCATGAGTACTTTAAAGTCTTTCTTTTTACCAGAGAAAGCAAAATTTATGTCCCACACTACGAACAAGTGGTCTTCAATCATACTTGTGACCGGCATCCTTTTTATAGCTATCAACCTGCGTGTTCCTTTTACCGCTATCGCACCCGTTTTAGAGTCTATTCGCCATGATTTTGGGCTAAGTATTACTGCCGTTGGGTTACTTAACTCGCTGCCTTTGCTGGCCTTTGCCGCCTTTTCACCGCTGAGCGCATCCATCTCACACAAGTACGGTCTTGAACGCACTCTTTTTGGTGCCCTGACCGTGATTTCAGCGGGCATCCTGCTTCGCTCTACAGGCAGTGTCTGGGCGCTTTATGGCGGAACCCTATTGATAGGTATCGGGATTGCCCTCGGCAATGTCCTGCTCCCTGGCCTTATCAAACGTGACTTTTCTGGCAACGTGGCTTCCGTGACGGGGGCATATTCCATCACCATGGGCGCGGCTGGTGCTATTGGTTCAGCCATTGTCATTCCTCTGACGCAGAGCTGGGGCTGGAACATCGCGTTAGGCATGCTGGTTATTGCACCGCTGCTTGCGTTGATTTTATGGCTGCCCCGGTTAAAGATGAAGCATCAGTTGCCGGGAGAGGGCGAGAAAAAAGCGGCGACCGTCGCGGTCTGGCGCTCGCCTCTGGCATGGCAGGTCACCTTGTTTATGGGCCTGAATGCGATGCCGTTTTATGTTGCTGTCGGCTGGCTCCCCGCCATTCTAACGGACAGTGGACTCTCCTCAGCCCAGGCCGGTGAAGTACACGGCATTCTTCAGCTGACCACCGCCATTCCAGGCCTGATTCTGGCGGCCACGCTGCGTCGCCTCAACGATCAGAAAGCAGCCGCTGTCGGCGTCAGCCTGTTAACCGCTGCGTCCTTTATCGGCATCCTGTACCTGCCGAGTCTGGCGATGCTGTGGGCTGCTCTTCTCGGCTTCGGCTCGGGTGCCAGTATGATGCTGGGCCTGACCTTCATCGGGCTGCGTACCAAAAATGCCGGTGACGCCGCCGCGCTGTCAGGCATGGCGCAGAGCGTCGGTTATCTG
Organism: Erwinia aphidicola; assembly: GCF_024169515.1. NCBI lineage: Bacteria > Pseudomonadati > Pseudomonadota > Gammaproteobacteria > Enterobacterales > Erwiniaceae > Erwinia > Erwinia aphidicola. The sequence continues at coordinate 3,644,878 of NZ_JAMKCQ010000001.1, read as the reverse complement.
ATGGCGGCGATGGGTCCGCTGCTGCTGGGCAAAGTACAGGAGTTGTCCGGAGGCTGGACATTGCCATTACTGATGACCGCAGCAATCGCGGTCGCTGGTGCCTGCACAGGAATGGCTGCCGGACGAAATGCACACCTGGAACCGGCACAGCAGCCGGGCTGAATTTGCCGAAACAGCAGGAGAGCGCTCTGTTCTCCTGCTGCGGATACTCTCCATTATCGTTCCGATAAATATCCCTGCTACTTAAGGCGACCTTTTACAGAGAAGACCGTTTTTGACCTGCGCCATCGTTAAAAAGCCCGGCGACCCAGTCAGCAAAAGCACGCACTGCGGGAGAGAGAAAACGCTGATGCGGATAGAGCATCGTCACCGGCACTGAAGGTGGCTGCCAGTCCGCCAGAACCTCGACCAGCTTGCCTTGCTGCAGATTCTCCGAAATGACATTCTCAGCAAGCTGCGCCAGCCCAAAACCCTCAAGACACAGTCTGATATAGAGTCCCGTTTCGTTAACGGCTGCTTCTCCTTCTACCGGAACGGAAAGCATCTCAGTGCCACGCGTAAAACGTAGTTCATTGGTCCGTCTTCCCGAACCGGAAAAGTAATGAATTGCCCGATGCTGCGACAACGCTTCCGGCGTCTCAGGGATACCGTACTCCCTGAGATAGTCCGGCGAGGCACAGGTCACCCAGCGAAACCGGCCAAGGGGACGGGCAACCAGCGTGGAGTCGGTTAATTCTCCGGTTCGGATCACGCAATCCACACCTTCCTGAACAAGATCAACCTGCCGGTCGCTGACGCCAATCATCAGATAAATATCCGGATAGAGCCGGTAAAAATCTTTCAGATTCGGCATGACGATAAAATGGGCGATCCCACCGGGCATATCTATCCGCAGTCGCCCCTGGGGCCGCCTGACGGAATCGGTCAGGCTGGATTCCGTGTGTTCAATCAGTGAAAGGATTTCCCGGCACTGCGCAAGATACTGCAGGCCTTCAGGAGTGAGTCTGACCCGCCTCGTCGTCCGGTTAAGCAGACGCACCTGCAGGTATTTCTCCAGATTTTTAATCGTGCTGGTGACGGTGGAAGCTGGCAGAGACAGTGTCTCTGCCGCGCGCACAAAGCTTCCGGCTTCAGCAACCCTTATAAAAACCTGCATAGCCTGAATCCGATCCATCGTCCTGCTCCTGGATAAAAGTGAGCCTGATTATTCGCGAATTATGAATTATGAAAACGCTTTATGCATCTTTTTCAGGCTAATGACGTGGCGTATCGTTTCCCCATTAATCACAAAAGAGGCAGGTTTAATGACCGACTACATCCGAAATATTGTTAACAATCAGAATGTCACTTCACTGGCTACGTTGATTCGTGGCGCGACGATACTGAGTATGGACGGGAACGTCGGTAACATTGAGCGCGGCGATATTCTCATCAACGGCTCAACGATTACCGCCGTCGGCCAGAACCTTGATGTGCCGGATGCGCATGTCATTGATGCCACCAACATGATCGCCATGCCGGGAATGGTCGATTCTCATCGTCACGCATGGGAAGGACAGCTGCGCCGAATTAACCCAAACGCCACCTGCCTGGACGACTACAGCAACGCCACGCACTTCTCCTTCGCTAAATATTACCGTCCTGCCGATATCTATGTTGGCAACCTGCTGACGGCGCTGGGCGCTATTGACGCGGGCATCACCACGATGATCGATAACTCGCACAACAGCCGAACTGCAGCGCATTCCGATGCCGCCGTCGAGGCCTTACTTGATACCGGCATTCGCGCCATTCATGCTTCCGGCGCACCGGTAGCTGGCGAATGGGATAAAGCGCACTGGCCGGGAAACTGGCAGCGTCTGCAGGATAAGTATTTCACCGACACCCCTGAAAGCCTGGTCTCTCTCGCCGTCATGGCCCAGCTGGAGCCGGAGTTGTGGACCGAGGCCCGCAGGCTGGGACTGTCGATTGTCACTGAGTTCTTTGGCGCTGAGATGGGGTCTGAACTTGAGTCGCTGCATCAGCAGGGGCTGCTGGGTCCGGACAATATTTTCAATCACTGCACGGCGCTGCCGGACCGGGGATGGAAAATTCTGCGGGAGGCCGGTGTCAGGGTGAACGTCTGCCCACGCTCAGATTCGCACTATGGCATCGAAAGCGGGATGTTCGCCATTGAGGCCGCGCAGCGTCATGGCATCAACCCTGGCCTGAGCGTAGACAATGAAACGTCGTACAGCACCGATATGTTTATGGAGATGCGCGTCGCCTTTTACCTGCAGCGCGTGATGGGCATGCATCAGCAGCAGTGCTGCGATTCAGAACATGCGCTGAAAACGCTTCCGGCGGCGCAACTCCTTAAAGCCGCGACTCTTGATGGCGCTGTCTGTGCGGGGCTGCAGAACAAAGTGGGCAGCCTGACGCCAGGCAAACAAGCCGACCTGGTGCTGATTAGCGTCAGTGATCTCAATCTTTACCCTTCCGGCAATGCCTTTGGCACGGTGGTTCATGCCGCCGAGCGCAGCAACATCGACACCGTCATGATCGGCGGACGCATCGTTAAACAGAACGGTAAGGTGCTGGGCGTAGACAGCGCGCGACTACGTGCGGCGATTGATGAGTCGCGTGAGCACCTTTTTGCAGCCTCTGGTTACCAGCCTGACATTTTTGCTGACACCTTCCTACCGCTGGTGCAGGCCGACTGACCAGGATGAAAAGCATGGGCATGATCTATTACGTAATCGCTTTTGCCGCAGGTCTGGGGATCACCCTGCAGACGACCCTGAACAGCCAGCTGGCAAAGGGACTGGGCGGCGATCCGGTCACTGCGGCGCTGTTTTCATTTACGGCAGGCGCGTTCAGCCTGGGGATTTACGCGCTGCTGCGGGGTGGGTTGATGACATCGCTAGCGGCGATCCCGTCGCAACCCCTCTGGAGTCTGGCGGGCGGAATGATAGGCGCATGTGCACTGTTCAGCTACGTCGTGCTTGCGCCGAAAATTGGGTTTTCAGCGCTGCTCGGGCTGGCGATTGTCGGACAGTTACTTTCCTCGCAGATGATTGACCATTTTGGCTTGCTGGGCGCTGTGCGGCGTCCGGTTTCGTTACTCAGGCTGGGGGGAATGGTTGTCATGCTGATCGGACTTGCCGTCATGCTTTTCGGCGATAGGCTCTCTGCACGTTTTCTGCAGTAGCTGCGTTATCCACTTTTGCCATCGTGCAGTACGACCTTTTATCTCCGGAGGATTATCATGTTTTCAATTGCAGCTGAGGTCAGGAATACGCTCGGAGAGTGCCCGCTGTGGTGTGAAAGAACCCGCAGGCTCTACTGGACTGACATTGAAGCCAGTGAACTGCTCGCAATAGAAGAAGGCAATGATGCTGTGATGCGCTGGTCGCTGCCGGAACGCCTTGGCTCCTTTGCACTGACTGAAAAAAGTCACATTCTGCTGATGGGATTCGCGTCAAGACTGGCTTTCTATGATCTCAACAGCGGGTTAATTACCCCAGTGGCCGCTTCACCGGGAGGCACCGATACCCGCATAGGTGATGGACGATGTGACCGTGCCGGTAATTTTGTCTTCGGGACGATGGATGATGGTTATCCCGTTAAAGTCATCGGTAAGTTTCATCGACTCAACGCGGCAACGCTGACTGTTGAGACGCTTGCACTGCCCGATGTCGCTATACCGAACAGCATCTGTTTCAGCCCCGATGATGGCACGCTCTATTACTGTGACTCGATGCAGGGTCGGATAATGTGCTGTGATTACCCCTCGCTGCAGAACCAGCGCGTGTTCGCCGAAAGCGAAGGCAGCGGCGCGCCTGACGGCTCCTGCGTGGATGAGATGGGCTATCTATGGAATGCTGAATGGGGGGGGAACCGTGTTGTCCGTTACCGCCCGGATGGGACCACAGACGCTATTCTGACGTCACCTGGAATCCAGAGCACCTGTCCGACACTGGCCGGTGAGGGTTTTACCCATCTCTATTGCACCACGGCTACAGTGGGACTCACTGCGCTGTCTGAATATGACGGTGCATTGCTCAAAGCTAAATCTGATCTCAGTCCCGGATTACCTGAAAACCGCTTTGCGGCACACACAGTTTAATGGTTTTGATACTGATAGAAATTTGGCAGTTCAGGCTCAAAGAAAACGTCCGCTTCTGGCACAGGCTGTGTATAAACCCGGTTTTTGCAGTATCCGAGGACTAACACTAGCCAGGGATGCAAGATATTCCTGATATGGACTGTATTCGCAGTGATTTGTATGTAGAGGCAAAACGAGGCTATGTGCTGAATATTGAGTGCTAATGACCTGTTATTAGGGGGGAAAAGCGGCCACTGCCGCTAGTTGCATCGTTCTCGCAGCTTAATGGCCAATCCTTCGGTACCCCAGATGGACATCATCCTTTTCAGGTTATAAGCCAGTACATGCAGACTGATTTCTGTGCTGACGTTTTTAAACCGTTGCGTCAGGAAGTGAGTCGCTCCCATCCACATTTTAATTGTCCCGAACGGATGCTCTACCGTTTGCTTTCGCACGACAGCTGTTTGTGGCGATGCATTAAGCCTGGCTTGCATGTCTTCCATTTCTGCTTCATGAACCCAACGCCTTATACGTCTTGGATCGCGTTTTGATGTGGTGCACCTTGACCGCTGACTGCAATCGCGACAGGCAATATTGTTAAAGTACATTTGCTGTTCTAAACCATCCTCAACCATCGTAAATCGGTTCTGAAGCTCGTTACCCATCGGGCAAATATAAATATCTTTTTCCTGGTCATATTTGAACAATGAACGATTGAAAAGACCTTTACGGTCAGCGCCAGAGGTATCGCCTTTTGGTACTAAGGCTACGGCACCTAAGTCCTGCGTTGCTTTAATATCTCCCCGGCTGTAATAACCTTTATCAGCCAGTACGGTAATATCCGCTTTGCCAACAGCGTTCTGCGCTAATTTGGTCACCGCTGTTAGCTGCCCACGGTCTGGAGTATTCGTTACTTCATGCGCAATAATCAGGTGATATTTAGCATCAACGGCAGTCTGAACGTTATAGCTCACCTGGCGGTTAACATTGTTTATCTTCATTAGCCGGGCATCAGGATCTGTCAGTGACAGCTGCTTATCTGGGTGCTGCGCAACAGCCTGCTGGATTTTCCTGAGTTCTTTCAGACGCTTTTGCAGCCATGCCACTTTCGCAGTTGTTAAACATGCATTTTTTTCGGGCTCCGCAGCCTTGTCAGCTTCTTCGAGCTTATTCAGGTAAAGAGAGATACTTTGCTCAACCCTTTCAATGTGGCCTTTTGTTTTCTGGGGCGTGAAATTGTTCGATTTGCTGTTTACCGCCTTGAACTTACTACCGTCAATGGCAACCACCACATCGGTGAATATCTGCATCTGCCGACATAGATCAATGAAAGCGCGGCAAGCGTTTTTGATGCCTTTACCATTGTTTTTTCTGAAGTCTGCAATGGTTTTAAAATCAGGCGTTAATCGCTCAAGTAACCACATCAATTCAACGTTACGATGGGCTTCTTTCTCTACCGGCGGGATGACTGGATGCGGTTCAGGTACCCATAAATGTACAGCTTCAGCATGGTTGCGGGGTGATATCCAGGCCGCCCGGTTTGTTTTGCATTAACGCGCTCAAAGCCAAGTGCATCAAGATGTAGTCCATCAACAAAGACGTCAATAACCCTGACAGGGTTGTCTTCTGTGACAAAATCATCCAGCACTTCAGGGAGCAACGTCACCTGATGTCTGCCTTGACCTTTAATATGGTGAGTCATACCTGCAACCGCTTTATCTAATCGTATGATTATAATTTTATTAAATAAAGTAGATTTCCGCATGGGTTTATCAAGAATGGTTGATCATATAAAGCCACTACTTAGACCAAAAAGTGATCAGTAGTTTTCACACAGCCTGGGCACGAAGCGGACAGCTAAGTTGAACACCGCCTGCAATCAACAACGGCAGATATCCTGCTGCACTTAGAATCTTTGATTGCACGTGAGCATCATTTGATTTAGATTTTACTAAATTTAGAAAAAACTAAAATAAGAATGAAAGAAACGAGTCTACTTCACATACAAGAGGGGGCCTTGCGGGCAACCACGCTGCTTAAGTCGATGAGTAACAGCAGTCGTCTGTTAATCCTCTGTATTCTCATTGATAAACCCGGCACCTCTTCGGGTGAACTGGGGCAACTGACCGGCTTAACACCTTCTGCAACCTCTCAACACCTTGCGAAAATGAAAGACGAGGGTTTGATTGAGTCAAAAAGGGTCGCGCAAAAAGTCAACTATTTCATCAAAAACGATGCGGTGAAAAAAGTTATATCCACCTTAAAAGACATTTACTGTCCTGAGGATTGTTAAAATGACACCAGAATCAGTCTCACCGCAAGAAGCCCAAAAGCTTATTGAAGCAGGCGCTGTGCTCATTGATATCCGGGAACGCGCTGAATACTTGCGTGAGCATATACCCCATGCGAACTCGCTTCCGCTCACTGAGATTACGGCAGGTAAAACGGTGGAAAATGCGGCGCGACAGCCTGTCATTTTCCACTGCCAGGCAGGAATGCGCACGGTTCAAAATGCTAACGCGCTGACCCATGCCGCAAGCCCTGCGTCGGTTTTACTGATGTCAGGTGGCATTAACGCGTGGAAGCGCGTCGGCCTTCCGACAATCGAAGACAAAAAGCAACCACTGCCTGTTATGAGGCAAGTCCAGATTGCTGCGGGCACGCTTGTTCTTACCGGTGTTGTTTTGGGATACGCCGTTGACAGCAGGCTGTTTCTTTTATCAGGCTTTGTCGGTGCAGGACTACTTTTTGCCGGCTTAACGGGGTTTTGTGGAATGGCAAACATTTTGTTAAAAATGCCATGGAGCAGGAATTCCTGAGAGGGCTTCTGAGGCTGTGGCTGGAGGGCCGAGTATAACCCGCGCACTTTGCGGCATTAATTTTGCAAAAGTCACTTCCTGTTTCTGGTTCTGCACCATTGTGGGATATATTGGCAGCACTATCGTAAATGAACATTAGATGCAGGTAACCTCAGCAATGGCTCTGATCCCCAACAACTATGCGCGGCTGGAACCCGGCTATCGTGAAAAAGCCCTGAAAATCTATCCCTGGGTTTGTGGACGCTGCGCGCGCGAGTTTGTTTATTCAAACCTGCGTGAATTAACGGTTCACCATATCGACCACGATCATACCAACAATCCGGAAGACGGCAGTAACTGGGAGTTGCTGTGCCTCTATTGCCACGACCACGAACATGAGAAATATACGGAAGCCGACCAGTACGGCACCCGCGTGGTCGCCGGGGAAGATGCGCAGAATGATGTAGGCGCAGCCACCTATAATCCGTTTGCCGATTTAAAGTCGCGGCTGGATAAGAAGAAGTAATCGCTGCGATACCCGCTTCTGGCGCAGATCCTGTGCCAGATGTTATCATAATAACAATAAATTCATACAGTTACCTCATGCGCCTTCTGCCCTTCGTGCGATCATGAAGATGGCTCATGCAGCAATGAAATTAAATCACTTTTCCTCAATCAGTGACTCTGGCATAAAGTACCTACTGCTATTTTATTTAGACCATCTGAATAATAAAACCAGAAAAGAAAATTTGAAAGCACTGAATAAATAATTCAGGTTTTATATCAGAAATCAGGATACTTCATCGCCATGAATAATAAATTAAAATTTACGCTTAAAAGCCTCACTTTCGATGAGAATTATAACCCCTCTGAGAATACTCGTATTACCACCAACTTCGCTAATTTAGCGCGCGGTGAGATGCGTCAGGAAAACTTGCGTAATGCCCTGACGATGATTGACGATCGTTTTAATAGCCTAGCGCGCGAGGATAATCCCAACGGCGATCGTTACGCCGTGGAGCTTGAGATCGTCTCTGTTGAGATGGATGTGGAAGGCAAAGGCGTTCCCTTCCCGGTGATTGAAATATTGAAAACCCATATCGTCGATCGTAAAAACAATCAGCGCATTGAGGGGATTGTCGGCAATAATTTCTCTTCTTACGTGCGTGATTATGACTTCAGCGTGGTGCTGTTAGAGCATAACAAAAAACGGTCCAGCTTCAGCACGCCGGATAATTTTGGTGCGCTGCACGGGAATCTGTTTAAAACTTTCGTTAACTCAAGCACCTACAAAGAAAACTTCAAGAAGCAGCCGGTTATCTGCCTGAGCGTGTCCAGCAAAAATACCTATCACCGCACCGACTATCAGCATCCGGTACTGGGCGTTGAATATCGGCAGAATGCGCTGTCCATGACCGATCACTATTTCAAGAAAATGGGTTTGGAGGCGCGCTACTTTATGCCGCCAAATGCAGTCGCGCCTCTGGCCTTCTATTTCTCCGGTGACTTAATTAACGACTATACGGATCTTGAGCTGATCAGCACCATCAGTACGATGGAAACGTTCCAGAGAATTTACCGTCCTGAAATTTACAACGCGAATTCAGTCGCGGGACAAGAGTATCAGCCAAGCCTGAACAGTCAGGACTATGCATTAACTAAAATTGTTTACGATCGCGAAGAACGCAGCCAGCTGGCCGTTGAGCAGGGCAAATTGACTGAAGAGAAATTCATTAAGCCTTACCAGAATGTTCTTAAGCAATGGTCTGCAGATACCGTTCTTTGATTCAGAAATTACAAGGTCACCTATTATGAAAAAGTTATTACCCACTTCCTCTGCTGGCAGCTTGCCTAAACCCTCCTGGCTGGCACAGCCTGAAGTTTTATGGTCGCCGTGGAAATTGCAGGATCAGGAACTGATTGACGGCAAGAAAGACGCTCTGCGTCTCTGCCTGGAAGACCAGCAGCAGGCGGGCATTGATATTGTCAGCGATGGCGAACAGACACGCCAACATTTCGTCACCACCTTTATTGAGCATCTCGAAGGCGTGGATTTCGCGCAGCGTGAAATCGTTAAGATTCGCGACCGTTACGACGCCAGCGTGCCGACCGTCGTGGGTCCGGTAAGCCGCAAAAAGTCGGTCTTTGTCGAGGACGCTAAGTTCCTGCGTCAGCAGACTGACAAGCCAATTAAGTGGGCCCTGCCGGGTCCGATGACGATGATCGATACCCTGTATGATAATCACTATAAAAGCCGTGAAAAACTGGCGTGGGAATTCGCTAAGATCCTGAATGAAGAAGCGAAAGAGCTGGAAGCGGTGGGTGTGGATATTATCCAGTTCGATGAGCCAGCGTTTAACGTCTTCTTTGATGAGGTGAATGACTGGGGTATCGCCACTCTGGAAAGGGCCATCGAAGGGCTGAAGTGCGAAACGGCTGTGCATATTTGCTACGGCTACGGCATCAAAGCGAATACCGACTGGAAAAAGACGCTGGGTTCCGAGTGGCGCCAGTACGAAGAGATTTTTCCGAAGCTGCAAAAATCGAATATCGACATTATTTCACTCGAATGTCAGAACTCGCATGTTCCTATGGAGCTGCTGGAGCTGATCCGCGGGAAAAAAGTGATGGTGGGCGCCATTGACGTGGCAACTAACAATATTGAAACCCCCGAAGAGGTCGCCGCGACGCTGCGCAAAGCGCTGCAGTTCGTCGATGCCGACAAGCTCTACCCTTGCACCAACTGCGGCATGATCCCGCTGCCGCGTGGCGTGGCAAGAGGCAAGCTCGATGCCTTGAGCGCGGGTGCCGAGATCATCCGTAAAGAGCTACTGGCTAAATAACGCTGCCTGATTAAAAGTCCGTGAAGGGGATCCTGAGCGGACTTTATAATTCAACGCGACCTTCCCCTGGTTGTTCTACAGTTAGTCATTCTGTGCACGATGACGTAGGGTTTGCGGCGACTCCCCGGAGGTACGCAAAAATGCCTTGCGCATCCTCTCTGCCGATATAAAACCAACACTTGCTGCAATATTGTCAAAATTATCGTGCCCCTGCTCTATTCGAGCGCTGGCAACTTCAAGGCGTAACTGTTCCACTGCTTTCGCCGGTGTTATACCCGTTTCCCTGCGGAAGGCTCGGGAAAAGTTTCTGGGGCTCATCGCCATACGGTCGGCAAGACACTCAACCACCAGGACTTCATCAAGATGTTCCCGAACCCAGCCCATCAGTTCGCTAAATAATCCAGCACTGGGTGCGATCTCCAGCAAGACGGACTTTTGTGAATAACGACCAGGGCGGCGATAATATACCACCAGCTGTCTGGCGACCTGAGTAGCCACCGAACGTCCCAGATCCTCTGCAATTAATGCCAGTGCCAGGTCAATGCCAGCGGTAATTCCCGCCGATGTCCAAATCTTTCCATCACAGACATAGATACTGTCAAATTCCACCCTGACTTTAGGATAATCTCTGGCCAGTTGCTCCGCCCGACACCAGTGAGTTGTCGCCCGGTGTCCATTAAGGACACCGGAGGAGGCAAGCAGAAACGCACCTGAGCATACGCTTGCCAGACGGCGAACTTTCGCCGCAGCTTTGCGGATATATTGTTGAAGTGGCACATTCTCCACCATAGTCGAGATACCGGGTCCACCCACAATCATTAACGTATCATAATCAAGGGGATGACAAGAATTAGCTACCGTTCCAACCCCACCAGAACTCGATATTATCCCCTGCTGATGAGAAATAACACTCAACTCATAACTTCCAGGAATAACCTGGCTGGCGACCTCAAAGGCGGTTGCAGGCCCTGACATATCAAGCAGTTGAAATCCTTCAAAAACATACAGTCCTATCTTACGTGTCATGGCAGTAATACCCCGATATTAGTCATTGCTCTCAGTAGACATCACCGTTATTTTAAAACATGTTAAGTGCATCATTTATAATTTTATGAATCATTGATGCCAAATTAGATCATTCACACTTGAGGTAAAAAAAAGAAAGTAATTTATCTTTTAACACCCTAATGAAAATACTATGAATCTGGAACTAAGCATCTAATACAAAAACATCTCTGTTGAGGAAGATCAGATGAAAGGGAAACTTTTATCACTGTCCTATGCTCCTTCCGAAGCGACGCCTGAACATGAAACATTTATTAATCAGGGTAGAGAGATATTTAGAGAGCACCAGAAAGGGAGGCATGTGCAGTTCGATATCACCACTCGCCTCTGAGGTATCCCCACAAAAATTGATTGAATATTGTTGCGGGATGACAGGTGCCCGGTTTCAGGAGGGAGGGCTGCTTTCCGCACCGGCATGAATACATCCCTGTAGCCTGGCTCACGGCCATCCCTGGCCGTGGGCCTGCTGCAATCAGCCCTCCCCCCTTGCACCCAAAGCCGCAGCGTCGCGGTTTGAAAGCCACAGCGAGCACGATGATAGCGGGGGATGGGCTCAGCCTGAGGTAAGCCGGACGTCACGCGGCAGGGATGCCGCATGCCGAGGCCCGCAGGGAGCGTCTTTTGCCGTTCCGGCGTGCTCAGGCTGAGCTCAGACCGGTTAGCGGACGTTTAGCGATTGAAGTCATTTCTGGGGATTCCTCAGCCACTCACCTCTTCACTGGCAATCTCTGACAACGGAGTATCGGATATGATCAATAAGCCTTTGCAAGTCGGTCTGTTACTTTTCCCGCAGGTAACTCAACTCGACCTCACCGGGCCGGCAGAAGTATTTGCAGCCAGCAGCCGCTGCGACGTTCATCTGATTTGGAAAACGCTCCTTCCCGTAAAGACCGGTTCAGGATGGTCAATTCTACCCACCCAAACATTTGCAACATCACCGGTGCTGGATGTGATCTGCATCCCCGGTGGTAGTGGTCAGATAGCCCTGATGGATGATGAACTGACCCTGGATTTTATCCGCCGTCAGGCTGCGAGTGCTTCAGTTATCGCTTCTGTCTGTACCGGTTCTCTGGTGCTGGGCGCTGCTGGTCTTCTCGAAGGTTTCCGTGCAACCAGCCACTGGATGTCGCTGCTGCAGCTGGAATACCTCAGAGCAATTCCGGTTAAACAGCGGGTAGTCGTAGATGGTAACCGCATCACCGGTGCCGGGATTTCTGCTGGAATCGATCTCGCCTTGACGGTGATGGAGCGACTGCTGGGAACTGAGACGGTAAAGGATATCCAGTTAGGAATTGAATACGGTCCTGAACCACTTTATACGCTTACAGAACTGGAAACTCCTGAGCGCGTTGAGCGCCTGCAACACCATGCCGAACAGCGTCAGCTGCTCCGGCTGGCTGCAACCCTAAGGGCAGCAGCACGTCTGGAGGTAAGATGACCTCCATGCCAAAAGAAGTCTGGATCCTGACTCTTTGCCAGGTGCTGTTTACTGCAGCTATTTCAATAGACCTTACCATTACCAGTCTGGCTGGACAGTCTTTAACACTGCATCCTGAACTAGCAACCATTCCTTTTGCCTTACTGACCGTGGGTGGTGCGTTAATCATGCCCATTTTGGGATGGCAGATTCGTTATCATGGTAGACGTAACGCACTGTTAACAGGGTGCTGTATCGGTGTGGCTGGAGCACTCATCTCAACGATATCGACATTAATACCTCACTTCTGGGGGTTGTGCCTGGGTTGCTTACTGGTTGGCGCTTTTCAGGCCTCAGCACAGTTTTACCGGCTGGCAGCAGGTGATCTGGTGAGACAGGAATTGAAACAGTTTGCAGTATCGCTGGTGCTGGCAGGGGGAGTGATTGCTGCCTTTCTCGGGCCGGGCCTGGCGGTATGGAGCGCATCTCTCTACCCCTCTTCACTTTTTACCGGTTCCTATCTGACTGTGAGTATTCTGATACTGGTCTCAGCACTACTGTTAGTCTGTTTTTATAAGACAGATGGTAAGCCTGCACTTGCAGAAGCCTCAAAGGCTGAGTGGGCTGGCAATTATGCTGCCCTCAAGAAACCCGTTTATCTGGTTGCCACAATAAATGGTGTGCTGATTACCAGCGTCATGATGTTAATGATGAGTTCTGCACCTCTGGCAATTGTAAAGGCCGGCCTAACGATGAAGGAGGGTGCTGCCGTCATGCAATGGCATTTAGTCGGCATGTATGCCCCCTCTCTAGTGGCGGGTTATACTTTCCGCAAATTGGGTGCCGGCATGAGCCTTATGATTGGGATCAGTTTGACAGTACTTGCTGCTTTGGTTGGCATGCAAGGGACTCAGCTGGCTACATTCTACTGGTCACTTGCCCTGCTCGGAGTGGGTTGGAATCTGAGTTTCGTCACCAGCTCCATTCTTCTTTCGCTAGGAAATGATTCCAGCATGCGCAAAGCAGCCCAAACGGCCAGTGAAACATTACGTTATCTCTTCTCGTCAGCTGCTTCGCTGCTGTCCGCTGCAGCTCTGGAGTACTTTGGATGGCATCAACTCAATATCATTATGCTGCCATTTTTACTGGTAGGTCTCTGTGTCACTGGATGTTGGATAATCTTTTCCAGAACAACCCCTCACGCCGGATGAATATCTTATCGGGCGCAGGGGATTGAAGAGACCTGGCATCTTTATCCGTCTGACTATTTTCGCCAGCCCAGCCCTGGAGCAACGTGCTTCAGTATCGCCTCGATGGTGTGCGCGCAGTAATCCACGCCCAGCTGATTCGGAACGGTCAGCAGCAGCGTGTCGGCTTCGGCAATCGCTTCATCCTCTGCCAGCTGTTTAATCAGCACATCCGGCTCGGCGGCGTAGCTGCGGCCAAAAATGGCGCGGGTTTTCTCGTCGAGGTAGCCGACCTGATCCGCGTCCTTACCGCTGTTGCCGAAGTACATACGGTCCTGCTGATTCACCAGCGCGAAAATACTGCGGCTAACGGAGACGCGCGGCGTGCGGGCGTGTCCGGCCGCTTTCCAGGCTTCACGGTAGGCGCGGATCTGCTTCGCCTGCTGAATATGGAACGGCTCGCCGGTTTCATCATCCTTCAGCGTTGAGCTTTGCAGGTTCATTCCCAGCTTCGCCGCCCACACCGCCGTGGCATTGGAGCCTGCGCCCCACCAGATACGCTCGCGCAGCCCTTCCGAGTAAGGCTCCACGCGCAGCATGCCCGGTGGATTAGGGAACATCGGCTGCGGGTTCGGCTTAGCGAAGCCTTCGCCGCGCAGCACGTCGAGCAGCACTTCGGTGTGATGACGCGCCATATCCGACTCGTTCTCACCTTCGGCGGGCTGATAGCCGAAATAGCGCCAGCCGTCGATCACCTGCTCCGGCGAACCGCGGCTGATGCCGAGCTGCAGGCGCCCGCCGGAGATCAGATCGGCGGAACCGGCATCTTCAGCCATGTACAGCGGGTTCTCATAGCGCATATCGATGACGCCCGTGCCGATCTCAATACGGCGGGTTTTGGCGCCCACGGCGGCCAGCAGCGGGAACGGAGAGCTGAGCTGGCGGGCGAAGTGATGCACGCGAAAGTAAGCGCCGTCCGCGCCCAGCTCTTCGGCCGCGACCGCCAGATCGATGGATTGCAACAGCGCGTCGGCAGCAGAACGCGTGCCGGACTGCGGCGAAGGTGTCCAGTGACCAAACGACAGAAATCCAATACTTTTCATAAGGTTTTCCTGAGTGGAAATTGCGTGGAGATAATACTATTCCTAACTCGCCGTGCCTGACTAAGCAAGGATTGTAATCAAAAATGAAATATCGTATAACAGGCTGCTCCGAGGGGTGTCCTGTAATGGGCTGAGATGGCGTAAGCCGAACCCTTTGAACCTGATCTGGGTCATGCCAGCGAAGGGACGGGTTGGCATCGATCATGTGCCTGTTCATACCTCTGCGTGCCCGGATCTCCACTGAATTTATGGAGGTCCCGTGTCTCACCCCGTTTCCCACATCGATTTCAGCCAGGGTTTGTACGGCCGTTTACGCCAGCAGGCGGGCCCTGAATGGCACCACTACGTCGATCACCCGTTTTTGCAGCAGCTGGCTGACGCTACCCTGCCCGACGTTGCGTTTCGTCGTTACCTGACCCAGGACTATCTGTTCCTGATCCACTTTGCCCGCGCCTATGCCCTGCTGGTTTCCAAGCTGCGTACCCTGCCGGAAATGCGCGCCGCCACCGCCTCACTCAACGCTATCGTCAATGAACTGCCGCTGCACGTTGGCTACTGCGCAAGCTGGGGGCTGAGTGAAGCACAGATGGCAGCCGAGCCGGAAGCGGCGGAGACCATGAACTACACCCGCTACGTGCTGGATATCGGCCACTCCGGCGATGCGCTGGAGCTGCTGGCCGCTCTGCTACCCTGCGTGGCGGGCTATGCCGAAATCGGCCTGCGCCTGCTCAACGACCCGCAAACCCGGCTCGACGGCAGCCCGTATGCCTCGTGGATCCGTAACTACGGCGATGCCGATTATCTTTGCGGCGTGCAGGCGGCGATTGGGCTGCTGGAAACGGTGGGTCAGCAGCGCGCAGCAGAGAGCCGCATCGCCAGCCTCAGCGAGATCTTCACCACCGCCACCCGGCTGGAAGCGGCCTTCTGGCAGATGGGGCTGAATGCGGTGCCCGCACCATGATGCCCCCTGGTATTGCCGTGCGCGACCTCAGCCTGAGTTTTGGCCGGCGCACTATCTTTCAACACCTCAATTTTGACATCAAAGGCGGCAGCTTTGCGGCGCTGCTGGGCGCCAGCGGCTGTGGCAAAACCAGCCTGCTGAAGGTCATCGCCGGTCTGGCTACCGCAGATGCGGGCCAGGTGTGCGGCAGCGATGGCCTGCCGCTGGCGGGGCGCATTGCGTATATGGGCCAGAAGGATCTGCTGCTTCCGTGGCTGTCGGTGATAGACAACATCACGCTCGGCGCGCGCCTGCGCGGCGAAAAAGCCGACCTGCCCTGGGCGCAGCATCTGCTGGAGCGGGTCGGGCTGGCTGAGCAGGCAACCGAGCGTCCGGCGGCGCTCTCCGGCGGCATGCGCCAGCGCGCGGCGATTGCCCGCACGCTGTACGAGCGGCGCCCGGTAGTGCTGATGGATGAACCGTTTTCAGCGCTGGACACCCTGACGCGTGCCAGGATCCAGACGCTGGCCGCCGACCTGCTCAGCGACCATACCGTACTGCTGATCACTCACGACCCGATGGAAGCCTGTCGCCTCAGCCACCAGCTGCTGGTCCTCTCCGGCTACCCGGCGGGAATTGATGACGGCCACGCCATCGGTGGGCAGCCACCGCGCGCGCCGGACGATCCTGACCTGCTGAAAAGCCAGGGTGAACTGCTGCAACAGCTGCTGAGGGCGGCAGGATGATGATGCACTGCACAGGAAAACGCGCCCGCAGCCTGCGCGGGCTGGCGATCTTCGCCGGGCTGATGCTGCTGTGGTGGCTGGCGACGCTGACCGATATCCCGGCCTTTCTGCTGCCGTCGCCGGTTGCGGTGGCGAGGGCGCTGTGGGATGACCGGGCGTTTCTGGCCTGGCACAGCCTGATCACCGCGTCGGAAGTGCTCAGCGGGCTGGCGATCGGCGTACTACTCGGTTCACTGCTGGCGCTGGCGATGACCTTCTCGCCGCGTTTACAGCGCTGGATGATGCCGCTGGTGCTGACCAGCCAGGCAATCCCGGTCTTTGCGCTTGCTCCGCTGCTGGTGCTGTGGTTCGGCTTCGGCATCAGCGCCAAGGTGGCGATGGCGGTACTGGTGATCTTCTTCCCGGTCACCTCTGCATTTTATGACGGGCTGCGGCGCGTTAACCGTGACTGGCTCGACCTGGCCCGCACCATGGGCGCTTCACGCTGGGCGCAGCTGCGCCACATCCGCCTGATGGCCGCGCTGCCCGCGTTCGCTTCCGGCCTGCGCATGGCCGCGGCGGTAGCCCCTATCGGTGCCATTATCGGTGAGTGGGTCGGTTCCGCCGAAGGACTGGGCTACGTGATGCTGAATGCCAATGCCCGCATGCAGACCGCTCAGTGCTTTGCCGCGCTGTTTATCCTGGTCCTGATGACGGTTCTGCTGTGGCTGGCGGTCGATGCGCTGCTGCAGCGCCTGGTTAACTGGGCACCTGAAAACCACTAACACACTATAAAAGGTCATAACCATGTTCAAAAAAACCCTCTGTGCACTGCTGCTGGGCGCCGCGTGCAGCGCCCAGGCTACTGAAAAGCTGACGCTGATCCTCGACTGGTACATTAACCCCGATCACGCGCCGATTATGGTGGCCGAACAGATTGGCGCATTTAAAGCGGAGGGGCTGGACGTGAAGATCGTCCCGCCTTCGGATCCGTCACTGCCGCCGCGCCTGGTGGCGGCTAAACAGGCCGATCTCGCCATCACCTATCAGCCGCAATTACACTTCTTTGCCGATGAAGGCCTGCCGCTGGTGCGCGTCGGCACGCTGATCGACTCACCGCTGAACACGGTGATGACACTGGATAAAAGCATCACCTCGCCCGCCGGGCTGAAAGGCAAGAAGATCGGCTACTCGGTCAGCGGCATAGAGCAGGCAACGCTAGGTACTATGCTGAAGCATGAAAACGTTAATCCGCAGGACATTAAGCTGATTAATGTCAACTTCCAGCTGACCAGCGCGCTGCTGGCAGGCCAGGTGGATGCGGTGATTGGCGGCTACCGCAATATTGAAGCGCAGGAGCTGAGGCTACAGGGGAAAAATCCGGTGGTGTTTAACGTTGAGGATTATGGCGTTCCGGCCTATGACGAGCTGGTGATTGTTGCCAATCGCGACGCGGTGAATGCGCCGAAGGTGAAGAAATTCCTCGCCGCGCTGCAGAAAGGCACCGACTACCTGCTGGCGCATCCGGAAGAGAGCTGGCAGGCGTTTGCCAAAGCGCATCCCGAACTGAACACCGAGCTGAACCACGTTGCATGGCAGAAAACGCTGCCGCTGTTTGCCAAAAATCCGGCGCAGCTCGACGACCAGCGCTATCAGGCCTACGAGCAGTTCCTGTTTGATAACCAGCTAATCAAGAAGATCACCCCGGTGGAAAAGTACGCGGTCGAGGTGCATTAATTCCTCCCGCGCTGGCGCAAACGGTCAGATAATGATAATTATTATCATCTGTTTTTTTGGCGCGAGGTTTTCATGCACTCTTTGGCACCTGAACGATTAACCACCGACTGCTGCATCGTCGGCGGCGGCCCGGCCGGGTTGATGCTCGGCTATCTGCTGGCGCGTGCCGGTGTGCAGGTGGTAGTGATTGAGAAGCACGCGGATTTTTTGCGTGATTTTCGCGGTGACACTATCCACCCCTCCACGCTGCAAATCATGCACCACCTTGGCCTGCTGGACCAGCTGCTGAGCCTGCCGCACCAGCGCGTGCCGCGCCTGCAGGCGGAGCTGGGCGGCGAAGAGGTCACGCTGGCGAATTTCACCCGCCTGCCGGTGAAGTGCCGTTTTATGGCGTTTATGCCGCAGTGGGACTTTCTGAATTTTCTTGCCGGCAAAGCTTCTGCCCTGCCCGGCTTCCAGCTGCGCCAGTCGACCGCCCTTGAGGAATTAATCACTGAGGACGGCGTCGTGCGCGGCGTCACGGCCAGCGGACCTGACGGCAAGCTGGAAATTCGCGCGCAGCTGGTGGTGGGCTGTGACGGGCGGCACTCTGCGGTGCGGCAGCAGGCTGGCCTGAGCGGACGATCGTTCGGCTCACCGCGCGACGTGCTGTGGTTCCAGCTTGATAAACGTGAGGACGATCCGGAGTGGAATACCGGCCACAAGGGGCCGCGACAGAACTTTATCATGCTCGATCGCGGCAGCTTCTGGCAGTGCGGCTACTCGATTACCAAAGGGCAATTTGCTGCCATCCGGGAGAACGGTCTGGAGCCGTTTAAGCAGCAGATTGCCGACGTCGCGCCCTTCCCCATCACGCGAATGTCCGATCTGACCGACTGGCAGCAGTTCAGGCTGCTCGACATTCGCATTGACCGGCTGGACAGCTGGGCCAAACCGGGCCTGCTGTGCATCGGCGACGCCGCCCATGCGATGTCGCCAATCGGTGGGGTCGGCGTCAACCTGGCGATTCAGGACGCGGTCGCCAGCGCCAGGCTGCTTACCGCCAGCCTGCTAAAAGGCAGCGTCAGCCTGCGCCAGCTCAATAAGGTGCAAAAACGCCGTCAGTTCCCAACCAGCGCCACGCAGTTTATCCAGATAAAAATGAGCGGCAAGCAGCGCCCGGCGGGGCAAACCAGTCCGCTGCCGCGCATCATTAGACGCTACCCGTTTCTGCCCTACGTGTTTGGCTGGATCATCGGGCTGGGGTTCCGCCGTGAAAAACCGCGCCGCTTCAGGGCTGCCCCATAAAGGTTTCCAGCGGCACGCGGAAGAATCTTGCCAGTGCTTTGATCTGCTCAACGGTGAGAGATCGTTTGCCGTGGATCACCTCTGAAATAACGCTCTGCGTGGCAATCTGGCGCAGGTCAGCCTGGCGGATTTTGCGTGCTTTCATCAGCATTGAGAGCGCTTCGCCGGGCGTAACATTGGGAACCTGCAGCTGCTTCATCTCATACTCGTACACCCGGTCGCTGACCCGTTCGGCGCACTGAGCGGCAAAGTGCTCTACGTCACTGGCGTGCGAG
This sequence comes from Erwinia aphidicola, assembly GCF_024169515.1. Lineage (NCBI taxonomy): Bacteria > Pseudomonadati > Pseudomonadota > Gammaproteobacteria > Enterobacterales > Erwiniaceae > Erwinia > Erwinia aphidicola. Next base: position 3,625,414 of record NZ_JAMKCQ010000001.1, on the reverse strand, counting down.
TACAGTTCATCAATCAGCGCCATCCGCCCCTGTAAATCCGCTTCGTTCTCAACCGGCAGCGTGCAGGCGCGTAAGAGTACCGACAGCGGCTCCAGCTGTGCGGCAGCGGTTTGCAGCAGCAGCGGCAGGCTGGCGATCAGGCCATCAAGCTGGCTGGCGTTTAACGTCATTGTTCTCATGATTTACCTCTTTGAGCGGGTCTGGTCGCGCGCAGCTGAAGTAAAGACTCGAAGCGTAAGGAAGGGGTGTTGAACACATCCAGCCAGAGCTTCAGACCTGCCTTCCACTGCCCATGCTTTTTCATTGCCTCAACGATGGCTCGTGCCGTGATCACTCTCATTGCTGCCTCCTGATATTATCGCAAATTGCGATATTCACAATCCCTGAAATTTCGTTAAGCACGCGTTGCTAAACCCACGTTCCAGGCCTGATTGCCTGAGATGCGGATAAGGGTAATTGAGCTGGATTTTAAAATCAGATTGTTGGGGCGATTTTGGAAAGCGGCACGCAACTCAGAAACCAATTGTGAAACCCGGTAACAGAATATTGTTGATGCCTCGAAACGCCTTGAACTTTGGTTTAAGATGCGCTGAATAAAAATGATAACGATTATCATCTCATTTCATACGGGACCGTATCACCATGAAAATCCGCTCCAAGATAGGCGCTGTACCTGCCCTGCTACTCTGCACCCTGCCCTCGCTGGCTTTTGCTACGACTTACCCGCTGACCGTCACCGATATGGACGGGCAGAAAGTGGTCATTAAGCAGGAGCCAAAGCGCGTCATTTTGCAGGATGGCCGTGAGATCCTCAGCCTGGCGCTGCTGGACCGTGATAATCCGTTCCAGCGCGTGGTGGCGTGGAACAACCTGATGAAAAAGCAGGATACCGGCAGCTGGAATATGCTGAAGCAGAAGTGGCCGCAGGCGCAGGAGATCCTCGACATGGGCTTCTCTGACCAGGGCGAAGTGAATCTTGAAACGGTGATCGCTAAGCAGCCGGACCTGATGATTGCCCAGCTGCGCGCCAAACCCGCCCTGAAGCAGACCGGCGTGCTGGCCCAGCTCAGCGCCCTGAACATCCCGGTGCTATTCGTGGATGATGAACTGCACCCGGTTGAGCACACTGCCGCCAGCGTCACTCTGCTCGGCCAGGTGCTGAACAAGGAAGCCAACGCCAAAGCCTACACCGACTGGTATCAGCACAAGCTGAGCGCCATGCAGGCCGCGGTGAAAGATGTTACCCCTAAGCCGACCGTGTTCGTTGAGCCCATCGCTGGCGTGGGCGGCGGCGGCGAGTCCTGCTGCTTTACTCACGGTCACAACGGCTGGGGCGGCCTGATTGAGGCAACCGGCGCGAAAAACATCGGTTCTGAGCTGCTGCCCGGCACCAGCGGCACGGTAGCCGTTGAGAAGGTGATCAGCATGAACCCCGATTACTACGTGATGAGCGGCTCAAAGCGCGGCGGCAAAGGTAACGCGGTGATCCCACTGGGCTACAACACCGACGTCAGCGAGATCAAAGCCAGCTTTGACCACCTGCGCAATCGCACCGGCGTGAAGGATATTCCGGCGGTGAAAGCGGGCAAGGTCGCGGCGGTCTATCACCACTTCTACAACCATCCGTACAATATTATCGGCATGGAAATGCTGGCGAAGGACTTCTATCCGCAGCAGTTTAAGGACGTCAATCCCACGGCGGATTATCACACCATAATCCGCAACTTCACCAAACTGCCGGATGAGCCGATCAATCTCGAATATCACCCTGAGCAGTAAACGGACCGGCCAGGTAAATACCTGGCCCTTTTTAATGGTGACCTCCTCTCTACCCCAGCCGTATGCGGCGGTGGCTGATATGCTCAATCAGCGCCTCGTCGTGGCTGACCACCAGCAGCGCGCAGTTCTGTTCCGTTGCGACCTCCACCAGCAGTTCAATGGTCTGCTGCTGGGTGAGCAGATCGAGGCGTGAAGTCGGCTCATCGGCGAACAAAAATACCGGTTCAGGCAGCAGCGCGCGCAGCAGGGCAAAACGCTGCAGCTCCCCGCCTGAGATCTCCCCGGGATAGCGGTGCAGCAGCGCCGGGCGCAGCTTTAGCCGCTGCATCAGCGGCGCAATCCGCCCTTCATCCAGCCCGTGGAGTTTCACCACATCCATCAGCGCCTGGCGCAGCGTCACGCGCGGCGCAAAAGCGGATGGCGGATCCTGAAAGATTTTCTGATACTTCACCGCAGCCAGCGTGGCATCGCGCAGCACCTCTCCACTGTCGGCGCTCAGCAGGTCAAGCAGGATATCGCCGAAGCTGCTTTTGCCGCAGCCGCTGGGCCCGGTGATGCCGATAACCTCTCCGGCGTGGATGCACAGCGACTGGCCGCTGAACAGCTGACGCCCGGCGCGGCTTTTGCTGAGATTGCGCGCCTCCAGCACCACTTTGCCCAGATGCTCAGCGCTCTGCCGTGGCGCCCAGCGTGACGGGTCCGCCGCCAGCAGTGCCTGCGTATAAGGGTGCTGTGGCGCGCTCAGCACCTGCTGTGCGCTGCCGCGCTCGACGATCTCGCCTTTAAGCATTACCGCCACGTCGCCACCGATTTGCCGCGCCAGTTCGATATCGTGCGTCACCGTCAACAGGGCGCCGCCCGCGTTAACCTCCGCCAGCAGCAGCGCAATCACCTCATCGCGCCGCGCCACGTCGAGCCCTTTGGTCGGCTCATCGGCGACGATAATCTTTGCGCCCCCGGCACGGGCAGCGGCAAAGGCTACCCGCTGGGCCATGCCTCCGGACAGCGCCTGCGGCAGGCGGTCGGCCGCATGCGCCACACCCAGCGCCGCCAAATCCGCCTGTGCCGCCTGGCGCGCCCGTGTTTTGCTCATGGCGCGCACCAGGCGATAGCTCTCCGCCACCTGCTCACCGGCGCGCATGGTCGGGTCGAGCGCCAGCCACGGCTCCTGCGGCAGAATGCCGAGCGTATGCCCCCACAGCGCGCGCGCCGGGCGGCTGGCGAGCGGCAGCTGCTGACCCTCAAAATGCAGCGTTCCGCTGGCGGTGAACTCGCGCGGCAGCAGGCCGGTCACCGCCTGCGCCAGCAGGCTCTTGCCCGACCCGGTCTCCCCCAGCAGCGTGAACGGCTGCCCGGCGGCCAGGCTGAACGAGACAGGCAGCACGGCGAGATCGCCGCCGCTGACCGCGGCCTGTTTTACTTCCATCAGCATCATGCTTTCTCCTTCCCTGCCAGCAGCAGCAGGCTTAACACCAGCAGGAACACCACCATTACCGGCTGCAGCAGCGCATAGGGGGCTTCCTGGTAATATGGCAACAGTTCGGTCATCATCAGCCCGAGTTCAGGCGTGGGAGGACGCACGCCGACGCTGACAAAACCCAGCGCGGCAATAGCCATCACCGCGCTGGCCGCGCCAAAAGCGGCGACGGTCAGCACCACCGGGGCCATCTCCGGCCACAGGTGACGACGGAAAATCAGCCAGGGACCAAAACCCAGCAGGCGGGAGGCCTGTACCGCCGGAGAGCTCAACAGCGGGCGGGCAATGGCGCGGCTGATGCGGAAATACTCCACCCACAGCAGCAGCGAAATGCCGACGTACAGCATCACCGCGGAGTCCGGCACCACGGCCGTCAGCAGCAGCACCAGCAGCAGCCCCGGCAGCGCCAGAAAGGCATCGGCCAGCAGCGACACGCTGCGCTCGACGATGCCGCCGCGCCAGGCGGCCAGCACCCCCAGCAGCACGCCGGGGAGCATCGCACTCAGCACGCTCACCAGCGCCAGCCCGAGCGACAGGCGGATCGCCGCCGTCAGGCGGGCAAACAGCGAACGGCCCAGATGGTCATATCCGAGCGGTGCGTCAAAAGTCGGCCACTGCAGGGCCAGCGTCAGCTTCTGGCGTAGCGGGTCCTGCGGCCAGAGCAGCGGCAGTACAAAGGCGAAAATAAGCAGCAGTGCCAGCAGTCCGGCCCCGGTGCGCTGTGCGCCCGAAGTGCGGCGTAACAGCTTCATCATGCGGTTTTCCTCCGTGGGTCGAGCCACCAGCACAGCGCGTCGCTGGCCGCGTTAAGCAGGACAAACAGCAGCCCCATCACCAGCGCGCTGCCCTGGATCATTGGCACATCGCGGGCAAAAATGGCATGCACCAGTGCATGACCAATCCCCGGCCAGGCAAACAGGGTTTCCACCACAATCACGCCCTCAATCAGATAGATAAACTGCACGCTGAGATAAGTCACCAGCGGCACGCTGACGTTGCGCAGGCCGTGACGCCAGAACAGCATGCCCTCCTTCAGCCCTTTGGTGCGGCCAAAGCTGTACCAGGCCGAGCCAGCGACCTGACGCATGGCGTTGCGCGCCACGCGGCTCGACACCGCCGCCAGCCCAAGCGCCAGCGTTAAAGCGGGCAGCAGCACATGCTGCACGTCACCGTATCCGGCAGCGGGCAGCAGCCCGAGCGTCAGGGCAAAAATCAGCACCAGAATCAGCCCCAGCACGAAGTGCGGCAGCGCGCGCAGGATGGTGGAGAGCGCCAGCAGCAGACGATCCAGCCTGCCCCCCGGATTGAGTGCGGCAAAGATACCAAGCGGCGGCCCGAGCAGCAGCGACATCACCAGCGCCACGGCCGCCAGCAGCAGGGTCTGCCCCAGCTGATGACCAATCTCGGCCATCACCGGCTCGCCGGAGACCAGCGAATTGCCGGGATTAAAATGCAGCAGCTGGATAAACCAGTCGACCAGTGCCTGCCAGGCAGGGCGATCCAGCCCCAGCTCCTGCTGCACCGCGCGGGCAGCGGCGGCATCAACGCGGTCGTAGCCGTAGCGCCCGGCGGCGATGCGGTAAGCCATATCACCCGGCAGCGAGCGCATCAGCACAAACGTCAGGCCGCCCACCAGCAGGGCAACAAAGCCGGCCTGTAACAGGCGATAGCCCAGCATACGCATCATTCAGCCCACCTCATTTTCTCCAGCCCGAAGCTGCGCTCGAACGGATCCAGCGCCGCGCCGCTCAGGCGGGTGGAGACCGCGGCGGTCTGCTGATACCACGCCACCGGAATGGTCGGCAGCTCGCTGTGCAGAATGCGCGTCAGCTGCTGGCGTTCGGCCGCTGCCCGTGCCGGGTCACGCCCCTGTACCAGATCGGCCAGCGTCTGATTAAAGGTGGCGTTGCTCCAGTTCATCGCGCCCCAGTCGCCGCCCTGCGGCGGGTAGTCCTGCAGCAGCGTGCCGAGCGGATCGGGGGTCAGCGCAAAGTTGCGCGCCACCAGCGCCAGTTCCAGCGAGCCGTCATGGTGCTTCGCCGCGATCTCCCCGGAGTTGGTGGCGTTGATCGCCACCTGTAGACCGATTTCTCGCAGCTGCTGCTGAATCGCGGCGGCGATCAGCGGCAGCTCCGGGCGGTCGGGATAGGTCGTGAGCGTCAGCGTGAACGGTTTGCCGTCGCGCTGCAGCACGCCATCGGCTCCCGGCTGCCAGCCCAGCTGGCTTAACAGCGCCTGGGCCCGCGCGGGATCGCACGCCAGCGGCATCAGGCTGGCGTTGTGCCACTGCGTGACAGACGGCGGGAACAGCTGCCCGGCGGCGGCCGGGTAGCGCAGGATGGCACGGGCAATCGCGGCACGGTCAATGGCGAGGCTCAGCGCCTGCCGCACGCGCACCTCGCTCAGCAGCGGGTTGCCGGCATTCACCTTCAGCAGCACGCTGCGGGGGATCGACACCGCCAGCAGCTGAATTTTGGCACTGTTTTTCAGGCGGCTGCGGCTGGCCGGATCGAGATTCAGCACCATATCGGCACTGCCGCTCTCCGCCAGCAGCGCGCGCGTTTCTGCCCGCCCCACCGCCATATAGCTGGCTTCAGCAATGGCAGGCTGCGCCCCCCAGTAGCCGCTAAAGCGCGCCACGCTGAGTTTCTGCGGCGCCTGCAGAGAGGTCAGGCGGTACGGCCCGCTGCCGATTACCTGCACAACTTTGTGCTGTGCATCATAGGAAGCCGGCGCGAGGATCTGCGCGCGGTTTTCCGCCAGCATGCTCAGCAGCGGGGTAAATGGCTGGCTCAGGGCAATCACGACCTGCTCGCCCTCGGCGCGGATCGCCGTAATCGGCGCTTTATCCAGCAGGCCCGGCTTGCTGCGCGCCACCTCCAGCGCATTCACCACGCTGGCGGCGGTCAGCGGGCTGCCGTCGTGAAACTTCACCCCCGGCCGTAGGGTAAAGCGCCACAGCAGGCCATCGTCGGCAACCGTCCAGCGGGTTGCCAGGCCGGGCAGTGGCTGCCCGGCAGAGTCAGCATTGACCAGGGTTTCAACAATCGACATTTTTAAGAAGATATCGCCGGAGAGCGTCGGGTCAGTGCCTTTGATTTCGAACGGTGCGACCAGCGAGGCCACGCGCTCAGGTGCGGCGATGGCGGCGGCACTCAGCATTAGCGCCAGCAGCGGGGAGAAAACAGAAATGCGCATCAGGTATCAGTCCTTTATCCAGAAAATGGAACAGCGCAGGCTTACGCCCGCGCTGCGGATGATAACTGTTACTTTATAACATTACAATTAGCAATCAGCGCTTACATTTCCGCTTATTTAATGCGGATACCGCTTCAGGAGCCGCGCGGGTCGGCGGCCTGACGTACGCTGAACTGCGGTTCGCTTTCCGGCAGCGGCATCGGCGCGACCTTGCTCCTCTCCCCCGCTTGAGGATGATATTTCAGCTGCAGCGCGCGCTGCATCTGATGAAGGATCTCACCGTCCAGCTTGTAGTGACGCAGGTAGATCCACAGGGTGAGAACGAAGAACAGCAGCGGCAGGCCAACCATAATGCCCTGCATGCCCATAATGGTGCTGGCGGACTGCTGCACGCCGGGCACATAGCCCACCAGGCCCAGCATCACGCCAATCAGCAGCCCGGCAAAGGCCGCCCCGGCTTTCACCACCATGGTCTGCACCGAGAAGGCGATACTCTCAATGCGCACGCCGAGCGCGTAATCGCCATAATCCACGGTGTCCGCCACCATGATCACCAGCATCACCCAGAAGAAGCCACTGCCAATATTCACCAGGATCCCCGATAGCGAGATCAGCGTGGCGCTCTGCGGCGCATACAGCCCGACAAACAGCAGCAGCACGCAGCTGAGCACCGGCAGCACTGATGCGCTGATCCAGATAGCCCGCCGTGAGAAGCGTGCCACCAGCTTCGGGAAGCAGAGAATGGTGATCAGGCTAGCTATCCCGGCGTACATCATGTACCACGGGAACAGCTCGGCCTTGCCCACCACATAGGTAAAGTAATAGATGGCAAACGCGGTGATGATGTTGTGCGCGAGATTCCACGCCAGCGCCATCAGCAGCAGGGCAAACAGCGGGCGGTTGCGGAAAATCATGCCAAGCACCGCTTTGATGGTGGTCTGCTCCGGCGCATTTGGCAGCGCCGAGGAGGAGTATTTCTCTTCGATATTGCGCAGCGTAATGATGGCCGAGAGGATAAAGAACACCACGAGGATCAGCGAGAACAGCATAAACCCCTCACCTTTATTGCCGTTCCCCAGATAGTTCACCAGCGGCAGGCCAATCACCCCGGTGGTGTACCCGGCGAGGCTGGCAAAGAAGCGCGGCCACGGGATCAGCGCCTCGCGCTCGCGCTTGTCGAGGGTAATGCAGGGCACCAGCGACCAGAACGGTACGTCCATCAGGGTGTAAGTGAAGCCCCACAGCAGATAGGTGGCCCAGATCCAGGCAATCAGCGCCCCGCCCTCAAAATGGTGCGCGCAGAATACCGATACCAGCACCACCGAGTTACTCAGCGTGCCAATCAAAATCCACGGTTTGAACTTGCCCCAGCGCGTGCGGGTGCGCTCGACAATCCAGCCCATGACCGGGTCAAAAAAAGCATCGAGGATGCGCGCCACCAGAAACAGCGAAGCCACCATGCTGACCGAGACACCCACCACGTCGGTGTAGTAGTACATCAGGTACATATAGATAATGCCGATGGCAAAGTCTTTTCCGAAGGCACCCAGTCCGTAACTGACTTTGGTTTTAAGCGAAACACTCATCGTTTGCGGCCCGTATCAATAGTGCAGTTAAGAGCAGCCCCCTTACCGGGCCGCTCCGGCGATTAACGGTAGGCTGGCAGCCAGGCGCCATGGGCGGCGATCAGCTCGTCGCACAGGCGTACCGTGTCATCAATCGACAGCTCGGCAGAGGTGTGCGGGTCAAGCAGCGCGGCGTGATAGATATGCTCTTTTTTGCCGCTAATCGCCGCTTCAATGGTTAACAGCTGGGTGTTGATGTTGGTGCGGTTTAGCGCCGCCAGCTGCGGCGGCAGGTCGCCGATGTAGCACGGAGTAATCCCCTGCCCGTCCACCAGGCAAGGCACCTCCACGCAGGCTTCACGCGGCAGGTTAGTAATTAGCCCGTGGTTCATCACGTTGCCACCGATTTTATACGGCGCGTTGGTTTCCATCGCTTCAATCATCCATGAGGCATATTCATGGCTGCGCGCGTGGCTGAGATTTTCATTTTGCGTCAGCCTGTCGCGCTGCTGATGCCAGCGGTCGATCTGCTCAATGCAGCGGCGCGGGTATTCGTCGAGAGGAATGTTAAAACGTTCGATCAGTTCGGGGTAATGACGCTTGATCCAGTACGGCATATATTCCGCATTGTGCTCGGAGGATTCGGTAACGTAATAGCCGAACACCCGCATAATTTCATGGCGCACCATATCGTCGTGCTTGTGGGTGAGCGCGGCGGCGCGGCGCTTAATTTCCGGGTAGAGGTCTTCGCCATCGCGGGTAATATTCAGCAGCCAGGCCATATGGTTGATCCCGGCAATTTGCCACTGCACCCCCTCGGTGCTGATATCCACCGACTTCAGCAGCGTCTCCGCACAGACCTGCACGCTGTGGCACAGCCCGACGGTCTTAATGCCGGTATGTTGCAGCATTGCACCGGTCAGCGATGCCATCGGGTTGGTGTAGTTGAACAGCCAGGCGTCAGGGCACACCTCCTCCATTTCACGGGCAAACTCCAGCATCACCGGAATGGTGCGCAGCGCGCGAAAAATGCCGCCAATGCCCAGCGTATCGGCGATGGTCTGACGCAGCCCATATTTCTTCGCTACTTCAAAATCAGTGATGGTACAAGGATCGTAGCCGCCCACCTGAATGGCATTGATCACATAGCGCGCCCCGTCCAGCGCCCGGCGCCGTTGCTCAGCACCGACAAATTTTTCAATGCGCGCTTTCCCCTGGCAGAGATTGGCGTTGAGGTTATTCAGCATCTGCCACGAATCCTCCAGCCGCCCGGCATCAATGTCGTACAGCGCAATATCAACCTGCTGTAGCGCCGGGGTCGCCAGAATATCGCCAAGCACATTCTTGGCAAACACCGTACTGCCCGCACCGAGAAACGTAATTTTCATTGCTGTATTCCTGTCAGTTGTGAGGTGAAGTGAACCCACTTTAGGCAGGTACGGCAAAGCTTGATATGTCATTTTTTGACATTGATATGGTGAAAAATGACCGCGAAATTGAACTGTGATCTGGCTCGCTAATTAGCGTTATACGGCCAGGTAAAACAGACAGGTGGTCACAATAACTGATACGTGGCGAAACGATGAGAACGGAAACATGCTGTACTCAGCTGAAATTCAATGAGAAAAAAAGATGCAAAAAGATATCCACCCCGATGATATCGCCCAGTTCGGCCTGAATATCTATCAGTACGGTCACGAAGTCTGCGCACGTCAGCACAGCTATGGCCCGGCGGTACGCCAGCACTACCTTTTACATTATGTGATAGCAGGCAGCGGCACGTTGTACAGCGGCGAACAGAGCTGGCCGGTCGGAAAAGGAGAAGCGTTTCTGATTCATCCGCATGAAATCACTACCTACACCGCCGACAAAAAGCAGCCGTGGGAGTATATGTGGATTGAGCTTGACGGGTTGATCGCCCAACGCAGCCTGGAGAAATGCGGATTACGGCGGGACATGCCGCTCTGGCGGCCGAAAGAGGCACGTTTTCCCAGCGTGGAGGGGCAGTATTTGCAGCAGCTGGTGGCGCTCGATCCGGTACACTCGCTGCGTATTGCCGGGATGACCTGCCTGTTTCTCGATGCGCTCATCGCCAATGCACGTATTACGGCCAGCGAAGAGGTCAGCAGCGGCAACCGTCATCTGGATAATGCCATCCAGTTTATTGAGCGCCACCACCATCATCACTTCACCATTGGCGCGGTAGCTGATTATTGTAATATTGACCGCAGCTATCTTAGCCGCCTGTTTCAGCAACAGTTTGGCTATGGTCCGAAACAGTATCTGCTGCTACTGCGCATGAATGCGGCAACCTCGCTGCTGATGGATCGCAGCCTGCCGATTAAAATCATCGCTTATTCATTGGGTTATGCCAGCCAGATGCAGTTTGCCAAAGTGTTCCAGCAGCACTTTCACTGCTCGCCCACCGAGTGGCGCCGCGACAATGCGCATGCAAACTGAACTGCGGGTGATAATCTGCCATACTCTGTGGCACTCTCCGGCATCGGCCGGGCTACCTGACAGCGCGAGGCTCACCATGAATACAGTGCTCAGCCCCTCTCCGGCTTATAGTCAACTGCACGCCTCCCTGCTGGCACAGCGCTCCAGCGTGCAGTCGGAACAGGTGATCCACGCCGTAAACCGCGCGCTGCTGGCGGGTGAAATGGTGAGCGCCGCCTTTTACGATCTCACCCTGCTGAAGCTGTTGCAGCAGCGCAAAACGCTACCCAAGCTGTCGCCGGACGCACAGGCGGAGATCGAGGCGTTCATTGACCAGCTCACGCCGCTGATGCCAGAAAAGCCGATCGATGAAGGCCAGTTCGACAAGCTTCAGCACAAGGTGGCAAAGCTGAGTAAGCGCTTTGACTGGCAGCACGCCAGCCCGGCGCTGGTGAAAAACGCCCTGTTCCTGCGCACCTATCAGCGCTGGCAGCAAACGCTGGAAGCCCTGTTCAGCGCCCAGGATACTCAGCTGGCGTTTACCCGCGTGAAGCAGGTGTTGAAGAAATCCAGCGGCCGCGTGGCGCTGCTGGGGGAGACGCATGAACTTTACTGCGTGCTGCAGGAACTGCTGGCCAACTGTCGGGAAAAAGCGGCAGCCAGCCGCGATAATCCGGATCGGCTCACCGATTATATCGCGGCGGCTGATATTGCCACCCGCGGCATTATCACCTTTGGCGCCACGGCGGAAACCGTGCTGCGCGGCCACGATCTGCCCGACAGCGCCAAGCTGGCGAAACGCATCAGGCAGCATCAGACCAGCGTGATTGAGCGCACCCACCCGTGGTTTTCTGCGATGTAACCCGGCGCGATTTGTAAATCGCGCGCGCTGACGTTAATCTGGCGGTGGTTTCCACTGAAATTAAATGGATATTTAGCCGTTATGCCAGCCCCCGCCAAACGCAAGAACGATCCCGAAGGGTTAAAAAAACGTATCCTCGCCAGCGCGCTGGCCACCTTTGCCGAATTTGGCCTGCAGGGGGCACGTATGGAGCAGATCGCCGAAAACGCGCAAACCACCAAGCGCATGGTGGTGTATCACTTCAGCAATAAAGAGCAGCTGTACGTTGATGTCCTGCACCATGTCTACCGGGAAATTCGCCAGCATGAAACCGGGCTTAATCTGGCCGAGATGACGCCCTCGCTGGCGATAGCGCGCCTCGCGGAAGCCAGCTTCGACTACCACATCAGCCACCCGGATTTTATGCGCTTAATCTGCAGCGAAAACCTGATGCGCGGCCGCTATATTAGCCAGTCGGCCACCATCATTACGCTGAACCAGAGCGCGCTGGCGGTACTGGACAGCGTGCTACAGCGCGGCAAGCAGAGCGGCGAGTTTGACCCGCACGTCACCACGGTGGACGTTCACCGCCTGATTAGCAGCATCAGCTTTCACAACGTTGCCAACCACTACACGTTTAAAACCCTGTTCGGCGGTAACGAAAGTGAGGAGCAGAGCCTCACCCGCAACCGCAAGCTGGTGGTTGATGCCACGCTGCGCTACCTGCGTCCCGCCAGCTAAATCTGTACAACAATAAAATTAACGTACAATTTTTTCGCCCCGCTATGCAGCAATAACGGGGCTTTTCGTCTACGCTTAATCTCAGTAAGTATCCTCGCCATTTTATCACCACACCGTGATTGTCCTGAACAGGAGCCGTCAATGACACGTGAATCCGCTGGTTATCCACGCCGGCAGCCGCAGATATCGCCGCAGGAAAGCAAACTGTGGAACTGGGCGCAAAATGCCACCCTTGCCGACACCAGCAGCGTGGCCACCCCCGCCAGTGAAAGTGAGCTGCAGGCGATGCTGGCCAAATCTACCGGCAAAGTGCGCGTAATGGGCAGCCGTATGTCGCCCGGGCGCATGCTGGAGCTGCAGCAGCGCGGCGACCGCCTGATTGATACCTCCGCCCTGCGCGGGCTGATTAGCAGCGATGCCGACAGCGCCACCTTTGCCGGCGGTACGCCGCTGCATGAGGTCTATGAACTGCTGTCTGCGATGGGCCGTATGCTGCCCGCCTCCCCCGGCGTGATCGCTGCGCAGACCCTGGCCGGTGCGCTGGCTACCGGCACCCACGGCCAGGGGCTACAGCAGAGCTCCATCGGCGATGAAGCGCTGAGTATTCGCATGGTGCTGGCCGACGGCAGCGTGCAGACTTTCGATCGTCAGCACCCGTGGTTCCCGGCGGTGCAGCTGGGTCTGGGCAGCCTGGGCGTGGTCACGGCGGTCACGCTGCGTACCTGCCCCAGTGAGATTTACACCTGTTTTAAAAATGCCGTCAGTGCCGACACGCTGGAACAAGACCTGCTGACGTGGAACAACGACTACGCGCTGAGTAAAGCCTGGTGGTTCCCCGGTGAGAATCAGGTTCATGTCTGGGCCGCCCGCAGCGCCACCAATGAAGAGCGTGCGCAGTACCGTGAGAATCATGGCGACCTGGTGAAGCAGGAAGAGACCAGCGACGCGATGAATCAGACCATTGACCAGACGCTGGAACATATGCGCAACGACACGCAGATCGTTGATGATAACGGCAAACCGTTCCGCACCGTCACGCGCTTCAAGGACTTCTCCGACGTGACCGGCGATGTTTATCAGGTGTTCTGTCGCGGCATCGCCACGCCGCAGATTAACGTGGAGATCGCCATTCCGCTGGCGCGCACGGCGGCTGTGATTGCCCGCATCAAGCAGTGGCACAGCGACACCAATCCCCATATGCACTACCCGGTGATCCTGCGCTGTACCGGCGCCTCGCAGAGCTGGCTCAGCCCCGCCTGGCAGCAGCCCAGCTGCTACTTTGGCTTTGTGGTCTATTACGCGGAAGATGGCTCGCTCTCTGCCGACGGCGTGGCTTTCCTGCGTGAAGTTGAAAAACTGCTGGCGGAAGAAGGCGGCAGGCCGCACTGGGGCAAATACTTCGATGCATCACTGTATCACTGGGATGAGATTTACCCGCAGATGGCCGCATTCCGCGAAGTGCGTGAAGCGCTGGACCCGCAGCACAAATTCAGTAATGCATTCAGCCAGCAGCTGCTGGATCAGGGAGATTCACTATGATGGCATGGGTTACCCTGCTGACGCAGCCGGGCTATGTGGTTGGCGTAGAGGCGCTGCAGAAATCGTTGCGCGCCGTGGAGAGCCGCTATCCGCTGGTGGTGATGGTGACGGAAAATATTGATGCCGCCGCCCGTCAGGTGCTGGAACAGCAAGGCTGCCTGCTGCGTGATGTCGCCCCGCTTAGCCCCAATCCCTCACTCGCCAACAGCTATGCCAACGCGCGTTTCGCCGAGGTGTGGACCAAGCTGGCGGCGTGGACGCTGACGGAGTTTGAGCGCGTGGCGTTTCTGGATGCGGATATGCTGGTGACGCAGAACATGGATGAGCTGTTCACCCAGCCGCTGGCGCCCGACACTATCGCGGCGTGCCACGCCTGCCGCTGCAATCCCAACCGTATTGCCAGCTATCCGGCCGACTGGGTGCCGGAAAACTGCTTCTACAGCTGGTGTGAAGGCGTGGACCATGTTGAGCAGCTGGACAAGGTGGATAACTATCTGAATGGCGGTTTCCTGCTGCTGAAGCCGGACCGCGCGGTATTTGACGAGATGCTGGCCCAGCTGGCGGCGCTGGACGACCTGTCCGGTTTTCTGTTTGCCGAGCAGGACTTCCTCAATCAGTTTTATCACGGCCGCTGGCAGCCGCTGCCTTACCTTTACAACGCGCTGAAAACGTTGCCGCACCAGCACCCGAAAATCTGGGATCTGGCGCGGGTGAAGAATATCCATTACATCATCGATAAACCCTGGGATAAACAGCCCGAGCCGGGCGACCGTTATTACGAGCTGCATCAGCTATGGTGGGACCGGGTGCGCGATTGATGCCGGGCGGACCGAAAAAGAGGGTCCGCCCCTACAAAACCCAGGCTGCCTTACACGTAGGGGTCGACCTTTTTTTTCGGTCGACCCGTTGAAACGTTATTCCTGGCCAAACAATGGTACTGCCTGGCCGCGGATATAGCGCTTACGCAGCTTCGCGGACAGGTGGTCCATCGCCATCACAATCACCACCATAATCAGGGTGATAAACATCACCACATCCCAGTTCCACAGTCGCATATTCTCGGCATACACCAGCCCCACTCCACCCGCGCCGACAAAGCCGAGCACTGCCGCTGAGCGGGTGTTTGACTCAATCTGATACAGGCTGAGCGCCAGAAACGCCGGAAACGACTGGGTAAAGATACCGTAACGGTGTTTTTGCAGGCTGTTGGCGCCCACCGCCGTCAGCCCGCGCCCCGGTGAGCGCTCCACCGCTTCGTGCCCCTCCGCGTACAGCTTCCCCAGCAGGCCCACGTCCTGCATGATAATTGCCAGTACCCCGGCCAGCGGCCCCATGCCCACTGCCCGCACGAAAATCAACCCCCAGATCGCCATATCAATCCCGCGCAGAATATCCAGCAGCCGCCGCATCAGCAGCGCCACCGGGCGCAGCACGGGCGAATGCATCACGTTACGCGCCGCCAGGAACGACAGCGGAAGCGCAATCACCGTCGCGGTGATGGTGCCGGCAAACACAATGGCAATGGTGATAAAGATCTGGCCGAAGTAGTAGGCAAACGGCCAGTTTGCCACGTCATGCCAGACAAACATGCGCAGGAAATAGTGCCCCAGCTGCCCCATGCCAACAGTCAGCTGCTGCCAGCTGATACCGAACGCAGCAAAAAAGAAAACGTAATAGAGCAAAATGGCGGCGGCAATCAGCGCGGTTTTGCGCAGGTAGCGCTTCTGTACGGCAAACAGCGCCTGATGCTGCTGCTTCATGCCGTCCAGCTGTTCATTACCAATCAGTCCAATCATGCGTTTTTCCCCTCTACCACGCGCTGGCGGATCTTGCCGGAGAAAGTATCCAGCAGCGACACCACCACGATAATCAGCAGCAGCGTCATGCTCACCTGGTCGTAGCGGTCGAGTTTAATATTGGTCATCAGCTCCTGGCCGATCCCCCCCGCGCCCACCAGCCCGAGAATGGTTGACTGACGGAAGTTGACCTCCAGGCGCATAAATCCGTAGGAGAGAAATACCGGTTTCACCTGCGGCCACAGGGCAAAACGCATGCGCTGCAGCGACGAGGCACCGCAGGCGGCCAGCCCGCGTACCGGCTTATCGGAAGCGCTTTCTATCGCCTCATAGAACAGCTTGGTCAGGCTGCCAATGGTGTGCAGCGCCAGCGCCAGGAAGCCGGGGATTACCCCAATACCAAACGCCATCACAAACATTACCGCCCACGCCAGCTCGGGCATGGTGCGCAGAAAAGCCACGCTGCTGCGGATGGCAAAGC
This sequence comes from Erwinia aphidicola, assembly GCF_024169515.1. Lineage (NCBI taxonomy): Bacteria > Pseudomonadati > Pseudomonadota > Gammaproteobacteria > Enterobacterales > Erwiniaceae > Erwinia > Erwinia aphidicola. The sequence goes on along the minus strand of NZ_JAMKCQ010000001.1, from coordinate 3,609,558 downwards.
TCAATCCGCGCGGAGTCTGGGTATTGCTGGCGGCAAGGAAGGCCAGCATCCCGGCGATAAGCACCGAGACCAGCGTCGCCGCCAGCGCCAGCTGCAGGGTTTCCCAAATCAGCGGCAGCTGGATGTGCAGACGGTAACCCCAGTAAGCGAACGACCCTTCGGTATGGCTGTCGGCAAACAGCTTGTCCGGGTGCAGCACCGGTATGGTTTCGCCGAGGTAATCAAAGAAGTGCGGCATCGACACCCATACGGTGTGCAGATTAAATTCCGCCATATTGCCGGAGGCCAGATAGAGCGCGGCCAGCGTCAGCGACCACAGCAGGGTGTCGCGCTTTTGCCTGCCGCGGATCTGCTGATAGTAACGTTCAAAGTCGGGATTGGTCATGCGGATACCTGAGTGAAGGGCCGGCGAAACCGGCCCTCAGATGCGGAAAATGGCGGGCAATTAGCGGGCTTTGGTCAGCTCGCGTTTCATATCGATAATCGCCTGGTAGTCAGCCACGGTCGCCGGACCAATGTGCTGTGCGCCGCCCACGGCCTTCACGAAGCAGCTGTGCTGCTCTTTATCCAGTTTTTTGATGGCGGTAATCAGCTTCGCTTTAAAATCAGCCGGCAGCTTGTTGCTGACCAGAATCGGGCCGTTCGGGATCAGCGGCGATTGCCAGATAATACGAATTTTCTTCATCAGGTCAGGCTGACCGGCACGGATCATGCGGGTGAATGCGCCGCTGGTGTAGCCGGTGTTGTAGTCGCCGATCATTGAAGCCCAGGTTACCGCGCCGTCAAACTGGCCGTTCAGCACGCCGAGCACATCCTGCTCGTGGCCGCCGGAGAAGGTGACGCTGGAGAAGTGGCCGTTATATTTGTCATCCACCGAGCCGCCAAAATCTTTCTTAAAGCTCTGGTTGGGGATCAGGAAGCCGGAGGTCGAGTCCGGGTCTGCCATGCCAAAAGATTTCCCTTTCAGATCGGCCAGCGTTTTGTACGGGCTGTCCGCTTTCACCACCACCACCGAATGGTAACCGCGTGATTTGTCGGCGTCGTCAACCACGATGCCCACCACGTCGACCGCTTTCGGATCGTTGATGTACACCGAGGCATAAGACGAGGGTGACATGCTCAACACCATATCCACTTTGCCACCCAGCAGCCCCTGAATCACCCCAGAGTAGTCTGAAGAGTTGCGCAGTTTGGTATCCACGTTCAGCTCTTTATCGAAGAACGCCTTCACGCACTGGTTATCACCAATCTGCTGCGTGGCGTTCTGGCCGCCGAGGATGCCTAAATTCAGTTCCTTTGGTGCATCGGCAGCTGAAACATTAGCGGCAAAAACTGTCGCAATCGCTGCGGTAAGAATGATTTTTTTCATTGCTGAGTTCCGTATCCCAAAGTGAAGGTTAATTACGTTGCTGGTTGTCGTCGCCATACAGGGTATAGAGCAGATCGTCGGTCAAATCGCCCGGATGCCCGTCAAACACAATGCGCCCCTTAGCAATGCCAATGGCGCGCGTACAGTACTCTTTCACCAGCTCAACCGAGTGCAGGTTGACCATCACGCTGATGCCGTTGTCGCTTACCTGGCGCAGCACGTCCATAATGCGGCGGGTATTTTTCGGGTCGAGCGAGGCGACCGGCTCATCGGCCAGCAGAATTTTAGGGTTCTGCATCAGCGCCCGGCAGATCGCCACGCGCTGCATCTGCCCACCGGAAAGATTTTCGGCGCGCTGCAGCGCCTGCGGCAGCATATTCAGCCACTCCAGCAGGCCAATCGCACGAGCGCGATCGGCATCGGGAAACACCTTAAAGAATGATTTCAGCGTCGAGGTCTGGCTCAGGCGGCCCAGCAGGACATTGGTCAGCACATCCAGGCGCGGCACCAGGCAGAAGTCCTGGAAGATCATGCCGCAGTCGCTGCGCCACTGGCGCATCTGACGGGAGTTCAGCTCAACGATGTTCTGCTGCTGTCCATTATTGCGGAAGTTAATGATCTCCCCTTCGCTGGCCGGAATAGTGCCGTTCAGCACGTGTAGCAGCGTGGACTTCCCGGCACCGGAACGCCCAATTACCGCCACCAGCTCACCGCCATACAGGTCGAAATTGATATCGTGCAGGACAGGATTCTGCGTGCCGTAGGACTTGCCAAGGCCACTCACCGCCAGCACTTTCGGGCGGAGCGCCGTTTGCGGAACCGTATGCTGCGTGGGGGCAATTTTTAACAGTGCCTGTGCCATATTTTTTACCGTATCGGGTTAGCGCTTTTGCTTGTGCGCCCTATTAACCATGTGGCGGATGAAGGTTTAATGACGCGGGAGTGATGAAAACATGACAGGGCCAAAAAAGGCCTGCAAAGCGCACGCATTGACTGAATCTTTAACGCGTCGCGCCGATAATCCTGACGAGACCCAATCTAATAATAAGGTTCACCATGTTTTCTACTATTGCATCAGGAATCACGTCACGCCTTGCGTGGCAGAAACGCTCACACTCTTCTGCCACGCTCGACTCGTTAAACGACTCTATCGCCATGATTGAATTCATGGCCGATGGCACCATTATCACCGCTAATGCCCTGTTTCTGGAGAAGATGGGTTATAAATCAGATGAGATAGTTGGCCAGCATCACAGCATGTTCTGTACGCCGGATCTGCTGCGGTCGCGCCAGTATCAGCAGTTCTGGATGCGCCTGAATCGGGGGGAAAGCTTCAGCGATAAGTTTCTGCGCGTGGCGAAAGACAATCGACCGGTGTGGCTCGAAGCCAACTATGTTCCGGTGCGGGATCGTCACGGTCGCGTGTTCAAAATCGTCAAGCTCGCTACCGACATTACCTCACGCATTATCGACGCCCAGGAGCAGCGGGCAATGACCAATGCGATTGAACGCTCGATGGCGGTGATTGCCTTTAACCTGAAGGGTGAAGTGCTGAAAGCCAACGACAACTTTCTCAAAACCATGGGATATCGCGCCAGCGAAGTTATCGGCACGCACCACAGCCAGTTCTGCTCTGCCGAGCTGCGCAGCAGCCCGGATTACACACTGTTCTGGCAGAAGCTTAACCGCGGTGAGTTTATTTCCGGCCAGTTCCAGCGTGTGAATAAGCAAGGTGCCACTATCTGGCTGCGCGCCACCTATAACCCGGTGTTCGATGACAGCGGTGAGCTGTATAAAGTGGTGAAATTCGCCACCGACGTCACCGCCCAGGTGGAGAAAAACCAGCTGGAGCGCGATGCCGCCCAGCAGGCTTATCAAACCGCCCTGCAAACCAGCGAGAGCAGCATGCGCGGCGCCAGCGTCATTGCCAACAGCGTGCAGACCATGAACGAGCTGGCGGGTGAACTGCACGGCATTTCCGGTGATATCACCGGGCTGGGCGACTCCTCGGACAGTATCGGGCAGATTGTCAGCAGCATTCGCCGCATCGCCGACCAGACCAACCTGCTGGCACTCAATGCGGCGGTAGAGGCCGCGCGCGCAGGCACGCACGGCCGCAGCTTTGCCGTGGTCGCCAATGAAGTGCGCACGCTGGCGCAAAACATCAATCGCGCCACCAGCGAAATCGAACAGAGGGTGCAGCAGAATCACCTGCTGGCGAGCAAGGCGCAGAAAGGCATCACCTCAAATCTGCAGCGTGCCGACCGCGGCCTGGCGCTGGTGCAGGAAGCCGGCGGCGTGATTGCCGATATCCGCGACAGCTCCGACGACGTCGTTCGCGCCATTGGCCACGTCACCGAAGCGTTAAAAAGCGATTAGGCGTAAGCCGCGTCGAAAAATGCCAGCTCCAGCGTGACTGCGCGCTGGAAAAACGCCTCGCACTGCGCACGCTGGGCTGGCCCGACGCGATCGAGTTCACGCCGCAGGAAAGCCACGAATTCGCGGAAGTCGGGGTTATCGTGCAGCGTAATCCACTCGGCATGAACAAAACTCGTTGGCAGCGGCTGTGGTGCCTGCGCGGCCCAGTCAAGGTAGAGCCATTCGGCGACGTTAAGCACGGTGAGGATCGCCGCATAGCTGCGGGTTTCCGCCGCTTCCAGCATCAGTGCCTTAAACCCGGCGGTGGGTGCGCTATCGGGCGTGTTGTGACGCTGCGCCGCGCTGACGTCCAGCGCGTCGAAAGCGCGCAGGAAATAGGTATTCTCCTCGGAGGAGACCATTCCAGCGCAGCGGCCAAAGCGCAGCCGCGCGTCAACGCTGTCGGCGCTGGCAATAGCGGCACCGACTAAGGTGAGAAAGCTGTCGAGAAAACGGTGATCCTGAACCAGGTAGGTGATCATCACCTGGCGGTCGACGGTGCCATGATACAGCTCGTGCACAAAGCGATGCGAGACGGCCTGTGACCAGCGTGGCTGGCTTAAACTGCGCAGTGTTTCGGTAAAACGTTCGGTCATCGGGTAGTCCTTGAGGAAAGACTACCGGCAAAAGTCAGGTAAATTGCCCCATCCCTTCGCCGGCATTATCCGGATCAGGTGTTAAGGGTCATCGCGCCGCTTGCGCTTGCGATTTCTCAGCCCGTTGCCGGGCTCCCCCTGGAGCCTGAACTAATACAACAATTCTTCCGGCGAGTCACGAAAATAGCACAATCGTACATTTTCCAGGCACATTGTGGCTAACCCGACGGCGCAACAGCGAATAATCTTTACGGGCAAAAAACAGCGGCCTACTCCGCCTCATCTGGTAGCCAGGTTTGTCATTATTAAGGAAGATTATGTGCAGAAAAAACAGGATGTTGACTGCCGGTCGCCGAGAATTAGTCAGTCAGGGCCGCTGGTATAAAATGGGTTGGAAAGAGATCGCGATTGCGCTGCCATTGACGCTGATCGTTATTGCCTGGGGTATCACCCTTGTCATTCCGCCCCCCCAAACTGCTGCAGTAAAGCAGTCCATCAGCGCAACGCCTGAACTGATCCAGCGCGGTGCTTATCTGGCTCGCGTGGGTGACTGTGTAGCCTGCCATAGCCAGCCAGGTAAGCCCCCTTTCAGCGGTGGCGCGCCTATCCCCTCACCGATTGGCGGCATGGTGCCGCCAAATATCACCCCGGATAAACAGTTTGGCATCGGCACCCTGAGCTATGCTGATTTTGACAACGCCGTCAGACAGGGTATTCGCAAGGATGGCACCACACTCTACCCGGCGATGCCCTGGCCTTCTTACCGTCGTATTTCCCACCACGATATGCAGGCGCTCTACGCTTATTTCATCCACGGCATTGACGCTGTGCCTTGCGCCAGCGCGAAAAATAGCATCCCCTGGCCATTATCGTTGCGCTGGCCAGTGACATGGTGGCGCTGGCTGTTTGCGCCAAAAACGGGGCCAGTCCCACAGAATGCGCCAGAAGATCCGGTAAAACTGGGTGCCTATTATGTTGAGGGATTAGGACATTGCGGAGCCTGCCATACACCACGGGCAGCCACCTTACAGGAAGTCGCTTATGACGACAGCGATCGCCATTACCTGTCCGGTGCGCAGGTTATTGACGGCTATGCGGCCCCTTCGTTACGTGCAGAGCTGCGCAGCGGGCTGGGAAACTGGCAGCGGGATGAACTGGTTGAGCTGTTAAAGACCGGCGTTACGGACAACGCGGCAACCTTTGGCCCGATGTCTGATGTGGTGAGCCACTCAACCCAATATATGACTCAGCCGGATCTTCAGGCGATGGCTGACTATCTGCGCTCATTGTCCCCCGCGATTCAACAACCTCAACTTTTCTATAGTACCCGCACTTTTACGGCATTTAGCCGTGGGGATCTGTCAAAAGCGGGTGCGGAAGTCTATTTAAAAAACTGCTCAGGGTGTCATTTAACTAACGGCCTTGGCTACCGTAAAAAATTCCCCGCACTGGCTGTTAATTCTGCGGTTAACTCGGCAGATCCGGCAGGGTTAATCAGCATTGTTCTGAACGGCGCGACTCAGCCTGCAAGCGCATCGCCCGGCCCTTATTATTCGATGCCGGGTTTTGCCGGCAGATTAAACGACCGACAGATTGCCGACGTACTGAGCTTTATTCGTTCATCCTGGGGCAATCAGTCGGCAGCGGTCCCAGAAACGGCCGTATCCGTATTGCGTAAACAACTCCCCGCTGCGCAACCCTGAATCAGGATTATCGCGAAAAAGGAACTTTTATGAGAGTCAGAATAACCCGCCAGCTTAACTGCCTGCTGTTTGCCGCCCTTACCGCCGCCACTTTATCCGCAGAAGCCCACCTGACTGACAGTGATATGACTTACCCCGCCGGGACGATTGAACAGCTGGCCAAAGCCAGTGGTTGCATGAGCTGCCATGGACCCGGCGGTATCAGTCAGTCGCCGCAATGGCCAAATCTGGCCGGCCAAAAGGCACCTTATCTGGAGAGTCAACTCCAGGCATTTCGCGCCGGCCGCCGTAAAAACGGAATGATGGAAAACATTAGCCAAAATCTGACTGCGGAAGATATGAAACGGCTGGCGAACTATTTCAGCAAGTTGCCTGTTAATAATCACTGATGGTTAAGCTGAGGATGGTATGAACAATCATTCACTTTTGCGCCGCCGCCTGATTAAAGCGTTAACGGCATTGAGCGTGATATTGCCGGGATGGATCCGCCCCGCAGCGGGCTTTGCCAGAGAGAGCAAAACGCTGCTGCTGCAGTCATTCAAAGGCGTGTTGGTATGGCAGACCGATCCAGAGTGGTTACGCTGGTTCTGGGCAATGACCTGGTACAGTAAAAAGCCGCAGCGTTTCCCCGCGCTTATCGCCCAGCCGCAGGACAGTGACGATCTTAAGCTGCTGCTGGGCTGGGCAGCTCAGTCCGGGCATCAGGTTGCACTGCGCAGTTCCGGCCACAACATCACTCTGGCACCGTTACGCCATAATGCCGTCACCGTCGATTTATCATTATTCAGCGCTATCGCCATTGATGCCGGGGCCAAAACGGCCTGGGCAGGTCCGGGCGTGTTCAGCCAGCAGCTTAATCAGGCTACCTTCCAGTACGGGCTGGTTTTCCCCGGCGCGCACACGGGTTTTGTCGCGCTGGGTGGCTTCCTGTTGGGGGGCGGAATGGGCTGGAACATGCCGGCTTATGGTATGGGCTGTGCCTCCGTGCTGGCGGCAGAGCTGATGCTGGCAGACGGCCGTATCGTCACCACCTCTGCGACAGAAAATCCCGATTTATACTGGGCGATGCGCGGCGTGGGGCCCGGTTTTTTTGCCGTGGTGCTGCGCTATAAGCTGCAGCTACACCCGGCACCGGCCGCCGTGATGAACACCTTCTATTTTCCACTGGAAAAGCTGCGTCCGGCGCTGGAAGAGATTCTGAGGCTGTTACCCGCAAATAACCAGCGTTCAGAAATTCTTGGTGCTCTGGGCAAGTTTTCCCCTGCTGGTACTCCCCCGGCAGAACAGCGCTGGCACTATGTTCTGAACGTTGTCTCCTTTGGCGAGAACCTCAGTTCCGCCACTGAGGTGGCTGAAATTTTTAACCACAGCAGATTGCCCCAGATCTGCTCATTACAAAGTACTCACAACCGCACCCTTAACTACCTGGAGCTGTTCGACGCGCTGGGTGCCACTGACGCTTACAGCACCAGCCGCACCAGTGAAAGCGCATTTTTTACTGAGCATCCTGAGGAAGTGCTGCCGGTTATCGCGCAGCTGCTGGAACAGGAGGCGCCCGACTCACGCTCGTTCGGATTTTCAGTCATTGATACCAACCCTACCGTGCCAGAACCCTGCAGTTTTACCTGGTGGGCCCCCCACTACGTTTCATGGTATCTGATTGGTGAAAACCAGCAGGAGATCGCCGCTAACCAGCGGCTGATGAAAAAAATGAATGCCGCGGTTAAGCCCTGGGTCAGCGGCTACTACATCAACGAAACAGACCTCTCGCTGGCACCGGAACTGGCACAGCTCTGCTTTTCCGAACAAAAGTGGCAGCGGCTCAATGAACTGAGAGCCGCCTGGGATCCGCATAATCTGTTTTTCGGCTACGTCAGCGACGATCCAGAGCGCTGATGGCCAGGGTTATCACCATCCAGCAGGCATAACAGCCCCTGCAATGTCCTGCCCGGCTCACCGTCGTTGTTCAGCGTCAGGCAGCCTGCGCCAACCGGCTCCGCGGCCCGGCGCAGGCGCTGCGCGATCTCCGCTTCATCTTCGCGCCCGCGCAGCCGCAGGCGCGCCGCCAGCACGTCGGGCGACACCTGCAAACAGACCGCCAGCAGCCGCTCGCCGTAGCGCTGCTGCGCGGCGGCCAGATGCAGCCGCGAACCGTTAACCACCACGTCCAGCCCGCTTGCCAGCCACTGGTCGATCTCGATACCCAGCGCGTAGTAAAACTGGTGCGCCTGCCAGTCGAGGGCAAACAGACCATACTCGCGCCGCCGCATAAACTCATGCTCGCTGAGGGCGACGTGATTCTCGCCCCCTGCCGTCGCGCTGCGGGTAATATAGCGATGCGCCACGACCACCTGCGGCGGCGCACACTCGCGCAGCGCCAGCAGCAGGCTGTCCTTGCCGGATCCGGATGGCCCCATCAGCCAGATCAGCCGCCCCATCAGAACACCGTCCGCCCCTGCGCCCAAACGCTTTTCACATACACCTGCTCGCGATGCTGGCGCACCAGCACCATATCCGCACGCTTGCCTTCGGCGATGACTCCGCGATCGTGCAGGCCAATGGACTGGGCCGGATTGCGCGTGACCAGCGCAACGGCCGCAGGCAGCGCAATGCCGTTCTGCTCATCGCGGGCAATGCGGAACGCGGCATCCAGCAGGCTGCCGGGGTAATAGTCGGAGGAGAGAATATCCAGCAGCCCGAGGGAAGCCAGTTCCGCCGCCGAGACGTTGCCGGAGTGCGAGCCGCCGCGCACGATGTTCGGCGCGCCCATCAGCACCTGCAAACCCATCTCATGGGAAGCGCGTGCCGCTTCGACCGTGGTCGGGAATTCGGCGATGGTACTGCCCACCCCTTTCGACTCCACCACGTGTTGGTCAGTCGCGTCGTCGTGGCTGGCCAGCGGAATATGGTACTGGCGGCACCATGCGGCGATCGCTTCACGGTTCGGCTGCGACCAGCGGGCGGCCAGGCGCAGCTGATCGGCCTGATATTGATCCAGCTTCGCATCGCTGAGCTGGTACTTGCCGCCAAAGTAGGTGCGCCAGGCGTCGAGTGACACATACTGACGCTGGCCCGGCGAATGGTCCATCAGCGACACCAGCGACAGCGCCGGGTTACACATCAGCTGCTCGAACAGCGGCAGCGTGGAGTCGTGAGGCAGCTCGCAGCGCAGGTGCAGGCGGTGCTCGGCGCGGTTCAGGCCATGCTTCTGGCTGTGCCGTATCGCATCGATCATTTTGTTAAGATTTTCCATACGGTGGCCGCCGTCGCGCACGTCGCCCACGCCAATCGCATCCAGCACCGTGGTAATGCCGCTGGCAATAATCAGCGCGTCGTGGCCGCTCATCGCCGAGTGCGCCGGCCAGTCAACCTTGGGGCGCGGGGTAAAAAACTTGTCGAGATTATCCGTATGCAGCTCGACCATGCCCGGCATCAGCCAGCCGCCCTCGCCGTCAATCGCGCAGGGCAGCTGGCTTGGCGTATCGGAGAAGGCGGAGATGATGCCGTTCTCGCAGGCCAGCGATCCTGCCACGACTTCATTTTCCAGAATTAGCTTAACGTTGTTGATAATCATACGGCGTGCTCCACAGCAGCGGGTTGCATCACATGCAGACGGTCAGCGATGCGATCGCGCACCGCGTTATCATGAAAAATTCCGACGATGGCGGCACCGCGCTGGCGCGCCTGTTCAATCAGCCCGACCACCGCCGCACTGTTAACGCTGTCGAGCGAGGCGGTCGGCTCATCCAGCAGCAGGATCGGCGACTCGGCAATAAAGCCGCGCGCAATGTTAACGCGCTGCTGCTCACCGCCGGAGAAGGTTGACGGCGCCAGCGCCCACAGGCGTTGCGGTACGTTGAGGCGCCCCAGCAGATCGCTCGCGCGCGCGGCGCTCTCGGCACGATCCACGCCGCGCTCCAGCAGCGGCTGCATCACCACTTCCAGCGTGGAGATACGCGGGATGACGCGCAGAAACTGGCTGACCCAGCCCAGCGTATCGCGGCGGATGCTGAGGATCTGGCGCGCCGGGGCGCTGACCAGATCAACCCACTGCTGCTGATGATCCACCCAGATATGGCCGCTATCCGGCAGGTAGTTGGCATACAGCGAGCGCAGCAGGGTTGATTTGCCGCTGCCGGAATGGCCGTGCAGCACCACGCACTCCCCCGCCGCCACCTGCAGTGAGGCGTTGCGTAACACCGGCAGTTCCGCGCCGTGCTGGTTATGCATCACAAATGTTTTCGACAGATTTTCGACGCGCAGTTTCAGGTTCATAGTGATTCCCGTGCCTCCTGCCGGGGCGACCGGAAAAGAAGGTCGCCCCCTACAGGATGAATTATAAAATGGATGACACCAGCAGCTGGGTATACGGATGATGCGGATCGTCCAGCACCCGGTCGGTCAGGCCGCTCTCGACCACCGCGCCCTGCTTCATCACCAGCAGGCGATGCGCCAGCAGGCGGGCCACGCCGAGGTCGTGCGTGACAATCACCACCGCGAGATTCAAATCACGCACCAGGCTGCGCAGCAAATCGAGCAGGCGCGCCTGCACCGAAACATCCAGCCCACCGGTTGGCTCGTCCATAAACACCAGTTTAGGATGGGTCACCAGGTTGCGCGCAATCTGCAAACGCTGCTGCATACCGCCGGAGAAGGTGCCCGGCAGGTCATCAATACGCGCCAGTGGGATCTCCACGTCCTGCAGCCATTTGCCTGCGGTGTGGCGGATCTCACCATAATGACGCTGCCCCACCGCCATCAGGCGCTCGCCGATATTGCCCCCGGCAGAGACCTGCGCGCGCAGGCCGTCCATCGGGTATTGATGCACCACGCCCCACTCGGTGCGCAGCAGACGGCGGCGCTCGCTCTCGCTCATCGCGTAGAGATCCTGGCCCTGGTAGATAATCTCGCCCTGCTGCGGCGTCAGCCGCGCCGAGATGGCCTTCAGCAGCGTGGTTTTACCGGAGCCGGACTCGCCGACGATGCCTAATACTTCCCCCGGATAGAGCTCAAACGACACGTCGCTAAAGCCTTTGCCCGGCGCATAAAGATGGGTTAACTGATTGACCGCCAGCAGCGGAGATTCACGGTTCATGGCTGATTCTCTTGTTGCTGATGGCAGTAATCGGTATCCGAACAGACAAACATGCGCGTGCCGGCATCATCCATCACCACTTCATCCAGATAGCTGTCGCGCGAGCCGCACAGCGCGCAGGGTTCAGACCACTGCTGCACGCTGAACGGATGGTCGTCGAAATCGAGGCTCTCCACTTTGGTATACGGCGGCAGCGCGTAGATACGCTTTTCGCGCCCGGCGCCGAACAGCTGGAGCGCAGGCATCATATCCATCTTCGGGTTGTCGAATTTCGGGATTGGCGACGGGTCCATCACGTAGCGATCGTTGACCTTCACCGGGTAGGCGTAGGTGGTGGCGATATGGCCGTAGCGGGCGATATCTTCATACAGCTTCACCTGCATGATGCCGTACTCCTCCAGCGCGTGCATGGTGCGGGTTTCCGTCTCACGCGGTTCAATAAAGCGCAGCGGTTCCGGGATCGGCACCTGATAAATCAGGATTTGATCCTCGACCAGCGGCGTTTCCGGGATGCGGTGACGCGTCTGGATCAGCGTGGCATCCACGGTGCGCTCCGTGGTGGCTGCCCCGCTGACGCGCTGGAAGAAGCGGCGGATTGACACGGCGTTGGTGGTGTCGTCCGCGCCCTGGTCGATCACCTTCAGCACGTCATTTTCGCCAATCACGCTGGCGGTCAGCTGGATCCCGCCGGTGCCCCAGCCGTAAGGCATCGGCATTTCACGCCCGCCAAACGGCACCTGATAGCCGGGGATCGCCACCGCCTTGAGGATGGCGCGCCGGATGGTGCGCTTGCTCTGCTCATCAAGGTAGCCGGGGTTGTAACCGCTGAGTTCAGTCACGGTGTTTCTCCTGGTATTCAGCACGCAGGCGCTTGAGCAGTTCAAGCTCGGCCTGGAAATCAACGTAGTGGGGAAGTTTCAGGTGCGAGACAAAACCCGCTGCCTCGACGTTATCGGCGTGCGACAGCACAAACTCTTCGTCCTGCGCCGGGCTGGTAATGCGCTCGCCGTGCTCATCGGTTTGTAGCGCACGGTCCACCAGCGCCATCGCCATCGCCTTGCGCTCGGCGCGGCCAAACACCAGCCCGTAACCCCGGGTGAAGTGCGGCGCCCGATCTGCCGGGGTGGTAAAGCCGTTGACCATCTCGCACTCGGTCAGCAGCACTTCGCCAATTTCCAGCGGGAAGCCCAGCTCTTCCGGGCAGATCTCCACCGTGACATAGCCGGTACGGATCTCCCCGGCAAACGGGTGGGTACGCCCGTAGCCGCGCTGGGTGGAGTAGCCGAGCGCCAGCAGGAAACCTTCGTCACCGCGCACCAGCTGCTGCAGGCGCGCCGAGCGCGGCATCGGGTAGGATGGCGCATCCTGGGTGATATCGACAGGTTCACTGCCGTCATCTTCCTCACGCAGCGCCAGCCCTTCGCGCGTCATCAGGTCAAACATATGCGGGCACTCTGCCTGTAGCGGCTGTTCGGCACGCGGCGTGGGCGGCGTTTTGCCCTCTGCCAGCAGGGTGAAATCGAGCAGGCGATGGGTGTAGTCGTAGGTCGGCCCGAGCAGCTGCCCCCCAGGCAGATCCTTATACACCGCCGAGATGCGGCGCTCGACGCGCATCGCCGCACTGTCGAGCGGCAGGCTGTCCGCCAGGCGCGGCAGCGTGGTGCGGTAGGCACGCAGCAGGAAGATGGCTTCCACCAGATCGCCGCTCGCCTGTTTGATCGCCAGCGCCGCCAGTTGGCGGTCGTGAATGCCGCCTTCGGTCATCACGCGATCCACGGCCAGACCCAGCTGCTGATCAATCTGTTCACAGCGGATTTCAGCCCGGTTCGCATCGCCACGGCGCAGGCTCTCCTGCAGCTGATGGGCGGCGGCTATCGCCTTCTCGCCCCCTTTAACGGCAACGTACATCAGCACACCTCCACAACGGTGCTGCGCGGCAGCGCCATCATGTTTTCACCGCAGGTAAAGATCAGGTCGATGCCCTGCGGGAAGTGATGCGCGCGGTTACGCAGGTAGCTGAGCACGCTTTCCGGCAGCTGCGGCGCAATGGCGCGGCGCTCCATCAGGCCCGGCCCGCGCAGGCGTAACGTCAGTCCGCCGCTCAGGGCAGGCACGTCGATAATCAGCGTGGTGCTTTTCTCCGGCGCGACGTTATCCCCCGCAGAGAACTGGCTTATCTCCGTGCCGTCAGCGGCGTGCAGCAGGGCAAAGGGGGCGTCGGTACGCGCGGTGACCGGCGCCCCGGTATGGAAACGCAGGTTGCTGAGCAGCGCATCATCGTTCAGCGCCTGGTCGATCCACAGCGGCGTTTCGCGGTCGACCAGCGTCATTAATACCGCCGTGGCGGCCGGAGAAGCACGCCCCCAGGCCGGCAGCGCGGGCAACGACACCATTACGCCCGGCTCGCTCATCGCTTTCAGAATGCGGCGAAAGGCGCGCTGGGCATCAGCAACAGGATGGCTAAAGCTGGCAAGTAAGGTCATCAGTTATCTCCCCGGACAAGGGTAAAGAAGTCAACGCGGCTGCTGGCCACTTCGCGTGAGCGCAGCGTCTGCTGCTCCTGACGCAGGGCCGCCAGCGGCGCAATAATGTGCTGATGCAGATGCTGCATACCGTCGCTTTGCAGCAGGGCATCCAGCAGCGCACAGCGTTCGGCATGATCTTTATCGCGGCCAAGAATGTAGCTGTATCCGCACAGCCCGTTTGCCAGCCGCACCACGGCACGGGTCACGGTGGTATCGCCCAGAATAAAGCGTTTACCGGTGCCACCCATGCGCGCCTGCAGGCGAGTCAGGCCGGTTTCTGCCGGGCGCAGCAGCTGATAATCCGCCTTCAGATCCTGCGGCCAGTGCGCCAGCAACTCTGCAGGCTGGCTGTGAGCCAGCACGGAGAGCCAGTGCTGACGTGCCTTGTTTGCTTCCATTTAGTGCTCCAGCGTCAGTTCGATCATATCGGCACGCGTCAGGCTGACGGAGTATTCCGCCATGCTGCCGCTGTCGGTACAGGTGTTCAGGGTGCGCACGCACAGCAGCGGCGCGTGCAGGGCCACTTCCAGCAGGCCACTCTCTTTTGCCTGGGCGCGGCGGGCAGTGATGCGCGTCTGCTTGCGCGTCAGCCCGGCGGTGAGGTGCTGCTGAATGAAATCGTGCAGTGAGCCGCTGTTAAACTGCTGTAGCTGCGGCCACCAGCTCAGATCGGGCAGGTAGTGATTAATCACGCAGACCGGCACGCCGTTGACCCGGCGCAGCGTGCGCAGGTGGACAACCGTGTCGCCCTCTTTGCACGCCAGAGCGCTGGCGACTTCCGCATTGCACGGGCGCAGTACCGCCAGCAGACGCTCGCTGGTCGGGTGGCTACCCTGCTCCAGCAGGTTCTGGCTGAAGCGCGCCTGGGCATGCAGCGGGTAGTTATACGGGCGCATCAGCACCAGAATACCCACGCCCTGGCGGCGCTGAACCAGCCCTTTATCCACCAGCTCATCCACCGCACGGCGCAGGGTGTGGCGATTGACGGCATAGTTTGCGGCCAGCTGTTTTTCGGAGGGCAGATACTCCCCGCAGCGATAGCGGTTGCGCAGCTCCTCCTCCAGCTGGGCGGCGATGGCCTGATACAAAGTGGTCGGATGTCTGGATAAGTTGAGCATGTAAAAAATCTCCGCGAAGCCGTCCGTTCAGCGGGGGTAGCAATTTGCCTTAACGCTCCCCACCAGGTTGCACACTAAGATGGCCGGGTTGTGTGACAGTGCGGTTAAGGAGTGATGAAGGTTTTTAAAAAGCGCCGCGAGTGGGTGAGCATGGTGCGCTAACTAGCAAACACAGAACAACGTCTACACTTTGCCTCTTTGCTTCTTCTTCTCTGGGAAACGTTATGTCTGCAACTTCCACTTCTCTGCCTGCGGCCGTGTATACGCTGGGATTCGGCGTTTTTGCCATGGTAACCAGCGAATTCCAGGTGGCGGCGATGATGAATATCATGACGGCCGACCTGAACATCAGCCTGCCGATGGCGGGCTATTTGATCACCGTGTATGCGCTGGCGATGGCGCTCGGCGGCCCGCTGCTGACCCTGCTGCTGCTGAAGCAGCCGCCGCGCCGCGGGCTGTTTATTCTCCTCGGGCTGTTTATTACCAGCCAGGCGCTCGGTGCCATTGCCAGCAACTACCCGCTGCTGATGGCGGCGCGCATTATGACCGGGGCGGTTGCCGGGGCATTCATTGGCTGCGCGGTGAGTACTGGCGTCAGGCTGGTGAAGCCGGAGCTGATCTCACGCGCGATCACCGTGGTGCTGGGTGGGCTGATGATCGGCACCGTTATCGGTCTGCCGCTGGCGAGCTTTATTGGTAACCTCGCGGGCTGGCGCGTCAGTTTCTGGTCGGTGGTGGGGATTACGCTGCTGGCGCTGTGGCTGACGCGGCTGACGTTGCCAAAATCGTTGCAAGCGGAAGATATCAGTCTGGGCGACGAGCTGCGGGCGCTGAAAAACCCGCTGCTGTGGCGCACCTACAGTACCAGCATGATGATCATCGGCGCGACCTTTGCTGGCTTCAGCTACTTCACGCCGATCCTGAGCAACGAGACTGGCTTTAGCGCCGGGAGCATTACCTGGCTACTGGTGATTTACGGCGCCGCTACGGTACTGGGCAATGCGGTGGTCGGCAGGCTGGCACAGCGCTTTGCGCTGCCGGTGATTATCTTTGGCCTGCTGTGCCTGATGCTGTTTATGACGCTGTTTGCGCTTTACATTGCGCAGCCGGTGATTGCCGTGGCGGCGGTGGTCGGCGTCGGCTTGACCGGGGTAACGATGAACCCGGCGATGGTGACGCGGGTGATGGGCGCGGCCGGCAACCGTCAGCTGGTGAATACGCTGCACGCTTCGATGATCACCCTCGGCCTGATGCTGGGGTCGCTGCTCGGCGGGCTGGGCATTGAGTACGGCTTTGGCCTGAGCGCCCCGCTGTGGATTGGCGTTGGCATGGCGTTCTGCGGGCTGTTAACCCTTATCCCCGATGCGCGATCGCCGCAGCAGGAAACCTGCCGCAACTGATATCGCTAACTGAAGGCCGACCCGCAATTTGTTGCCAGGGTGACGGCGTAGGGGTTGACCCTCTTTTTCGGTCAACCCGCACTATTTTGCTGAAGGCCGACCGGAAAAGAAGGTCGGCCACTACAGTAGACCTGCATACATCAAAAATATCCCCCTGCTGTGGCATCTCGCCCGCCTCAACCCATCTATAATTAGCGATTTACCATTCAGCAGGGACAAACGATGAATCAACAACGCTGGGCGCAGGTCGACGACTATCTGGTGGAGCAGCTGGTGGTGCAGGATGAGGCACTGCTTGCGGCGCTGGAGGCGAACCAGGCGGCGGGTTTACCGGCAATTGATGTCGCCCCCAACCAGGGCAAGCTGCTGCAGCTGTTCGCCAGAATGGTCGGGGCAAAACGCATTCTGGAGATTGGCACGCTGGGCGGCTACAGCACCATCTGGCTGGCTCGTGCGCTGCCGGAGGATGGCAAAGTGATCACCCTGGAATATGAAGCGCATCATGCCGAAATTGCGGCGAAAAACATTCGTCATGCCGGGCTGGAGAGTAAGGTAACTATCCGCGTCGGCGCAGCGCTGGATACCCTGCCCACTCTCGCCGGGTCCGCGCCGTTCGATATGATTTTCATCGATGCCGACAAGCGTAATAACCCGGCTTACCTTGAATGGGCGATTACCTATTCCCGTTCCGGAACGTTAATTATTGGCGATAACGTGATCCGCAACGGGCGCGTGGCCGACGGCGACACCAGCGACTGGAACCTGCAGGGCGTGCGTGATTTTTTGTCGATGATGGGCAGCCATCCGCGCCTTGACGCCACCGCGATTCAAACCGTGGGCGCCAAAGGCTGGGATGGCTTTTCGCTGGCGCTGGTCAAATAAAGCAGGGCCCTACATCAGCGTTACATTGATTGCGGGACGTTCAGCGCCGGGAAGCGTTGCAATAAGCGCGCAAATAGCTGAGACATCTGCTGATCGAGCGCTAATTCACGGCCTTCACCTGCCTGCACCGCCGCAAACACCTGGTGCTTGAGGAAGTGACGCCACACGACCGGGCGCTGCGCGAGGAAGTTGGTGAGCAGCTGATAGCGCTGCGGCGTCCACAGGCTTTCAAACTCGCGTCGGGCGCTGCCCACGTCAAAGTGTTCCCCGCTGGCATCCGCCATCGCGCTGCGCAGACGGGCGCTGCCGACCTCGTCAATCTCTCCGTTCTGCAGCGCCACGCCGTACTGCTCGCGCGCCGCCTGTTCGCTGACAAAACCGCACTGCACATCCTGCAATACCGCCTGCGGGCTGCGGTTCTTCGCCAGCCCGTAGCCGCCCGCGCCCGGCCCTTTGATCGCCACCACATCCCCCGGCCCGCAGTGGATCACATCGGTATTGCCGTGTTCAGTGACGCGCCCGTCGGCGTGTTCGGTGCGGAACCACGAAGTGCTGCCCGCCCGGCCACCGGCGGCGCCCGCCGAAGAGAACACCGAGCGGTTACGGTTTCGCGCCGTA
This sequence comes from Erwinia aphidicola, assembly GCF_024169515.1. NCBI lineage: Bacteria > Pseudomonadati > Pseudomonadota > Gammaproteobacteria > Enterobacterales > Erwiniaceae > Erwinia > Erwinia aphidicola. The sequence continues at coordinate 3,591,834 of NZ_JAMKCQ010000001.1, read as the reverse complement.
ATGGTGGTATTGGGTGCGAACACCTCAAACGCCATCTCCGTTGCCAGCCCGCCGCGAAACTCCCCGGCCCCGGCGCTGTCGGCGGCCAAACCGTAGCGATGAAAGCGTACCGGCACCTCCGCTTCGTTAATCTCGATGGGAGTATTTTTCAGGAACGCCGAGAGGCCGCCCGAACCGTCCGGGCCATCGTGCCTGGGCGTGCCACCCGCGCCGCCGCCTACCGGGCCGAGCGAGGCCACCACGCTGCGGTTCTGCCCGTCAACGGTGCGAATATTAATAATGGAATTGCCGCCCGGCGAATTGGCCGGCAGGCGCTCCGGCATCGCCAGCGAGAAAGCCCCCACGGTGGCGATCTGCGACATCGCGCAGGTCAGTGAGCGCATTCCCACCGCCGCTGGCGCTTCGCAGTTCATAATGGTGCCAGGCGGCAGAATAGCCCGCGTCGGGCGCAGCGTTCCGGCATTGAGCAGCAGCGAACGGTCAAGGGTAGAGAGCACATAGGTGACGCCGACCAGCGCCAGCGGATGACGCTCGCGCCCGCCGGTGGGCATATTCAGCGACGACATCAGCTGCGGATCGCTGCCGGTATAATCCAGCTCCAGCCGCTCGCCCGTTACCCGCAGCGTGACGGCGATGCGGCACGGATAGCCGCCCTCACCGTCTTCATCGGCATAGTCGGCGTAAAAATAGTCGCCGTCGGGAATGGTGCTGATTATGCTGCGTGCCTGCTGCTCGGCATAGTCGAGAATCCCCTCAATACCGCTGAGGAAATCGTCAATGCCGAAGCGGGCGATAATCTCCTGCACCTTGCGTTCGCCGATGTTGACCGAGGCGATCTGCGCGTTGAAGTCGCCCCAGTTCTGATCCGGCGCACGGACGTTGAGGCGCATTATGCGCGCCACCTCTTCGTTCAGCACCCCAGCGCTGATGATTTTTAGCGGCGGAATGCGGATCCCCTCCTGCACAATTTCACTCAGCGAGCGCGACAGCGAGGCCGGAACAGCGCCGCCGACGTCGGTATTGTGGATATGCCCGACCACAAAGCACGCGACCTCACCTTGATAAAACACCGGCTTCCAGATATGGATATCCGGCGAATGGGTGGCCACATTGCCCGCGTAGGCGTCGTTAGTGATGCAGATGTCCCCTTCCCGGTAGCCGTCGATCAGTTCCAGTACCGGGCCGTAGTCGATACCGCTGTACCACGGCGCGCCGAAGCTGCGCGGTGAGGCAAACGCCATTCCGCTGCGGCTGACGATCTGGCAGGAGAAGTCCTCCGTCTCTTTAACAAAGGTCGAGTGGGCGGTGCGCATCAGGGTAAACGCCATCGCATCGGCGGCGGCCGCGCAGTAGTTAGCGAGGATTTGCAGGTTACGACCATCAATTGCCATGATGCGCTCCGGTTTGCGGGGTAATAATCAGGTTGCCAAAGCGGTCGACGTCGACCTGCATCTGCGGTGGAACACAGGTGGTACAGTCGTCCTGGGTGATAATCACCGGGCCATCCAGCTGGTGCCCGGCCAATAGCGCGCTGCGGGCGACCACGCCAACCTGCCACCACTGGCCGTCGATCCACGCCTCCACTTCACGCACTACGGCCACCGGGTCAGTGGCCTGCGCCAGCGTACTAAGGCGAGGTTTCGGCGTCGGTGAGGAGAGCACCAGCCGCAGGTTGATCAGCTGTACCGCCGCGTGCTGGTCGTGGTGACCGAACAGGCGCGTGTGGTGGGCATCAAATGCCGCACGCACGGCGGCGAGATCGCCCGCCAGTAGCCAGGCTTCCTGCAGCGCCACGTCAATTTCAAACGACTGCCCGCGGTAGCGCATATCGGCGGAGAAGCTCAGCTGATACGGCAGATCGGCACCGTATTCCCGCGTCAGCCAGCCTTCAGCGTCGCGACGGAGTTCGCTCGCGTTGACCTGCAAGTCGTCCGTAACCGCCAGCGTCAGCTCGCAGTACAGCGTGCGGATAAAGTCATTTTTTATGTCGGCCACCAGCCCGCCAAGCGCCGACAGCACCCCAGGCGTAGGGGGAACCACGACGCCTTTCAGCTTCAGCTTACGCGCCAGGAAGCAGCCCATCATCGGCCCGGCGCCGCCGAAGGCGAGGAAGTAGAACTCACGGGGATCGAGGCCGAAGCGTGAAATCAGCCCACTGGTGTCGCTGTACATGCTGGAGATCGCCAGCGCGATAATATTTTCCGCCGTCTCCTCAATAGTGATACCGAGCGGTGCCGCCAGTTTTGCCACCGCCGCGCGCGCCCCGGCCACGTCGACCTGCACCGCGTTATAGCCGAGGTCGCCGTGACCAATGAGCCCGCAGGCGGCAAAGGCATCGGTGGCGGTGGCTTCGCTGCCGCCGCGCCGGAAGCAGACTGGCCCCGGCAGCGAACCGGCGCTGTCCGGCCCGACCTGCAGGACGCCGAGACTGTCGATCCAGGCGATCGACCCGCCGCCCTGACCCACCGAGGTGACCGACACTGACGGAATGTAGATGGGGAAATCCCCGATAATTTCGCCACTGCCGTACTCCGGGCGGCCATCGATAATCACCGCCACATCGGCGCTGGTGCCGCCGATATCGAGGCTGAGCAGGCGGTCAAAGCCGCAGCTTTCGGCAATATAGCTGGCACCCATCACGCCGGAAGCGGTGCCGGATAGCACCATCTGTACGCACTCGGCTTTGGCCTGCGCCAGCGCCATCACTCCGCCGTTGGATTTGGTGATGCGCGGCGGCACCGGCACGCCCATCTCTTTCAGGGCGCGTTCGAACGCGTCAAGGTAGTGGATCACTTTTGGCTGTACATAGGCGTTGATCACCGCAGTGATGGTGCGTTCGTATTCACGGATAATCGGCCAGATCTCGGCCGAGCAGGAGGTCAGCAGATCGGGTGCAATTTCGGCGACGATCGCGCGCACCTGCGCTTCGTTACTGCCGTTGCGATAGCTATGCAGCAGCGAGACGACTATCCCCTGGCACCCCGCAGCGCGCGCCCTGTCTACCGCGTCTACCACGCTCTGGCGCTCGACCGGCTGCAGCACGTTGCCGTCGCGGTCGCTGCGCTCTTTGATGGCGAAGACGCGGTCGCGGGCGATCAGCGGGGCCGGGCGGCGTGAGAACAGGTCGTGGATATGAGGGATTTTCAGGCGGGCCAGCTCCAGCACGTCGCAGAACCCCTCGGTGGCGAACAGCGCCAGCTTGACGCCTTTGCGCTGGATCACCGCATTCACGCCAACGGTGGTGCCGTGGGTGAAGTAGTGGATATCAGCCGGATTGATGCCATCGCGCTGCTGAAACGCCGCCAGCCCGGTGGTAATTTCACTGCCGGGGCTGTCGGGCCGCGACAAGACTTTCAGGGTACGGATGCTGTTATCACGCTCGTCAAGCAGCGCAAAGTCAGTAAACGAGCCGCCGATATCGACGCCAACGCGGTAGGTCATGGAGTGCGATCCTCTGGTGGGGTAGGAATAAATTCCATCAAGCGTTGCGGCTGTGCCACCGGCTTCCAGCCCGCCCGACGGTATACGTCGTGCGCGTCATCGGTCGCCAGCATCCAGCGTTTGATGGTTTTCAGTTCAGGGTGATGGACAATAGCGGCGGCAAACCAGCGCCCTAAGCCTTTACCACGGTGCGCTTCGTCGATCATCACGTCGCTGAGATAGGCAAAGCGGCTGTAGTCGGTGATCAGGCGGCCAAAACCTACCTGCTGCTGCTGGTAATAGATGCCGAAGGGCATTGAGGCCGCGAGGGAGCGCTCGGTCATTTCCAGCGTTTGCCCCTGCGCCCAGTAGCTGTGTTCGGAGATGTGGTGGTGGACCCAGGCGATATCGATTTTTTGCGGGTCGCTGCTTAACAGGTAGTCATCGCGCTGCCATTCGGCAACGGCAGGCACAAGCGGCATTAGCATAGGGATCCCTGACTGTTTTCGGCGGTTAAAAACAGTGTAAGGCCAATGCTGGCGAGAGTTTTTGGGTTGATAAGGGTCGGTACGGCGTTTTGTGGGGAATTGCGGGCGGGCGAGGAAATTTTGTGCCGGCGCATTCAGGGCTGGCCTGAAGCGGGCGAGGCGTGCCTCGCCACGACGTGACAGCGATGACTGTCCCCTCTTTGGTTACGGGTGCGGTTCGACGAAAATGCCGTCTTCGTGGCCAGATTCATTAAAGAACCAGATCCCCAGTGGATAATCCTCCAGCGCCACCAGGAACATGGTGCCTTCGCTAAACTCTTCCACTGCCAGAACCGTCCCCGGACGGCGTGGTCCGCCGTCAGTTTTTACCGTTACGCGCTCATTAACTTTCATGGTCTCTCCCAAGCCTGATTTGCTTCAGTTTAACCGAGTATTTTATGGCGCGCAGCAGTCTGGTCAGTTAGCGACGTGCAATCACCCACACCGCGTGGATGATACCGGGGATGTAGCCGCACAGCGTCAGCAGGATATTCAGCCAGAATGCTCCGCCAAAACCAACCTGCATAAACACGCCCAGTGGGGGTAAAAGAATCGCAATCACAATGCGTAAAAAGTCCATACACTCTCCGTTTTCTGTTTTTGTCAGGGGTTAACCCGTTGATCAGTATAGCTAGCCAAAAAAATCATCGCGTCGTTAGCGCGTAAAGCTGCGTAAAGTCTTCTGTTGTCTCACTTTTTCGCTTTCTTTACGTTTCGCGGTGAGACTCCTGACAGGGGTTAATCTTAGAATCTGCTCACTGCACCAACCCCAAAGGCGCAGAAAGGCTGTCTCCACCCCTGGATGTTAGCGTGAGTGGAGACCGCCTACCAAAAGTAACAAGGATTTTGCCCGCGCAGCGCGGGCTTTTTTTTTGCCTGCGATTTCTGCCTGAGCAAAAAAAATCCCAGCCAGTGACTGGCCGGGATAAAGTATTCTCACAGGAAATGAATTCGTTACTTGGGTAATTCATTGACGTCATCAGAGTAACGCATTGTCTGACTAAGACAACTCCTAACTTCCGTTTAATTTGTACAAAAATCCACAGCCTGTACAAGCTTCTCGGCTACAGCCTGCGCCACTGCTGATCTTTCGCACCGCCCGCGACTGTCACTCGCGTCACTTTTCTTACTCGCTTTTAAGATAATTCCTGGAGTTGTCGAACCGCTATCGAGCGCTTTACGCCCTCCCTGCGCCTGTGAAACTCTGGACTATACTCAATGCTCACCGTCACTTATGAGGTATTGCCAATGCCGACGTTGCAGGACCCGGTGATGATTATCACCGATCTCGACGGTTCGCTACTGGACCATCATACCTATAGCTGGCAACCCGCCGAACCCTGGCTGGCACGCCTGCATGCGCAGCACATCCCGCTGGTTATCTGCTCCAGTAAGACTGCAGCAGAGATCGTCCCGCTGCAAGATCAGCTGGGGATCGCCGGTGCGCCGTTTATAGCTGAAAATGGCGCGCTGGTGCAGTGGGATGACGGCAGCGGCGCTGGCCCTTTCAGGGAGTCGGGCGGCACCGATTACGCCACGCTGTGCCGCACGCTGCAGCGCCTGAAACAGCAGCACGGCTTCAGGTTCATCGGCTTTGCCGAAGTCAGTGAAAAGGAGGTCTCCGACTGGACCGGGCTGGCCCCGCATCAGGCGGCTTTAGCACGCCAGCGCGAGGCCTCGGAAAGCCTTATCTGGCGCGACAGCGAGGAGCGTTTCACCGAGTTCCGCCAGCATCTGGCGCAGCAGGATCTCACCCTGATCCAGGGCGGGCGCTTCTGGTCCGTGGTGCGCAGTGGATGTGGTAAAGGCGCGGCGCTGCGCTGGTTGCTCCAGCACTACCCTCACCCGGCGGGGCCACCGCTCACCATTGGCCTGGGGGACGGCCCTAACGATGCGGAGATGCTGGACGCCGTTGATTATGCGGTAGTGATTAACGGCTACAGTAAAAATCCGGTCATTTTGCAGCGTCAGGATAAGCACCATATCTATCACACCGAACATTTTGGCCCGCAAGGCTGGTGCGAAGGGCTTGAGCATTTTATCACTCAGTAAGCTGAGGTCACCTTTACGAGGTAAGCGATGAGCGATTTTTACCAGAACGGCGTCATTACTAACTTTCATAACCTGACGGGGCGCAGCGTGGAGGAGCTGGAAAAAGAGCTTACGCGCTTCTCACGCAAGCGCAAAATGGGGCTGATCCTCCCTTCCCTTTATTCGGAACTGGAAGGTCCGGCCCTCAGCCATATCGTCGATGAGCTGGCGAAAGTCCCTTACCTGGCCGAGATCGTGATTGGGCTGGATCGCGCCGACCGCGATCAGTTCCTGCATGCCCGCGAGTTCTTTTCGCGCCTGCCTCAGCGCCATCGTATTTTGTGGAACGACGGCCCGCGCCTGAAAGCGCTGGATGCCGAACTGGATAAAGAGGGGCTTTCCCCTGCGCAGCCGGGTAAAGGGCGTAACGTCTGGTTCTGCACCGGCTACACCCTTGCTTCCGATAAAACCGCCTGCGTGGCGCTGCACGATTGCGATATCGTCACCTATGAGCGCGGCATGCTGGCCCGCCTGCTCTACCCGCTGGCGAACCCCAGCTTCCAGTATGAGTTCTGCAAAGGGTTCTATGCCCGCGTCGCGGATGGCAAGCTGAATGGCCGCGTTGGCCGCCTGCTGGTTGGCCCACTGCTGCGCTCGCTGCAAAAGGTGTACGGCCATTCGGAGTATCTCGACTATCTCTCCAGCTTCCGCTACCCGCTCTCCGGCGAGTTCGCCATGCGCACCCATGTACTGAACGGCATTAAAATTCCCGGCGACTGGGGGTTGGAGATTGGCGTGCTGTCCGAGATCTATCGCAACTACACCACGCGGCAGAGTTGCCAGGTGGAGATTGCCGATAACTACGACCATAAGCATCAGCCGCTGGCCGAAGAGGATGGCACCGGGGGACTGAAGCGCATGAGTAACGACATTGTGCAGTCGCTGCTGCGTAAAATGGCCACCATGGGCGTTAATATCACCAGCGACTCCTTCCGCGTGCTGAAAGCCACCTACTATCGTAACGCGCTGGATATGATGGAGATCTATAACCATGAAGCGACGATGAATGGCCTGAAGTTCGACCAGCATGCGGAGGAAGCCGCCGTGGAGATGTTTACTCAGGCCATTCTCGACGCCGGGCAGTCGTTTATTGAACGCCCGAATGAGAAACCCTTTATCCCCAGCTGGAGCCGCGTGCAGTCAGCCTTCCCGGATATCCTGCAGCGTATCTATCAGGCCGTTGAGGATGATAATACCGGTGACGTCTGAACAAAATTAAGGGGTTAATTGTCGGTTTTTTGATCTCAATGACAATGATCGACGGTTAACCCTGCGACTATGATGGCATCCATTACTGGCGGTATCTGCGGGGGTTAACGATGTCCAGATATCCACAAGGCAGTATCGTGCGCCATAAAACCGGACAGATTAAAGGCGTGGTGCTGAATGTTTTCGAACAGGGTGACCAGCCCGCCGGTTACTACGTCAAGTGGGACGATGGCAACCATAGCTATCATGGTGAGAATGAGCTGATCTGGGCGAATATTGACCGCCCGCGCATGCACTATACGCAGCAATCACCAAAATAGGCCGGGATGCCCAACTGCCGCTAAAATCAAGGTATACTCCGCGTAGCTGAATCGGGACCGCCCGGCACCACAGCGGTTTTCCGATCTCCCCTTTGCCAAGAGACCGTCTAACTGATTATGCCAGAACTCTACCGCTACGACCTGCCGACCAGAGCAGGCGACCAGCGCCAGCTGGGGCAATTAACCGGTGCAGCCTGTGCCGTTGAATGTGCCGAAATGGTTGAACGTCATCAAGGCCCGGTGGTATTGATTGCACCGGATATGCAGAATGCACTGCGCCTGCAGGATGAAATTAAACAGTTTACCGATCAGCCGGTGATGGCGCTGGCGGACTGGGAAACGCTGCCTTTTGACAGTTTTTCGCCGCATCAGGAAATTATCTCCTCGCGACTCTCCACCCTGTATCAACTGCCGACGCTTGAGCGCGGCGTGCTGATCCTGCCGGTTAACACGCTGATGCAGCGTGTCTGCCCGCACAGCTTCCTGCACGGCCATGCGCTGGTGATGCAAAAAGGGCAAAAGCTGTCGCGCGACAAGCTGCGCGCCCAGCTGGAACAGGCGGGCTATCGCAGCGTGGATCAGGTGATGGAACACGGTGAGTTTGCCACCCGTGGCGCACTGCTTGACCTTTACCCGATGGGCAGCGACCGCCCCTACCGCATTGACTTTTTCGATGATGACATCGACAGCCTGCGGCTGTTTGACGTCGACAGCCAGCGCACTCAGGAAGAGGTCGCGGCGATTAATCTGCTGCCCGCGCATGAGTTCCCGACCGATAAAGCCGCGATTGAGCTGTTCCGCACCCAGTGGCGCGAACATTTTGACGTGCGTCGTGAAGCCGAGCATATCTATCAGCAGGTGAGCAAAGGCACCCTGCCCGCCGGGATCGAATACTGGCAGCCGCTGTTCTTCGAGCAGCCGCTGCAGCCGTTATTCAGCTATCTGCCGGCCAATACGCTGCTGATCATTTCCGGCGACCTGGAAGCCAGCGCCGAACGTTTCTGGCAGGATGTTAACGCCCGCTATGAGAACCGCCGCGTCGACCCGATGCGTCCACTGCTGCCGCCGCCAACCCTGTGGCTGCGCAGTGATGAGCTGTTTGGCGAACTGAAGCAGTGGCCGCGCGTGCAGCTGAAAACCGAACTGTTGGCCGATAAAGCCGCCAATACCAATCTGCATTATGAAACGCTGCCGGATCTGGCGGTGCAGGCCCAGGCCAAAGCACCGCTTGATGCCCTGCGCCGTTTTCTGGAGAGTTTCAGCGGCCCGGTGGTGTTCTCGGTAGAGAGCGAAGGCCGCCGCGAAGCATTGCAGGAGCTGCTGGCGCGCATCAAGCTGAAGCCGACGGCGATCCACTCGCTGCCGGATGCGCAGGCGCCAGGCCACTATCTGCTGATCGGCGCCAGCGAACACGGTTTTATCGACGGCCTGCGTAACCGCGCGCTGATCTGCGAAAGCGATCTGCTGGGCGAGCGCGTTAGCCGTCGTCGCCAGGACAGCCGCCGCACCATCAACCCGGACGTGCTGATCCGCAACCTCGCGGAACTGCATCCGGGCCAGCCGGTGGTGCATCTGGAGCACGGCGTCGGGCGCTATATCGGCCTGACCACGCTGGAAACCGGCGGTATCCAGGCGGAGTATCTGATGCTGGCGTATGCCGGCGATGCCAAGCTGTATGTACCGGTGTCGTCTCTGCATCTGATCAGCCGCTACGCGGGCGGTGCCGAAGAGAACGCGCCGCTGCACAAGCTGGGCAGCGATGCCTGGTCGCGCGCGCGCCAGAAAGCGGCAGAAAAAGTGCGCGATGTGGCCGCCGAACTGCTGGATATCTATGCCCAGCGTGCCGCCAAAACCGGCTTTGCCTTTAAGCATGACCGGGAACAGTATCAGCTGTTTTGCGAGAGCTTCCCGTTCGAAACCACCCCTGACCAGTCCGCTGCTATTAATGCCGTGCTGAGCGATATGTGCCAGCCGCTGGCGATGGACCGCCTGGTGTGTGGCGACGTGGGCTTTGGTAAAACCGAAGTGGCAATGCGTGCCGCCTTCCTCGCGGTGGAAAACCACAAGCAGGTGGCGGTGCTGGTGCCGACCACCCTGCTGGCCCAGCAGCATTACGATAACTTCCGCGACCGCTTCGCCAACTGGCCGGTGCGCATTGAGATGCTGTCCCGCTTCCGTACCGCCAAAGAGCAGGTGCAGGTGCTGAGCGAGGCGCAGGAAGGCAAGGTTGATATTCTGATCGGCACACACAAGCTGTTGCAGAGTGAGATCAAATGGCGCGATCTCGGCCTGCTGATCGTCGATGAAGAGCACCGCTTCGGCGTACGGCATAAAGAGCGCATCAAAGCGATGCGTGCCGATGTGGATATTCTGACGCTGACCGCCACGCCGATCCCACGCACGCTGAATATGGCGATGAGTGGGATGCGCGATCTGTCGATTATTGCCACGCCACCGGCCCGCCGCCTGGCGGTAAAAACCTTTGTGCGCCAGTACGATGAGCTGGTGGTGCGCGAGGCGATCCTGCGTGAAGTGCTGCGCGGCGGCCAGGTTTATTACCTCTACAACGACGTCGAAAATATCGAGAAGGCCGCACAGCGTCTCTCCGAACTGGTGCCTGAAGCGCGTGTCGCTATCGGCCATGGTCAGATGCGCGAGCGCGAGCTGGAACGGGTGATGAACGATTTCCACCACCAGCGGTTTAACGTGCTGGTGTGTACCACCATCATCGAAACCGGCATCGATATCCCGACCGCGAATACCATTATTATCGAACGTGCCGATCACTTTGGTCTGGCGCAGCTTCACCAGCTGCGTGGCCGCGTGGGCCGTTCTCACCACCAGGCCTACGCCTGGCTGTTGACGCCACACCCGAAAGCGATGACCACCGACGCGCACAAACGCCTGGAGGCTCTGGCTTCGCTGGAAGATTTGGGCGCGGGCTTCGCGCTGGCAACGCACGATCTGGAAATCCGTGGTGCCGGTGAGCTGCTGGGAGAAGGTCAGAGCGGCCAGATGGAGACGATCGGCTTCTCGCTGTATATGGAGCTGCTGGAAAATGCCGTGGATGCGCTGAAGGAGGGCCGTGAACCCTCGCTGGAGGATCTCACCAACAGCCAGACGGAGATCGAGCTGCGCATGCCTGCGCTGCTGCCGGATGACTTTATCCCGGATGTTAATACCCGCCTCTCCTTCTATAAGCGGATTGCCAGCGCGCAGGAGTCCGGCGAGCTGGATGACCTCAAGGTTGAGCTGATCGACCGCTTTGGCCTGCTGCCGGATGCAGCGCGTAACCTGCTGGATATCGCCGGGCTGCGTCTGGTGGCGAAGAAGCTGGGCGTGCGTAAGGTGGAAGCCAGCGAGAAAGGCGGCTTCGTTGAGTTCGCCGAGAAAAATAAGGTCGACCCGGCCTGGCTGATTGGCCTGTTGCAGAAAGATCCGCAGCAGTGGCGGCTGGACGGCCCGACGCGCATTAAGTTTATGCGCGACCTCGGCGAGCGCAAAGTGCGTATGGGCTGGGTGCGGGAGTTCATGGATAAGATGCTGGAGAACGCGGCAGCGTAACTCATAACGCAAACAACAAGGGCGGACCGAAAAAAAGGGTCCGCCCCTACAGGTGATGCCGATAACCTGAATATTGTAGGGGCCGACCGCTTTTCGGGTCGGCCCAAATATTAGGGGCGGACCGTAAAAGAAGGTCCGCCCCTACAAAACATCGCGCCAGGATGCTATTACGCTTTGTCGCTCAGCACCAGCTGACCGTTATTATCGAGCGGGATGCGCGTGCCTGGGTCGTTTTCCATGCGGATTTTACCCTGCTGGTCACCAATTTTATAGGTGACGTCATAGCCCAGCATCTTTTCCTGCTTGTCGTAAACGGTTTTGCAACGCTGCTCGGAAGTGGTGTAAGTATCGCGATCCTGCAGGGCGCCCTGCACCTGATTACCACCGTAGCCGCCGGCCAGCGCACCCGCTACCGTTGCCACATCGCGACCACGACCGCCACCAAACTGGTGACCCAGTACCCCGCCCGCTACCGCGCCCAGCACTGAACCGGCAATGCGATTTTCATCCTGCACGGCGCGACGATGCGTCAGCGTAACGTTGCGGCACTCCTGACGAGGGTTCTTCAGAGTCTCTTTGATTGGCGTTGCAGAGAGCACCTGCGCGTACTGCGGTCCGCGATCGAACACGTTCATACTTGCCACAGCGGCCACACCCAGGGCGGCTGCTACACCGATGCCAATACCCGCTAACATTGATTTATTCACAGGAAAACCTCCTGAAATTGTTACCGCGCATGATTGCCTGCTGAGACGTCCTGTAACAGCTACGGCATTCCCGGCGTGCGCGACGCGCCGTGGTAATGAGTCTTGAGTTTGCGTTGTGTGAGCGAATGTGACAATAAGAATACTGGAAGAAAAAGGGCCAGCGCATGATAAGAGAAAGCTTTTAAGAGAGTTCTTAACGGGGGGTTCAGACGGCGCTATCAGAACAACGGCTTATAGCTAGTGGCACTATAAGCCGTTTATTTTACAGAAAGCGGCGGGATTAATGCAGCTTCATTCGTGGACGGATCACACGGTTAATACTGCCCACCAGCATCATCAGACCGGTTTTAAAGTAGCCGTGCAGCGCCACCTGGTGCATACGATACAGTGAGATGTAAACGAAACGCGCAATGCGCCCTTCGACCATCATTGAACCGCGCATCAGGTTACCCATCAGGCTGCCCACGGTGCTGAAACGGGACAGGGAGACCAGCGAGCCATGATCTTTATAGACGTAGGGCTTCTGCGGCTGCCCTTTCATCTCTGCCAGAATGTTGGCCAGCACGCGGGAAGCCATCTGGTGCGCGGACTGCGCACGCGGCGGTACAAAACCCCCGGACGGCAGCGCGCAGGAAGCGCAGTCGCCAATCGCGTAGATATTCGGGTCGCGCGTGGTTTGCAGCGTTGGCTCAACCACCAGCTGGTTGATGCGGTTGGTTTCCAGACCGCCCAGATCTTTCATAAAGTCCGGTGCTTTGATGCCTGCAGCCCAGACCATCAGATCAGCTTCGATAAATTCGCCGGACTTGGTGTTCAGGCCTTTCTTGTCTGCGCTGGTCACCATGGTTTGCGTCAGAACGCGCACGCCGATTTTGCTCAGCTCCTGGTGGGCGGCGCTGGAGATACGCGGCGGCAGCGCAGGCAGAATGCGCTCACCGGCTTCCACCAGCGTGACGTTCAGCGCCTGGTTATCCAGACCTTTATAGCCATAGCTGTGCAGCTGCTTAACCGCGTTGTGCAGCTCGGCTGACAGCTCTACGCCGGTGGCACCGCCGCCAACGATAGCGATATTGACCTTCTCCTGCGTGCCTTCGCTGGCAGAGAACTTCAGGAACAGGTTCAGCATTTCGTTGTGGAAACGGCGCGCCTGGTGCGGGTTATCGAGGAAGATACAGTTATCCTTCACGCCCGGCGTACCGAAGTCGTTGGAGGTACTGCCCAGCGCCATCACCAGCGTGTCGTAGGCCAGCTCGCGTTCCGGTACCAGCACTTCACCCTGCGCATCGCGGATTTCCGCCAGCTGCAGGCGGCTATTTTCGCGGTCGAGGTTGGTCAAGGTGCCAAGCTGGAAGCTGAAGCCATGCTTGTGGGCATGAGCCAGATAGCTCAGACCGTCGATGCCTTCATCCAGCGATCCGGTGGCGACTTCATGCAGCAACGGCTTCCATAAATGGCTATGGTTGCGGTCGACCAGGGTAATCTGGGCTTTCTTCTTGCGGCCCAGCTTATGGCCGAGCTGAGTAGCCAGTTCAAGTCCCCCGGCACCTCCGCCGATAATCACAATTTTCTTCATAGGTGTTGTCAAACGACCCCCTGTAAAAGTGAACCAATCGTTAATTAAAAGTTAAATAAATAACCTTAATTAACATAGGGTTGGCGATATTAATTCGCGAGCTGGGGTCAGAATAACACGGAGGAAATCATCTGCTATAAGAAAATTGATCCTGGTCAATGTTATTAGCAAAACTAAGAATAGTACGAATAAAGACCACAAAATCAGCCCGCACTTTAGCGGGCTTCAGCGGCTGGATGTGACGCCGGGTGCGGCGGTTTAACCGAGTGTTTTGAAGGCGTTAATGCGCGGCAGATGGTGGGAGATGTTACGGAACTTGTGGCCCTCAACTTCATCCCACACCACTTCGTAATAGTGGTGTAAGGCCTGCGCGCTGCGGGTGCTGTCGAGCGCATCGTCATGGCGGGAGAGAAACACCAGCCCGCGCTGACGATTCTGTTCGCGAAAGTGGTTGACGCACTTGGTGTCAATATCCAGGTACTCTTCCGGACGATCAATCTTGCCGTCCATCACTTCATTCGGCCACAGATTGGGGTTAAACATCACCTGGCGCACATTGCAGAGAAAGCCAATACGCTCGGCCCAATAACCGCCCAGCCCCACGCCGCAAATCAGCGGGCGATCGTCATCGCTCTGACGCAGCATCTTGTCGGTTTCTTTGAGCAGATGCTGCATATCATGTTTAGGATGGCGGGTGCTGTAGCTGAGCAGGCGCACGTCCGGGTCGATGAACTGAAGCTGCAACACTTTTTCGTGATTGCCCGGGCTGTTTGAATCAAAACCATGCAGATAGATAATCATCGTCATCCTCATTGTGATTCGCCACGGGCAGCCTGTTGTCAGATGCCCGCAGCCGCTTTATGGGCCAGCCAGCGCTCCTGCAGCGTATTTAACGCGTTGCTCGTCTCCTTCCAGCGCGACGATTCCTGCAGTTGCTGACGGGTAAAGGTTCCCCGATGGTAGAGCTGAGCGACCCTTTCTGCATTGATCGGCGACAGGTTATCCAGCACGCTGACCGCGCCTGCGCGGTTATTACACACCAGGATCATATCGCAACCGGCATCCAGCGCCGCCTGGCCACGCTCTGCGTAGCTGCCCATAATCGCCGCGCCTTCCATCGACAAATCGTCAGAGAAGATCACCCCGTTAAAGCCCAGCTCCTTACGCAGTACCGTTTTCAGCCAGTGTGATGAGCCGCTGGCCGGGCGCGGATCGACTTCAGTATAGATAACATGGGCAGGCATAATAGCGTCCAGCGCCTGCTCGGCGATCAGCTGCTGAAAGATCGGCATATCATGATGGCGGATCTCCGCCTCGCTGCGCGTATCTCGCGGTGTCTCTTTATGCGAGTCCGCACTGACGGCACCATGTCCGGGAAAATGTTTTCCGGTGGTCTTCATGCCGGCATCATGCATGCCGCGAATAAAACAGCGCGCCATTTGCAGGGCAATTGCCGGGTCTTCGTGGAAAGAGCGCTCGCCAATCGCCGCGCTACCGTGGCCGATATCCAGCACCGGGGCAAAACTGATGTCGATGTCCATGGCGATCATCTCCGAGGCCATCAGCCAGCCTGCCTGCTGCGCCAGCTGTTCCGCGCTGGCCGCATCATTCAGCGCAGCAAACGCCTGCATCGCCGGCAGACGGGTAAAGCCGTCGCGGAAACGCTGCACGCGGCCGCCTTCCTGGTCCACTGCCACCACCAGCCGGTTGCGCGAAGCGCTGCGGATCTGCCGTACCAGCTCACGCAGCTGCGCCGGGTCATGATAGTTGCGGCTAAACAGGATCAGCCCCCCTACCAGCGGATGCTGTAAAATCTCACGCTCTTCCGCATCCAGCTCGCAGCCGAGCACATCTAACATTACCGGTCCCACACTTCACCTCTTGTTCTGTCGTTGCTGCCAGCCTTCTGCTGCCAGCGTATAAAAATGTTGTTCACCGCTCTGCTGCGCCCGCAGCTCGTACCAGCTGGTCGCCAGCAGAGACAGCCACGGCTGCCAGCGCTGGATCTGGCCGCTCAGCGCGTCAATGTTCAGCTGCTGACGCTTGGCATAACGGGTAATAAGCCGCTGTTGCTGCGCGCCGTCCAGCCCATTGGCGCTGATGATGGCGGCCAGCTCCAGCGCCACATCGCCATCCGCTGCGTACTCCCAGTCAATAAAGCGCAGCCGGCTGCCTTCGGCGACCAGATTTCCGCAGTGGAGATCCATATGCAGCACCGCCAGCCGCAGCGGATGCGGTTGACCCTGACGCTGCAGCTGCCGCAGCGCGCGCAGCCACTGAACGGTGCGGCGCTGCGGCTGGCTGCGCTGCCAGTAATCCATCAGCAGCGGCATCAGCTGCAGGCGATAACCGCTCAGCGGCTGGTGATGTAAGCTGACAACCTCATCCACCAGCCCCTCCAGCCAGCTGTCCAGCTGCCCGGCGCTCAGTACGTCGCCTGGCTGCCACCCCAGCAGCAGCCAGTCGCTATTCCTGCCGTGTACGCCAGGCGTCAGGCCACTGGCGGCCAGTTTACGCAGCAGACGATATTCGCGCTGGCGGTCAACCCCCGGCATGGTCTGCCCGCTGGCTGCCCGCCGTGCCAGAAATTTGCGATCGCCCAGCGAGACCTGCACGCTGTAGCCGCTCAATCCGCTGAGCGCAGAAAAGGAACCGGCGGCACTCGCCGCCGGAAACTGTTGCCCGATCAGCCTGTCGAGCGCGGGATCAGTGCTGGACGGCACCGCTGCCTGACCAGATGATTTCGCCGGTCTGCACCAGCATCAGCTGCATCTGCAGCGTCGGTGACTTCACGTCACCTTCGGCATTGCTGTACAGCACGTACTGGGCGCCGACATAGCGCGCCAGGCCAATCGCTTTGCTGCGCGACACCAGACTGTCCTCTGCGGAGAGCCCCAGCGTCTGTTTCGCTACTGCCAGCTGCTGCGAGGTGACGAGGGTAAACTGCGCGTTGTTCGCCAGCGAGCTTTGCAGCGCCGCGGTCGCTTTCGCGCTCTGCAGGCTGCCGTTAGTGCTGTTCTTCACGTTATCCACCAGCAGTACGCTGCCCGCCGTGACGCCGTCTGCTTTCAGCATCTGCGCCACCAGCGGTGATACGCTGGCAGGCCAGTTGATGGTCTGCATTTTTGGCGGCTGCGGTACGTTCTGGCCCGGTTCCGGTTTTGGCTGCTCCGGCACGGTTACCGGCGGCTGCACGGGCTCAACCTTGGCGGGTTGCTCAGGCTGCTGCTGCTGTTGATTATTGATACAGCCGCTCAGAATCAGCGCCAGTAGCAGCACGCCTGAGAGCTTAAAGATATTCCTGTTCACGCTTAACTCCTTACAGATACAGGTAGAGACGAACTTTGCTCGCCGTCAAATTACCGGTTTGGGATGAGATGTCGGCTTTACCATGCGCGGGGACTGTCACCGTGCGCGGGCGCTCAAAAGGTAAGATCTCTAACCCTTTATCATCATACCAGTAGAAGCGATAAGTGACCTGAACCGGCTTTTCCTGCTGATTAAACAGCACGGTGGTGGCGCGCTGCTGCCCTTCCCTTTCGCCAATATTCGGTTCATCGGTGGTAATGCCCGCCGACAGCACGGCCGACTCCATCACTAACGACTGTGAGGTATTGATGGTGGTGCGCTCGCTGCTGCATCCGGCTAACGCTACCAGTAACGTGAGTGCCGTTACGCTTGCCCGCATAGATTTGTGTCCGTAGTCGTTGGCGTTCAGGACGCCAGCATTGGGCCTAAAGGACGGCCGCCGAGCAGGTGCAGGTGGATGTGATACACCTCCTGACCCCCGTGCTTATTGCAGTTCATGATCAGGCGATAGCCATCATCGGCGATGCCCTGATCTTTAGCGATTTTCGCCGCAACCGTCATCATGCGCCCCAGCGCAGCTTCATGCGCGGCGCCAACATCATTGGCGGTAGGGATTAAGATATTCGGCACAATCAGAATATGCGTCGGTGCCTGCGGGGAGATATCGCGAAATGCGGTAATCAGCTCATCCTGAAAAATGATGTCGGCCGGGATCTCACGGCGGATGATTTTACTGAAAATGGTTTCTTCAGCCATGCTGCATGTCCTTGAGCGTAATATAAGTTACCGCAGTATGAGCGAGAGAATCCTTTTCTTTCAACCTGCAACTGACTTTTCTTTCGCTAATCGCACGGCTTTACGACGTTATTCCCCCGCCCGCCCGTCAAAAAATTATTTTTGCGTGACGCTTCGCAGAATGAACTGCTATTTTCGATAAAAACGAAACACTGTTTTATAAATTTAGAGATCCCGCAAGGTAATCACGGTGATTTTGTCACTCTGCTCAATTTGCTGGCAAAAACGACAAGGTTGAATGGTTGGGAACACTCTACTTTTCCACCATCCGTCTGAGTTGTCCGGAATACGTGGTTGAAGCCACCCTACAGCAAAGGAGCTTTCCTGATGCACACTCGCAAGATCGGACTGGTGAATTACCTTGCCTACGGCTCCGGGGATTTCCTCGGTGCCGGGACCACGGCGCTGACTGCCGCCTGGCTGCTCTATTTCTATACCACCTTCTGCGGCATGACGCCGATTGAAGCGACTTTTATCTTTGCCCTTGCCCGCGTGCTGGATGCGGCGATCAGTCCGTTAATGGGGTTTCTCACCGACAACTTCGGTACCACCCGGCTGGGAAAACGCTTTGGCCGCCGTAAATTCTTCATCCTGCTCGGTATTCCCGGCGTATTCAGCTACAGCCTGATGTGGGTCGGAGAGATGAGCTATCTGTGGTATCTGCTGACCTACCTGGCGTTTGATATCGTCTACACCATGGTGCTGGTGCCGTATGAAACCCTGGTACCGGAAATGACCGACGATTTTAAGCAGAAAACCCGCTTTTCCGGCGCGCGCATCGCACTGGCCCAGCTCTCAACCATCCTCGCCGCGTTTCTGCCCGGCATTCTGCTGGGGATTTTTGGCAAGGACAATGCGGTGTCATTTTTCTATGCCAGCCTGGTGTTCTCCACCCTGTGCGCCATCGTGCTGATGCTGGTGTGGGCGTTCACCTGGGAGCGCCCGGCAGATGCCCTGTCGGCCGAGTCGCAGCGCGCCATGGCGGAGAAACAGCAGCTTAACCTGCGTCAGAGCCTGCAACGGCTGTATGTGGAGCTGGCTTCCACGCTGCGCATTCGTATCTTCCGCCAGCATCTGGGGATGTATCTCGGCGGCTATATTGCGCAGGACGTGTTTAACGCGGTGTTTACCTGGTACGTGGTGTTTGTGCTGATGCAGGGTGCGCAGCTGGCTGCCAATCTGATGGGCACCATGGCGGTTCTGCAGTTTATTGCGGTGATCGGCATGATCCCGCTGTGCATTCGTATCGGCCCGGCCCCGGCTTACCGCCTGGTGGTGGCGCTATTCGCCGCCAGCTCCCTCTCCTATGCGCTGCTGTGGTATGCCGGGATGAGCAACAGCCTGGCGCTGCTGGTGCTGATCTCTGCAGTGGCCGGGCTGGGTCGCGGCGGCATTAATTACATCCCGTGGAACATTTACACCTACATTGCCGATGTCGATGAGGCGATTACCGGCCAGCGCCGCGAGGGGATTTTTGCCGGCATCATGACGCTGACGCGCAAAGCCTCGCAGGCAGGTGCCGTGATGGTGGTGGGCATCGTGCTGCAGCTTTCCGGCTTTGTCTCCGGCAGGTCAGAGCAGCTGCCGCAGGTCAGCCATACGATTATCTTTATCCTCAGCGTCGGCACGCTGGCAATACTGACC
This sequence comes from Erwinia aphidicola, assembly GCF_024169515.1. Classification (NCBI taxonomy): domain Bacteria; kingdom Pseudomonadati; phylum Pseudomonadota; class Gammaproteobacteria; order Enterobacterales; family Erwiniaceae; genus Erwinia; species Erwinia aphidicola. The sequence goes on along the minus strand of NZ_JAMKCQ010000001.1, from coordinate 3,572,675 downwards.
TGCGGCTTTGTTATCTCACTGCGCTTTAAGCTCAACCTGCACACGCACCGCACGCTGCGCGAAGAGACGCTGAAGATGCGCGCGGCTGATGGGCCGGTACCTCAGCAGTTAAGCGCGCAGGCACGCGCCACCGTCGAGACGCTGACCGGCATGGCCTATGAAAATCTGTGGGGTAATAACAATATTGGCTACCTCAACCGTAATAAACCTGCGGCAGCTATGCTGCCGCAGGCGCCCACCTTCCCTGCTATCCGACCTCAGGAGCACCATGATGACAGTCTACCCGGTTAAGTACAGCGCGCTGCTGCGCCAGCCCGAATTCCTGCTGCCTAAGCCCGAACTGAGCAAACTGATTGCCCGCGTCAGCGACAATCTGGTGAGCATTACCGACGAAAGCGGCGAGTTTCTGCTGCGCCTTGACGATGGCCGGGTGATTGACACCAAAGGCTGGGCGGGCTGGGAGTGGACGCATGGCATCGGGCTGTACGGCATGTATCACTATTACCAGCAGACCGGGGACCCGCTGACGCTGCAACGTATTGACGACTGGTTCCGCGCCCGGCTGGCAGAAGGCACGCCGACCAAAAACGTCAACACCGCCTGCCCGTTTCTGACGCTGGCCTGCCGCTATGAGGAGACGCGCGACCCGACGCTGCTGCCGGTGCTGGAGCGCTGGGCGGAGTGGGTGATGTATGAGATGCCGCGCACCGAACATCACGGTATTCAGCACCTGGTTTATAACAATGAGAACCACCAGCAGATGTGGGATGACACGCTGATGATGAGCGTGATGCCGCTGGCAAAGATCGGCCAGCTGCTGAACCGCCCCGAATTCGTCGAGGAAGCCACCTATCAGTTCCTGCTGCACACCCAGTATCTGATGGATCGTAAGAGCGGCCTGTGGTTCCACGGCTGGACCTTCGACGGCCAGCACAATTTTGCCGAAGCGCGCTGGGCGCGTGGCAATAGCTGGCTGACGATTGCCATCCCCGATTTTATCGAGCTGATGAACTGGCCGGAACAGCACGCCACGCGCCGCTATCTGTTGCAGGTGCTGGAGACTCAGGTCAGGGCGCTGGCGCAGTGCCAGCATGAAAGCGGGCTGTGGCATACGCTGCTCGACGACAGCGACTCGTATCTGGAAGCCTCCGCTACCGCCGGGTTTGCCTACGGGATACTGAAAGCGATACGCAAACGCTATATCAGCCGCGACTATACGCCGGTGGCGGAACGGGCGTTACAGGGAGTGATTGAGCGCATTAATGATGCAGGCGAGCTGACGCAGGTCTCATTCGGCACCGCGATGGGCAATGACCTCGACTACTATCGCCAGGTACCGCTGACCTCGATGCCTTACGGCCAGGCGATGGCGCTGCTGTGCCTGACGGAGTATCTGCGGGTCTATTTGTAGTCGCTTCATCGAGCTGTAGATAAAAAAAAGGGACGGGCATTGCCCGTCCCCGACTCACGTCATGAATTACATGTTACGGATGTAGTCATCCATTTCGGTTTTCAGGTTATCGGACTTTGTGCCGAAAATTGCCTGAACGCCGGAGCCTGCCACAACCACCCCTGCAGCGCCCAGTTTCTTCAGGCCAGCCTGGTCAACTTTTGCCACGTCGGCAACGCTCACGCGCAGACGGGTGATGCAGGCATCGAGGTTGGTGATGTTCTCTTTGCCACCAAATGCCGCCACCAGGTTACCGGCCATTTCGCTGGCTGAACTGGTGCTCTGCTCGCTGGCGGTATCTTCACGGCCAGGGGTTTTCAGGTTCAGTTTGACAATCAGCACGCGGAACACGGTGTAGTAAACCAGCGCGTAAACCACCCCGACAATAGGGAACAGCCAGATGCGGCTGCTGTTGCCGCTCAGCACGATAAAGTCGATCAGACCGTGTGAGAAGCTGGTGCCGTCACGCATGCCTAACAGGATAGCGATTGGGAAGGCCAGGCCCGCCAGGATAGCGTGGATGGCATACAGGATTGGCGCAACGAACATGAACGAGAACTCGATCGGTTCGGTAATCCCGGTCAGGAACGAGGTCAGCGCAGCGGAGATCATGATGCCGCCCACTTTTGCGCGGTTCTCAGGCTTCGCTGAGTGCCAGATGGCGATAGCCGCCGCTGGCAGACCATACATTTTGAACAGGAAGCCGCCGGACAGCATGCCCGCAGTCGGGTCACCCGCCATGTAGCGAGGGATATCGCCATGGAACACCTGGCCCGCGGCGTTGGTGTATTCACCGATCTGCATCTGGAAAGGTACGTTCCAGATATGATGCAGACCAAACGGCACCAGCGAGCGCTCAACCACCCCATAGATACCAAAGGCCACAACGGGGTTCTGATAAGCCGCCCACTGTGAGAACGTCTGGATGGCGGTACCGACCGGTGGCCAGATAAAGGAGAGGATCACGCCGAGGAAGATGGCGGTGAAACCGGAGATAATCGGCACAAAGCGTTTACCGGCGAAGAAGCCCAGATACTCAGGCAGCTTGATGCGGTAGAAGCGGTTAAACATATACGCGGCGATGGAACCGGCAATAATACCGCCCAGTACCCCGGTGTCCGCCAGGTGTTTCGCCGCAATTTCTTCGGCTGGCAGATGTAATACCAGCGGGGCGACCACGGCCATGGTTTTCACCATAATACCGTAGGCCACTACGGCCGCCAGTGCTGAAACGCCGTCGTTATTGGTGAAGCCCAGCGCCACACCAATAGCAAAAATCAGCGGCATGTTGGCGAACACCGAACCACCGGCTTCCGCCATAACGTGTGAAACTACCAGAGGCAGCCAGCTGAAGTTGGCAGAACCAACGCCCAGCAGAATACCCGCGATCGGCAGAACCGATACGGGCAACATCAGCGATTTACCGACCTTTTGCAGGTTCGCAAATGCATTTTTGAACATAGTGTAAAGCTCCTGAGTATGAGTGCTTTTTTTATCGCAGGCTGAGAGATCGGCCTGCGTTGCAGAGGGGGGAGGACCCGCTGCGGGTGGAGCGCTTTGCGCTCTCGGTATTTATTACGAAGAGTAAAATAAATCCGTTAAAATTTGTTTGATGGCTATCACGTTTCGTTGAACGTGGGCCATTTCTTTAGAAGATTCCGGCAAAAAAGGGCCGTTTTCCGGCACAAAAAAAGTGCAGCAGCCTTTAATGGCGCTGCACTTTACGACTTCTGCCTATTAATTACGAGCTATAAAAGAAATAGCTGCTCAATCATTAATCGGCGAGGCGCGACATCGGGACGTGGAACAGGCGTGAGAAGTTTTCCGTAGTGGCCTGGGCCATCTCTTCAATACTCACCCCTTTGACCACCGCCATATATTCCGCCACATCGCGCGTGTAAGCCGGCTGGTTTTCTTTACCACGATGCGGCACCGGGGCCAGATAAGGCGAGTCGGTTTCGACCAGCATGCGGTCGAGCGGAACGTAGCGCGCCGCGTCACGGATCTGCTCCGCGTTACGGAAAGTGGCAATGCCGGAGAACGAGATGTAAAAGCCCATATCCAACAGCTTTTCGGCCGTCTCACGATCTTCGGTAAAGCAGTGCAGCACGCCACCGCACTCGTCGGCCTTCTCTTCCTGCAGGATCGCCAGCGTGTCTTCACGCGCATCGCGGGTGTGGACGATCACCGGTTTGTTCAGATCGCGCCCTACGCGGATATGCTCGCGGAAGGAGGCCTGCTGACGCGCTTTGGTCTCTTTCTGGTAAAAGTAGTCCAGCCCGGTTTCCCCCATCGCCACCACGCGCGGATGGGCTGCCAGGGCGCGCAGCTCGGCGAAGTCGTACTCCTCTTCCTGATTCAGCGGATGCACACCGCAGGAGTAGGCCACGTTTGGCCGCTCGCCAATCAGGTCAACCATGGCCTTGTACCCTGGCAGCGTGGTCGCCACTGCCAGCATAAATTTCACATCGCGCGCGGCGGCCTTGGCCAGCACGTCGGACACGTCCTGATGCAGGGTTTCATAATTCAGGCCATCAAGATGGCAGTGGGAATCGACTAAAAACATCGCATTACTCTCTAATTCGGTGAAGCGGCCGCAGCCGGTTTAACAATAGCTTCCCAGCTCAGCAGCTGTTCGGTTAGCAGCAGCTCGCGGTTAACCGCGACCACATTGAGCAGACGATCGCGGCACTGCATCCACTGGCGCAGGCTGGCATCGATCGCCGCCGAGGGCAGCAGGCTGGCAAGGTGAATCACTTCAGCCTGGCGGTCAACATTGCTGATATATTGCCCGCCGCCCTGTTGCCACTTGACGGCATCCACCAGCAGCGAACAGAGCCAGCCGATGCGCCGTGCAGCGTCATCATGGTTGAGTGCAGGCAGCAGGCCCAGCGTATCGCCCTGCAGGGCGGCAGGCAACGCCTGACAAACCTGCTGGCGCTGCTGCCAGGTTTTTTCTTGCAGCAGTTCAAGCGCGGCCGCCGGTGCCCCGGAGGCAAGGCGCAGCGCAGCGGTGCGCTCATTCAGCCCGGCGGCACACTGCTTATGCAGCCACTGCAGGCTTTGTGCTTCATCCGGCGGCGCGAGGTGCCACAACAGGCAGCGGCTGCGCAGCGTTGGCAGCAGGCGCGACGGTTCACGGCTGCTGAGAAGAAACCAGGTATTCTTCGGCGGCTCCTCCAGCGTTTTCAGTAAAGCATTGGCCGCCGCTTCGGTCAGCTGCCCGGCATCCGGTAGCCAGACGACTTTTGCCCCGCCCTGCTGCGCGTGGTGCCAGAGCTTCTCGGTCACGTTACGTACCGCATCAATGCCGAGCGAACTTTTGCCCTTCTCCGCTTCCAGCCGATACCAGTCCGGATGCGTCCCCGCCTGCATTAGCTGGCAGGGGTGGCACTCGCCGCAGCTTTTCAGTCCGTCCGGCTGTTTGCACATCAGCCAGCGGCTGATGCCCCAGGCCAGCGCATCATCCCCCATACCGGGCAGCGCCTGAATCAGCAGGGCATGATGCCCGCGCTGTGCCTGGTGCTGGCTGAGGATCTGGCGATAGCTGTGGTTCAGCCACGGATACCAGTTCATTGCTGTTCCTGTAGCCACTGGTTGAGCGTGGCCTTCAGCGCGGCGCTGACCTGTTCCAGCGGCTGGGTGGCATCCACGCTGCGGATACGGCTATCGGCGGCGGCCAGAGCAAGATAGCGCTCACGCGTGCGGGTAAAGAAGTTCAGCGACTCCTGTTCGATACGGTCGAGCTCACCGCGCGCGCGCGCGCGCTGCAGGCCAATCTCCGGGGTCACGTCAAGGTACAGGGTCAAATCCGGTGCGAAATCGCCCAGCACGGCCTGCTTCAGGCTGCTCATCAGGTTGCTGTCCATACCGCGTCCGCCCCCCTGGTAGGCTTGAGAAGAGAGATCGTGACGATCGCCCACCACCCATGCACCGCGTGCCAGCGCAGGTTTAATCACGTTTTCCACCAGCTGCACGCGTGCGGCGTAGAGCATCAGCAGCTCGGCCTGGTCAGTAACCTGCTCCCCCTCAATGCCCTGTTTGATTAAATCGCGCAGTTTCTCGGCCAGCGGCGTGCCGCCCGGTTCGCGGGTGAAAACAATATCGTTAATGCCGTGGCGCTGCAGTTCACTGACTATCGCATCGCGTGCCGTGGTTTTTCCTGCGCCTTCCAGCCCTTCGATAACGATAAATTTACTGTTCATTTTTTTCCTTCAGCGCGAGGCGATACACCTGCACGGCTTTGTTATGGCTCGCCAGGTTGGTAGTAAAGGTGTGCCCCCCTTTCCCATCGGCGACAAAATAGAGGAAGTTGGTCTTTTCTGGGTGGGCTGCTGCTTCCAGGGAGGCCTTACCCGGCATCGCAATCGGGCCTGGCGGCAGGCCGCTGATGGTGTAAGTATTATAGGCGGTCGGCGTTTCCAGATCTTTACGCGTCAGAGTGCCTTTATAGCTGTCGCCCATCCCGTAGATCACGGTTGGGTCGGTTTGCAGACGCATACCAAGGCGCAGGCGGTTAATAAACACCGAGGCCACTTTACTGCGTTCTTCACTCACCGCCGTCTCTTTCTCAACAATTGAGGCCATGGTCAGCATATCATTTTTGCTTTTATACGGCAGATCATCCATTTTGCCCTGCCAGACGCTATCCACCAGTTTTTCCATGCGCTCATGGGCGCGGTTCAGCAGCGCCACATCGGTGGTGTTTGCGGTATACAGGTAAGTATCCGGATAGAACCAGCCTTCCACGCCCTGCTGCTCGCCCTCTAACTTGAGCGCAGCGGCCACCGTCGCCAGCTTATCGTCGCTCAGCGTGTGCTTGATGTAGGGCGCGCTGCGTAGCTGGCTCAGCCACTCCTGCATGCGCGTACCTTCAACAAAACGCAGCGGGAACTGCGCTTCTTTACCGCTGGCCAGCAGTTGCAGCATCTCACGCACGGTCATTTCTGGCGTAAAGCGGTAGGTCCCGGCTTTGAATTTCGACAGCTCCGGTTCCAGCTTCAACAACATCCCAAACCACGGCGTGCTGCTGATAATGTGTTTTGATTCCAGCTGCGCTTCCAGTACCACTCGCCCGGAACCGGCCGGCAGCGTAAAGAGAGTTTCACTGTCAATAGTCAGGGCGGAATCGGCAAACTGACGCGTTTTCCAGTAGCTGAATGCGGCAGCCAGCACGGCGATAGCCAGCAGCGCGACGAGTATCTTTCGGATTTTAGTCATGAAGTTTCCACATCATTCATTATCAGGGTTGAGCTGGCTGAACAGGTCGCGTGACGTATAGCGCCACGCCTCAATCTGGCTGACCGGCAATATCGGCATCAGCGCGTTGGTAATCAGCACTTCTTCCGCATCGGCCAACACCTCATAGCCCTGGCGCACTTCGCTCAGGGTATAACCAAGTGCGATGACCTGTTGCATCACCTGCTGGCGCTGGATGCCATTCACCCCGGAGGCGCTGAGATCGGGGGTAAATACCTGTTTTCCCACGCGCCAGAATAAATTTGCCGCACAGCATTCCACCAGCATGCCGTCACTGTCAAGCACCAGCGCCTCATCCGCGGCGGTCTGCTCAAGCTCTGTGCGGATCATCACCTGCTCAAGGCGGTTGAGGTGTTTTATCCCGGCCAGTAGCGGATTTTTCCCCAACCGGACCGTGCTGAGCGCCAGACGCACCCCGGTCTGGCGCAACCTGAGGTAGTGCGCGGGCCAGGCGGAGAGTGAAATAATTCGAGCAGGCTGCTGGCAGCCGCTGGCGCTGTAGCCACGCCCGCCGCTACCGCGCGTAATAATCACTTTCAGCACGCCATCATCTATCGTGCTGGCGATAGCCGTGATTTCCTGCGCAAGGAGCTGCCAGTCAACCCCGGCGATCCTCAGGCGCTCGCAGGCCTGTTGCAACCGCTGGAGGTGGGCTTGCGGTCGTAGCATACTGCCGTGCAGAACACGGGCGGTCGTAAAGCAGCCGTCCCCAAACTGCACGGCACGGTCGCGTGCGTCAATGCTCTCCTGCGCCAGGCCATTCACCCACATCATGCTTGCTCTCCGTAATTTTCACCCGAACAGATTACCTGTCCGGCGCGCCAGAATCATCTGATTCCAGGTAATGAAGCGTATAGAACCGGCCCGCAACGGCCACAAATAAAAAAGGCCCGCTGGGTGCGGGCCTTAGATAAGTACGTGCAGGATCAGATTTTACGGAAGATCAGCGAGCCGTTAGTTCCGCCAAAGCCGAAGGAGTTACACAGGCTGTACTCCATACCTTTCACCTGACGTGCGGTATGCGGGACAAAATCCAGGTCACAACCCTCATCCGGATTATCCAGATTGATGGTGGGTGGGATAACCTGATCGCGCAGCGCAAGGATAGTGAAGATAGACTCCACCGCCCCCGCCGCGCCGAGCAGATGCCCGGTCATGGATTTGGTCGAGCTGACCATAACGCTGTGCGCTGAAGCACCAAACACGGATTTCACCGCCTGAGCTTCGGCTTTATCACCGGCCGGCGTCGAAGTACCGTGCGCGTTGATATAACCAATCTGCTCCGCAGACAGCTGTGCATCTTTCAACGCATTAACCATCGCCAGGGCGGCACCTGCACCATTTTCAGGTGGCGAAGTCATATGATAAGCATCGCTGCTCATGCCGAAACCAACGACTTCTGCATAGATTTTCGCGCCGCGTTTTTTCGCGTGCTCATACTCTTCCAGCACCACTAACCCTGCTCCGTCGCCGAGGACGAAACCGTCACGGTCTTTATCCCACGGGCGGCTTGCCGCCTGCGGGTTTTCGTTGCGGGTTGAGAGCGCACGTGCCGCCCCGAATCCACCGACGCCGAGCGGGGTACTGGCTTTCTCAGCACCGCCTGCCAGCATCACATCCGCGTCGTTATACGCGATGATACGGGCAGCGTGACCGATGTTATGCACACCGGAAGTACAGGCGGTAGCGATAGAGATGCTAGGACCTTTCATACCAAACATGATGGTCAGATGACCCGCAATCATGTTCACAATGGTCGAAGGCACAAAGAACGGGCTGATTTTACGCGGGCCACCATTCACCAGAGAGGCATGGTTTTCTTCAATCAGACCTAACCCGCCGATACCGGAACCAATAGCGGCACCAATACGGTCGGCGTTCTCTTCGGTGATCTCCAGGCCGGAATCGTGCATGGCCTGAATGCCAGCGACGACGCCATATTGGATGAAAGCATCCATCTTGCGCTGATCTTTGCGCGAGATAAATTCATCACAATTGAAATCTTTTACTAAGCCAGCAAAACGCGTTGCGTAGGCACTAGTATCAAAATGGTCGATAAGGCTGATGCCACTCTGACCGGCAACAAGAGCATTCCAGGTGGACTCTACGGTATTGCCGACAGGAGATAACATGCCAAGACCAGTCACAACTACACGACGCTTAGACACGTTCGTCCTCCAGGGAGGGAAAAGTTGACACTGTGTGGGAAGTTCAGATAAAACTCAGGCGGTCGAATGACCGCCTGGAGATGTTCACTTATGCCTGAGCTGAATTGATATAATCAATGGCAGCCTGAACGGTAGTGATTTTCTCAGCTTCTTCGTCCGGAATCTCGGTATCGAACTCTTCTTCCAGAGCCATTACCAGCTCAACGGTATCAAGAGAATCAGCACCCAGATCATCTACAAAAGAGGCAGTATTAACAACTTCTTCCTGTTTAACGCCCAGCTGCTCGCCAATGATTTTCTTAACGCGTTCTTCGATAGTGCTCATACTATTAAATTTCCTATCAAAACTCGCTTTCGCGATGGTTTTCGTAGTGTATAAAATGTTGAAAAAGATGCAACTAAATCCCGGCTGGTATGACCACGATTTACGCTATTTTGCGGCTTTTACCCCAAATAACGCAAATACTTTCGTGATGATCAGACCATATACATTCCGCCGTTGACGTGCAGCGTTTCACCAGTGATGTACGCAGCCTCGTCAGAGGCTAAAAATGCAACGGCATTGGCGATTTCCTGCGCGCCGCCGAGGCGACCTGCAGGCACTTCCGCCAGAATGCCCGCACGCTGATCTTCGCTCAGCGCACGCGTCATGTCGGTTTCAATGAAACCGGGTGCCACGACGTTAACGGTAATGCCACGTGACGCGATTTCACGCGCCAGTGACTTGCTAAAGCCAATCAAACCCGCTTTTGCTGCCGCGTAGTTTGCCTGGCCCGCATTACCCATTGTTCCAACTACGGAGCCAATGGTAATAATTCGGCCCGCGCGTTTTTTCATCATGGCACGCATTACCGCTTTCGACAGGCGGAATACGGAAGTCAGATTGGTGTCCAGAATATCCTGCCACTCATCGTCCTTCATGCGCATCAGAAGATTATCACGCGTGATGCCTGCATTATTGACTAAAATGTCAACTTCGCCAAATTCGGCACGAATATTTTCCAACACGCTCTCAATCGAGGCTGAGTCGGTAACGTTCAGGAGCAGGCCTTTACCGTTATCACCCAGATAGGCGCTGATAGCATCGGCACCGCTTTGGCTGGTTGCAGTACCCACAACTTTGGCACCGCGAGCTACCAGAGTTTCTGCAATAGCACGGCCAATTCCACGGCTTGCACCGGTGACCAGCGCGATTTTACCTTCGAAGTTCATGTTCATCCTCGTTTATTGTTCAAGCGCCGCTGACAGGCTGGCCTGGTCGTTTACCGCCGCCGCCGTCAGAGTGTCAACAATACGTTTAGTCAGCCCGGTCAAAACCTTACCCGGGCCCACTTCCAGCAGCGAAGTGACGCCCTGCTGAGCCATAAATTCTACACATTCTGTCCAGCGTACCGGACTGTACAGCTGGCGAACCAGCGCACTGCGAATCGCTTCGCCTGATGTTTCGCACTTCACATCAACGTTATTCACCACCGGGAAGGCGGGGGCGTTGAAGGTAAGTTGCTCCAGCGCTACCGCCAGCTTATCCGCAGCGGGCTTCATCAGCGCGCAGTGCGACGGAACGCTCACTGGCAGTGGCAACGCGCGTTTAGCGCCGGCGGCCTTACAGGCAGCACCCGCACGCTCAACGGCTTCTTTGTTGCCGGCAATCACGACCTGGCCAGGGGAGTTAAAGTTTACCGGAGAAACAACCTGCCCCTGCGCAGCGTCTTCACAGGCTTTGGCGATAGACGCATCGTCCAGACCAATAATGGCCTGCATCGCGCCCGTTCCTTCAGGAACGGCTTCCTGCATCAGTCTGCCACGCAGCTCAACCAGCTTGATCGCATCGGCAAAAGCAATGACACCTGCACAAACCAGCGCACTGTACTCACCCAGGCTGTGGCCTGCAAGCATTGACGGCGCTTTTCCGCCTTTTTCCTGCCAAACGCGGAAAATGGCAACAGATGCGGCCAGTAAAGCGGGCTGAGTTTGCCAGGTTTTGTTCAACTCTTCAGCAGGTCCTTGTTGAACCAGCTGCCAGAGGTCATAACCGAGCACAGCAGAGGCTTCACTAAAGGTTTCTTCCACAAGCTTGTTTTCGCTCGCCAAATCGGCCAGCATGCCCAGCGCCTGAGATCCCTGTCCAGGGAAAACCATTGCAAATTGCGTCATTGTGATTTCCTGTTAGTCGCGATGACTTATTAATAAAATTCTTATTAATCAAAAAAGATAATCAGAAGCGCACCAGCGCCGAACCCCAGGTGAACCCGCCGCCAAAGGCTTCCAGCAGGATTAACTGGCCGCGTTGAATACGACCATCGCGCACCGCTTCATCCAGCGCCGTCGGCACCGAGGCCGCCGAGGTGTTGCCATGACGATCGAGCGTCACCACCACTTTATCCATATCCATACCCAGCTTGCGGGCGGTGGCGCTGATGATACGCAGGTTAGCCTGATGCGGCACCAGCCAGTCGATGGCGCTGCGGTCAAGATTATTGGCCTGAAGGGTTTCGTCAACGATATGTGCCAGCTCAGTCACGGCGACTTTAAAGACTTCGTTACCCGCCATGGTCACATAGGACGGTTGATCCTGATGCTCACGATCCTGATTTGACAGGGTCAGCAGCTGGCCATAGCGGCCATCGGCATGCAGGTGAGTCGAGATAATACCCGGCTCTTCGCTGGCACCCAGTACCACTGCGCCTGCGCCATCACCAAACAGAATGATCGTGCTGCGATCCTCAGGGTCAAGCATGCGCGCCAGCACGTCAGCGCCGATCACCAGGGCATGTTTTACTGCGCCGTTTTTGATGTACTGGTCGGCCACGCTAAGCGCATAGGTGAAACCCGCGCAGGCGGCAGCCAGATCGAAAGATGCCGCATCATCAATCTCCAGCATTTGCTGGATCATGCAGGCGGAACTTGGGAATGCGTGACTTGAGGAGGTGGTCGCAACCACGATCAGGCCAATGTCGTTCTTATCAATTCCGGCCATGGACAGCGCACGTTCTGCGGCGTGGAAACCCATGGTTGCCACGGTTTCATCCGGGCTGGCGATACGACGTTCACGGATACCGGTACGAGTGACAATCCACTCGTCTGACGTATCCACCATTTTTTCCAGATCGGCGTTAGTCCGCACCTGTTCGGGCAAATAGCTGCCCGTACCGATAATTTTCGTATGCATGTACGCTCAGTCACTCTTAGGTAATACAGCTTGAAGGCGGGCAGCAATCCGCTCGGGTACTTGCCGCCGCACCGCCTGCTCTGCCTGTTGGATAGCCACCGCAAATGCGCGTTCATTCGCGGCACCGTGACTCTTAATCACGGTGCCGCGTAATCCTAACAGACAGGCGCCATTGTACTGGTCGGGGTTGAGATGGCCGAATTTCTTCGCCAGGCGCTTTTGTAGAACGCGCCCCAGCACTCGCAACCACCAGACCGTCTTTTTACCTTCGCCCTGTGATTTCAACAGCGAAAGGAACATTCTTACCACGCCTTCCATCGTTTTCAGCGTGACATTGCCCACGAAACCGTCGCAGACAAGCACGTCTGTCTTACCGGTAAGAAGATCGTTGCCTTCGAGGTATCCAATATAGTTAATTTCTGGCGTTTCACGCAGCCTGGCTGACGCATCGCGAATCGAAATCAACCCTTTGGTCTCTTCCTGACCAATATTAAGTAGTGCCACTCTTGGGCGCGTAATGGCTAACACTTCTTCCGCCATTACCGCACCCATAACAGCAAACTGCACCAGCATAGCACTGTCAGAATCGACGTTAGCGCCTAAATCCAGAACCACGGTCTTGCCGTGCTGCTGATGCGGTAACACGGTCACTAACGCCGGGCGGTCAATGCCGTCCAGCGGTTTTAATAATAGTTTGGCCAGCCCCATCAGCGCCCCGGTATTGCCCGCGCTGATGCAGGCCTGAGCCTGCCCTTCTTTCACCTGCTCCAGCGCCATTCGCATGGATGACCCGCGGCTGGCGCGAATCGCCTTTGAAGGGCTGTCATCACTGGCAATAACCGATTCGGCAGCAATAATCTGCAGACGCGCCCTGAGGGCAGAATCAGCTGTGGTAAGTAATGACGTGATTTTGTCGGGATCGCCGACTAATAGAAGATGCAGATGTGGGTTAGATGCCAGTGCCTGCAGTGATGCAGGCACTGTCACGCAGGGACCGAAGTCCCCGCCCATGGCATCTATCGCCAGGGTCAATCGTGTCAAAATAGCTCCGCTAGCCGCGGAATTACTTAACGATGACCTTGCGACCGCGGTAGTAACCATCCGCAGTGATGTGGTGACGCAGATGAGTTTCGCCAGAAACTTTGTCTACGGAAAGAGCTGCAGTGGTCAGGGCATCGTGTGAACGACGCATGCCACGCTTGGAACGGGTTGGTTTATTCTGTTGTACGGCCATGGACCTTACTCCTATTACTTACGCTTTAAACTGGCTAATACGGCAAATGGGTTTGGTTTTTCTGCCTCTGCAGGCAACTTGCCAAAGACCATGTCCGCCTCGGACACTTCACAGTGTTCAGAATCATGCACCGGAACGACAGGCAGGGCGAGAATGATTTCATCCTCAACCAATGCCAGCAGATCGGTTTCGCCAAACTCGTTGACGTTGATCGGCTCGTACGCTTCCGGCAATGCTTCGGCCTGTTCGTCAGTGACGACCGGGCTGAAACAGTACGATACGTGGACATGATGCGGGAATGTCTGATTGCAGCGTTGGCAGCACAGCGTCACAGAAACTTCAGCCGTACCTTTCAGTACCGCCAGGCGCTGTTCGTCAATCGCAAACGACATCACACATTCAACATCACTGTCCACGCTAACCACCGAGTCGGCGATACGCTCAACCTGTTCAGGGGTGTAAACACCCTGGTAGTCCAGGCGTTTTTGAGCGGTTCGGACCGCATCGAGAGTCAGGGGTAATTTTACCTTTTGCATAGGGCGCGCATATTAACTTTGTAACGACATAGAGTCAAAGAAAAAGGCCGTAAAACGGCATCTTTCAGCCATGATTCGCATCCTGTGCGGCGCATAGTTTAAAATGCCTGCCACCGATTCGCTATATATTCTGGAAAAAATTATGCGCCAACTGGTTTTAGCCTCTACGTCCACCTACCGAAAGGCGCTGCTCACCAAGCTTCAGCTGCCGTTTATCACTGCGGCACCGCAGGTTGATGAAACCCCGCTCGCCGGGGAATCCGCGACAGATTTGGTGGCCCGCCTTGCGGCAGCGAAAGCTCTGGCACTGGCGGCTGCATACCCCGATCACCTGATTATCGGCTCAGATCAGGTCTGCGTGGTCGCGGGCAAAATTTGCGGCAAACCGCATACCGAGGAGAATGCCCGCGCCCAGCTGCGTGCCGCCAGCGGGCACAGCGTGGTGTTTTACACCGGCCTGGCACTGCACGACAGCCGCGAAGGAACAACGCAACTTATCTGTGAGCCATTCAGCGTTGATTTCCGTGAATTAAGCGACAGTGAAATTGCGGCATATGTTGGCAAAGAACAGCCGCTAAACTGCGCAGGCAGTTTTAAAAGTGAGGGGCTGGGCATCACGCTATTTGACCGTTTATCGGGGCGCGACCCCAATACGCTGGTCGGGCTGCCGCTGATAGCGCTGTGTGAGATGTTAAGAAAGGCAGGGGTGGATCCGCTAGGATGATAGCGCGACGGTGATGCGGGTCAGGCATGCCTGACCCCGTTAAATAACAGGTTACGTTGCCGGGTACTGCTTCCGCAGGATATCCAGGCAGCGCTTGAGCTGGTCGTCCAGTGGTGCTTCCACGCGCATCACTTCGCCGCTTGCTGGATGGGTGAAGCGCAGCGCTGCAGCATGCAGAAACAGGCGTTTAAGCCCGGTGCCGCTCAGCTGCATGTCAAACTCGGCCTCACCATAGCGATCGTCAAACGCAATCGGATGCCCGGCATGGAGCGTATGCACACGGATCTGATGAGTACGCCCGGTAACCGGGCTGGCTTTCACCAGCGTGGCTATTGCGTAGCGCTCTTCCACTTTAAACAGCGTCTCGGACGGCTTACCTTCGCTGTTCACTTTGACGATGCGCTCGCCGCTTTGCAGAATATTTTTCATCAATGGCGCACGCACCGCCTTCACGTGCGAAGGCCACTGCCCGCGTACCAGCGCCAGATAATCTTTCTGCATGCCCTTTTCCCGCAGCTGCTCGTGCAGCGAGCGCAGCGCCGAGCGCTTCTTCGCCACCAGCAGAATGCCGGACGTATCGCGGTCCAGGCGGTGCACCAATTCAAGGAAGCGGGCCTGCGGGCGCAGCGCGCGCAGGCCTTCAATCACGCCAAAGCTCAGACCGCTGCCGCCGTGAACCGCGGTACCGGAAGGCTTGTTCATCACCAGAATATGGTCATCTTCATAAACAATCGCGCCTTCCAGCGCAGCCACCTTGGTCAGCTTCGGCGACACGTTCTCTTCTTCACGTTCAGCCACGCGCACCGGCGGAATACGCACCTCATCCCCGGCCTCAAGCTTGTATTCAGGCTTGATGCGTTTTTTGTTCACCCGCACTTCGCCCTTACGCAAAATGCGATAAATCATGCTCTTCGGCACCCCTTTTAGTTGGGTGCGCAAAAAGTTATCGATGCGCTGTCCTGCCTCATCGGCAGAAATAGCAATAAAATGTACGGCTGGAGTATTGGTTTTCATGGTTGGCGATTCTAAATAGTGCGCTGTGATAGCGCCACCTCTTTTTCTGTGCTTAACTGAGTTGGACGGTTTCGCAGAAGGTTATGATCGGTTTTTAGACGATCTGCTGAAAAGCACTGCAATTCGCTCTAAAAGCTGAGAGAAACTTCTCAACGCGGAGAAAGTCATCTTGCGATCACCCGCTTAGCAATGGAATAATGTTTCCGTTTTGACGCTAAGACTTGTGAATGCGAGAAAAAAGCGTTTACCCGATAGCTTTCAGCCTTCCTTTATATGGCAGTTGAAAGATAAGGGTGTAATACGAAATTTTGCCGGATAGCCCATACACGCAGCAATGGCGTAAGACGTATTGTGCAATCAGGCATTTAGCGGGCTGCGGGTTGCAGCCTGGACGAAAACGGGATTGGTTCACCTGGTATTATACTGGCGGTTCTCCCTATCAAAGCGCTGTTTTTCCATATGTAAAACAGGCTACCGAGTATTTGCGCCCCAAGAGCAGCCGACATCCGTGAGGTTGACGGCTTTGCGATGAGACACGGGGTCATCGGTCTTTCACGTCCAGCGTTACTTTGCCCGCAGCTTTGTCACTAATGTAAGAATAATGAGTAAGTTACGATGAAAAGAATGCTGATAAACGCAACTCAGCAGGAAGAGTTGCGTGTTGCCCTCGTGGACGGACAACGTCTGTACGATCTGGATATTGAAAGCCCTGGACACGAACAGAAAAAAGCCAACATCTATAAAGGCAAGATCACCCGCATTGAACCCAGTCTGGAAGCCGCATTTGTTGACTACGGCGCTGAAAGACACGGTTTCCTACCTCTGAAAGAAATCTCCCGCGAATACTTCCCTGCTAACTACAACGCACACGGCCGCCCGAATATTAAGGACGTACTGCGTGAAGGCCAGGAAGTGATCGTACAGATTGATAAAGAAGAACGTGGTAACAAGGGTGCTGCCCTGACCACCTTTATCAGCCTGGCAGGCAGCTATCTGGTTCTGATGCCGAATAACCCACGTGCAGGCGGAATTTCACGCCGCATCGAGGGTGACGACCGCACCGAACTGAAAGAAGCCCTTTCGGCACTTGAGTTGCCAGACGGCATGGGCCTGATCGTACGCACCGCGGGCGTTGGCAAGCAGGCCGATGCGCTACAGTGGGATCTCAGTTTCCGCCTGAAGCACTGGGACGCCATTAAGAAAGCCGCTGACAGTCGCCCTGCCCCGTTCCTGATCCACCAGGAGAGCAACGTGATTGTGCGTGCTTTCCGTGACTATCTGCGCCAGGACATCGGCGAAATCCTGATCGACAACCCGAAAGTGCTCGAACTGGCGCGCCAGCATATCGCCGCACTGGGCCGCCCGGATTTCAGCAGCAAAATTAAACTGTACACCGGTGAAATCCCGCTGTTCAGCCACTATCAGATTGAGTCGCAGATCGAGTCCGCTTTCCAGCGTGAAGTGCGTCTGCCTTCCGGCGGCTCGATTGTTATCGACACCACTGAAGCCCTGACCGCTATCGATATCAACTCCGCGCGCGCAACCCGCGGCGGCGACATCGAAGAGACCGCCTTCAACACCAACCTGGAAGCGGCTGACGAAATCGCCCGCCAGCTGCGCCTGCGCGACCTCGGCGGCCTGATCGTTATCGACTTTATCGATATGACCCCGGTACGTCACCAGCGTGCGGTTGAAAACCGCCTGCGTGAAGCGGTTCGCCAGGATCGTGCGCGTATTCAGATTAGCCATATTTCACGCTTCGGCCTGCTGGAAATGTCGCGTCAGCGTCTCAGCCCGTCACTGGGTGAATCCAGCCATCACGTGTGCCCACGCTGTAGCGGTACCGGCACCATCCGTGATAACGAATCGCTGGCGCTCTCTATCCTGCGTCTGATTGAAGAAGAAGCGCTGAAAGAGAACACCAAAGAAGTTCACGCCATTGTTCCAGTCCAGGTAGCGTCATACCTGCTGAACGAGAAGCGCGAAGCGGTCAGCGCCATCGAGAAGCGTCAGGGTGGCGTCAAAGCTATCATCGTGCCAAACGATCAGATGCAGACTCCGCACTACTCCGTGCTGCGCGTGCGTAACGGCGAAGAGACTCAGACCCTGAGCTACCATCTGCCGAAGCTGCACGAAGCCGAAATGGCCCTGCCGTCTGAAGAAGAGCATTCCGAGCGTAAGCGCCCTGAACAGCCCGCTCTGGCCGCCTTCGTGATGCCAGATGCACCACCGGCGCCGGTAGAAGAAGTTACCGCAGCTGTTGCCCCTGCCGCCCCTGCAAAACCGGAAGCGAAAGCCCCTGCGGCCCCCGCTCAGCCGGGCCTGATGAGCCGCTTCTTCAGCGGGCTGAAGAAAATGTTTGCCGCTGAAGAGAAACAGCCAGCGCAGCCAGTACAGCCGGTAGTAGAAGAGAAAGCGCCAGAAGCCGCTGCACCGCGTGGTGAACGCCGCAACAATCGCCGCCAGAATAACCGTCGCGACCGTAATGGTGACCGCAACGGCGAGCGCAATGAGCGTTACGGTGACCGCAACGAACGTAGCGGTGAGCGCAACGAGCGCGGTGGTGAGCGTAATAACGACCGTAACGCAGAGCGTAACGATCGTAATGCGGATCGCAATGGCGAGCGTACTGAACGTAACGATCGTGCCCCGCGCGAGCGTAACAATGAAGCGCGTGAAGGCCGTGATAACAACCGTCGCAACAATAACAAGCGCAACTCGCAGCAGAACGACTCACGCAGCGAGCGCATGGTGCCGGACGAATTCGAGCGCAGCGAGCCTTCACAGCCGCAGCCGCGTCAGGAACGTCAGCGTCGTCGCCCGGCTCAGAACCAGGAAGAAAAACGCCCGGTTGTGCAGGAAGAGGCAATTGTTGAACCGATCGTCGCCGCGGTAGATGAAAATCAGGATGCGCAGGAAGAGAACGTACAGGTGATGCCGCGCCGTAAACCGCGCCAGCTGAATCAGAAAGTGCGTATCGAAACCGCCGAGCAGACTGCCGCGCGTTCATTCGAACCGCAAGCCGCTGCACCAGCAGCTGCGGTGAATGAGCCAGCTGCAGCTGAAGCCGATGACAGCGAAGATCGCGAAAGCAACAACATGCCGCGCCGTTCACGCCGTTCGCCGCGCCACCTGCGCGTCAGCGGTCAGCGTCGTCGTCGTTACCGTGATGAGCGTTACCCAACACAATCCCCAATGCCGCTGGCTAACGCTGCTGCATCGCCAGAGATGGCATCCGGGAAAGTGTGGGTCTCCTATCCGGTTGCGCAGGCTAACGATCACGAAACTCATGCTGAGCATCAGTCTGTGGTTCCCGCTTACGGTCACGCCGATGTGGCAGAACCTGCCGCCGTGGAAACCGCTGCCGCCGTTGCCGCTGTTGAAACCGTTGCGGCTATCGAAGCCCCTGCTGCGGTTGAGGCCCCTGCTGCGGTTGAGGCCCCTGCTGCGGTTGAGGCCCCCGCTGAAGTATCGGCTCCGGCGGAAGTGACTGCACCGGCAGCCGTGGCAGAAGCCCCGGTTGCGGAAACGCCAGCGGCGCCGATATCAGAAGCTGAACCTGTGCATATCGCAGAACCACAGCCGGAAATGCAGCCGGAGATTGCTCCGGTGGAAGCGGCGGACACTTCAGCTATCGATGCTGCGGTGAACGAAGAGCCGGCGGTGATCTCCAGCGCTGACGAAGTTGTTGCACAGGAAACGGCAGCCGAAGCGGTCCCGGCGCAGCCTGCGCCAGCTTTCGAAGCGGTTGATGCCGTGGCAGAAATGGTGGAAGAAGCCCAGCACGCTGAACAGCCTCAGGTTACTGAAGCGGCCAGCGAACTGGCGCATGAAACTGTCGCTGACGTTAGCCCGGAAGTTGAACAGCAGGTTGCCGAAGTGCTGCACGCACCAGAAGCTGCCGCTGAGCAGCCAGCTGCCATCAGCGAGCCGCACGCACCGGTTCCGGCACGTGACGAGCCGGCCGTTGCCGCCGTTGCTGCGCCAGCGCAGAGCAGCTTCAAGCACCATGCTACCGCGCCAATGACTAAAGCGCCGGCTCCGGCTTACCAGCCAGAACCTGCTCGCCAAAGCGACTGGGTGCGCCCTGACTTCAACTTTGAAGGTAAAGGCTCCGCAGGCGGTCATGCTGCCACTCATCAGGCGACGGCACCGGCAACGCGTCCGTAACTGTCCCGCTGAGTAAAAAGCCCCGGTCTGATGACCGGGGCTTTTTTTATGCCTGAACGGCCAGTGAATCCCACACCCGCACAATGTCGTCTATTGCCTGCTCGCACACCGGCGGCAACCGCCCGCTCAACCCAGGCGACAAAACCTGCCCCGGTGCGCGCGCAAGGTACACTCGGGGAGGTCGCCACCGGGCGTAAATGGCAGGCAAAAAAAATCCCGCTGTCGGCAGGTAAATACCGACAGCGGGGGAAACTGAGCACACCCGGTTTAAGCATGCTCAAAATTTAATATGGGATCAGGAATTCAGCTTGAACAGCGACAGCTTGGACATCTGCTGGAACACGGTATAGGAAGCCTGCAAAGCGGCCTGCTGCATGGTGTAGCTGGAGATAGTTTCGGTAGTATCGGCATCTACCAGCCCGCTCAGCTGAGTTTTCAGGTTAAGAGTAGTGTCATCCCCTTTGGAGTCGAGGTTTGTCAGCTCCTGCAGGTTGGTCCCCACCTCGGCGCGCACGGTAGAGACATTATTCAGCGAGTTCTTAAGGCCGCGGATCGATTTTTCCATATCGGCGGAGGCGGAATCGACGGTGGTCTGATCGGCGTCAGCCAGCGGCGTTTTCAGCGCTTTAATCGCGGTGTCCAGCGTCGTGAAAATGTTGCTTTCACCGGTCGAACCATCCGGCTCTTTCGTGGCGTTACTGGTCAAGGAGTCGAAAATCTGTGCACCGGTGTGGTTGGTCGTCAGCGTACGGCTGGCATCTACCTTTTGAGTAATAGGCGTGGTGCCACCTGCATAAGTCGTTTCACCCGTAGTGGCGTCCGTGACAAACGGGGCAGTATCGCTTTTGTAGCCGGCAAACACATAGCGGCCATTACCGTCAGTGCTGTTAGCCAGGTTCAGCAGCTGTGCACGAAGGCCCTCCAGCTGAGTAGCGTAAGAGGCGCGGTCATCATCAGACAGCGTGCCGGTCGATGCCGCCACCAGAGTAGTCTGGGCACTGATCACCACATCGGCAACCTGCTTCAGCGTGGTGTCTTCGGTTGACTGGTTTTGCGTGGCAAACACGCGCGCCGTGGAAAATTGCGCAGTCTGGGCCTGAGCCTGGGAAACCACTACCGCCTGCGCGGCTGCTACCGGGTCATCCGACGGATTGACGACGCGTTTACCGCTGGACAGCTGCTCACCGACTTTCAACCAGCTCTGCTGCGAGTTGGCAATGCCGCGGGCCTGCTGGTCATAGATCATGCTGGTACTGAGACGCATGGTTTAATTCCTCTGCAAAATCAGCTGACTGCGGACATCAGCGACTGGAAAATGGTGGAAGCGGTCTGCAGTACCTGGGCATTCGCCATGTAGTACTGCTGGTAACGCGTCAGATTGGCATACTCTTCATCAAGGTTGACGCCGGAAACCGACTGCTGCTGATTGGTCAGCTGCGTCACCACAGCGGTCTGCGTGGTACTGGTGGTTTTCAGCGTGCTGGTTTTGTTTCCCACATCCGCCACCAGGCTGGCATAGGCCTGAGTCAGGGTACTTTTGCCGTTAATCACACCGGCGGTCTGGATATTCAGCAGCTTCTGCGCATTCTCGTTGTTACTTGCGCCACCGACAGCACTGGCGGCAGCCAGTTTGCCTTCATCGGAGATCAGCACGCTCATTCCGGTAATGGTGTCGGCAACCGGCTTGACCGTGAAGCTGTCTTTGGCAGCAGGCAGCTTATCGTAGCTGAGCGTCAGACCATCAAAAGAGAGCGTCTGCGCGGTGCTGTCAACGGTGATAGCGGCTTTGCTGTTGTCGGAAAGGCGTGTTGCCGTCCAGTTAGTGCCGTCATAGCTGACGGTGTAGTTGGAGGCCTGTACCTTCGTGGTGTCCGCCCAGGTGGCGCTTAACGATGCCCCACCGCTGTTTTTGGTGTTCGAGACCACCGCCGGGCTGCCGAGGCTGAACAGCGCGCCGCCCGCATCGCCGTTGGCATCCACACCTTCCTGGTGCTGGGTGTTCAGGCTGGTGCCGAGCGCCATTGCCAGCTGGCCAATCTGGTTACGCACACCGTCGAGCTCTTTACGGAACGCCAGCAGGCCCCCGAGTGAACCGCTGGTCACCTGTGATTCAGGCAGTTCGCTTTTTGCGCCGGTGGTGGCATCCACGGTAGCGATAGTGGTACGCGACGGATCGGCGCTGGACGGCACGGCCGCCAGCTGGCTGTAGCTGCTGCCCTGCACCAGCGAGACGCCGCTGCCGATGGAGATGTTGTAACTGCCGCCATCCTGCTGATTGACGGTAACACCCACCAGCTTATTCAACTCGCTCACCAGCTGATCGCGCTGATCCAGCAGGTCATTCGGTTCGCTGCCCGCTCCTGCACCCTTCAGCTTGCCGATCTGCTGGTTAACGTTCGCGATCTGCTTAGCGTAGTTATTGATCTGATCAACGGTCGAGGTGACAGAGGTATTGACGCTGCTGTCCAGATTGGACAGATAGGTATCGGTGACCTTGAACTGGTTTACCAGCCCTTCCGCTTTACCCAGCACGGCAGTACGCGACGAGGAGTCGCTGGCATTGCTGACCAGACTCTGCAGCGAGCTGAAGAAGTCCTGGATGTTGCTCGACAGGGTATTGGTGGTGCTGGACAGCATATCGTCGATATTCGACATCTGGCTGTACTGCGTGCTGATGCTGCTGGCCTGAGTGCTGGCGGCACGCAGCTGATTGGTGATGAACTGGTCATATTCGCGATACACCGCCGAGACGCTGGCCCCGTTGCCGTAGTAGTTGTTGCCGCTCAGGGTGCTGGCGGTCTGGGCAAGGACCGTGGTCTGGCGTGAATAACCGCTAACGGCATAGTTAGTGATGTTATTACTGGTGGTATTCAGCGCGGCGGAGGCGGCGCTCAATCCGCTCATCGCGGTATTAATTAAGTTTGCCATTTCGGGTCCTTGTTAACCGGCAACTGCAGAGCCAGCATTGACGAATCGTTTGCCGGTAAGTTGGGTTAACTCAAATCCGGCCTGAAAAGGTTATCGGTACAACCGGGGTAAACTTGAGACCAAAAGCCAAAAAAATCAGAATAACGTGGAGATATCTTTTATATCCTGACCATAGGCTTTCACCACTTTTTCACCCATGTTTTTGAACTGCTGGATCATCCCCACCAGCTTCTGTGCATATTTCGGATCGGTCGCGTAACCCGCCGCCTGCAAGGCCTGGGCGCCCTGCTCCGGTGACGCTGCCGTGGTGACGGCGGCGTAGCGCGGGTTGTTGCTCAGCAGCTTGACGTAGTCGGTCAGCGCGTCGAAGTAGGAGTCATAAACGCGGAACTTCTGCTTCACCTTCTTCGCTTCGCCGTTCTCATATTCGGTGGTCATTACGTCGGTGGTTTTGCCCTGCCAGCTGCCCGTAGCTTTGATGCCAAAGACGTTATAGCTCGGCTTACCGTCACGCGTCAGGATCTGGCGCTGCCCCCAGCCGGATTCCAGCGCCGCCTGGGCGAGGATCAGGTGATGCGGAATTCCGCTCTGCTCGCTGGCGGCTTTTGCCGGCTGCGACAGCTGGGCGATAAAGTCGCTGTTATCGCCGGAAAGCGGCATTTCGCTGGCGTTGAAGCGCGGAACCGCTTTACGCACCATCTGTTCCATCGCCAGCGGCGGCAGCGTGTTGATAAAGGCTTTATCCAACGGCATAGGCACCGTTCCGGCTTTTTCGTCCGGGGCTTTCTGCGTTTCCATCTGCTTGACGATCATATCGGCCAGCCCTAACCCCTTCGAGGCGATCTGCTGGCCGATCTGCTGGTCATACATTGAGGTGTACAGCCGCGTCTGTTCGGTGCTCAGCATGCCGTCCTGCGGCAGCGCCTGACGCATGCTTTTCAGCATCATCTGCACGAACATCCCTTCCACCTGCTTAGCAACCTGCAGCGCATGCGCTTTCGGATCGCTGCTGGCAAGGCGCTTCAGGTTGTTGAGCGAGCGGCTGTCATACGCCGCGCCCATCATCGACTGGCTGTTGTCACTCATCAGATAATTTCCAGTTTGGCGTGCAGGCAACCGGCGCTCTGCATCGACTGTAGAATGGACATAAGATCGATTGGCGTTGCACCCAGCGCATTCAGGGCGCGCACCACGCTGTTGAGATTGGCGCTGGCATTCACGCTCTGCAACGCTCCGCCGCTCTGGCGCAGATCGATCTGCGTCTGTGGCGTCACCACCGTCTGACCGCCGCCAAACGGCGTGTTCGGCTGGCTGACGTTCTGAGTCTGATTCACCGTCACCGACAGGTTGCCCTGCGCCACTGCACACTGGCTCAGCATCACTTCGCGGTTCATCACCACCGAGCCGGTGCGCGAGTTGATGATCACTTTGGCATCCTGAATCGGCACGGAGACGTCGATATTCTGGATATCGGCCAGCTGGCGCACCTGCGAGGTGCTGTTAGCGCTGCTGCGGATCTGAATGGTGCGGCCATCCAGCGCCTGCGCCATGCCATAGCCGCCGCGGCTGTTGATGGCGTCGCTGATGCGCTGCGCCATGCTGAAATCTTCCTGATTAAGGAACAGGTTAATCACGTTGGTGCTGCCGAAGTTGTTTGGCAGCTCACGTTCAATGGTGGCGCCACCGGTAATGCGCCCGCCGTTCACCTGGTTGACCTGCACGCTGCTGCCACCGGCGGCGGCACTGGCTCCGCCGATCAGCACGTTACCCTGCGCCAGCGCATACACCTGGTTATCCACGCCTTTCAGCGGAGTCATCAGCAGCGTACCGCCGCGCAGGCTTTTGGCGTTACCCATAGAGGAAACCACCACGTCCACCACCTGCCCCTGGCGACCAAAGGCCGGCAGCTTGGCGGTAACCATCACCGCCGCGACGTTTTTCAGCTGCATATTGGTGCCGGCGGGGACGGTGATCCCCAACTGCGACAGCATGTTGCTCAGGCTCTGAGTGGTAAACGGAGTCTGGGTAGTCTGGTCACCGGTGCCGTCCAGCCCCACCACCAGGCCGTAGCCGATCAGGGAGTTATCGCGCACTCCGCCAACGGTAGTGAGATCGCGAATACGATCGGCCTGCGCCAGGGCGCTGATCCCCACCGTCAGCAGCAAAGCAAATCGAATCAGTACATTACGCATGAAAACCTCTTACATCGGTGATATGTTCAGGAAGAACCGCTGCAGCCAGCCCATGGTTTGTGCTTCATTGATGTAGCCGTTACCGACGTACTCAATGCGCGCATCCGCCACCTGGGTTGATACTACGCTGTTGCTGGCGCTAATCGTGCGTGGGTTAACCACCCCGGAGAAGCGGATAAATTCAGTTCCCTGATTAATCTCAATCTGTTTCTCACCGACCACGCTCAGGTTGCCGTTTGGCAGTACCTGATTGACGGTAACGGTAATCGTACCGGTAAAGGTGTTATTGGCCGTTGCGCCCCCCTTACCGGCGAAATCATTTTTACCGGCCCCGGCGAAGGTGGTTTTGTCACCGCCCAGCAGGCCAGCCAGCGCGTTCGGCGTGGCAGTCAGCCCGAAGCTGCTGCTGCCGTCACGTCCGGCATTGGCAGAAGAACTCTTACTCGCGCTGACGTTTTCCTGCAGCGTGATGGTTAATGTGTCGCCAATATTACGCGGGCGTCGATCCTCAAACAGCGGCTGGTAGCCGTAGTTCATTGGCATCACACCCTGAAAAATAGAGCCGTTGACCACCGGCGGAGAAGCAGGCAGCGGCTGAGCCGTTGTCGAACCTTCTACCAGAGGCTTACGGGGAACTAACGCACAACCGTTAAGCGTCAGCAGCATCGCGGCTACTAACAAACGTCCAGGCAATGAGATCTGCTGCGCCATGGAAATGAACCTTTCATTACGTGAATATTTTATTAACGGGCCGGGCAGTAAAGCCCGGCACCTGCGACGGTCAAGCTCTCCGTCGTATTACAGCTGGGTCAGCTTCGCCAGCATCTGGTCGGAAGTACTGACGGCCTTACTGTTAATTTCGTAGGCGCGCTGGGTCTGGATCATGCTTACCAGCTCTTCTGCGACGTTAACGTTTGAGGTTTCAACGTAGCCCTGATACAGCGTACCGGCCCCGTTGTTGCCCGGGTTACTTTCGGTTGGCGCACCGGAGGCCTGAGTTTCCTGGTACAGGTTCTCACCCATACTTTCCAGGCCGGCATCGTTGACAAAGGTGCTCAGGGTCAGCTGACCGACCTGCACCGGGTTCGTCTGGCCCTGCTGCGTGACGCTCACTACGCCGTCACGGCTGACGGTCATGCTCAGCGAGTTAGCCGGGATGGTGATGGCTGGCTGCACCGGGAATCCGGCGTTGGTCACCAGCTGGCCATTCTGGTCAGTCTGGAAAGAGCCATCGCGGGTATACGCCGTGGTGCCGTCCGGCATCAGGACCGAGAAGAAGCCCTGACCGTTAATCGCCACGTCTTTAGACGAGTCGGTCTGCGACAGGTTGCCCTGATTGTGCAGGCGCTCGGTGGCAACCGGACGCGTACCGGTACCAATCTGCAAGCCGGAAGGCAGCGTGGTCTGATCGGATGACTGCGCACCCGGCTGACGCATGGTCTGGTACATCAGGTCTTCAAAGACCGCACGCTGACGTTTGAAACCGTTGGTACTGACGTTGGCCAGGTTGTTGGCGATAACGTCCATATTGGTCTGCTGAGCGTCAAGGCCGGTCTTGGCAATCCATAAAGAACGGATCATCTGTTTATTCCTCTGATCAGCCCATTGACAGCAGCTGGTTGGCTTTTTGTTCGTTCTCGTCAACGCTTGAGATCACTTTCATCTGCATCTCAAAGCGACGGGCGTTGGCGATCATATCGACCATGGTCTGGGTGGTGCTGACGTTGCTACCTTCCAGCACGCCAGGCATCACTTTCATCGTCGCGTCCAGCGGCAGCGTTGCGCCGCGGGTAGTCTGGGCAGCGGCAGTGAGACGGAACATGCCGTCATCACCGCGCTGAAGTTCGCTACCGCTGGCTTTCACCAGCTTCAACTTGCCCAGCTGTACCGTGGCATTTGGTGCATCGCCCGGATTCAACGCGGTAATGGTACCGTCAGCCGCGATGGTGATTTCCGAACCCTGCGGCACCGCAATCGGCCCGCCGTCGCCCATCACCACGTTGCCCTGCACGGTAAGCTGCCCGGCCGGGCTGACTTCCATATTGCCGTTGCGGGTGTAGGCTTCAGTGCCGTCAGCGGTCTGCACCGCCAGCCAGCCGTCACCCTGCATCGCCACATCCAGCGGGCGCTCGGTATAATCCAGCGCGCCCTGGCTCATATCCGATCCCGGCGTTGAAGCCGTGACCAGCGTACGGGTAGGCAGAGATAAGCCTTCCACCGGCACCGCGCGCGCGGCATTTAGCTGTGCGCGAAAGCCCGGCGTAGAGGCGTTGGCGAGGTTGGCCGCCGTCACTGCCTGCTGATCGAGGGTCTGACTGGCAGCCCCCATTGCGGTATATATCGCGTGATCCATTGAACTCCCCTGTTAACCGTATTAACGCAGGTTGACCAGCGTGTTGAGGATCTGGTCCTGAGTTTTGATGGTCTGCGCGTTCGACTGGTAGTTACGCTGCGCCACGATCATGTTCACCAGCTCTTTACTCAGGTCGACGTTGGAGGACTCCAGCGCACCCGCCGTCAGCGTACCGAGGTTACCGGTACCGGCGATACCGGTCAGCGCCTGGCCAGAGGAAGCACTGGCAGACCAGACGTTGTCGCCTTCCGACTTCAGCCCTTCCGGGTTAGCAAAGTTCGCCAGCACGATCTGACCCAGTACCTGGGTTTTTTCGTTCGAGTAGTTACCGACCAGCGTACCGTCGTCATTGATCTGGTAGCTGGTCAGGTCACCCGGGGCATAACCATTCTGCGTTGGGTTACCAAAAGTGGACCCACCGTTGTTCTGCTGCAGGCTGCCGGTGATATCCACACTGAACGGGCTGGCGGTGACGCTGCCACCTTTGTTGTCCATGGTCACGCTAATCGCTTTGGCGCTGGCGGTGGTCAGGGCGCCGCTGGTATCGAACACCAGGTTAGTGGTGGTGTCGGTGGTGGACGGGTCAGTAGCAGAGGCATCCTGCGCGTGAACGGTCCAGCTGTTGTCCGCAGTTTTGACGAAGTACATGTTGATGGTGTGCTCGTTGCCCTGCGAGTCATACGCGGTCAGCGAGGTTTTTTTGTCATAGGTCGACGTGTCGGAGGCGTTAAACGCACCGGTGGTCGCGGCAGAGGAAGAGTTCAGCGTGGCAGTCAGTGACGCGGTGCTGGTCATCTTGGCCGGCATGGACGCTTCAGGAATGGTCAGCGCCACCGGGTTAGCACCGGTCTGCACGGTGGCCGGGTTGCCGGATGCCGGGTAGCCGGTCAGCTTCAGGCCCTGCATGTTCACGATGTTGCGATCCGCGTCCAGCGTGAACTGGCCGTTACGGCTGTAATAGACCGCGCCGCTGGTGTCGGCCATACGGAAGAAGCCTGCAGAGCTGATCGCCACGTCAAGACCGCGGCTGGTGGTGGTGGTGGTACCGTCACCAAAGTCCTGCACCACAGCAGCCACTTTGGTGCCGAGGCCGACTTTAGAACCGGCAAACATATCGGCAAACGCGATAGTGCTGGATTTAAAGCCCGCGGTGGCGGAGTTGGAGATATTGTTACCAATAACGTCGAGGTTGCTGGACGCAGCGTTTAAGCCACTGACCGCCTGTGAAAAGCCCATGTTGTCACTCCTGAAGCAAAATTAGTGGATTAAACGATCTGACGAACGTTAGCCAGGGTTGTCGTGCCCATGGTGCCGAGGTCGAGCACCGCACCGGTAGAATTTGTGGTTACACCGCTGACGTAGGCGTAGTTCAACGGCTGTGCGACCAGCTGGCCGGTGGCGTTGCTGGCAGCGATAGACACGGTATATTTGCCGTCTGCCGCGGTGGTGCCATCTGCCGCTTTGCCATCCCACTGGAAGGTATGAACCCCTGCAGTCTGTGCGCCAAGGTCAATGGTCTGAACCACTGCGCCGCTGGCATCTTTAATGGTGGCGGTGGTGCTGGTTGAGGCCTGAGTCAGTTCCACCCCAAACGGCGTGGTGGTGCTGCTGCCGACCAGGATCTGCGAACCGTCTACCATCACACCGTGGCCAATCAGGGTCGATGCCTGCAGCGACTGGCCGCTGGTGATCTGCCCGGAAATGGAACCCAGCGTGGTGTTCAGCTTCTCAATCCCGCTCAGGGTATTGATCTGCGCCAGCTGAGAGGTCAGCTGACTGTTATCCATTGGATTGGTCGGATCCTGGTTCTGCAGCTGGGTGACCAGCAGCGTCAGGAAGTTACTCTGGAGATCCGCTGCTGAGGTATCAGAGCTGGATGAAGAGTTCGTTAGCGTGGTGGTCGCCTGTTTTTCGTTTACGCCTACAGCAATACTCATTGGGAAGCTCCTTATTGGCCCAGCGTTAAGGTTTTCATCATCATCTGTTTAACGGTGTTTAAAACCTCAACGTTGGCCTGGTAGCTGCGCGAAGCTGACATGGTGTTCACCGTTTCCCCTACGACATCCACGTTCGGCATCTTCACGTAGCCTTTGGCATCCGCCATCGGGTTACCCGGCTCGTACACCAGGCGCGCGGGCGCCGGGTCGTCGATCACCTGAGCGACCTTCACGCCACCGGTCGGTGAACCCGGCATCGCGTTAGTCTGGAAAACCACCTGCTTCGCGACGTAGGGCTGACCATCCGGCCCGGTGACGCTGTCGGCGTTGGCCAGGTTACTGGCGCTGACGTTCAGACGCTGTGACTGTGCAGCCATTGCCGAACCGGCAATATCAAAAATGTTCAAAAGTGCCATAACTTATTGCCCCTGTAGCACGGACATCATGCCTTTGATCTGACTGCTGATCATGGTGAGATCGGTCTGATATTTCAGGCTGTTATCTGCAAACTCGGTACGCTCCCGGTCCATGTCAACCGTGTTTCCGTCCAGTGCAGGCTGGTCAGGAATGCGGTACATCAAATCCATGGATGGGGGTTGAAGCGTTTCTGCAGGAATATGGCGTGCCGACGTGACCGCAAGCTGTAGCCCGGAACCCTGCGCCCGCCCCTGTTCCATCACCTTGTTCATCTGGCTGGCGAAATCGATATCGCGCGCCTGATAGCCTGGCGTGTCTGCGTTCGCGATGTTGGATGCCAGGATCTCCTGCCGCTGTGCGCGCAGGTTCAGAGCTTCGGTGTTAAACCGTAGTGCTGCGTCCAGTTTGTCGAGCATGCGTCCTCCGCAAGTGAGAATTTAGAGCTGACAGCATAATCTCGGGGTGGGAAGGCCTATCGTTTGAATAGCGCTAAAAATGGTCGCTAATTTGCGCCTTGACATCGCACCCGCGAGGGTAGAATCGCTGCCATGTTGATAAAAAAGAGGGGGCGCCATGCGTGGAGCCACACTGCTGTTAAGCGCGCTGCTGAGCCTGGCGAGCGTCACCGCCACTGCTGGCGATCTCAACGCACAGCTCAACCAGTTTTTTAAAAACCGCTATGGGGAAAACGGCCAGGGTGCCGATAACCTGAGCGTGGTGGTGAAGACACCGCAGAATATGTGGCCTGCCTGTGATGCGCCGCAGTTCTCCCTGCCGGGCAACAGCCGCATGTGGGGCAATATCAGCGTCGCGGCCAACTGCGATCAGAACCGCCGCTATATTCAGGTGCAGGTGCAGGTCAGCGGCAGTTATCTGGTGGCCACCCGCCAGGTGCCGCGCGGAACCGCTATCGCCGCTGGCGATCTGCGTATGCAGCAGGGCCGCTTAGATACTCTGCCCGCCCGCACGCTGATGAAAGCTGAAGATGCGGTAGGTGCCATCACCCTGCGCGATATCAATCCCGGCCAGCCGGTAACCCAGATGATGATGCGCCAGCCGTGGCGCGTAAAAGCCGGGCAGATGGTCACCGTGACCGCCAGCGGCGACGGCTTCAATATCAGCAGCGAAGGCAAAGCAATGAACAACGCAACGGCCCTGCAGTCGGTCAGGGTACGCATGAGCTCCGGCCAGATTGTGATGGGCAAAGTCGACTCGGATGGGAATATTCTGATATCGCTATAAACCACTAAAGAAGGCATCAGTTCTGCCGATAGTGTTAATAACAGCCGTAGTACTATTAGAATATTGAGCATCAGGCGTAGTCACACCTGAGTTAACAGGAGCCAGATATGAGCATCGACAGAACCCAGCCACTGAACCCGGCCAGCACCGTTCAACAACGCGATACTAATGATGTTGCCCAGCCGAAGGCTCGCGCAGCGGAAAGCAAAACCACTGAAACCGCCGGCACCCAGGTGGTACTGAGTGGCGCACAGTCACAGCTGACCAAGGCCAGCTCACAGGACATTAATACTGCCCGCGTGGAAGAGCTGAAAACCGCTATTCGTAACGGCGAACTGAAGATGGACAGCGGCAAAATCGCCGACGCACTGATTCAGGAAGCTAAAGACTCACTGCAAGGTAATTAACTCAATGGATAAGCTGCTCAACACGCTTGATAAAATGCTGGAAGTTCTTTCGTCGCTGGCCGATGTGATGAATGCGGAGCAAGAACAGCTCTCGGCGGGTCAGGTCAACAGCAGCTTATTGCAGCGAATTACCGAGGATAAAAGCTCGCTGCTTGCGACCCTGGACTTCCTGGAAAAAATGCGCCGCGATGAAGAAAAAGCGGCCGGGCTGCACGTGCCCTACAGCCGCTACGCGGAACTGGCGAGACGCTGGTCATCGATTCAGGATCACACGGTAAAATTACGCGATACCAATCTACACAACGGTATGCTGCTCAATCATCAAATCAGTCATAACGAGCATGCGTTGCAGGTACTGAAGCCTTATCAGTCACAAAAATTTTATGGCCCCGACGGCCAGGCGATCCACAGCGCGCCCGTCAGCCGTAAAGCGTAATTATTGTCAGACTTTACCCCGCCGCGCCTGCGCTGCGGGGTTTTTCTGTTTATGCCACGGTGCGGCGGGCAAAATCACGCGGGCGGAAACCTAACAGGCCCAGCACGGCAAAGTAGACGCCGCCACCCACCGCACAGACCGCTGCCAGACGGATTAACCGCCACAGCATGTTGCCGGTAGCCCAGTCGGGCATCAGATAGAGCACGCCGACCAGCGCCGCCGCCATCGCCACAACGGCGAAGAACAGACGCACCAGGAAACTCGCCCAGCCCGGCTGCGGCTGGAAAATATCCTGCTTGCGCAGCTGCCAGTAAAGCAGCGCGGCATTCAGGCAGGCCGCCAGACCGATCGACAGCGACAGACCGGCATGCTTCAGTGGACCAATAAATGCCAGATTCATCGCCTGGGTTGCCAGCAGCGTGAAGAGAGCAATCTTCACCGGCGTCTTGATGTTCTGCCGCGAGTAGAAGCCCGGAGCCAGAACCTTCACCACGATCAGCCCCATCAAACCGACCGAATAGGCCACCAGCGCACGCTGGGTCATTGCGGCATCAAAGGCGGTAAATTTGCCGTACTGAAATAGCGCAACGGTCAGCGGTTTTGCCAGAATCCCTAACGCCACGGCGCTCGGCAGCGCCAGCAGGAAACAGAGGCGCAGGCCCCAGTCCATCAGGCGCGAATACTCTGCCTGGTCGCCGCTGGCAAAACTCTTCGCCAGCGACGGCAGCAAAATAGTGCCCAGCGCCACGCCCAGCACCCCGGAGGGAAACTCCATCAGGCGGTCAGCGTAGTACATCCACGACACCGAGCCGGAAACAAGGAACGAGGCGAAAATGGTATTAATGATCAGCGAGATCTGGCTGACCGACACGCCAAGGATCGCCGGCCCCATCTGGCGCATCACGCGCCACACGCCCGCATCCTTCAGGTTAAGGCGCGGCAGCACCAGCATGCCGATTTTTTTCAGATGCGGCAGCTGATAGCCAAGCTGTAATACGCCGCCGGCGACGACCGCCCAGGCCAGCGCCATCACCGGCGGGTGGAAGTGCGGTGCGGCAAACAGCGCAAAACCAATCATGCTGACGTTGAGCAGCGTCGGGGCAAACGCCGGGACCGAAAAACGGTTCCACGTGTTGAGGATCGCCCCGGCCAGCGAAGCCAGTGAAATCAGCATGATATACGGGAAGGTCACGCGCAGCAGCGATGAGGTCAGTGCGAACTTATCGGCGGTATCTGCAAAGCCGGGGGCAGTGACGAGGATCACCCACGGGGCAGCAAACATCCCCAAAATCGTGACAATCGCCAGCGCCAGCGTCAGCAAGCCGGAAACATAAGCCACAAAGACGCGCGTGGCTTCTTCACCCTGTTTACTTTTGTATTCGGCGAGAATAGGAACAAACGCCTGGGAGAACGCCCCTTCGGCAAAGATGCGTCGCAGCAGGTTAGGCAGCTTAAACGCGACGAAAAAGGCATCGGTTGCCATCCCGGCGCCAAATACGCGCGCGACAATCGCGTCGCGGGCAAATCCCAGCACGCGTGAAAACAGGGTCATTGAGCTGACCGCTGCCAGTGATTTCAACAGGTTCATGTCTTTCCTGGTTCTGGATAACGGACCGGGGAACCCCGATCGTTTTTTGATGCGGATAGTCTACTGAAGTAAAAGGAAATAACCATAGCGGTTTGTTACCGGGTATATCCCCGATGAACGCGGGGCGACCCAAAAAGCGGTCGCCCCCTACAGGATGTTGTAGGGGCGGACCCTCTTTTTCGGTCCGCCCTCCGCCCCTGTACCCTATTCCCGCTCGGCTTCACGCCATAATTTCTCCACCAGCCGCTGCGCCATCAGCGCCTGCTCGCCGCTGGTTTGCGGCATTGTCTGATTTTCTGCGCAGCGGATGAAATGGTGCGCCGCGCCGACAAATCCGCGCTGCTCCAGCGTGGTTTGCCAGCCGGGGATCGGGTCGATGGTCACGACGCCCGCCTGCTCCTGCTGCCAGTCACGCATCTCGCTCAGCTGGTAGACTGCGCCATCATCGACCGCCATCACTCGCTCCATCTGGCTTCCGGCGCGGCGATGCATACAGGTGGTCACCTGCGTCCCCCCCACGCTAAAATGGTGTTCGGCGTAGAGCATCTGCCCGCTGTCGTTAGTCTGGATCGTGCCGCTTTGCAGCTTACCCTCCCCGCCGCACAGCCACAGCGCGCTATCCACCACGTGCAGATAATCATCCAGCAGGGTAAACAGCAGATCGTTGGGCCCGACGCTGTCGCTGCGATGTTTATCCATGCGCAGTGACGCAGGCTGTTGCAGTGCCGCCTGCAGCTGCAGATAACGCGGGGCAAAGCGGCGGTTAAACGCCACCATCAGCTTGCGCCCGCGCTTTTCCGCCAGCGCCACCAGCCGCTCGGCCTCGCTTAGCGTAGCGGCGAGCGGCTTATCAACGCAGACATCGATGCCCGCGCGCAGCAGGCGATTAACGATCTCATAGTGGCTGGCGGTGCTGCTGTGGACAAACACCGCATCGCTGGCGGCGGCGAGATCGTCCAGCGATGCGTGCAGCGGAATGCGGTAGCTGTCGCAGACCGGGCGCGCTTTTTGCTGATTGGGCGAAAATGCCCCGGCAATCTGCCAGCCGTCGGTGCGGGTCACCACCGGCAGCCAGGCTTTCTGCGCAATGCCGCCCAGCCCGACGATGCCCACTTTCAAGCCGCTCATGTGCCCTCCCCCTCTGCCAGCAGCGCGGATAGCTGCTGTTGCAGCGTGGCGACCTGCTGCTCCAGCAGCTGTACCCGCGCTTCCAGCCCGCTGTCCGTTTCCGGCTGCGGGCTGGCGGCCAGGCTCTCATCCACCTCTCCGCTGAACAGGTGCATATAGCGGCTTTCACGCTTGCCCGGCTCGCGCGCCAGCCGCACGACCAGCGCACCGTCTTCGCGCTGCGTCAGTCGCTCCAGCGTCTGCTCCACTTCGTTCATATCGGCAAAGTCATGCATGCGCGAACTGCGCGTGCGCAGCTCGCCCGGCGTCTGGGCGCCGCGCAGCAGCAGCGTGGCGATCACCGCCACCTCTGCAGGAGTGAACTTCAGCTGACCAAACTCCGAGTTGCAGAAACGCTGCTCATATTTCACCACCCGGCTACCAAAGCCGTTTAGCGCGGTGAGCTGATGTTTTTTTACCAGCAGGTCGAGTGTGTTTTGCACCTCGCTGTCGCTCAGCGACATTACCGGCTCGCGGTTAGACTTCTGGTTACAGGCGGTCACTACGCCGTTCAGCGACATGGGATACTGGTCCGGGGTGGTGACCTGCTTTTCCAGCAGGCAGCCGATCACCCGCGCTTCAACGGCGGTAAAAGGGGATTTGATCATGTGAAATTACACTCCGCGCCGGTCCGGCGTCCATTCGTGGGAGGTCAGTGCCGTCAGGACATGATCCTGCCAGCGTCCATCGATCAGCAGGTACTCTTTGGCATAACCCTCTTTTTCGAAACCGAGGCGCGCCAGTAAATTGCCGCTGCGCTGATTATGCGGCATATAGTTAGCCATAATGCGGTGCATGCGCTGCTGCCGCTGCATATAGCGAATTGCGCTTTGCAGCGCTTCGAACATCATCCCCTGCCCCTGCCACTTCTCCCCCAGCGAATAGCCGAGGTAGCAGGCGTGAAACGAACCGCGCAGCACGTTGCTAAAGTTCGCTACGCCGCGCACTTCATTCTCGTCCGAGTCCATCACCGCAAAGTAGAAGGCACTGCCCTGCTTCTGCATCTCAGCAATCAGCCCCAGCCGCGCCTGCCAGCCGGAGGGATAGCAGTGGCTCTCATCGCGCACCGGTTCCCACGGTTTAAGAAAAGCACGGTTTTCAGCATAGTAATCAGCCAGCCGCCAGGCATCACGTTCGTTGACCAGACGAATCACCAAACGATCGGTAGTCAGGCGCACTTTAGGTGCAGCAGTACGATAGCCAAACATCATTTCTCCTGAAACACGTGTCTGGAAAGCATTGTGAGTTGGGGAGTGAGACCGCGCACCACGGCGCGTCACTCTACTCGTTTCACTATAACCGCCATCCCGTTTGCCGGTAATACGCTGCCGCATAAAAAATGGCATAATCCACGAAATTAAGCTTAAAACCTCGCCATACCCGCCCCTGCGGTTGCCCTTCTGCGGGTTCTCTTCCATACTTTCATAATACATTCAGATAATTGATGTTAATTCATCGATATCGCAAAAGAAGGAATTGATAGTGAAACTCTATATCTATGAACACTGCCCGTTCTGTGTAAAAGCCCGCATGATCTTCGGCCTGAAAAACCTTCCGGTTGAGCTGGTGGTGATGTTGAACGATGACGAAGCGACGCCCACCCGCCTGATTGGTCAGAAAATGGCGCCGATTCTGATGAAGGAAGACGGCAGCTGCATGCCGGAAAGTCTGGATATCGTGCACTATATCGATCGTATCGATCGCGAGCCGCTGCTGACCGGAAAAACCAATCCGGCCATCACCG
Source organism: Erwinia aphidicola (assembly GCF_024169515.1). Taxonomy (NCBI): domain Bacteria; kingdom Pseudomonadati; phylum Pseudomonadota; class Gammaproteobacteria; order Enterobacterales; family Erwiniaceae; genus Erwinia; species Erwinia aphidicola. Next base: position 3,536,540 of record NZ_JAMKCQ010000001.1, on the reverse strand, counting down.
ACTGGCTGCGCCATATCAACAGCTATGTTAACAAGCTGCTGATCCCGCGCGTGGCGGAAGCGCCGTTTGCCGAGTTCGCCACGCCGGAAGCGCGCGACTACTTCAAAAACAAAAAGCAGGGCACTTATGGTGATTTTTCCGAGCTGCGCGAACACTCGGCGGGCTGGATTAAAAACGTCAATGATGACCTGCGCAAGCTGGATAAGCTGATCGTTAAGCCGAATGCCGTCAGCGGCGAGCTGTCGCTGGACGACATCCATCTGTTCCCACTGCTGCGTTCGCTGTCGCTGGTAGCCGGTATTGAGTACCCTTCCCGCGTGGCGGATTACCGCGATAACATGGCTAAACAGACGCAAATCAACCTGTTATCCTCTGTCGCTTCCTGATATTGCCGGGCCAGTTTTTGCTGGCCCGACACATTCCGTTGTGCTTTCCCCCTGCCGGTTAAGCGTTGTCCTGGTGACGAATGCCGCCCGGTGGTGCATGCTATTCGCTGCCCGGTAGGGTCGACCGGTGAATAAAACAGAGGAATAACATGAAGAAGACACTTTTTGGTCTTGGTGCGCTGCTGTTAGCAGGCTTAGTCACCGGCTGTAATCAGATTGCCCAATACACCATCAGCGAGCAGGAAATTAATCAGGCGCTGGCGAAACACAACAATTATGAGAAGCAGATTGGCGTGGCCGGGCTGGCCGATGCCCATATCACCCTGACGGACCTCAGCAGCCAGATTGGCCGCGAGGAGCCGAATAAAGTCACGCTGATCGGCAATGCCAAAGTGAATATCACTTCCCTGTTTGGCCCGCAAAAAGCGGATATGAAGCTGACAATGAAAGCACAGCCGGTGTTTAACCAGCAGGAAGGGGCTATCTATCTGAAAGATATGGAGCTGGTGGATGTGCAAGTGCAGCCGGAAAAAATGCAGGGCGTGCTGAAAACCCTGACGCCGTATCTTAATGAGTCGCTGAAAAGTTACTTCAACCAGAAACCCGCTTACGTGCTGAGTACCGACCGCAGTAAGGCCGAGTCGCTGGCCAAACGGTTCGCCAAAGGGCTGGAAGTGAAGCCGGGCGAGCTGATTATCCCATTTACTGACTGATCGTCTGATAACGCTGCGGCTTGCGCGCAGCGTTTTTTTCCCCGCTGCGTATAAAGCAGGTGCATTCACCGCGCTTTATCATTAATCTTTATACCCGGCTAAAAACAGCTATTCCACCCCTTTGCCGGAGCAGATCGCATGACCGCACAACCTCAAGAATTGATTATTCGCCGCCCTGATGACTGGCATATCCATCTGCGCGATGGTGAGATGCTGGAGGCCGTGGTGCCGTTTACCAGTGAGGTCTGTGGCCGCGCCATTGTGATGCCTAACCTCGTTCCGCCGGTGACCAGCGTGGCCACTGCCCGCGCCTACCGCGAGCGCATCATGGCTGCCGTTCCGGCCGCGCACGCCTTTACGCCGCTGATGACCTGCTACCTGACCGACGGCCTGGATCCGAACGAAATCGAAACGGGCTTTCATGAAGGGGTGTTTACCGCGGCGAAACTCTACCCGGCGCATGCCACTACCAACTCCGCGCATGGCGTTACCAGCATCGCGGCGATTGCTCCGGTGCTGGAACGCATGCAGAAGATCGGTATGCCGCTGCTGATCCACGGCGAGGTGACCGATGCCCATATCGATATCTTTGACCGTGAGGCGCGTTTCATTGAAAGCGTGCTTGACCCGCTACGCCAGCAGTTTCCGGAGCTGAAGGTGGTGTGCGAGCACATCACCACCAAAGAAGCCGCTGCTTATGTGCTGGAAGGCAATCGTTTTCTTGCGGCCACTATTACCCCTCAGCACCTGATGTTTAACCGCAACCACATGCTGGTTGGCGGCATTCGCCCGCATCTTTACTGCCTGCCAATCCTTAAGCGCAACATCCATCAGCAGGCGCTGCGCGATGCGGTTGCCAGCGGGCACTCACGCTTTTTCCTCGGTACGGATACCGCACCTCATACCCGCGACCGTAAAGAGACCAGCTGTGGCTGTGCCGGCGTGTTCAACGCCCCGTCTATGCTGAGCGCTTATGCCACGGTGTTTGAAGAGATCGACGCGCTGGCGCATTTTGCCGCCTTCTGCTCCGAAAATGGCCCTAACTTCTACGGGCTGCCGCTGAATGAAGGCACCCTCAAGCTGGTGCGCCAGCCGTGGACCGTGCCGGAAAGCGTGCAGGTCGGTAACGATGGCCATACGCTGGTGCCGTTCCTGGCCGGCGAGACGCTGAACTGGCGCGTCGAGAGTTAACCTGTCCAGCGGGACGACCAGAAAAGCAGTCGTCCTCTGGGGATCCCCTGAAATGACTGCTATCGCTAACCGGTCTGAGCTCAACCTGAGCACGCCGGAACGGCAAAAGACGCTCCCTGCGGGCCTCGGCACGCGGCATCCCTGCCGCGTGACGTCCGGCTTACCTCAGGCCAGGCTCATCCCCCACTATCATCGTGCTCGCTGTGGGTTCTAAACCGCGACGCTGAGGCTTTGGGTGGCAGGAGGGAGGGCTGATTGCAGCAGGCCTACGGCCAGGGATGGCCGTGAGCCAGGCTACAGGGATGTATTCATGCCGGTGCGGAAAGCAGCCCTCCCTCATGAAACCTGACGCCTGTCATCCCGCGATGATATTCAGATCGATGTTTATGGCGATCCCTCAGCGGGCGTCCCCGGCATTTCACTGCTCCAGTAATAATGTTTGCTTACGCTGGTATTACTGTATATATTTACAGTAATTCAACCGGAGGCTATCATGCGTATTGAAGTCACTGTAGCAAAAACCACATCCCTGCCTGCGGGCGCGATTGACGCGCTGACGCAGGAGCTTAGCAAACGAATCGATCAGCATTTTCCGGATGGCAGCAATACCATTTCGGTACGCTACGCCAGCGCTAATAACCTGACGGTGATGGGCGGTGGTAAAGAAGCCAAAGATCGCATCACCGATATATTGCAGGAAACCTGGGAAAGCGCCGACGACTGGTTTATTACCGATTAAGCGCTGCGCTTTCGACCGCTTGTGCCGTTTTTGCCGGATACGCTATCCGGCTTTTTTATGCCCAATTATTACCCCGCAACACCGATAGACGGCGCAGGCAGAATAACCTATTCTGAGGCGGTGATTAATTACTGAGGTTTTTTTCATGGCTGCCGATAATCCAGAAGAGGCAATGACATTTGGTGAGCTGCTGGCAATGATCGCCGAGCAACAGCGCCGCCTGACCGTATTAGAAAACGCGTTTTCTACGCTGTCATTTTGCCTTGATGACAAAGCTAACCAGCTGTTAATCCACAGCTTACGCCTTGAAGGGCAAAACCAGAATCGTGATGAACAGCTACAGCAGCATTTCATTCGGCTGGCGCAGGAGCTGGAAAAACGTTTGGGTTCACCATCAGTACAATCTGATAGTCAGCCCTGAATAATCCTTCTTTTACTCTTAACGTTGATTATTTCCCAGGCTCCCGGCTTAATAAGCGTGCCAATAACACCCGATATTAACCCAGGCTAAAATTTAATCCTGCGAAAGAGAGAATTGCTGTTATAATGACAGTGCTCCATGGAAAAAAAGCCGCATTGAACCTCGAAAAATCACTTGGTTACCCTAAATAATTCGAGTTGCAGTAAGGCGGAAAATGAGCAAATCCCGATGAGCCTGCATCAGTCAGTGATTCGGGTGAGCCAGAGAAGCCAAGGCACCTGCAGCTTGAAGTATGACCGGTATCGTCATTATTCACGAGTTATAGGGGGTTTTAATGGACAGAAGCAAAGAAGTCATCCAGACACATCCCCTCATCGGATGGGATATCAGTACTGTAGACAGCTATGATGCCATGATGATCCGTCTGCATTCGCTCTCTTCTAATCAGCAGCAAGCCGAAGATGCCGATGTAGGCCAGACTTACTGGCTGACCACTGATGTTGCCAGACAATTTATCTCCATTCTCGAAGCTGGCATTGCCAAGATTGAAGCGACCGATTACCAGGATCGTGATTACAAGAAGCACTAATTCGCTCAACGTTTCGCCTAAGGGCACCCACAACAGGGTGCCTTTTTCATGCCCGCAATAATTTGCTATTCTGCTGCCCTCTCCTGAAAAAAAAGAGTGCTGCAAATGGTTTACGATTTAATTGTGGTCGGCAGTGGTTCCGTAGGGGCTGCCGCCGGATGGTATGCCACCCAGGCCGGCCTGAAGGTACTGATGATCGACGGTCACCATCCGCCGCACCGCGAAGGCAGCCATCATGGTGAAAGCCGCTTAATTCGTCACGCTTACGGTGAAGGTGCGCGCTACGTACCGATGGTGCTGCGTGCCCAGCAGCTGTGGGATGAGCTGGAGCAGCAGAGCGGTGAACGCATCATGCAGCGCAGCGGCGTGCTCAACTTCGCGCCGCAGGAGTCCGAATTTATTCAGAACGTGATGCAAAGCGCGCAGCAGTACCAGCTTGAAGTGCAGATCCTCAACAGCGACGAGATCGTGCAGCGCTGGCCGCAAATCAGCGTGCCGCAGGGCTATATCGGCGTTTTTGAACCCGGCTCCGGCTATCTGAAATCCGAAGTGGCGATTAAAAGCTGGATCCGTCTGGCGAAAGAAGCCGGCTGCGCGCAGCTGTTTAACTGCCCGGTCAGCCAGATCGACACGCTGGACGGCCTGCAAACCGTCACCACGGCAGACGGGATTTACCAGGGGCGCAAGCTGCTGCTGAGTGCCGGCACCTGGGTGAAAACGCTCTACCCTGCTCTGCCGGTCGCGCCGGTGCGCAAGGTCTTTGCCTGGCATCAGGCTGACGGCCGCTACAGCGAGAACAACACATTTCCGGCATTTACCGCGCAGATGCCGGACGGCACCCACTATTACGGCTTCCCGGCGGATAATAACGCCATTAAAATCGGAAAGCATGAAGGCGGACAGCCGATCGACTCCCCGGCAGGCCGCAAGCCGTTTGGTAGCGTGGCGGCGGACGGCAACGAACTGTTTGGCTTCCTGCGTCAGTTCTTACCCGGGGTCGGCGTCTGCCTGCGCGGTGAAGCCTGTACCTACGATAACTCACCGGATGAAGACTTTATTATCGACCGCTTCCCTGGTGAAACCGATCGCATGATCATTACCGGCCTGAGCGGGCACGGGTTTAAATTCGCCAGCGTGCTGGGTGAGATCGCCGCACAGTTTGCTCAGGGTAAAAGCAGCGAGTTCGACTTAACCCCGTTCTCTTTATCGCGCTTCGCCTGACGTTCGTCAGCAATATTAAACGATAAAAAAAGGCTCACAGTTCAACTGTGAGCCTTTTTAAATGGCAGTCAGTGGCCGTTATTTGTTGGTCAGCGTTTCGGCTTTGGCGGCATCGTCTTCTTTCTTACGACGCAGACGCAGCTTATTGACCAGGCGGTGTGCTTCGGCACGGCTACCGACCGAGGGTGCAGAGCCGCGCAGCGGCTTACGCGCCGTTTCACGCAGCGTGAACACCGTAATCACCCCGATAACGCCCGCCCCCATCAGATAATAAGCCGGCATCAGCAGATTGCCGGTGCTCTCCACCAGCCAGGTGGTCACCAGCGGCGTGGTGCCGCCGAACAGTGAAACCGACAGGTTAAAGCCGATTGCCAGCGCGCTGTAGCGAATATCGGTGGCAAACAGCGCCGGTAATGTCGCCGGCATTGAGCCGCTGAAGCAGGTGTGGATCACCCCGAGAATAATCAGCCCCAGGAACACCAGCCACAGGTTGCCCGTACCAATCAGCATCATACACGGCACTGCCATAACGATCAGGCCGATGGCACCGGCCCAGATCACCGGACGACGGCCCAAACGGTCATTCCAGTGGCCCCAGAACAGGGTCAGCGGCATCATGACAAACATCACCACCAGAATCAGCAGCAGGCTGCTCAGCTCGCTCAGACCCAGGATCCCGGTCAGGTAGCTTGGCATATACGAGGTGAGCATATAGTTGGAGACGTTAAACAGCAGCACCAGACCAATACATTTCAGCATTGAGGCACGGTACTTCTTCAGCATCTGCCACAACCCAAGGCGCGGTTTGCTGTGCTCCAGCGCTTCCTGCTTTTCCATATGCTTCTGGAATGCCGGCGTCTCTTCCAGCTTCAGTCGAATATAGAGGCCAAACAGGCCGAGCGGCGCCGCGATAAAGAACGGAATACGCCAGCCCCAGTCAAGCAGGACCTGTTCCGGCATCGCCGCCGTCAGGCCCGTTACCAGCCCCGCCCCCAGCAGATAGCCGCCGAGCGTGCCGAACTCCAGCCAGCTGCCCATAAAGCCGCGGCGCTCATCGGTTGAATACTCAGCAATAAACGTGGCTGCACCGCCGTATTCACCGCCGGTGGAGAACCCCTGCAGCAGACGCGCTGCCAGCAGCAGCACGGGCGCCATAATCCCGATGGAGTGATAGCCAGGAATAATCCCGATACAGAAGGTGCCGATCGACATCATAATCATGGTAATCGCCAGCACCTTCTGGCGTCCGATGCGGTCGCCAAGCGGGCCAAACACCAGTCCACCCACCGGGCGAACCAGGAAGGCGGCGGCAAATGCCCCAAAGGTCGCCAGCAGCTGCGCTGCCGGGCTGCCACCGGGGAAGAAGACTTTACCGATAGTCACAGCCAGGTAGCTGTAAACCCCGAAGTCGAACCACTCCATGGCGTTACCCAGCGCGGCCGCGCCGACCGCACGCTTGAGCATGTCTTTATCGACGATAGTAATATCATCGACGCTCAGCTCCTTCTTCGCGCTTTTGTTCTTGTTCCAGAAATGCTTCTTCTGCGGCTGTTGCCCTTCAGATGTATTGCTCATAGCAGCTCCCTTTAGTAGTGAGTGAGCAGCCTTATAGCTTTCGTCGCCTGAAAAATAGTGGGGAATAACAGAGGGGAAGAAAGCTATAACGCAGCGAAAATGCGGATGGTAATGAACGGTAAATCTTAGACTGCCGCTGCTTACACAAATTTAATCTATACAAGATTCGGTGATTTTTCAAGTTAACCATACTAATCGCTGCCATTGGCGAGCAAACCTGCCGTATTCGCCACCCTCTCCGCCCTGGTTAATAGAGTCCACTGGCAGGCGGCCCCCGGCGGCTATCACGCCCGCCCTATTCATTAAGCAAAATAACTATTACACCGCAGGTATTATTGACATAACGTGACATAAAAATGACATTTATTGAAATTAAAGACAAAAATACAGAACATGATCCTGCCCTCACCATGGCAAATCTTCTCGACAAAATCGAGCACAGAGCCATATCAGGCCACCCGCTTTCTGATTTACTGGTGATAAGCCATTATTTTATTCAAAATATTTCATGATGAGATTTAATTTAGTAATCAGTTAATTTATTTGTTGATTTTCACCCTTGTCGCCGTCAGTCTGACTTAAAATTCTTATTGGCGGAACCCAGGATGCCGTTAAAAAATAGCGCTGCAAAATATGGCTCACTGAGCATCACCCTGCACTGGCTGGTCGCGGCTGCGGTCTACGGAATGTTTGCCCTCGGACTGTGGATGGTCACCCTCGGTTATTATGATACCTGGTATCACAAAGCTCCCGAACTGCACAAAAGCATCGGCATCACGCTGTTCGCGGTCATGATTGTACGCGTGGTGTGGCGCTTTGTTTCGCCGCCGCCGAAACCGCTCAGCAGCTATTCCCCGCTAGTACGCTATAGCGCCATCACCGCGCATCTGCTGCTGTACGGCGTGCTGTTCGCCATTCTGATTACCGGTTATCTGATCTCTACCGCAGAGGGCAAACCGATCAATGTCTTCGGTATCCTGCCGGTTCCTGCGCTGTTTTCCGGGCTGGGCGAGCAGGCGGATCTGGCGGGGGAAGTCCATCTTTGGCTGGCGTGGAGCGTGGTGATCCTCTCCGGGCTGCACGCCCTGGCCGCGCTAAAACACCACTTTATCGATCGTGATATTACCTTGAAAAGGATGCTGGGCCGCCGCATCCATTAACCTCTGGAATGGAGAACACCATGTTGAAGAAAAGTATTCTGGCCATCACTACCGCCGCCCTGCTGATGACGGCGGGGACAGCCGCCGCAGCCGACTACAAAATTGATAAAGAGGGGCAGCATGCTTTCGTGCAGTTCCGCATCAAGCACCTGGGCTACAGCTGGCTTTACGGCACGTTTAAAGATTTCGACGGCAGCTTTACCTTTGACCAGGCCGACCCTGGCAAAGACAAAGTTAACGTGACTATCAATACCGGCAGCGTCGACACTAACCACGCCGAGCGTGACAAGCACCTGCGCAGCGCTGATTTCCTCAATGCCGGGAAGTTCCCCCAGGCAACGTTTGTTTCCACCAAGGTCAGCAAACAGGGCGATGGTCTGATCGTAGACGGTGACCTGACGCTGAACGGCGTGACTAAACCGGTAAAACTGGCGGCAAAACTGACGGGGGAAGGTAAAGATCCGTGGGGTGGCTACCGTGCTGGCTTTGAAGCAACGGGAACTATCGCGCTGAAAGAGTTCAACATTGATAAGGATTTGGGCCCGGCATCGCAGCAAGTGGAGCTGATGATCTCGGTGGAAGGCGTGCGCCAGTAGCCATCACACTCACCGGGCCTGAGCCCGGTGAGTTCAGCCTGTTACTCTTCAGGAATATGCATGGTGGTGCTCAGCAGGCCGCGCGACTTGTTGAAAATCTTATTGCCGTTTTCACGGCCCGCACGACGCGCACGCTGCTCTTCCGGCGGCAGTGCCAGCTCTTCCATACAGAGCGGGCTGCAGCAGTTATGAAACTTCTCGGCGCAGCTTGGGCACTGGATGAACAGCAGATGGCAGCCGTCATTCAGGCAGTTTACATGGGTGTCACAGGGCGCTCCGCACTGGTGGCAGTTGGCAATCACATCGTCTGAAATCCGCTCGCCCATTCGCTCATCGAAGACAAAGTTTTTGCCTTTAAAGCGCACCGGTAAGCCCTGCTCGCGCGCGCGGCGGGCATACTCAATAATTCCGCCTTCGATGTGGTAGACATTCTCATAACCGTTATGACGCATCCAGGCGCTGGCTTTCTCACAGCGGATCCCCCCGGTGCAGTACATGACGATTTTTTTGTCTTTATCCTGCTGCAGCATATCAACTGCCATCGGCAGCTGGTCGCGGAAAGTATCCGCCGGGATCTCCAGCGCGTTTTCAAAATGGCCCACTTCATACTCATAGTGGTTACGCATATCGACAAACACCGCTTGCGGATCGTCTAGCATGGCGTTCACTTCCGCCGCTTTCAGATAGGCGCCGACATCGCTGGCATCAAAGCTGTCGTCGGTAATACCGTCAGCCACAATGCGCTCACGTACTTTCAGACGCAGTACCCAGAAAGATTTACCGTCATCATCCAGCGCGATGTTCATGCGCAGGTTATTCAGCGCCGGGTGGAAAGCGTACAGCGCGGCTTTCATCTGCTCGTACTGGCTGGCGGGAACGCTGACCTGCGCGTTAATTCCCTCGGCGGCGACGTAGACGCGGCCAAACACGTTTAGTTTGGTGAGGGTAACGTAGAGCGCGTCGCGAAACGCACGCGGATCGTCAATAGTGAAGTATTTATAAAAAGAGACTGTGGTACGCGGCTCGGTTTCGGCCAGCATGCGTGCCTTCAGCTCTTCATTGGAAACAAGGTTATGTAACACTGGCATGGTGTACGTTCCTGAATTCTAAAGAGAGGGAAAATTTTGCGGCGCTATCATACCTGAGAGACCCGGGGTTTGTCGTGCATGAACGCTGTAAATAGCAGCAGTCGGCGCAAAAAGCGATGCGCAATATGCGCATTATGACTATGCTATTAGCAGCACACCTGACCTACCTGCCCGTGAAAACCTAATCTGAACAGGCGCTTATTTCATCTGATGCGAATAAAATGGCACAATAGGCCATAACTCATTTTAAACGGGCACTATAATGTTCCCCCTTTTTTTGCGATCTGGAAAATCATGACTCAGCTGCCTCAATTTCGTCGCGCATTGCTGCATCCCCGTTATTGGTTTACCTGGTTGGGTATTGCCCTGCTTTACCTGTTGGTGATGCTGCCCTACCCCCTGCTCCGCTACATTGGTTGCGGGCTGGGTCGGCTGTCAATGCACTTTCTGAAGCGCCGTGTGGAGGTTGCCCGGCGCAACCTGGAAGTCTGTTTCCCGCAGATGCCTGCCGCCGAGCGTGAAGCTCTGGTAACACGCAACTTCGAATCGCTCGGCATGGGCCTGATAGAAACCGGCATGGCATGGTTCTGGCCTGACTGGCGCATCAAAAAATGGTTCAGCGTCAGCGGCCTGGAGCACATCAGCAAAGCAGCTGCCGACGGTAAAGGCGTATTGCTGATTGGCATGCACTTTTTAACCCTGGAACTGGGCGCGCGTATTTTCGGCATCCACAACCCGGGTATTGGCGTTTACCGCCCCAACGACAACGCGCTGATTGACTGGCTGCAAACCTGGGGCCGTATGCGTTCCAATAAAAGCATGCTGGACCGCAAGGATCTGAAAGGCATGATCCGCGCCCTGAAAAACGGCGATATTATCTGGTACGCTCCGGACCACGACTACGGTCCGCGCAGCAGCGTATTTGTACCGTTTTTCGGCGTTGACCAGGCGGCAACCACTAAAGGCAGCTACCTGCTGATCCGCAGCGGCAATCCGGCAGTGATCCCTTTTGTGCCACGCCGCCTGCCGTCGGGTAAAGGCTATGAGATGGTGATCCTGCCGGAAGTTCAGGATATCCCACTGGACAATGAAGTCGCCACAGCCGCCGCGATGAACCGCGTGGTCGAGCACGGCGTACTGATGGCGCCAGATCAGTATATGTGGCTGCATCGCCGCTTTAAGACCCGCCCGGAAGGTCAACCTTCCCTTTACTGATCCCTCTCCACAGGCCGGTTATCCGGCCTGTTCCACTATTTGAAACCGTTTTTCATTTATTTCTGCAGTGGCTAGGCAGTGAGCATTTAAAGGCGCATACTTAGCCAGCTAATGGTTAATTTGCGACGTTAACTTCTAAGGTTACTGCACACGCTATGTCTACGGCCGATACGCCCTCAACTGTCATCAACTGGCAGAGAAATCTCTTTGTCGCCTGGGTGGGATGTTTCCTCACCGGCGCCGGTTTCAGCCTGGTTATGCCCTTTCTGCCACTGTATGTCGAGCAGCTGGGCATTACCGATCCCCAGGCGCTGAACATCTGGTCCGGGCTGGTTTTTAGCATCACTTTCCTGTTCTCTGCTATTGCATCCCCTTTCTGGGGCGGACTTGCCGACCGTAAAGGCCGCAAAATCATGCTGCTGCGCTCCGCCCTGGGCATGGCAATTGTGATGATGCTGATGGGTATGGCCACTTCCGTCTGGCAGTTTCTGGCGCTGCGTGCACTGCTCGGCCTGCTCGGGGGGTTTGTGCCCAATGCCAACGCGCTGATCGCCACCCAGGTGCCGCGTAATAAAACCGGCTGGGCGATGGGCTGGCTGTCAACCGGGGCGGTCAGCGGCGCGCTGATCGGCCCGCTAATCGGCGGCCTGCTGGCCGACAGCTTTGGCCTGCGCCCGGTGTTCTATATTACTGCGGCGGTGCTGTTCTCCTGCTTCCTGATGACCCTGTTCTGCATCCGTGAGAGCTTCACCCCGGTGCAGAAAAAAGATCTGCTGCACGCCCGCCAGGTGTTCTCCTCGCTGAAAAATCCCCGGCTGGTGCTGGCACTGTTCGTCACCACGCTGATAATCCAGGTCGCTACCGGTTCGATTGCCCCCATTCTGACGCTGTACGTGCGCGAGCTGGCGGGCAACGTGGCGAATCTGGCCTTTATTAGCGGCATGATTGCCTCGGTGCCTGGCGTGGCGGCGCTGATGAGTGCGCCACGCCTTGGCAGGCTGGGGGATCGCATCGGCCCGGAGCGAATCCTCGTTGCCATGCTGCTGATTTCAGTCGTGCTACTGATCCCGATGGCTTTTGTGCAGAGTGCGTGGCAGCTGGGGATCCTGCGCTTTCTGCTCGGCGCCGCCGACGGTGCATTACTGCCAGCGGTGCAGTCGCTGCTGATCTACAACGCCAGCAATCAGGTCGCCGGGCGCATCTTCAGCTATAACCAGTCTTTCCGCGACATCGGCAACGTCAGTGGCCCGTTGATGGGCGCCGCGGTGTCGGCCCATTACGGTTTCCGTGCGGTGTTTCTGGTCACCGCCTGCATCGTGCTGTTCAACGTGGGGTACACCTGGTACACGCTGAGAAAACGAACCGAAAGAATGGTGGTGCGGGAAGAAGAACAGCGCCCGCTATCGGAAGCAGAGTAAAGGGAATTGCGGTGGCGGCTCATCTCAAGTAATCTCAAATAATAGCCTTTTTGAGATTGTCTGAGATGAGAATCAAAACGCCGCCCTCAGTGGCTGAGGCTGAACTTAGCGCTGAGGAGCTTATTGCACTACTGGCGCAGCATAGCGCCAGCGACAGTAAATATCTTCATGCTGGATAAAACCGCGCAGGATATTCTGGCACTCGCGCTAAACGCTCCCGGCTCTCTGCTGAGCGCCGCCGGCGTCAGCCAGCGTCTGTCACTCTCGGATAACACCGCCAGAAGTCGCCTGAAGACACTGGCCGCTCGCGGTTTATTGCGTTCGCTCAAAGATGGGCGTGGATTGGTTTATCAGGCCCCTGCCTCGGTGGCCAAGCTGAAGCAGTGGATGGGGGTTCAGGGATAAACCCTGACAATACCCGTGCAATAAATCACCACGAAAATATTTCTCCTCCCCCGCCTTGCATCTTTGCCCATAGCGACAACAATTACTCTTTAGTCATTTTTGACCTGAGGAGATGCCATGAGCATGTATGCCACGCTGGAAGAAGCGATTGAGATGGCACGTGAAGAGTACCTTGCCGATAACCCGGAGCTGGACGAGGGTGAAGCCTCTGTTAACCAGTTCAATCTGCAGAAGTTTGTGATGCAGGATGGGGATATCATGTGGCAGGCGGAGTTTCTCACCGATGACAGTGATGAAGGAGAGCTACTGGCCTTCCGCAGTGGAGATGCGGCGCAGGCCATCTTTGAAGATGATTTCGATGAGGTTGAACTGCGTCAGGAGTGGCTGCCGGAGAAGACGCTGTACGAGTGGGATGAGGGCGAATTCCAGCTGGAACCGCCTGCCGGCAGCGAAGAGGCCGACGCGGCAGCGGGAGAGTGGGAAGACGATAACACCGACGCCGACAATAATTACTCGTAAGGCCCGTGGCTGGCATCAACCGGCAGCAGTAATGTGTCCACCACCAGCGACAGCGGCAGGTCAATAATGGCGAGAAAACGCCACGGCTTGTCGCGAATATCCCACTGTACGCCGGGGTAGTATTGATTGCCGTGCCCCTGTCCGGGCACGGCTCTGCTGATAATACTGCCGCAGCCGCTCAGCACCAGCACGCACAGCCCCACCGCTAATCCCCGCACTATCATTGTCACCATCGCTGCCCCAGAGTAAAAAACGCACTATTCTACAGTCTGGTCCAGTTTTGACCAGAGCGGCAACTGCAAATTAAACGTAAAAAAAAGCCGGAACCTGAGTTCCGGCTTATCGCGTCGTCGGGGGCGGCATGCCCGCCCCGCAAACTAGTTGGCGTTATTCAGCGCCTTCGGGTTCAGTTCCAGCGAATGGTAATAATCTAACCAGTCGTGGTACTTATCCGCATTCTGCCACAGGCGGTAGTGCATACGCGCCAGCGTCACCGGGTCACTGAACAGCGCCAGGCGCTGATCGCGATCCAGTTTAGAGGGTGACTCGCTGAGCGCCTGCTCAATGCGGCGGTCGCGGGCATAGTCGAGAATATCGCTGTTAAGGTGACGCGAGGTCGCCATTGCGCTGGCCAGTGCGTTGAACGACGGATGGAACATGGCGTGCATAAAGCCATTTTCCAGCGCACGTTCACGATTCAGCTCAACGTAACGGTCGGTATCCAGCAGCTCCTTCGGCGGATCGTACTCTTCCGGGATCAGGAACAGTTTGCCGCGTTTCGAAGCCTGACCCAGCGTGCGACGGCTTGACCACACCGAGACAAACGGCGACAGGATCAGCGAGAACACGATTGGCGACAGCCACCACAGGAAGTTCAGGTCCAGCCAGCCCATACCGCCCGCCCACACCAGGCCCAGCAGCATCTGCGAGCCGTGGCGTTTGAACGCTTCGCTCCACGGTGTGGCATCATCATCACGCTGTGGCGAGTTCCACACCACTTCCCAGCCAAGAAACGCGCTGACCACGAATACGGTGTGGAACAGCATGCGCACCGGCGCCAGCAGCACCGAGAACAGCATCTCCAGGAACAGGGAGGCCAGCACGCGCAGCGCTCCGCCGTAAGGCTTCGCCCCTTTGCACCACACCAGCACGATGCTCAGCAGCTTCGGCAGGAACAGCAGCACTAAGGTGGTTGAGAACAGCGCTATCGCCAGTTCAGGGCGCCACTGCGGCCACACCGGGAACAATTGGCGCGGCTGCAGGAAGTACTGCGGCTCCATCAGCGTATGCACCACCTGCAGCGCGGTCGACAGCGCCAGGAACATAAACCACAGCGGAGCAGACAGGTAAGACATCACGCCGGTCAGGAACACCGCACGGTGCACCGGGTGCATGCCTTTTACCAGGAACAGACGGAAGTTCATCAGGTTACCGTGGCACCAGCGACGGTCACGCTTCAGTTCATCCAGCAGGTTTGGCGGCAGCTCTTCATAAGAACCCGGCAGATCGTAAGCGATCCACACGCCCCAGCCCGCACGACGCATCAGTGCAGCTTCCACAAAGTCATGCGACAGGATTGAACCGGCGAATGAGCCTTCACCTGGCAGCGGTGCCAGCGCACAGTGCTCAATGAACGGCTTAACGCGGATAATGGCGTTATGGCCCCAGTAGTGCGACTCGCCCAGCTGCCAGAAGTGCAGACCAGCGGTAAACAGCGGGCCGTAAACGCGGGTAGCAAACTGCTGGCAGCGCGCATACAGCGTATCCATCCCGGATGCTTTCGGCGAAGACTGAATGATACCCGCTTTCGGGTTCGCTTCCATCATACGCACCAGCCCGTTGAGACACTCGCCGCTCATTACGCTATCCGCATCCAGCACCACCATGTAGCTGTACTGGCTACCCCAGCGGCGGCAGAAGTCATCGATGTTACCGGATTTACGTTTTACGCGACGGCGGCGGCGGCGGTAGAAAATGCGCCCTTCCCCGCCGACATCACGTACCAGCTCCATCCACGCCTTTTGCTCGGCCATGCAGATATCAGGGTTGTAACTGTCGCTAAGGATGTAGACGTCATAATTGTCCTGCTCGCCGGTACGCACCACGGATTCCCAGGTCGCACGCAGGCCGGCGAACACGCGCTCAACGTCTTCATTACAGATCGGCATGATCAGCGCGGTTCGGTGATCCGGGTTGATCGGCTCGTCACCGTTGGTCAGGTAGGAGATGCTGTACTTATCCTTACCGATCAACAGCTGCAGGAAGCCCATCAGCGCAGTCCAGAAACCGGCGGAGACCCACAGGAACAGCACGGCAAACAGGAACAGGATCCCGGTCTGCAGCACGTAAGGCAGGATCTGCAGCACCGACTGCTGCCAGTTCTGGTTGATCATCTCCATTGGGTCGATCAGCGCCCAGCCCTGGTAAGGCAGAATGGTCTTCATATACCAGGTGGCGACAACCGTCTGGAAAACAGAGAGGAACAGCAGAATATAACGACGGATGGAGCCGACATGGCGCCACTTATCTTCACTTTTCTGCTCTTCGCGGCTGGCAAAACGCGGGGTGGTTTTACGGCCACGCACGGAATCCCACGCGCGCGCCACCGGGTTGGTACGCCACTCTTCCGGGTACATGGAAGAGCGGGTATGCTTCGGCATCGCTTTCAGCGTGGTGCGGTCCAGCGCATCTTTATCGAACTGCTTGCCGTCATCAACGGAATCCGGCCAGCTCTGTTCGACGCGTGTTTTTACCGACTCCTGCGGTGCGTCATCGGCACGCGTTTCAACCGGACCCTCTTCGGCCAGCAGGTGATGCAGCTGGCCAAAGGCGTCGTCAGATTCAGGCGGCAGTGCCGAGCGCAGCTCCCCTTTCCGCTCAGCGGAGAGGGGCAGCGCGTCGATATACTCATCGGGTATTACGGTAGACTTATTCATTGGCAGGCAGCTGATTGCTCCAGGTTTCAGTCAGCGTTTTGTCACCGTTAACCAGTGCAGCACGCATTTCCGTCGGCTGTTTGTTGTCTTTTACGCGCACGCGCAGCACCAGACGCCAGCCTTTGGTGACCGGGTTATAGCGCACGCTGTTTTCCACCAGCTCACCGTTGTTACCGATGCTGACCTGAGGGGTCACTGGGGTGTTTTGCGGCAGCTTGCTCATTTCCGGGCCAACGAAGTCGACGATAAATGCCACGGTGCCATCAGGCTGACGCACCAGGTTCGACTGCTTCACATCACCGGTTGAACGCAGGGTGCTTTTCACATACGCCGTTTCCGGTGAATGCAGCGCGCTTTCGTCACGCGTGAAGTGCAGGCGGTAGGAGAAGTTCATCACTTTTCCTGGCTCTGGCAGACTTTCCGGGGTCCAGAAGGCCACGATGTTATCGTTGGTCTCGTCGGACGTTGGGATCTCAACCAGCTCTACGCGGCCTTTGCCCCAGTCGCCTTTCGGCTCAATCCAGCCGCTTGGACGCATATCGTAGCGATCGTCGAGATCCTGATATTTATCGAAATCGCGCCCCCGCTGCAGCAGACCGAAACCACGTGGGTTTTCCACGGTGAAGGTGCTGACAGCCAGGTGTTTTGGATTGTTCAGCGGACGCCAGATCCACTCACCGTTTCCGGCGTGAATCGACAGACCGTTAGAATCATGCAGCGCCGGACGATAGTTTGGCACTGGCGATGGCTGGTTGGCGCCAAACAGGTACATGCTGGTCAGTGGGGCCACGCCCAGCTTGCCCACTTTGTCACGCAGGTAAACTTTAGACTGCACGTCGACCGTGCTGTCTTTACCCGGGGTGATCAGGAAACGGTAAGCACCGGTCGCACGTGGTGAATCCAGCAGCGCATAAATGACCAGATGTTTATCCTGGGGTTTAGGGCGTTCAATCCAGAACTGCTTAAAGCGCGGGAACTCTTCCCCGGACGGCAGCGCAGTATCAATGGCCAGGCCGCGGGCAGAGAGACCGTAAACCTGTCCGGCACCGATAACGCGGAAGTAGCTCGCGCCGAGGAAGCTGGTGATTTCGTCTTTCTTATCTTTACTGTTCAGCGGGTAAAGCACCTTGAAGCCAGCAAACCCGAGGTTTTTGACGGTATCAGGGTCGTGCTTAACGTTGCCGAAGTTGAAATAGTCCGGGGAGTACTTGATCTCACGCACGCTGGTCGCCGTGACTTCATTGAGTTTCACCGGGGTATCGAAATACATTCCCTGATGGTAGAACTCAAGTTTGAAAGGGGTCTTAAGATTGCTCCAGTACGCTTTATCGTGATTGAACTGGATCTGCTGATAGTCAGCATATTTCATATCACGCAGCTGTGATGGCAGGTTACTCTTAGGCGCTTCGAAGCCTTTCCCGGCTAACTCCTGCGCCTGTTTTGCCACATCATCAATGTTAAACGCCCAACTGGTGTTGGCATACATTGAAAGCAAAACTGCTGCGCCAAGCCAGCGCAATTTCATCAGTTCTGGTTTATTGTTCATTTTATTCCGCACTTCCCCCCCTTTCGGGTGCTTAAATCAATTGCATCCATCTTAAAGGATAATCCAGCATTCCGACAGCCTGACCACGTTTTTGTTCCATGAATCCGATCGTGTTAAGCGCCCTATTCTCAAGCGGTTAACGGAAACAGATTTGGCTGATAGTATACCCGGGTTTCAACTATTAAAGTAAGCGCTAAACTTTAGTCTGGTTCAGGGTGAATCAAGACATTAACATGTTGAATATCGGACATTTATGACTAAAAAAACGCAGCCAAGAGAATATTTTCTCGACTCTATTCGCGCCTATCTGATGTTATTAGGCGTGCCATTCCATGTTTCGCTCATTTATTCCACTCAGACGTGGTCAGTAAACAGCCTGCACCCTTCTGAATGGCTCACCCTGTTTAATGATTTTATCCATGCGTTTCGCATGCAAGTGTTCTTCGTCATTTCAGGCTATTTCTCCTACATGCTATTCCTGCGCTACCGCCCGTCAGACTGGCTGAAGGTGCGCCTGGAGCGGGTTGGCATCCCAATGCTGACCGCGATCCCGCTCATCACCCTGCCGCAGTTTTTCCTGCTGAAGGAGTGGACCAGTAAGATTGGCGACTGGAGCAAATTAACGCCCTATCAAAAGTACAACGCGCTGGTTTGGGATCTGATTTCACACCTGTGGTTTCTGCTGGTTCTGGTAATACTGACTGTGGCGGGCTATTGGCTGTTCCGTATTTTGCGCGATAGCCAGCGGGAAAAAACAGACTATTCCGAGCTAACCTGGGGGAAATTAACGCTGTGGATCCTGCTTTGCGGCCTCGCCTGGGGTATTTTCCGCCGCCTGATGTTTATCTTTGCGCCGCAGATCCTGGGTGATGCCCTGTTCAATATGGCCGTGATGCAAACCCTGGTTTACCTGCCGTTCTTTATGCTGGGTGGGATGGCCTTTAAGTACCCGGCGATTAAAGCGCTGTTTGTGCGCCCGGTGCCCTGGACCTTTGTCGGTTCGGCACTGGCCTTCGCTGCCTATGTTGCTAACCAAACCTGGAACAAGGGTGAAGGCTGGCTGTATGAGATTGATACCCTGGTATCGATGCTGATGGGGCTGTGGATGGTTAACGTGGTGTTCTCCCTTGGGCATCGCCTGCTGAACTCCCACTCGCCGCGCGTCACCTACCTGGTGAATGCATCGCTGTTTATTTATCTGGTCCACCATCCGTTAACCATTATCTACGGCATCCTTTTTGTGCCGGTGATTGGCAGTAACACGCTGGGCTTTTTCGCCGGGCTGCTATTTGTCTTCGGGATTTCTTTCCTGCTGTATGAGA
This sequence comes from Erwinia aphidicola, assembly GCF_024169515.1. Lineage (NCBI taxonomy): Bacteria > Pseudomonadati > Pseudomonadota > Gammaproteobacteria > Enterobacterales > Erwiniaceae > Erwinia > Erwinia aphidicola. The sequence goes on along the minus strand of NZ_JAMKCQ010000001.1, from coordinate 3,517,500 downwards.
TCCACCTGCGCATTCCGCTGCTGCGCTTCCTGTTTTCTGGCAAGCCACAGCGCACATAGCAAACTGAGCCATCGGGTGTGGTCGGGCCGATGGCCCGGCTCGCCCCGGATTGGGCCTGACCGGCCCCTACAGCAGCCACTCAATCGGTAAACGCCACACCAGCCGCACCAGGATCCGCTGCATCAGCCGGGTGCGCGGCTCGTGCTTGTGTACCACCTCATTCGCCCCCTCCCCCGGGTATTCCACCCAGTTTACCCGCCCCCACTTATCCAGACGCAGCGTCCAGGCCCGTTCGCGCATGCTGCTGATAAAGCGCTGATGAATTCGCGTTGCCAGGCCCTCATTCTCAATCACCAGCCCCATTTCGGTGTTCAGCACGGCGGAGCGCGGGTCGAAGTTAAACGATCCGATAAAGACTTTTTGATTATCGACGCTGAACGTTTTGGCGTGCAGGCTGGAACCGGAATTCCCCGTCAGGCCACGGTCGTGGCTCGGTTCACGTGCAGCCATGTGCGGCTTCAGCTCATACAGGTGAATGCCGTGGCGCAGCAGCTTCTTGCGCCATTTAGCATAGCCCGCGTGCACGATAGAGACATCGTTCGCCGCCAGCGAGTTGGTCAAAATCGAGATTTTGACGCCTTTGCGCACCAGCCGCAGCAGCTGCGCCACCCCTGCCCGGGTCGGTACAAAATAGGCCGAGATGATATCGAACTGCTGCTGCGGCTGGCCAATAACCTCCAGCAAGCGCTGAGGCAGCAGCGTACTGCTGCGGGCACGGCCCAGCCCTTTGCACGGGTCATCACTCAGCAGGCGGGTATCAGCCCAGGTAAACGGCAGGCTGCGGCTCTCCAGCTGGCTAACGAAGCTGGAGGCTTCCACCCGATCGAGATAGCGCACCACCTGCTCGCTGGCGCGCCACTCCTCGGGCAGCACCACGGCTGAAGGGCTGCTCTGCTCATCCTCCACCACGCTGTTAAGGGGAGCCACGGCGCGGCTCTGCCAGTAGCGGTCGAAATCCAGCGCCACATCATGCACGACCGGGCCGACGGCCAGCACGTCGAGATCGGAGAACAGCGGTTCGTCACCGGCACCGAAATATTCGTCGCCGACATTGCGCCCGCCCACAATAGTCGCCATGCCATCCACGGTAAAACTCTTGTTGTGCATGCGGCGATTAAGGCGGGCAAAATCGGTCAGATAGCCGAGCATGCGCAGGCTGCGAAATGAGAACGGGTTAAACAGACGCACTTCAATATTCTCATGGCGATTCAGCTCGCTCAGCGTCTTATCCAGCCCCATGGTGTTGTTGTCGTCCAGCAGCAGGCGCACTTTTACCCCGCGTGCGGCCGCCTCCAGCAGGGCGCTGAACAGCAGCCGGCCTGACATATCGTTCTGCCAGATGTAGTACTGGATATCCAGCGTGCACTCCGCCAGAGAAATCAGCAGATAGCGTGCTGCAAAGGCATCCAGCCCCTCCGCCAGCGGATAGACCCCGCTGTGCTCAGGATGTTGTTCAACCAGAGGCGTAATGGCATGAGCCAGTCGCGTGCCGGCCAGGCTCTCTTCCTGCGGCGAGTGAAGCGTGTCGGTCATCAACTATCCTTAACAGGTTTACGGTTGTTCATCCGGTATCTTCCGACGATCTCTCCCCGTCTGACCAGACATATAGTCTAGACTTAGCCCATCGCCCTGCGACAGTCCCAGTGACCAGGAGAGCATCATGCATGTTGGCAGCCAGCACAATCAGAAACGCCACCAGGCCAGCCTGTTTAACAGCTTTTATCAGGGCAGTTTTGCCTGCTCCACCGCCTGCCGCACCCCGGGGAAACGTGCGGATCTGATGCTCAGCAGCGGACATGATACCCTGCTGGAGAAAGATTATGCCCTGTTACAGCAGCATCAGCTACTGACAGCGCGCGATGGCGCACGCTGGTATCTGGTTGAAAAACAGGCAGGTGAATATAACTGGCAAAGTTTCTTGCCGCAGCTGGAAGCAGCCGAAAAATACCATATCGAAATGATCTGGGAGCTGGCGCACTTTGGCTGGCCGGACTGGCTGGATATCTGGCAGCCAGAATTTGTTGAGCGCTTTGCCGCCTTCGCCCGCGCTTTTGCCTGCCTGCTGCGCGCGCGAGGACAGGCCGCCCCCTTTATCAGCCCGATGAATCAAATCTCTTTCTGGTCGTGGGCAGGCGCCGATATTGCCTGGTTTAACCCCTTTGTTACCGGGCGCCGTATTGAACTGAAGCGTCAGCTGGTCGCAGCCAGTATCGCCGCCATGCGCGCAATGCGTGAAGAGCTGCCCGGAGTGCGTTTCGTCATTACCGACCCGCTGGTCCATGTTGCGGCTTCCGGTTACTCCAGCAGCGCAAAGCAGCAGGCACTGCAGCAGCATCAGGCACAGTTTGAAGTCTGGGACTGGATCAGTGGACGCAGCGCGGCGGAGTTGGGAGGTTCAGAGGAGTTACTGGATATTATCGGATTCACCTGGTACCCGGACAATGAGTGGTTCCACAATGGTGACCCGCTGGAACCCCATCACCCCGACTACCTGCCGCTGCATCATCTTTTACAGCAAGTTTGGCAACGTTATCAACGCCCATTGCTGATAGCTGAAACCGGGGCAGAGATCGGTAAATGTACGGACTGGTTTAATCGGGTCAGTCAGGAGGCTGCGCTGGCACTGGAGGCCGGGGTAGCGCTGGAGGGGGTATCGATCTATCCGCTGGTCGACTATCCCGCCTGGGACGATGACCGCCGTTCACCCGCCGGGCTGTTTGGCCTGCCGGATGCCAACGGCAACCGCACCGTTAATGAGCCGTTTGCCCTGGCGTTACGCAGCCAGCAGATCAAACTGAAGCAGGAGCCTGTCAGGACATCCACAGCGTGATAGTCAGCACGAAAATGATCAGGGTAAAAGAGGTGATTGCCAGCACGACAATCGCAAACTGTGCATCATCTAATGGGACCCGGCTCTCTTTTTCAGGGTCGGGTTTAGAACGGTTTTTCATTATCAGCCACAGCATACCGGCAAAACGTTCCTGTAAAGGCGCCAGTAAAAATATGAAAGACATCCATTTCATGAATAAAAATAAGGAATACTAACGAAAACTCAGCTTGTCGCAGGCACAAGGGTGACCTTGCCAGCAGAAAGAAACTGTCTGATTATCGCGCTAAAGAGTAGCACAATGGCGCAGTTGTTTAACGTAATAAATTGATTTCAGGCTGCTGAAAAGGGAATAAGATATAGCGTATTGGTATGCAGAATCAGGCAAAACAGTGCTTTAGCCCGTGAACAGTCAGAGCAAATGATTATCAACTTTCACTTATACTTCCCCCGGTAAATCCTAAGTAATAGCAGCTCTCATTGACCAGCAAACGCGCGGCGCAAGCTCACGGGCAAGCTAAAGCTGTTGGTTATCAGAGGCGGGTAAAGCGGGTCGGGCATGCCCGACCCGGCAATCATTCAGGCTGCCAGCCGCCGCCCAGTGCGCGATACAGATCGATCTGCGCCAGCAGCAGGTTGTTTTTTGCCTGCACCACGCTGAGCTGGGTACTGAACAGCGTGCGCTGTGCGTCCAGCTCATCAAGATAGGAAGCGTAACCATTCTGGTAGCGGTTGCTGGCAATGCGCAGTGCTTCCTGCACCACCTTCTCCTGCGCCTGCAGTTCGCCAAGCTGCTCGCGGTAACGGGCGATGGCATCCAGATCGTCATTCACTTCGCTAAACGCGCTACGCACCACTTTCTCATAGCTGTACAGCGCCTGATTGCGCGTTGCCATCGAAACATCGACCTGCGCCGTCAGCGCTTCGCGATTGAGTATCGGGGCCAGCACGCTGCCGCCAATACTCCACAGGCGGAACGGATCGCTGACCAGATCGTGCAGGATGGAACTCTGCAGGGTGCCGCTCGCCGTCAGGTTAAGCGATGGCAGCAGCGCGGCGCGCGAGGATTGCAGTGAGGCATCGGCGGCCAGCAGCTGGCGCTCGGCCTGCACAATATCCGGGCGGCGCTGCAGCAGCTGCGATGGCATCACCGACGGCAGCGTCTGCGGCGCCAGGTGCTCGAAGTGGTTCTGCCGCGCGATCTGGCGCGGGTTCATGCCAACGAGGATGCTGAGCGCATTCTCCTGCTGGGCGATCTGATGCTGCAGTAGCGGGATCTGCGCTTTCGCCGTCTGGTATTCAGACTGCGACTGCACCCACTCCAGTTTAGAGGTATAGCCGGTTTCATACTGGCGCTGCGCCAGCTTCAGCGAGTTGGCACGCGTGGCCAGCGTCGCCTCGGTCACGCGCAGCTGCTCATCCAGCGACACCAGCGTCATATAGCCGGATGCCACCGAGCTGGCAATCGTCAGCTCTGCGGCGCTGGCCGCTGCCTGCTGTGCCGCCAGCGAGGCTTTCGCCGCATCGACGCTGCTGCTGCGCTCACCCCACAAATCGACATTGTAGTTAGCCTGCAGCAGCCCCTGGAATACCGAATATTGATAAGGCTGACCGGTCACCGCTGAGATAGCACGCGCGCGCGTCGCCGCCACGCCAGCATCCAGCGTCGGGAAGTCATCCCCCTCTGCTCCGCGCAGCTGGGCGCGGTACTGATCGACACGCGAGCGGGCGGTGAGAATATCCGGGTTGTTGCGCAGCGCCTGCTCAACCAGCTGATTGAGAGAGGGATCGTTAAACGCCCGCCACCAGCTGGCTTCCACCGCTGCACCCGGCCCGACCTGGCTGCGCCACTGCGCGGGAATGGGCAACGAGGAAGGCGCTTTTTCCACCTGGGTGGCGCACCCGGCCAGGGCTGCCGTCATCATGACCACCAGCAGCGTTTGTCTGGCCGCCATCATTGCTGCTCCCCGTCGCGTGGTTTGGCTGCGGTATCGATATTCACCTCCACCGACATGCCCGGTCGCAGGTGGGTCGCGTTATCGCTGGTGATTTTGATACGCACCGGAATACGCTGGGCGATTTTGACAAAGTTACCGGTAGCGTTATCCGGTGAGATCGCGCTGAATTCGGAACCTGCCGCCGGTGAGATAAACTCAACCTCGCCGCTGAAGCGCTCGCCATCGAGAGCATCAACGGTAAACACCACCGGCAGGCCCGGTTTAACCCGCGCCATCTGCGTCTCTTTCATATTGGCGATCACCCACATCTGCTGCGGAACCAGCGACGTCAGGCGCGTCCCGGCGGAGACATATGCGCCCTCGCGCACGGCAATCTGCCCCAGCTGCCCGTCGCGTGGGGCAATAATTTTGGTGTTGTCCAGGTCGATCTGCGCCAGTTCCAGCGCCGCCTGGGCGCTGGCGACGTCCGCCTCCAGCGAGGCGCGGTTAACAATCACCGTTTGCAGATCCTGCTTCGACACTTCCAGCGTAGCCTGCGCCTGCTGCACATCGGCCAGCGTCTGGCTGTTGCTGGCGCGCGATGCATCACGCTCGCGCAGCGACAGCGAACCATCCGCCACCAGGTTCTCTACCCGCTTAAGATCCAGCCCGCCTTTCACCGCCTGAGCTTTGGCATTGATCAGTGCCGCTTCATTGCGTTTGATCACCGCTTCAGCACTGCGACGCTGCTGCAGGTTGTTGGCCAGCGCGGCCTTTTTCATCTCCAGTTGGGCGAGAGACTGATGCACATGCTGCTTATAGATGCGGTCATCAATGGTCATCAGCACGTCACCGCGATGTACCGGCTGGAAGTCCAGCACGTCCACCGAGGTGATATAGCCGCTCACCTGCGGACTGATAAAGGTCACCTGGCCGCGCACGTAGGCGTTTTCCGTTGACTGCGTCTCACTGGTGAAAGGCGGCAATTGCCAGGCATAAAGGATTACCAGCACCCCGACCAGCGCGATGCCGGAGCCAAGGGCAATGGAGACAATACGCAGCTTGTTATTTCGTTGGCGCTCCTGGAGCTGCTGGTCCTGTTGACTCATTAGTTACCTACGTTCGCAATATTAGTATTTTGCATAGCTCGCTGTTCCGCTTCCGCTTCGCGTTTCGCCTGCTGCCAGTTGAGGTAGCGCAGGCGCGACAGCCGCCATAACACCCAGAGTAAAGTGACCCCTGCCATCACAGCGGTCAGAATGTAAACATCGTTATACGCCAGCACATTGGCCTGCAGGGTGGCAACGGTTTGCAGCTGCAAGGTGCCTTCTGCGCCGCGCAGCGTACTGTCGCCCAGCAGGCTGGTGAACAGATTGCTGTACTGCGCCAGCCGATCGGTGACATTCGGGTCGAGCAGGGAGAGCTGATCGCCCAGCAGGCTGGAGTGATATTTCTCACGCCACGTCTGGAAGGTCCCTAACAGCGCGGAACCCATCAGGCCACCCAGGTTCTGGCTCATGCCGAACAGCACCACAAAACTGACCAAATTTTTCGGCTGCGTCACCACGCTACCAACGCCCAGCAGCATGGCCGGTGCAATAAAGAATGAGGTGCTGAAACCCAGCAGAAACTGGCTGAAGTACATATTATTGGCACGGGTCAGCGGGCTGGACTGCGCATCCATCAACGAGGCGACCATCACAATAATTAGCGACATGACAATCGGCCAGCTAAGATGCTGCGGATTGATGGTCAGCGCGCTGCAGACGATCCCGGCGGCGACACCGGCGAGGATCGCCAGCGCCAGCCCCTGCATCTGGTCATTCTGGATCCCCAGCTGCTGCAGATAGCCAATCGCCCCGGTGTTCTGTTCAGCCAGCATGATACGCAGCAGGATCATCACAATGCCGAGACGGAATATCGCCCCGCTGCCCAGCCAGCGCGTATTAATAAGCGGGTTGCTGCGGTTGTGCTCCACCAGCACCGCGGCGGTGACCAGCACCAGCCCCAGCGCCAGACAGATCCCCAGCCACGGCGTGCTGGTCCACCATTCGATACGCCCGAGCGACAGCACGCCGCAGAACAGTGCCATGCCGGGCGCCATCAGGAAGAAGGTGAGAAAATCTTTTTTCTCAAAAACTTTGGTCCGCTCACCGGGCGGTAGCTTAAGGATTAATACCGCGCCCAGCGCCATCAGAGCCAGGCCAAGCTCAAACAGGTAGAGTCCGCGCCACTCGTCAAGCTGCAGCAGCTCGGTGGAGAACAGGCGCGCCAGGGGGATCGCCAGTTGGGATGCGCCAAGGCCAATCGCCAGCGCTTTCAGCCGGTGCTTTGCGGGCCATGCCTGCACCTGATAGTAAATTCCCAGCGAGCTGAGCGCCGCGCCCACCATGCCGTGCGCGGCACGCACGATAATGGCCGAGCTGAGATCGTTGACCAGCAGATGGAAAAACGCCACCAGCACATACAGGACAAGGAAGGCTTCGGTAAACACGCGCAGGCCGAACTGCTGGCGAAACTTGACCAGTAGCAGGTTGATCGAAATATTGCCCATCACATAGACGGCGGGAAGCCAGGCAATTTCGTTGTTATAAGCACCGAATACGCCCTGTAAATTGGTCAGATTCGCCGTTACCAGCGCATTACTCAACGCCCCGGTGATACAGATCAGCAGGCCAACAATACCAAAAGCAATACGTTTATGCGTGGGATGAACTGGCGTGGAGGGGGAGCCAGGCAGCATCGGTTTTTCACCGGGCGCCCACTCAACCGGTGCATAAGGATTGGATTTATTGCGACGCACCCTACTTCACCTCAGTTGCCGCCAGCAGTTGTTGCAGTACGCGCTGGGTGACCGCCAGCTCGGCGGGATTAACCCCTGACAGCAGTTCATTACGCAGCGCGTCGGCTTGTGTTTTTAAACGCTGATAGAGCAGCTCCCCTTTCGGGGTGACGTGCAGCAGCCGCTTACGCCGATCTTCCGCAGGCTGAACGCGCTCAACCAGCTGCTGCTTCACCAGCCGATCGATCAGCGGGACTACGCTGGCATCTTCCAGCCCCAGCGCCTGCGCCAGCTCTTTTTGACTCATGGGTTGATCCTGAATAGCAATGGTGGCAACGGCCATCCAGCTACTCATGCTCAACCCATTGTCTTTCATACGACGGTCGATCGCCTGACGCCAGGCATGAGCCGTCAGATGCAGTAAACGGGAAAAGTTTAGTTCCTGAGAGTTCAATGTATCGATGCCTGATGATTAGAGGTCTAACTAAAATTATCCGGCAATTATAAGCACGCTCAGATAAAGAATGGAAGCTACTGCCAGAGAGTTTAGATAATTCTTAGCCACTGCGCCAGTCGCCCGTTATTAACGTGGGCAAAGCAGAAATAGTGGGGAAGAGGAATTTCAGGCATAAAAAAACCGCCTTTCAGGGGCGGTTACGACATTGCTTACAGCTTGTTTTTATTCGTTTTAATCGGTAGTTCGAAGATGGTGCCCGGGGTGGGACTTGAACCCACACAGCCATAAGCCGAGGGATTTTAAATCCTGCGTCATTACCTATAACTACAAACACTTATCCATTAATTTCATAATATATTCAACTTTGCATGCCTAGAAATATCAGTATGTTAGAAACAGATATCTTTGAATATTATGATGGATTTTAGCTTATTATATGAGCTTTATATCATATCGTCGGACCGTTCCAATCGTAATGAGAGGTAATGGTTAATACCACCGTCCCAAGCACTATTACCTCTTCCATAACCTGACCTTCCAGTGCCTCACCCTCCGGCGTGATGATCGACTTACCCATCAGTTTTCCGATGCCTATTTCGCCAAATATTTCATAGTAAATTTCCGATCCGTTGGCAGGTGCCATGGACGAGTCAACAACATACTGCAGCCCGCCGAACTCGACGAGCGAAGTTGATGACGGATGCGGGATGAACAGGCGGTTCAGGCATATGCTGTCTTCGATGTAATCCGTTGCCGGAGATGGGAACCCCATATCAGAAGCCTCCGTTATTTGGATTAAACAGCAGGAACGTACGGCGCTCACCTTCCGCAGTCGACACGTCTTTGAACGTGCTCTGGTAGTGCTCAATCCAACGATTAGCCTCAGCCAGTGTCCATTCATAGTTGACCTGCGCCAGTGCGTCTACGAAGTCGACCGTTTTCACTGTGCGCCGCCCGTTTGCCGCTATCTGTATGCTCGCCCGGAACGCTGCCGGGATGTCGTCTCTTCTGCCCATGACTCACCTATACACTGTTTTTATATACAGTATTATTTGATCATGTGGCGTGAATGATCAACTGGCTGGAGTGAAGATATTTGTCAGTATGATGATCTGCCGGGATATTTAGCTTGTTGCTTCATCGCCCTCTGCTGCCTGTTCCATTTCTCGCATGCGAGTGTTCCAAGCTGAGTCTTCGGGCATCTGCAGGCGAAGGTCAATCCAGCGGCCATCAGGTATATCCATTGGCTCACCGGCTACAATCATCGCGCTGTCGACGTCAAAGCGGCGCTTAAACACCGACACCGTTATAACGCCTTCTTTGTCTGTGGCCAGCTCGACGAAGCACAGGCGGTTACCGTTGATGTCCTGTGGCACTTCCAGCGTCCAGCCCTCATCTGCAAGGCCGACCGCACCCGTAACCTGATAAACACCAGTGGATAATTTCTCCGCACTAACACCTTCAGCCTCATCATTTACAGAAACCAGCCCCGCAATTTCATGCATGTCATCAACAGCAAAATCTGGCTGCATTTGAGTGGCATCATTTGTCAGGCGGGCTATTGGCGACGCCTTTTTAATAAAGTTGTTTGTGTCCACAGTTGTGTTCGCAGTGGTGTAGGCTTCTTTCCACGTTGTCGGTGCAGAGCCATCAAAAGAACGCACAAATATTCGTCCTCCCAGCGAGTCAGAGGTTAGTAGCTGCGTTCTGAAGGCGGCACTGTTACCTGGCATTTGTATAACCCCGCATCCGGTTGTCGTCAGGCCGCCTGGATTTCCCCACGTATTCCCATTCCCGTTGTAAAATCCATTACCACCATCAATGCGAGAAAATAATCCACCAGGGCCTGTTGTTGAACCAACGCCATATGATCCAACGACCATAACAGCGTTAGGTAGAGCATCAACATAACCTGTAACCAAGGGACGTGTGGCGCTATCCGCCAACCCTAAACCGCTCCTCGCATCAGCCTGCGTTTTTCCCCCTGTACCACCCTGAGCCACGCTAAGCGCCGTGGTCAGGCCTGTTAGCGAGGTGATATCAGAGTTAGCCCCTTTTGCCGCCTTGTTCGCGTACTGCGCCGACATGTAGCCCCAGCTCGGGCCGGTGAACGAACTGCGGTCAGGTCGCTCTACGGTAACCGATGCGGCGTCACTGTAAATCTTCTGCCAGTTCGCCAACTGCGCAATCATACCGCGCTGGTTCGTTGCCATGTCATTCAGCACCTGCTGAGTAATTGCATACTTCAGTGTTGCCGGAACGCCGTACCAGGCCAATCCGCTGGCCGTTGGTCCGTTGTACGCCTGCGCAATGGTGAGCTGCGTGTTTGAAGCGATCGACGCGACAATCATGGTATAGGGCGCACCGCCGACAGTAACGCCAATGAAGTCACCTGCTTTCAGCTCTGTGGTGAACGCAGTTCCGGTGCCACCAACGGTGGTTGAGTTATTGGTTAACGCAATAGTGCCTGCTGGCATAGTTATCTCCGGGCAATAAAAAACCCGGCACGGTGGCCGGGTCATTGATATTAAAGCGAGTTATTTGTCGCAGGATGTTCTGCTGAAATTGTTTTTACTGACCCACTGCCAGTTAAATGGGTATCCGGCTTTGTACTGGGTCTGATTTGCCTGATGGCGTACAGCATAAATTTGTACAGTAGTTTCTTTACCAGAAAGCAAAGCTACACCTTCACAAACTGGCTCCTGCTTTTCAAGTAATCCGCTACAGCCGGACACCAAAATAACTCCGAGAATAATTGATAACTTATACATTATGAAACCTCTAAATATGTTTCATACAGATTAATCAATTTTATGTTGGTGAATGATTTGAATGTTCGATCGTTTCGATCGAATTAGTACATGCTTACATCAATAGCCATAATCCTGTTTTTTGCATTAGTGTAAGTAACGTTACTAACGCCGCCGCCTGGATACCCCCCGGTTCCTCCTGAGCTGATTCGCGTAGTGGAGCCGTTGTAATAAGCATTCGCATAAAATGTTGACATGAATGGTCGCGTACCACCTGAGTTGATTACTCCTGTAATGATTCCGGTCGAGACAGGAAGTACAGCCCAGCGCCCGTTAAGGGTGGTGTTGATGTTGTATCCGGCTGAGTCCTGCCCTTCAACACCAAAGGCCGTGACACCTCTCAACACCTTGGTCTCATTGGTCAGTACGCAGCGTCCAGCTGAGTCCCAGAACGCAACGCCCCACTTGGGGATAACCGTTTCATACTGGTACTCGAATACATAAACAGTAACTAATCCGGGGCCGTTTGGAGAATAGTAACCTGCGGTGATACCCCAATCATCAGTGTTGAATAGCTTCTCGTAATAGACATAAGCGTTATCGCTACCCGTACCAGTTGCGCTTATTTCACAAAATATAAAACGCATAACATTATCAGTCTTGTGAACGGGCACGAACGTAGAGCCGTCAACGCTTTTTGTCACTTTATTCACGAGCCTTAAGGGCAAAGTCCCATCAATGTAAAATGGATTGCCTGCGGGGTCCGAAACAATGGCACCAAAAGCCATACTATTTCCTTAAATAAAATAGGTAATATCCGGCAGCAGACGATGCTGTTCCTGTGCTGTAATCGCCATCAGCAACCGCGCTTATTGTTACTCTCCCTCCTGACACCACAACCTTTCGCCGTTTATAAACATACTCACCCTGCGTCGACTGAAATAAGTAATCCAGCGTAAAACCAGATGGCACGGTAAAGGTCGCAGACGCGGATTGCTGCCCGCTGGTCATAGCCAGGGAGCCAACTACCAGCACCCTGACAATCCCGGTATTGTTATCAACACCGTTTGCATCCCACGTTCTGAAGCCCCACTGCGCCATCAGAATGACCCCGTAAGGCGTCCGATCTGAACACGTAATACATTACTGCCGTCAGCGATACTGATTGTAGTATTGGTCTGTTTCATCTTTCCTTCTCCTGCCACTGAACCATAGTTCTCAATGACCCCGGTTTTAAAGTTGAGAGAAAGACCGGACTGGCCCGCCACGTAATTATCTGACTGAAGAACGTCAGTGATATTTCCGCGCCCGATCCAAGCGGTGCCAATGAACGCCTGGTTAATCAGTACCTGCCCGTCTTTAATAATAAACGGGGAATAATAATTACCCTCCGAACCACTGATGACAACGAACTGATTAGCATTCACAGCCACGCGGGTATCAACACTGGTGCCATTGACTGTTGCAGCCACAGACAGCCCAGCATCGTAATTTGTGCCGTTGTATCTGATGCCAGTCTTCAGCGTGTAAATGGCTGAGGGGTTGCTGACATCCGCGTATGCGTCGAACTTCTGCTGGATTGCAGCCTGCTGGTCGTTGTAGTTGGCAGTTACAACCGTGGCCAGATTGGCGACAGATGACTGCGCATCCGTTGCCACCTTGCTCGCCTCAATGATGCCAGCGCGGTTCTCACCATACTGCGACCACTGCTGATTCACGTTGTCGTAGCCCGCCAGAATATCCTTCATGGCGGCTTCCGGGTCAGTAATGAGCGGGTCAAGCAACGCCTGGCCGTCCGGTGAGGTCAAAAACTCTTCGACAACATCATCAATCAGCTCGCTTGCGCTGGAGTTTGTTGCGCCGCCCACAAATGCAGTCCAGTCACCCACGTTACCGATTTTGTCCACCAGCCGCGCGCGATACCAGCGGCGAACGCCAGCAGGCATAGGCCCGTGCTGATAGCTGACGCCGGGGTATGGGACATATGTCAGAAATTGCGGGTTCTGCCCGTCTGCCGTAGTGGCCACCTGCAGTTCTGTATACGCCGTATCACCGGAGCCAGCTGGGAAAGCCCAGGTGAGATCGATGTTCCACACAACGTTAGTGGTGGCGAACAGGCTGACAGGCGTGCCCGGCTTGCCGACTTTACCCTTAAGCGGCGTTGAGTCGGAATAGCCCCATGGGGACGAAACCTCAGCAGCATTGACGGCCCGCACGCGGACATCGTAAACGCCCGTGTAAATCCCGCTGATGCTGAAGCCCTGTGCGCTGGTCTGGCTGACGTTAATCCAGTCGCCTTTATCCTTGCGCCACTGCGCAACGTAGCTTATCGCACCTTCGACCTTGCCCCACTTAACCTGCATGCTGGCCACGGACAGCCCCTGCTCAACATAACTGAGCTCCTCAATGCTGATGTTGGCAGGCGGCTTCAGTACACTGATTGGCGTGACGGTGATCGGTGCCGGTTCAATGCGCACGCCATCATCGATATAGCGGTACTTATTCGGGTCGTGCTGCACACCAGCGACAGTAAACGTGCCGTCATCGTTAGACGAAATCGAGGTAATACGGAAGTACTGAATGGCCAAATTATCGCTATCGATGGCCCATACCGCTCCCGCTACAGGGTCCATTCGGAAACTGGTCGAGACTGTCACGGTGAGCTTGTCACTGCTGACAGTGGCTATAGTGCGCGTCTGAGCCGTTCCGTCTGGAAGGTTAACCACCAGCCGATCCCCTGCTGAATATTCGATGGCGCGGTCCAGCTTCACGCTGCGACCATTCACTGCGCTGATGCGGCCGCCGTTCTGCTTGCCGCTGCGGAACGGATCAGCCACGCCGATAATCTCAGTTGGTACCGGGATGTAGCCGTCCAGCCCCACACCGAATGACACGGTTCCATCTTTAGCATTAGACAGCAGCGCCCAGCGCCCGCGCCTGTGTGCTTCGCTCTGCGACGTGCAACCTATCGCCGTTAATGTCAACTCCCGGACGCCATACCGCGCCACCAGCTCTGAATCGTAAACGCTTTCAACGGTGTCGGAATAGTGATTGGCGGGATCGGAGTAGCTGGTCTGGCACGATGAATAGCGGTTTTTGTAACTTCCCCCGGCATACGTGAATAAACCCTCTACCACGTTAGCCGCGTGGTACACAAAGTCCACGTCCACGTTGCCGTTAGAATCAACCTGCGGCACGTCAGCGTTCACAAAAATCTGACTGTTACCCCAGAACGTGATTCCCCGGAATATCGCCGCAATGTCCTTCAGGACTGTATAGGCATCCTGCTGGCTCTGGATAAACACATTGCAGGTAAAGCGCGGCTCAGTGCCGCCAGCGCCGTTTGGCACCATCTGATCGCAGTACTGCGCGATTGAGTACAGCTCCCACCTGTCAATCATGGAAGCATCAACGCGCGTGCCCATACCACAGATTTTATCCAGCACCAGATCGTAAAAAATCCATGCCGGATTATTGGTGTAAGCGTATTTAAAGTCGCCCTGCCAAGTGCCGCTGTAAGTTCTGCTGATAGGTTCGTAATTCGTCGGAACGCGTACCAGCTTGCCTTTCGGCTTGCATGTGATCTTTGGTGCCTGGCCATTAAATTGCGATGCATCCACTTCGACATAAAGTAGAGCAGTATTTGGATAACGCAGTTTACTGTCGATAACTTCAGCGAATGAAAAAACCTTGAAGGCATTAATCAGGCGGGACGAGTTAGAGTCTGCAGTAATACGGCGGACCCGGATCGTCCATCCTGTGGTCGCTTTCGGCAAATCAATACGATGATCGCGCTGGTATTCTGACGTGGTTTTCCCGTTAAATCGCCCGTCCACAACCTGCACCCATGAACTGCCATCAGTAGACAGGTCAATAGCATACTGCGTAACCGTGCCCACCATATCCCCGTTATCTTTGTACTGATACTGAATTGGCAGGCTGAGTTTGATGCGCACGGCATCAAGGGACAAATTGGTATACTGGCGAGTCCAGGGGACGGGCTGAGTTACCGTTACACCCACCGACAGCTCGTTATCGACCTCGGGCATGCCCTGAATATAAGTCTGGTCCTGGGTACCCTTCCGGTAATCCCACACCACGCCAGTGAAGTTATAAGTGCCATCGTCGTTGGCGAGCTGTGTATCGTTTAGGTAAATCTCCTGAGCAGTCAGGTCGCCCTGTATCTCGCCCTCTGAGATTGCCAACAGTAGCTTCAGTTTTGCTACGGAAAGCAGGTCATCAGCCTGTTCGGTTGGAGTTCGCGGATTTCCACCGCCGCCCTTGCTTCCCTGATAAATCATTTCACCGTCAAGAAGTCGCATATATCACCCATAAAAAAAGCCACCATAAGGTGGCTTGTCTGCCTGAATGCTGTTACTGCTGATCGCTGGTAAAGCTGCCTGCACTAATAACCGCGCCGCCAACTTCCCGCTGGCCATACAGAACGGGCACCGGATATCCCATCGCAACCGTGTTTACAGGTGAACCGAATGCATAGTTCGGCTTGTTATCTGTGCTTGATGATACGCCGATGTTGTAATTTGGCTGAGGGGTAAGCATCTGAATAACACCACCCAGTGCCATACTTAAACCCAATCCGGTTAGCGCCGTAGTCACGGTGGATGCTGTAACCCCGAGGACAGCAAACGATGCACCGGCGGTAAAATAAGCCGCTACCAAAGCTACTGCACCGATCACTATCTGAAGCATGCCGCCGCGCTTGGACCCCTCGATAATCGGCTCCATGCAAAACTCAGTGGACGCTGAGGACATGTCGAATTCCTGCAGGCCGATATTTTCTTTACCGCTGAAAAAGGCGAAGCGCACGCCGTTTAGATGGGCGTTGGACACATATTTTTTGAATCCCGGCACCTGAGAACACATCGCGCGGATAAGCTCGCGCAGGTCTGCGGCGTGATATCGATGTAAGGATCCGAACTTCTTAGCCATGACGCCTTTTAATCGCATCGTTTTAAGCATTCATCAGCTCCCTGCGGCGCACAACGCGCACGGTTCGGTTGCGCCAGTAATCCCCATACGGGGCGCGCGTGGACAGACTCTCTGAGTTGTGATGCAGCATCAGGTTTTCACCGACATAGATGGCTGCGTGATTGGTTACCGGAGACTGCACGCGCATCATGATCATGTCGCCCGGCCGCATCTCCGCCGGGTCTATCTGCACGAATCCTTCAGCCTCCCAGTTGTCGTCGTAGCGGCTCTCTTTGCCGTCATGCCACCACTCATAATCGACAGACCAGTTGTTCAGGGTAATGCCGTACTCCTGGCGGTAGTAATCCATGATGAGCGTCCAGCAGTCCGCATAGCCCAGCACCCACTGCCGCCCGACAAAATCCCGCTCACCGCGCGGGCTGATTGTGCAGAAATCACCGTCAGGCCATGACATAATCCCCCACTCAACGCCAGAATGATCGCACTGCACCCGGTCAAATTCTGTCGGGATAAGCTGCGGCACATCGGGGTGCGAATGAATCACCATCAGAATATCGCCCTGCGCCTCAGCTGCTCGCTTGTCCTCCTGTGACAAGGTGAAGTCCTGCATGGGATCGTCTGCAATATTCCTGCAAGGCATATAGGTCTGGGTCCTGCCTGACTGGATAATCAGCCCACACGCCTCTTTCGGGTATTCCGAGGCAACGTGTTTACGTATGGCGGCCAGTAGTTTTTCTCGCATCGCTATTTCCCCTGTAAATTTGCCGCTGGGAATCCCCCGAAAGGTAGCGGGTTTTCTTCCCCAAACCGTGCCTTGCAATCAGCCATGCGCCCTCCACACTCGTCTTTTGACGGGTCACTGATTGCCGTTCCGTCTTTGGTAAAATACCGGGTCCCGGCGTAGTCGCACCCTGTTCCGGTGCGGTACCAGCCTCGTATGCACCAGGTGCATACTGGCGTAATCTGCCGGGATGGCAGTTGCAGGCTCTGAATATCAAAAGGTGAGCACAATTCGAACTCAACAACGGAGCGCGTCTCTGCAGTTTTGGCATTGACCAGAAAAAGCTGGACGCGTTCCTCCTGGGGGTTCGCGTTAGGGTTGCCATCAATCCAGTTTGCTGCATCAAGATACTTAGCCATCGTGGTGTGAATTTTCACTTTGGCCTTCACCAGATCGTCGAACTGAAGGCAGAGTGCCGCGACGAAATTCCCCACATTACTGACAGACAGCCTGGGGGTTGGCTGAGCACCAGCGCTGCTCATCTCCATACCGAACAATTCGTAAGGGTGAGGATCGTACTCTTTCCCCTGCCACACGATGGAAGGAAGGTTATCCGCTGCGAAGGATTTCCACCCGCCTGAGGGGATGTTGTAAGCATGAAACCTGAGGACGTTATCCATGCCAAATTCGGTACCATCGACCTCTATCAGTTGTACCAGGCTACCAGGCTCCAGCTGCTGTATATCCTGTAAAAAAGGCATATTTCACCCAATAAAAAAGGGCGCTAAGCGCCCTGTTAGTTATCGTGACGTGTCACGGTGCGAAAGACTGTTCAAAGGTGAAGGCGATTTCCACAAAGTTTCCGTTGGTGAAGATTGGCCGGATGGAGTCAGATTTAACGCGATAGAGCTTTTTCTCTCCCCACGGATTAACCCACCAGCACGACACGGTGACGTGTGATTTCAGGAATGCCCTGATTTTAGCCATCTCCGACTTTCTGCCGCTGCATGTTACTGGCCAGGACTCGCGGGCACTGTTGATGCCCGTTCCGGCGACTTGCTTATAGCCATCACCGAACTGCGCCTCCAAAGTGGAAACCGTCAGTTCTTCCGAAGCCCCTGTTCTTACGCACCACCCAAATTCGTCAATTGCCATACTTACCCCTTGTAGAGCAGGCCGCCGGGCGACATTTGTGTGCGTGCCCAGTCATTGATGGTTTTTTTCATCATTCCTTCCAGTTGCTTGGCTGCATTCGTGGTATTTGCCGTGCTGGTTTCTCCAGCGCCGCCTCCCTCGATTGTGATAGGAACGCTAACTGAAATGCTCGGGCTGCTGCTGGAACTGCGGTTGATGGCAGTGTTGGGATTGCTCCCGGTGCGCATTGCCCCCACCAGGCCACCGCTGGCATAGCCGCGCATCATGTCGTAAAGGTTTTCCACGCCGATTCGCTCAGTCGCTTCTTTGGTGAAGACAAATTCCCCTTTATGCACAATGCCCGCCGGGTCGAATTTGCCCCCCTGCCCGGTGTAGCCGCCTCCATCGAATCCGCCAGCATAAGCCTGATAGCCGGTGCTCATGCCTAACGCCCCGGTAGAACCGGCCCCCGCAGCTGCTCCCCCCGCCGCCGCACCTCCCGCTGCACCGCCCACGGAGCTCACGAACCCACTGATAAGATTTACAGCTGCCATCTGAAGACCGATTTTCACAATCATCGACAGCACTGAGGTCATCCAATCCTTCCAGCTGGCTTTGTTGCCGATCAGCATGTCCGCGACATTATCCAGGGCGCTGCCCAGACCATTGCTTACTGCACTGGCTGCTGATGCTGAGTAGTTGGATGATTCATCCATCCAGTTGGCCAGGCCATCACTCATACCGCTCATCCAGTCTGACTGCATCGCATCGACGCTTTTGTAATAATCTTCCTGAATGCTGAGTCGCTCGCCCATAGCGCTCTTAAGCGCGCTGGATTCTGAGTCGTAGAGAGATTTATCGATATCGCCAGACTGGTAGGAAAGTTGAAGCTGCCGCTGCTGTTCAAGGAAGCTGCGTTCAATACTCAGCCGTTCCTTCATTCTGTCACGTTCTTTTTCCCCGAGCCCCGCACCTTCAAAATCAACACTGAGGTCTTCTCTTGCGTTCTGGTTGCCGGCTTTAAGGTTGGCGATGAACTCTGCTACCTTAGCCATCTCAATGTTGGCTTTTTTTACCGCGTTGAGGCGATCTACCTCGGCCGCCAGCCCTGCTAAGCGGGTTTTCTGTTTCTCGTTGATTCCTGCCAGCTTTCCTTCAGCAATATCGAATTGCAGCTTTTGAGCCTCAGTTAGTTCAGTCGTCTTTTTTCCAGTAGTATCAATTAGCGCGATTTGTCTCTGATAACTGAGCTCAAGAGAATTAAAGGCGCTCTCCAGTTTTTTTGCTGCTGCATCAGGCTTGACCGTGGTTTTGCCGTTAGTTCCTCCGGCTGGAAGGCTGAAGTTCATCAGGCTATCGGCAGTGCCACTGCCAACAGAGTCCGCAATTTTTAACGGCTTCTGCTTGCTTAATTTATCGCGCTGCTGATAAAGCGTGTCCAACTCAGCGTTCACGGCTTTGATGCTGTCGTCTTTACCTACGATCCACCCGAACATTGACTGGCCGGAGCCATACATATCTTTGGAACGGCTACTTTGGTTCTTTTCCAGCCAGTTAATACGCTCCTGAACCTGACCAACGTTATTTATATCAATATTGCCACCCAGTGCGGCCATCCTATTACTGGAATTTGTTGCAAGTTTGCCAGCTTCTGCAGCCGCTTTTGCCAGCCAGGCGGCTAGTTCTGCCACGCCCCCTACGAGCGAAACGATACCTTGTATTACCGACGGATCCGTCAGAACCTTTCTTACCTCATTAAGGGAAGACTGAAGCGGTGAAAGGTCGGCTTTCGCCAGCCCGGCAGCAATCTCCATTTTAAGACCCTTAACCTGAGCCTCCATATCCAAGAAAATGTCGTTTACTTTGACCAAGTCATCAATAGAAGCAGGATCAGGCGCAACTCCATAATCCTTGGCTATACGGATAAAGTTTTTCAGCTTTTCATTGTTATTGTCAAACAGCGGCAGGAGTTTTGATAGATCATTGCCTAAGCTTTCAAGGATGGTGACCTTTCCGGCATTTGTGCTAATTTTCCCCAGTGCCTCGCCGATTGCGAGCATCTGCTTATCAGGAGAGACCTTAGACAGTTTTTCAGCTGATAAGCCAAGGGAATCAAGCGCACCAACGGCCTCACCTGACTTATTCAGTACCGCGTCCCCAATTTTGTCGCTAAGATCTTTGAAGACGTCAGCCATGTTATCGCCAGCTACTCCCGCGCGCTCTGCGGCGAACTGCCAAGCCAGCAACTCCTGAGTGGACATCTTAAGGGATTTCGCCCACTGATCCGTTGATGCAATCTGCTGTGAAGTGGATTTCAGAAGGTTAAAGCCAGCAACACCCACAGCTGCAGCGGTTGCTGCGGCTGCTGCACCAATTCCCGCCAGAGCAACAGATGTTTTCTGTGCATCATCCTGAACCTGCTTACCCCATTTAGCTGATGCTCTTTCGGCTTTGTCCATACCGGAGACAAAACCGCCAACTTTTGCGACCAAGTCTAGAGTCAATGTTCCGAGAGATTTGCTTGCCACTTTCTGTTCTCCGGGCGAAAAAAAGCCCCACGGATGGGGCTATTGATATAGTTTGGCTTTAGAATTTATTAGATGCTTTTGCTTTGGAAATTTTGCACTCAGTTTTTGTAGAGTACGTTTCTCCTGTCATGCCACTGAAAGTCTTTCTTTCAAATGTTAGCGATGACCTGTTAACTGAATATGTATGCTTAAAATTGCCAGACTTCTTACTCCAAACCACCTCATTTGGTCCAAAGGAGGCGGGCTCTGAGAAATTGAACCCGGAACCTCCTAACTTAGACTGAAGTGCAGCGGTACCGTTGGCTTCATTTAATACAATTATGAGGTCTGAAGCTCTTTCGTCAAAATTTGGGCACTGCAGGTATACTGGATTTATAGCAGCCATCGAAACCTGAGATGTAAGGCACAATATTCCAAATAAAATGGACTTTTTCACATTAACCATCCTTGAAGGCAAATAGAGATAATATGCTAGCAAAAAAATCCGCATTTAGACCCAGGTTTCCATAGCCTCTTTCAAGCTTATTGCCTCTTTCTGCATGTGAGGTGCGAAGTCAGCAATACTGAAAGGCTCACTTTTTTCTGGGTCCCGATTGGCATTAGCCAGCGTACTGGCCACCAGCGCCGCCCCCCACTCAGTACGCATCATCGGGTTTAGATTGCCGTAGGCGGCTCGGTACTTAACCCAGAGCTGGTACTCCCGGAAGCTGAGGTTTTCTCTGGCTTCGGCGATGGTTCTTCCGCCGATTCCATTGAGGACGAGCTCGCACCAGAATTCATCTTCGGCGCTGAGTTGGTGGTCTTTCCCAGATCGTTCACCTCCTGAATGGCAACCAGGAGCGCGATAGTCAGTGCGCCATCAAGCGCGCCGCGATCGGGGTCAGCCTCGCCAGTAATATCCTGAGGCGTGAAGACCGGGTGACCATCTTCATCACAGATACTGGCTGCAATACGCCCGGCAATGCCGTCAACCTTGCCCACATGGGCCAGTACGTCAGATGTGGCGCTGTGGTAACCCAGCGGTCGGATGAACACCGTGGCTGTAAATTCTTCATCACGCTGCTTCCAGGTGATTTGTTTTTCCACCGGACGACCTGTGAATGCGCCGGATTTTTTCAGTGAATCGAGGGTCAGTTTCATGTGCCTTCCTGCGAGATAAGATTAGGCGTGACATGTCACGCCCGATTGTTGTTTAGCTGCCTGCGCCAGCCTTCGGAATCCACACGCCAGCACCTGAGCGCTGAATAGTGGCGGTCGTCTGCACAACCGTATTGGCCTGGAAGTCAAACGGGAAGTCAGCAACATAGCCTTTGAAGACATACCAGGTGCGCGTATCCGGCAGAATAAGGCCATCAACTGCGCCAGATGCGCCAGCAGCGCCAACGGTTGGCTCGTCCTCGCCATCCGCCCAGCCGATAGCAAAGGTCAAATCATCCTGATCGGAAGATTCAGCCAGGTTACTGAGCATCAGGTGGCTGGCGTTTGCCGGATCAGCGTTGAGCGTTGCGGAAGCCTGTGCGGGAGTGCGGAGGCCCTTTTTGTAAGTGCGCGTGCTTCGCTCGCTCAGGCAGGTGTCCTCAATCTGATCGGCGGGGTTCCCGCCCGGTGAGAACGCGGTAATGCATTCGACCTCTCTGACCACGCCCGCGGCGAGAACATAGAGCTGAGTACCTTGTGTCACGACTGACATAGTTTTCTCCAGGTAATAAAAAACCCGCCGGAGCGGGTCTGTTGTTAAGGGTTTTTGTTATCGCAACACTATCCAGTCGACATCGAATGAATAGCGGTACCGTTTGGTTTCACTGTCCTGCTCCTGCTCCCCCCATCGGGTGATATAGGCGCGGGGTTCAATGGCATCACGCAGCGCGCGCGCCACGGCGATCACTTCACTGTCGGTGTTGGCATAGATATCAACCTGCAGCGTGTAATTGTCCGCGTCAGGGCGCGTTCCAAGGTAATTCTCTGGTCCGCCGGTTATGTTCTGCCACACCGCGTAGGGATAGGTGGGTGTTTCGGGGTTTTTCCCGAATGGGTAAAGTCTCACTGTGGTGTCGCCCAGCAGCGCCCGGACATCAGCGCTCGCTGCGCAGGTTGTGAAAATTGGTGCAATCATCCGCCCCCCGCTTTCTTTTTAGCTCTGGCGATCGCCCGGTCAAGCGCCCGGTCATACTCGCTGACAAATGTGGCCACAACTTCATTAATGCTGGAATCACCCGCCGGGCGCATAATCGGCTGGGCCCTCATGTTCTCGGTTCCGAACTCGATAAGCCTCCAGTGCGGAGTGGGTGAATTTTTGCTGAGCGAAGGATGGTTTTTAAGTTTCGCGCCGTACATCACGCCGACCCTGAACCCGAGGTCACCAGTGCGCTTAAATCGCCTGCCGTCCCAGCGCTGAGCGATGTTATCCGCGATGCTGCGCCCGGTGCCTGGGTCGTCGATTCTCGCAGCGTTCGCTTTCGCTCTGGCGACAATGACATTGCCCGCCTTACGCAGCGCGGCACGTCCGCCCTTGTTCCGCATGTCATCGCTAAGGGTATCCAGCCGACCCAGCAGCGTATCGATACCAGTCAGCTTAAAGCTCACGCCATCAGCCATCATTAACCCCCTCCGAACATGGCAGGGTCAGATATTCCCTGCCGCTTACTGCATCAGGAAGAACACCTTCAACGTTATAAATCCGGTCACGGAAAACAATCCGGTTCGCGTTCGTCAGCCCGGCGCGATACCGGATTGTAATTCGGGTAGTTATTTCACCCTGGGTGGCCTGAGCCGCGATAAACTCCCGCGCAGACAATGGCACCACGTCAGCCCACACCGTAGCTAGGTCGCGCCACTCAGGATTGACTGCGCCTGATAACTGATCCTGAACGTTAACTTTGTGCTGCAGCGTGATCCGGTGCCGTAGTTTTCCTGCCTGCATCGCTACCCCCTGACCTTACCACTCAGATACGTTGGTACAGGAGAATCTGGCGAAGTGGCTTCAATTTCATCGGCAAAGGTCTGATACAGAACAGCAGCCAGAGACTCATTCGACTCTGCCAGGCGACTTAGCGCTGCTGTCTGGTCGATCTGCGCTTGCGTCTGCTTCTGCATCGCTTCCAGCAGTGCGTTTACCTGTTGCTCGTTCATGTGCAATCCTCATCCAATTTTTGAGCCACTCGCGGCGGCGCTGACAGCCTGAGCATGCCACGTCAGACTCCATAAATTTTGTATGGTTGTAGAAGTGCTTCTACAGCAAGGGGCACTGAAGAAGGCGCCTGGCCTATGACTACCGCTTCACGGTTTGAGTACCAGTGACCGATAAGCAGCAGCATCGCGGCTCGGATGTCATCGTCTAACAGCAGACGATTCTCATCCGTGTCATAGCCAGGATCGGTATTGAGTTGGTAGAGCGTTCTGCGGGTCCATGTCTGCACGTAACGGCTCGCCGCGCCGGAATAAATCCCCAGCAGGTTATCGTCGTCAGTGACATCAGGCTCAATCCGACAATGAGCCTTAATAATGCTCATTTCGATCATAAAACCCCTTATTTAGTTTTGGTTTTGGTTTTTGGCTGCTCTGGCTGCTCTGGCTGCTCTGGCTGCTCTGGCTGCTCTGGCTGCTCTGGCTGCTCTGGCTGCTCTGGCTGCTCTGGCTGCTCTGCAGGATTATCCTCAGTTGCCAACTGCGCATATAGCTTTTTAATCAGCTCGCGCCCATGCTGTTCAGCAGTTTCGAACGTTGCGCCAGCGGGTTTCACCACTCCATCGTGATAGATGGGTTTGAGTAATTTAAGTTTCATATTTAGCTCCAGCTAAAAAGCGGCCCGCAGGCCGCATGGTAAGAGAGATTTATGAGCCGCCACCAGCAGCAGGCGCAGTGAATGTGCCATAGATGAAGGCTTCAGGGCGCTTAACTGCCAGCGCCAGTCGCTCTTCACAACGAATTGAGATCATGTTTTTCTCGAAGTCGTCGGCGTTCTCAGTAGAAATCACAACGTTGGCATCTTCACGATCAAAGATTTGCGCACCGGCATTGAAAGCCCCGGTCAGGAATTTACCCTGGAATGCGGCAGCTTCAGTTGCCACAACTGGAAGGCCCCAGAGGGTCGGGCCGGTCAATGCTGCAGGGTTCGCCAGGATATAGCGGCCCAGCGTATCTTTAATCAGCTCGATCTTAGCCCAGTCAATAAAGTGCAGAACATGGCCGGAGGCCGGGAAGCGGGCCAGCTGAGCCTGCAACATAGCCAGTCGCAGGTCATCAATACCGTTCTGCTGGTCTACTTCAAACGCGGCTGCATATGCAGACGCCTGCGGGATGATGCCTTCCAAATGAGCGCCAGTACCGTCTCCGAACAGAATCTCCTGCTCTTCGACATATTTCAGGCCGTAGCGCAGCTCAGCGTCGATAGTTGACTGAAGCTGCGGCATGTCGTCCAGAATCTGCTTCGCTGCCTTAAACAGGTGCGCAATGGTGCGAACCGGGGTGATCTTCTCTGCAAACTGAATATCACTGTAAGGCTTAGTGGTGTTCTCAGCGACAGCCTTTGCATTGTTCGTGAACCCGGTCTGCTGTACCCAGTAAATAGTGTTCGATGCAGTTCGGCCCGGTGCGATCAGGTCACGAATGAACAGGCGCTGTTTTGGTTGCGCATCGATACCTGGCAGACGGTCTGGAGCTACGATCTGGCCGGGGACATTCACCGTAAGCAGCGCGGCGCTGACTGGAATGCTGAGTCGCTTATTACCCTCCACGCCAGCAGAGAAGGATTTCAGCGCTTCAGATGAAATAACCTGCTGGCCGACGGTCTCAACCAGTTTAGCCGCGTTACTGAGCGGCATCTGGGCAACGTGCTGCTCCAGCTCACCCAGGGCAGCTTTCAGCGTTTTTTCAGCTTCACGCATGGCGTTAAACTCTGAAGCCATTTTATCGACCGCTGCTTTAGTTTCTTCTGAGAGGGAACCGGATTTTTTTGCTTCTTTCAGCGCCTCTTCTGCTTTGGCGCTAAATTTGCCGTTTGCATCTTCAATGCTTGCGGTTACTTGTTTCAGGATTTCGTTTACTTCAGACATGGGTGTTCCTTATTTGCGGAACGCGGCCAGCGCGTTATTGAGTTCTTTGAGGTGTTCAGGATCGATTTTTTCGGTAGCGCCCGGCTTACCTTCATGATCGGCAACAGCGCCTGGCTTGCTGCCTGATAAAGCTTTCAATAATTTCCGCCGTTCCGAGCGCGGAGTGTCTGTCTTGGCGAGCAATGCATCGAGCTTTCTAAGCGCTGCAGATGGGCTGTCATCGTCATCAGCGATTTCATCAGCTGAAAGGAGACGGTCTGCAAAGCCTTTTTCAACGGCATCGCTGCCCCCGATGTAAGTTTCGCCATCCATCATCGCGCTGACATCC
This sequence comes from Erwinia aphidicola, assembly GCF_024169515.1. NCBI lineage: Bacteria > Pseudomonadati > Pseudomonadota > Gammaproteobacteria > Enterobacterales > Erwiniaceae > Erwinia > Erwinia aphidicola. The sequence continues at coordinate 3,491,975 of NZ_JAMKCQ010000001.1, read as the reverse complement.
TCCAGACTGAGGCCGCTACGAGCTGAGTAGATGTCGCCCATCGCTTTATCGAAAGGCTCCATATCAGCGGCGATTTGAGCCAGGTCGTGACGGTTACCCATCGCATAGACCCAGCAGTTGTGGATCATCAGGAAGGCACCGCGTCCAATCTGAACTTCATCACCCGCCATAGCGATGATTGATGCAGCGGATGCAGCCAGGCCGAGAACTTTTACGGTAACTTTGCCTTTGTACTCACGAAGAAGGTTATAAATCGCCAAACCTTCGAACATATCACCGCCAGGCGAGTTGATATTCACTGTCACATCAGCACCATCAAGTGAGCGCAGCGCGCCAGCGATACGGCTTGCTGTGACACCATCGCCCCAGTAGTCGGCACCAATCACATCAAAGATGGAAATGCTGTTATCGCCCGGCTTTGCCGCTTTGATGCTGCCATTCCAGCGCTCCATTGCGGAAGACGGCCAATCGCGTTTTTCACGCGAAAAGGGCCGCCCCTCCGGCGCTGCCGGAAGACTTTTTATTGTCATGGGAGATGCTCCTAGGCCGCTTGTTTAAGCGGTGATTGTTCGAAAGGTATGTCTGGGAACACGCAAGCGTGTACTTCCTGAAAGACTTTTGCCCGCGCTGCCTGACTATTTTTCTTCAAGTCTTCCAGCGGCGTCAGATTGAGCTGCACGGTATAAATATCGCCACCCTCAATTGGTGCCATGTTTTCCATTCGGCGAACGTCATTGCGTGACATCCAGCCGTTTTGCAGCGCCGTGGTGTAATAGGCAGAACGCCCCGCGCTGTCGGCACGCAGCAAACCTTCCACCGAGAACTCGGCAAAATAATCCTCGTCGCCGTCCAGCAGACAGCGCGCGATTTCCTGCTCGATGTTGACCAGCAGCGGCCGCAATGTATTGGTCAGAAATTGCAGGTTCATGCCTTCCACGCTCGACGCCCAGCTGCTCTGCTTGTCGGCATGCCCCACCATAAACGGCGGAATACGGAACCAGCGACAAATCTCCTCGATGCTGAATGAGCGGCTCTCCAGCATCTGCGCCGCTTCGGGGTTCATAGTAATGCCCTGATAGGACAGGTCTCCTTCCAGAACCATGACCTTGCCGGCGTTTTTGGAGCCGACAAAGTCCCCGAGATTTTTCTTTAGCCTGCCGCGCTGGTCCTCGTTCAAGGCCGTTTTTGCACTGATGAAACCGGAGTTTTGGATCCCGTTCTCGAATATCTTGGCCGCCGATTCCTCAACGGCCATGGCCGAGCCAATCACGTCGCGCCCGACCATCATCGGCATCATGCCGCAGACGCCATCAAGGCCGAACCCGCGAATATGCATGATTTTTTTAACCGGTATGACCCGCTTGCCGAGTTTTTCGGTGTAAGTGTATTCCAGTTGCCCGTTATCCAACCGTTTCACCACCATATTCTGCGGTAGCAGAGGATTGAGGCCCACCAGCTTGTTACCGATCATCAGCTTTTCGATAAAGCCGTTACCGCGCAGACTAAGACTCGCCACCACCATCAGCATAAATCGTGATGGCGTCATTTCTGCATTGGGCTGTCGGCAGAGAACGCGATAAGCTGGATGATCCTGTGCCAGTATTCGCGAACCATCCGCCTGACGCCGATACACCTTGAGCGGCAGCGTAGACACGGATTCGCTTAACAGCCTGGCACAGGCCCATACCGCAGAAAGCTTGATGGCCTTATCGACCGACACCGTTTTACCGCTGCTGCTCGCCCCCATCCAATCCTGCCAGAAGTCGCCAGTCGTCAGGCTGATGGGAACACCTAGCCAGTTTAAAAGGGCGCTTTTTACGCGCCCGGGATGTTTTTTGGATTTCATCAGACACCTATCATTATCGGATCGTCGAAGAACGCGCTGTTGTCCGGCTTATCACCTCCATTGACGATCAGGCGGCTTTTCGCAGTAAAGAGCGCCACCGGTCCATCGATTTTGTTTTCCGGAGTGGACTTGTTCGGAAAGACGTTGTCATTTTTGTCTGGCTTGACGGTCACGTTGGACATCATCCACGTCATGACGGGGTTGCCGTCGTGATGGAACTTGCTGCCGTAGATATCCGCCTGCACCGTTTTCATAGACTCGGACAGGTTTTTTACCGTCTGCGCCACCTCCACCAGCGGCAGCCCCTCGTCGGCCAGCGCCAGACTGAACTGCGTAGCGCTCCACGGGTCGAAGGCGATTTCCCGCAGGCTCTCCCCTTTAACCCAGGCTTCGACATCGGCCTTGATATAGCCGTGATCGATAACGTCACCGTCCGTTAATTCCAGATGCCCGGCATCAGCCCATTTCCGGTAAAGCTCAGAAATATGCTTGGGTGCCGTCTCAAGGCGACCTTCGGGTATCCAGAATTTAGACTTCGTGTGCGTATGGCCGTTGGGAGCCATCCACGTTTTCACAGCTGCGCAGATGTCTATCTTGTTTGCAAGGTCGATGCCGACCCACAGCGGCCATTTGACGAGCTCATCATCTTCTGCGATGTCATTGCACTTATCCCAGCGATCCATATCCATCCAGGCGCTCTCAGCGGTTACCCATATGTTCAGGTGTTTGGTGAAAAAGTTAGGACGGGCCGCGATCTGTTCTTTCGCCTTTTTCGCGAGGCGGCGCATGTCGTCCCAGCGTTTACATACCCCAAGCCCGGGATTGGCTTTCGGCCAGTTGCGTTCGTCGAACGGGTCGTCGTCTTCATCCAGCGTGTAGATAACGGCGAAATAGGTGTCATCATCCACCACGCCGCGCAGAACCTTGATGGCATAGTCGCGCTGCTCAAAGCAAATGCCCTCTTTGTTGGTCCCGGATGTCGTGATAGCGAATATCAGTGACTGGAGTCGCGCACCAGTGGCCGTCTCCAGAACGTCCCACACGTCACGGGTTCTGTGCGCGTGGAGTTCGTCTACGATGCCGCAATGAATATTCAGGCCGTCGAGGTTATTTGCATCGCTTGAAAGCGGCTCAAATTTCGAGGCGGTGCGCTCCTGGTGAATATTCAGCTTTACGTGACCAAAGAGCCGGCCAAGAATTTTGGGCGACTTCTTAATCATGTTTTTGGCGTCATCAAAAACGATTCGCGCCTGATCGCGAGTGGTTGCAGCTGAATAGACTTCTGCGCCACCTTCACCATCTGCCCCGGTCATATAAAGACCGATTCCAGATGAAAGCGTGGACTTCGCGTTTTTCCTGGCGACTTCGCTGTACGCGGTGCGGAAGCGGCGAACCATAACCGTGTCGCCGTCTTCGTCCAGAACCTGCTCCCCGGTCAACTCGTCAATCAGTGGAATCACAAAGCCAAAAAGGTTAATCAGGATGAAAATATGCCATGGCATAAGCTCAATCGGCTTGCCTGCCAGCGCACCTTTAACGTGCGGAACAAAGTTATAAAAGTCGAGGACGTGCTGGGCGCGGTCCTCGCTGAAGTAGATGCCGCGCTCCGGCCCGTTCTCTAAATCATCAAGGAATCGCTGGCACGACAGACGCACCAGTTCGCCAGCAACGATCTCGCCAGCCAGTACGTGTTCTGCGTACTGAATACCAGCCTGAACGGTTGCCATTCATCATTTGCGCTTTTTATTGAGAAATTCATCGAGAGGGTCAACTTCAGCAGCGCCCTTCACACCAACCTTTGTCCGGCTGGCTGGCGTCATACCGAATTCACCCAGCATTGCCCTGATACGTTTCCACGCATCGGCTTTCATTACCGCTGCCGGATGGGGCTTAATCATTCTGATTTCACGCTCCCTGCCTTCGTCCGGTTCTTCCTCGCTAAATACTGCGTAGGTGTAGCCTTCCCGATCCAGCGTTTCACAGTGGCGGCGGTACTCGGTGTAGGCTTCGACCATCAGCTCAAGGGCGCGGGCATCAAGCAGTGTAATTACTCCGACAGCGTCCAGCTCTTCAGCCATTCGCTTAAACCAGTACTTACCCTGCTTATCAAAATGCTTCGGAATTGGGGGTACCCCTGAAGGGGGTTTTGGTTCGTTTTTATTTAGTGGCCGCTTAGATGGGTTACCCTTCACCAAAGCCAGGTGGGTCGGGGTTTTCGGTGGTCCCGGCATAATCGAAAACTCCTATTAATGATTGCAGGGGTACCCCCAAAAAAAGGTTTCGTAACCTGCGGCGGTGCGAAAAAAACTTAGGCGGCGGTCCTTTAGGGCGTCAGCCCTGAACTTTCAACCCGCCCTCCCCCTGGCTGGAATAGATGACATTCATTCTTATTTGAATGAATTTTCATACAATTCAACGCATTGATGATGGGTACCCTATCGGTTGCGCTCATTGGCCGTCTTGCGCTTATGGCAGGGCCAGCACAACGCTTCAAGATTGCTGTCGTCGTCTGTGCCGCCGTGTGCCTTAGGCTTGATATGGTCAACCGTAGGTGCTGCTGCAACGCGGCCATTCCTCATGCAGTTTTGGCACAGGTGCTTGTCCCTCGTCAGGATGCGCGCGCGGCGTATGTCCCACGCACTGCCATATCCACGCTGCTGCCGGGTTTTGCCCTGCTGATGCTGCTGCCATCCTGTGTGGATATGGTCAGGGCAGTAACCTGAGCGATCAGTCGTGGTCTTTCCACAGCCATGCTTACGGCAGGCGCGTGGTATTGCTGCTGGCATGTTGTTACCTCATGGCCGGGAGATATGCGTGGTGATCGCTATCCCAATGTTGGACCGTTGCTGTGCTGCAGGTGCATATGGCACGCCGTTGATAACAACTTCCATATTTACCTCATAAAAAAACCACCCGAAGGTGGCTTGCTCAAGATAATAAAGAGGGGGTGTAGTGAGCGGTTGATATAGTGAGCAGAGAGTTCATCCTTTGAAGATAAGTTTCTTTGCCCTTGATATCCAACATCCATTTATCTACCGCATCCAAAATGTCCTTGCAAAAACAATCGATTTGCAGTTGCAATTTATTGTCAATTGAGTTCCTGTGCACTATATATCCAGGTGCTGGCGGGGGCGTAAAAACAAATAGTCTGAGCCTTTTTTTATCCAAAAAATCTAACCCTGAGTGCATACAACTGCATCGATACATCCAGCAATCATACCCATAAAACCTTGTCTCTTCGTGTTCTCCTGATGAGTATTCTTGCCCAAGATAGCGGTCAAACCAGTTTGCATATAGTTTTCCTATCTCTCCTCTTTCAGGCTTAGGGTTTTCGACACTACGACAGATATCAGGGATAGCAAGGCTCAAGAACAATGCTGCATACCAGTTTTTATCTTGTAAACTTTGAGTTATAGCTTCGGTAAACTGTCTCACATTTTTCTCATTTATTAAAATTCAATGAGCTTAAAGTTTATCCAAACAAATTAAAAAATGATTCATTTTTTTTGCCTGCTGTTACCGCCGAGGTGGTAATTTCAAGCATTTTTATGTAATTCCATCCTGCGGTTTTGCTTCACTCATCTTTTAAGCCTTCTTCAATTATACGAATAGCTGCCTTGTCGATGTTGCACTGACCGATCGCCGTTATCAGGCTAACGTTCAGCTCTAAACTGTCCTGCCAGCGCATCTGTTCTGGTACAGGCGGTATTGGCGTTGGTGCAGTCAGGTCAGGGTTTAGCTTTGGCCTGGGCACCTGCACGTATACTGTCCGCGTACAACCGGAGATCATCAGCAGCGGCATCAGGAACATCACGAACAGCGCATTCGTCGCCCTTAACCGCTTCGCGAATGTAGACCACATGTGTTTCACCCTTCTGCTGTAATGACTGGCGTTCGGCGTTCGCCGCTTTAGTGATGTCGTACATCAGGTTAATGGCGGCTGTAGCGTTCCTGGTTATAGCTTCGGATGAGGCGAGGCTCTTCTCTGCTGATGTCGCTCTGGCGTGGTAGCCGCTTGCCAGCTTAGCCATGGATACGCACAACAGAATCAGGCCAGCAACCAGAACCACTCTCCAGTTAGTTGCCAGCCACGTCATACAAGCACCGATTTAGCCAGGTTGTAACGCGCCGTGCGGTCTGCTAACCCGTTATCGCCACCGTTGATGATTTTTGTGCAGCTCGGCACAGAGTTAATCCAGTTCAGGCATCCTTTTGAGACAAAGAACCATGCAGCTGACCGCGCCGCATTTTGGTCAAGTTCAATCAGTTCCGGGTTGCTCACCAGGTCGACCTTGATGCCGTTACCTGTGGCCCGGTAGTTATCCAGGAATGTTGTCTGAATTAACCCGCCACCGCGATACTTCCATCCGTCGCCTGCGAGCTTATTGCCGAAGCGCTTCTGATAGACCAGATTGGCGATCGCTTTCTGCCGCTCTAACGGTAATGGGCTCTCCCCTGGCTTACGACCAAGCGTGAAAGCCTGGTCACGGGTCATGCGCGCCGGGTAGAACGTCACCATTAAAGCCTGGACGCTGTAATTGAAGTTCTCGCGGGTCGCCCTGAAGCTGTTGGACTCATGCCCCACCTGCGCGATGAACATAGCCTGCGCCAGCGGTGAAGTAATGCCGAATTCAGCCATTGCCGCATCAATGTGCGGATGCCAGCGCGCGGCAAGTTCGGCGCTGATGCCAGCCGCCCGTTGGAATTGGTTCAGGTTCATTGTGGTCTCAATACGTTAAGTAACCGGGCCACATTCCCCCGGGACCGGAAGACAGCGGCGCAGATTATGAGATTAATGAGAACGACACCCCAACCAGGGGAGCCGTAGCAGTGATAGAAGTATCGGAACGGCACCGAGGCATACGCGAGGATTAGCAGGTATGCCAACCACGATGCCCACCAGTTATGCCGTGCTCCCGGCTTACGAAAGAACATCAGACGGATGACGATGGCAGAACAGGCCAGTACGTTTGCAATCAGTAGCGGATCATTTGTTGCCATTGGTTCCTCCCCTCCAACGCTGGAACCAGTTCAGAGGGTCCTGCTCAAAGATGAAGGTCAGCGTCTTAATCGCGATAGCAGACAGAATGACAGCCCCGAGTGAATCAAGAGGCTTGTCGCTATAGCCAGACCACTGCGCCAGCTTTGAACCCATCAGGCCCGAACCGTATATCCCAACGATGTAAGAAACGAGAAAATAGGCTGCACGCCGTGTCAGGCTTAGGTCAGCTGCCGTGGCTACGTAAAACACTGCGCCAGCAAATGCACCGAACACGACACCGTAATCAGTACCGGTGACCAGTCCAAAAACGCTTGCCCCGGTTACCGCAGCCGTGGCAATAATGCCCCCTGATACCGGATCGGACATTACGCCCCCCTTATGCTGTGACTAGCTTTAATTTATTCAAGGCGAAAAAAAACCCTGAATAATCAGGGTTTAATTAAAAAATTTGTTCATTATTCATCAGAAGGCGAAACATGCCATACCATTCGACCATCTTCATGATTTTCGATAATTTTAGCGGCGGAACTCCCACCAAAAGTATGCATATAACTGTGATGGATGGTCAGTACCAAATCTTGAATATCCTGATCACTTTCCATGTCAGTTATTTTCAAACCAATCTGTTTAGCCTTATCGCTATGTATGTGCCTAGCATGGGCAAATGTAGATGTATGATTATTTAAGCTTCTACAAACAGCATCTGCTTTAGTAGCTGCATCTTGTTCACCCATAAACATACCTGTTACAAGCCAGTCACTAACGATTGTGGTTGCCCACTGTATCGCTTTTTCACATTCGCCGATGAAGGTAGGATTTAATTTGCTGAGGGTAAATTGCCAGTATCCTACAGAAGCAGGATTTTGAATTATATCATTGTAGGCTTTTTGGGACTCTTCAATGACCCCGTGAGCAGGTACACCGCCAATCTGAGGGTCGAATGGTCCAATATTTGATTGCTTACCCATAACAATTTCTTTAGCACAACAGGCAAGCATAGTTCCTGCGGACATTGAAATCATGGGAACAAATGCCCGGATATCGTTTCCGAACTTTGATCTTAGATAATTTCCAATCGATTCAAGAGCTGCAATATCACCACCAGGGGTGTGCAATAAAAGGTCTAAGCCTTTTGTAGCATCTAGTCCGTGTATTGCCGTCATAAAACCATTTTTATCGTCATCTGACATTCCAATCAGGTGATGATGTGCTGCGGCATTTTTTTGCAAAAATCCAGAGTAGTAGGCGATAACATTTCGACCAGTTTTTTCTGAAAATTCTTTGAGGTATTTGCTGCGAACAGTATCAAGTGGGCTTTTCTGGGCGAGAACTGCCATCTCGCCCATGACCTTATTCCAATTTGGCATATTATAGTTTTTTAGTATGAATAAAGCTGATAATCATTTTTCGGCTTACTTGCCAAATTGTTCGTATTAACAACAGAACCTGTTGAATAAACAACACCTTTTTGCTCAGTAACCACAGAGTAGCTACTAAGATATCGCCTTCCGAACTCTTCATTGGATTCGTTAGGTCTAAATTCTGCAGGAACGATCCCAAATTTCTCATACAGTTCAACGAAATTCATTGTGGTCTCCTTTTTATCACTACATATAGTGCCTTGAGTACAAAAAAACACTACATGTAGGTTTAACTATAAATATAAATACGAAAAAACCTCCTAAAGGAGGTCAGTTGGCTTGCATTTATACAGTAACTATGAACGATACAGGATTAAAAGCAAAGCCTTTTGTGCTGTAGAGCCGCCAACATTCGTTACTTTCGGCAGAATTTCAGAAAACTTTAGCAGCGCACAAAACATAAGCACTACTAAAGTAAGCCGCTTGCTTGTGACCACTCTTATCACGTTAATGGATAAAATGCGGACCGCGTTAATTATTTTTTTCGGAAAGCTCAATTAAATGCTTTTGAGTGTAGGGGTCCATTTCTAGAGTGACATCCAGCATTGAGAGGCATCCCTCTACGAAGCCTTCAGCCAATTGAAATTTTATGCGTATAAGTTTTTCATCACAACGGTCTCGCTTCGCCAACTGTCGCTTTGAAATATTTTTGATGTAGTGATCTTCAATAAGTGCGTGCTCTTCTGGCCTTTTTGCCTTTAGCCTGCCAACACAAGCATCAACAATCATCGCATCATGGTCTGTACACGATGCCATACTTGGTGATTCTGGCAATAACCCTTTAAAGCCAGCAGCGATCGGAGAATAACCCATTTCGTAACGATGCCGGGACCATGCGCCCCAGCGTTCTAATACCATCTGAATATCACGCATTTTTGTCTCCGCTATTTTTCTTACCCGTGGCAATAACGCCGAGTGCCAGGGCTCTGTCGAGCGTGCGAATGATCAGCTCCGGCTGTGTGCCGTACTTAGCCTCAAACGCACGCACATCAGCATGAAGTTCATCGTGGTGCGCTCTGCATAGCGGCAACACGAATAAATCATGCGCTTTAGTGCCCATACCGCCCATGCCGTATAAGATCAGGTGGTGTGGGTCGTCTGCCTGTTTACCACAGCACAGGCAAGGCTGCTGCTTAACCCATTGGGTATACTGCTCGTTGCTCCATCGGCGGCGCTTTGGCCGTAACAGAAACGTCTCCGGCGTTTCAGGATCGATAGCCATCTCCAGCACCTGCTTTGCCTGCTCCTCCAGAATCTGCACTGCTGATTGCTCCGGGACGATATGCGCCTCTTTCAGTGTTCCGGTGGCCACCTTCCCAACAGGCAGTTTCAACACGATGCGTGCGGCGTTCTCCGGCATCAGATCAATAACGTGCTTTGTTGCAGCCCACCAGCAGAGCTCCGGCAAGGTTATCTGGTGGCCATCGGGCAGCATAAATGCCGACAGAGCCGTGCTGATCACCCAAAGTGCGGTATTGCGCGCTGCGATATCCAGCGTTCGCGGCGATGGTTCGATTTCGCGTAGCCGGTTATCACAGTGCCAGCAAAGGCGCACTGCACCGTTGCCGGTGCGCAGAGTGGTATGGCTGGAGTCATGCCAGTCGCTTTCTATCTGGCACCCGGTGCCGTGCTGCAGGTGGTCTTCAAGAGAGTTAATCCCACCAGCTGCTTTGATAACACGCTCATGAGTGAAGAATGTCATCATCACCGGATCATCAAGTAGCGGCTGCTCCGTATCTGGAAGCATGCCGGAACCCATACCGTGCATGTGGTGCGGTTCAGTGCTTATAAGCACGCGGCGCGCGCGGAATAGTGGCATCAGTTCACTGCCCGGACGAAGCAGCACAATTCCAAGATCGGGCTGGATGCAGGGTTTTAGTAATGCTCTCATCAATCCCCCTTCAAGATGCGCTGGCTGAAACCAGAATGCGAATCAGTTCCTGTACCTTCGTATCGAAGAAGTGAGGCTGCGTCTCTCTCGGGTTACCAGGGCTGATGATGTTTTTACCAAATAGCATACCGCGCGATGTAACTGACCAGAACTGCTTCTGACCATTACGGGATTTAGCTGATGTGCTTGGGCGTGAACGGCGCTCTACGATGCCCGCATGCTGCAGGCGACTAAATGCCTCTTGCGTGCTGATTCCAAGGTTATGGCGCTGTAGCAGCGTGGTGAGGGCCATTGTGGGGCGGCTTGAACCATCAATCGAATCAGAGGGGGCGTCAATGGCATATGAAGGCATCATGTTTGGCAGGCCAGCGAAATCCTGAAGTTTCTGGTAAGCACCCAACTTTGATGAGTTCGACAGATTCAGGGTACGTGAGGCAGACTCAAGTAGAATTACGCCCGCCTGCACCTGATCTGCCCGATTCGGTCCCTGTGAGGTATGTTGCCCTGTCACTACTGAATCAAAAGTCCTGATCACCTTCAGGCTGAATGACGAGCTGATCCACATCGCATAAGAGTAAACCAGCTCTTTGCATACATAGGTGCCACGGTTATCACCACCGTGAATCACTCTAACTGGTTGATTTTGTTCCAAGGGAGGATTTCCACCCTCGGTTAATTCCTGTACAAGCTCCTGCGTCTGTTGGTTCCCCAGCCAGAAACGAGGCTTATGCCGCTCCTCTCCACCAGCAGCGCGATGCAAATCGTTCAGGCAATAGCGGCCCGAGGTATCCTGGCGTACAGAAACGCCATCAATTACGAGTAACTGATTCATATTGTCTCCGCTTGTTGTGGTTACGGCCGCCTGCATGCGGACCATAACTAAGTGACTGTATAAATATACAATCCTGACACCGACAGGGCAACGTAAGTACGTTGTTTTATCGATGAAATTCATTGATCGTTAACTCTGCTTTACCGTGACATGTCACGTCACCCCATTCCACCACCATGCGCTTGATCTGAATATCATCAACCCACACGCCAGCGTGAGTTACAGCATCAAACAGCGCCTTCTGGAAGTTGTCTAAATCGCGTTTAGCGTGGTTAGGCGGGTAGAGGACGACGTGGATATCAATGTCATGAGTGATCGCCTGCGGGCGGCGGCGAAGCTGCTCATAAACGGCAGCTATCGCATTGATCCGGTATTTGCGGCCACGCTCACTGATCAGCGTACCGCGAGAGGTAGAGCGCCAGTATCCGTTAACACTGGGTGGAAATGGCAGGATCAGTTTCATGCAACCCTACCCGGCAGCATCTGCACGCTGCTGTCACACTCGTTGCCCCATATGTCCCAACCCTCTGACGGGCGGCGGGCGAATAGCTCTATGCGCGGTACATCGCCATAAAGCTGCTCAAGGCGGAATCTGGCTTCTGCCGGCTTAGTGCTGTGCTCACCCTGGCAGGAGTAAATCACCTGTTTAACGGATCGACTGGCCCGCTCCAGCCCCGTTCCCCGGACAGCCACCAGCGCAGATTCCTGATTACCCCGCGTGTAATTACCGGGGTTCATGCGGGTCTCTGCATTAAGCATGTCCAGCAGATCGGTGAAGTCGTGAATGGTCTGCTCTTCCAATGCTGCGTTGAAGCGCTGCTCTGCCCTGCCGTTGAACTTCACCCAGGTGAACAGGAACATCTGGCGAACGTCAAAGCCCCATGCCTCCGCAAGCTCACGGGCCTCCTGGTCATGCGTTCCGGTGTACCACATCACCAGAACAGCGTTATCGGCTGACAGCTCCCACACGGGGAGCCTCTTCAAATCAGTAATGTTCATGGTGTCGTAATGATTACCAGCCGCACCGCGGCTGATAGTGTTCCCATACTGCCAGGGGGGATCGGCGTATATCAGCCCGTATTTCATGCTGATGCCCCTTCCAACTCTTTCAGAACGCGCTTAACTTCCGCCCGCAACGCACGGATGTTCCACCAGGTTGAGCAATTTGTTTTTTCGAGAATATTTTGGAAATCACCAATAGCTGGAAACTCGCTCCGGTAATCTTCATAAACTTCTTTGATGCGTAGGCAGGCATCGTCTGAGTTTGGCAACCCATAGAGCTTTGATCTCACCCAGGTGTTCAGCGGATGGTGGTTGCTTTCCCCGGCCACCAGCTCAACCGCTTTTCGGATAGTCTCAGCCTTAACGACAACAATCTGAGGGTTTTCCAGAGAATCGCTGGCCCATGTATGAGCGTATTTAGATTCGCTGAAGGTGAACTCTTCTTTGTCGCCGAACGCTGCAGCCGCACATGCCCATGTCTCTATTCCGCTCTGGCTGATGATGTCTTCTTTCACCATCGGCAGCTTAGTTTCCAGCGTCTCACCATCAGTGCTGGAGGCTGCTGGCGCGCAATGTTTCTCGCGGTACTCTGCAATAATGCCCATTGCTTCCAGATAAACCTCATCTGGTGCCTTGTATCCTTCATCGCTGAATTCGAATGCGGCCATGAGCTCAACCAGGCGGCGGGCTTTCTTGGTACTGAACTGCTGCATTGCAGCGCTCTTTGTCAGTTTCTTCTTACCTGCCGCCTTCGCTTTAGCCATCTGCTCAGTTGCCACCGTTCCCGCCTGAGGGCCATATTCTCGGGTTAGTGCGACAGCTGTTGTTGAAGCCATTTCACCAGACTCAACCATGCCGATGATTTCTGGCCCGGCAGAGAGCAACTGCAGGTGACTTTCAATATCTGAGACTGAGCGATGAAAAGCTTTAGCAATTTCCGCTATCTCGTACCCGCGTTTTCTGGCCCGATTGTATTGAGTAGCTCGCTGAATTGGAGTTATCTGTAGGCTGTCATTGCTTCCAGCCTGGTGAGCCAGCCTTTCCAGCTCAGTTCCAACAAAGTCTTTGCACTCAATACGTGGGATGTCTGTTCCCGCTGCAATAGCCATTCCTGCACCAATCAGGCGATGCTGGCCGTCATCCACCCTCACGCCCTTGTCAGTTACCGTGACGGTCAGTGCCGGAAGGTCTGCGCCTGCGATCCACAGGTCACGCATATGTTCAGCCCAAGCAACATTGAGTTCGCGAATATTATCGCCTGGCTCCAGATACAGCTCATCAAACGGCACCATGTAGGTTTTCTTGGTGGTGATTTCGCTGCCTGTTTTGGCCTTTTGTTTGTACATCTGCGAAAGTGTTGTCATTTGCTTACCATCTCCATAACCAGAGCCAGAGCCAAAAAGAGCAGGAAAATCATTACGCATGCCGTGCGGATGCCGTGGTAAAAAATTTCATGAACAGTGAAGTGCTCGCGCAGTTTCTTAACCATCAGTTCCTCCACATGTCGATCGCCGGAACGCTGATAACGCCGATTCCTGACGTTTCATGCTGTACACCAATGCAGCCCTGGCTGATGCAGTATTCACGGCGGTTAGCAGCTTTATCGCGTGCTTCTTCGTTTGAGGTCGCATCCATGGCCAGCAGCCATTCACGCGCAGCTCGCCGCCATAAGCCGCCGTTCTCCAGTTGCGTAGCCTTGGCACGGTGCTTTTCGTAACGTTCGCCGAGGTTCTGGCGGTCCCCTTCTTTCGGGATTAGGTAGTGGAACGGGTGAGCCTTCAACGCATAGCGGTTAACGATCTCCTGCGTGTAAAGCTCGGTCATCAGTGGCTGAATCATGCGCTTCGGTATTCCGGCGCCATTTGCGATCTGCGTTGACGTGCAGCCAGGGTTATTACGTACAAACTCAATAGCCATTTCACGGATATTCATGCTGCTTTCCCCCTGGCTATGCGCGATGCGCACTCCTTCCAGATGCTGTTCCAGCGGCTGACCGCAAAGCTGACCTGCATTGAACGAACCCCGGCCTTACTCGCCTCAGCTCTGACCGTCTGCTCCAACTGGCTCGGATTCTTCAGCGGATTACCGCTGCCGATGAAACGGCGGTAGGCCGCGTCACGCTCAGTGTGGTCTGCCACATCAGCGCCAATAGTCTCGCCGGACTCCTTGACCCACTTGCCGTTAACGCTCTTAGGTCGCCCTGCCTCAAGCCAGTGATTTGCGCCTGACAGATAACCAGGGAACTTTGAAGGCTGGAACATTGTGGCCGGGCGCAGATACTCGACCATCGCCAGGTCACCTGACCATTTCGCGTTCAGGTAATCCGTAGCAAGGATCAGCTCGTCAGTCGTGAACCCTTCTGACAAGCGGCCACGGATGCTATCGAGAGACGACTTGCTAACCTGGTAGCGTGAACCGGTAACCATATTCAGGTGTGCCAGTACCTGCTTGGCTGAGTCAGTAATAACCACTTCTGGGTCGGTCTCAGAAGGAGGCTGACAAGAATCTTTTTTATCTGACGGGTCATGTTTTGAATTTACTAACGGATCGCCCCCAGATTCTGACGGGTGAAAACCCTTCTCGTGACAGTTTTTCGACGGGTCAAAATTTGAGGCCTCATATTTTGATGCGTCAAATCCTGATGCATCAGATTTTGATGGGTCAGATTCTGGCGCATCAACTTTAGATGCTGCTTCCTTCAGCTTTGCCACGTTCAACTGGTAGATGTTTGAGGTGTTGCGATTGCCCTTGCGGCGCTGCTTTCGGGTAAGCCACTCAGCCTTTTCCAGGCGCCCGATCGCAGTGCGTACCGTGCTCTCGCCAGCGCCAATCTGACGGGCAATGGTTGCCACACTCGGCCAGCACACACCATCATCACTGCACCAGTCAGCCAGGCGGGCCATGATGACTACTTCCGACAGCTTCATACCGGACAGTGCGCAGCCATCCCAGACGTAGGCGGATAACTTAACGCTCATAGAACCCTCGTGAATTTCTGGATGAACCGCTCAAGCGGCTGCATGCACTCATGCGGATAATTCGCACGCAAGAATATGACCTGCTGGTTAATTTTGTCCCAGCGGATGACTTTGACCAGCACGCCGCGCGGGTCCCGGTACGTCCGGTTGAGGTTTTGGCTGTCTTCATCCACGAAGCCCTCCGGTCGGTGCAAGATCGTTTACCTGCTGCCATAACTTCTCAACGTCTACCCGTGGCACACCCAGCTGGTAGTTGCTGTTCACAGCCTCGCCGGGTAATCTTGCTTCATACAAAAACGAGGCCGGTGCTGATCCACCTGGCAATGACTTACAATGCAATTGCGGTATGCCCGCTTTTTTTAGTAAAGTGTTCATGTGCTTATTGTCTCCGCTAAAAGTGACTTGAGCGCCGATGGTCGGGGGCTGCAATCCCCTGGCCATCAACTTTTCTGCTTACCATCAATTCCGCCGCTTCTGCCTGCATACCGTGTAAGGACGCCCATGCCAGGAACCCCGCTACCGTATGACGCACTGTCTTTAAAACGTTTTTTCCAACTTCCCTCAGTTCACTATTTTCGATAATTCCGTCTTCCTCCGCTGCCAGCTTCGACTGCGCTACCAGACCACGTGCCATCTCAGCGCGCATCTGGATAGTAAAAAGCTCAACATTATCCATTTGTTCCGGTGCCGGGTTATCAACCACCAGCATCCCGAATTGCCTCGCGAAGTAATCAGCTAAGAACGGATGGCCCACAACGTGTTGCATGTAAGCCAGTTGATCCATATCGAAAAAGCGAGTGCCGTTCTTCATGTGCAGGCGGTTATTGAACTCCGTGTACTTCAGGCCCATCAGCTCAGCAATCTGCGTGTTAGTGCCTTCGTAGTCCCTGCATGCCTGGATCACGATCTGCTGTAATTCCACCATTTCCCTATTCCTTTAGTAGTTAACGAGATGGTGCTGAGCGATTAAGATCAGCCATTCCATCAGTTGGATTCGGATACAAATCCGGGCGAAGTTCATGAGGTGTGACTCCCGTAACTTCAAAGACTCTGATTACCCGCTCTGCCGGAACCATTCCTGAAGACCGGTGTTGCCAGTAACTTATGCTCATGGGTGATACTCCGAGCTTGCAAGCTAACGCCCTGGCTGAGCCTGCTGCCTTGATAGCCTTTCCTAATGGGGTCATTGAAAATCTCCGTTATGTTTGATGACTGAGATTAAACAATAAGTTTATATAAACGTCAATCTTTTGTTTATTCCTGCGTGTAAACAAAAGGTTTATTATTTAGGGATGAAAACTAACGTGGAAACAGAAATGACAAAGCTCACTCGCCCTGAGGAGCTTCTCAAGGCGGCTAATGTCACTAAAGCTGGGTTGGCCCGTATGGCTGAAGTTAGCCCACAGGCAGTTAATAACTGGTTTAAGCGTGGAGAGATAGGGAAGGAGTCAGCCATAAAAATTGCTGCTGCGACTGGTTTAAGCTTGTCATGGTTGCTGGGAGAGGATAACGAATCCGACAACATTGAACTTGTTGGCGGCGTCAAGGAAGGGGTCATACCTGTGATCGGCGACGCAGTTCTGGGTATGGATGGTTTGATTGATATGATGGAGTTTCACGCTGGTTGGCTACAGATTTACAGCAGCGATAGCCGCGCATATGGTGTTAGAGTTCGTGGCGATAGTATGTGGCCAAGGATTCAATCGGGTGAATTTGTTGTAATAGAGCCAAATACGAAAGTACACCCCGGTGATGAGGTGTTCATTCGCACTGCTGATGGCCATAACATGATAAAAATACTGAACTTTACACGTGATGGAGATTATCAGTTCACGAGCATTAACAACGATCATAAGCCGATAACTATGGCACCAGGTAAGGTAGTGAAAATACACTTCGTGTCTGGGATCATCAAAGCCACACGTTTCATATCAGCTGAAGACGTATCTAAAGAGTAACCCCTCAAAACTTTACCCGGCCAGCATCCGGGTAAACGTGCCTTGTTTATCTCCTCACACAAAACATAAACATTTAGTTGACACACGCAATAAAGCTATTGTTTAATCACTATCAACGGATGGTTCACCACGAAATGTGTACTTATCGGTTTATAAAGTCTTACGAGTGCTGTGTGTAGTCTTGACGGTTGGCAGGGTTTGCCTCACCAGGGAGTTTTGTAGCCCTGTTAACCGTCCTTTTTCATAACAGGTAAGGGTATTTGCAAGGTGGGTCTTTGTTGAACGCTTTGAGACGCTGAGTGAATGCCCTTTCCTGTGGTGAATTGATGGGTTGCGTCAGCGCATCCCTTAACCGGTGACCTAATAATTAGGGCAATCCGCTAGTCTGCTGCAGCAGGCACAGCGCGAGAAATACGGGTGTAACAGTTGGGCTGATGGCAGTCGGGAAAGACCGGCACACATCGAAAAGAGCGCTGGCATGCAAAACCTATCTCGCAGCCGTTGTATTACCAAAAGCCAGGATGGGGCGGCATACACGCGGTAGTGCTCTTTTCGATGTGTTACTCAGCGGAGACGGCTGTGGATTAATGCAGTGATCCACCAGCCATTTAATTAAATTATCAGGTTCCCGTTTTATTACCGCTCTCGGTAAGGGATTCGCGCAACCTGAATACAGGAAAAAGGTTATTTCGATGGCACATGAAGTCGGAACTCTAACAACGCCGGAGCTCGTAAAAGAGGCCCACGGCAAAGCTCGTGAACTTGAACACTCGTTCCCTGATATCTGCCAGCTGCTTCACGCTCTGGCTACCCGCCTCGACGTTCGCAACGTTCTGGCCTCTTCAGTATGCAAGAGCAACGTAACGCGCTATGAGCCCGATTACCAGATGCAGATGAATCATGAGCTGGCTTTCATGCGCGAATGCCCTGCCGGGCGCTATGCACGGTTTGATGTGCTGGCCGACCTGATTGAGCAGAACGCTCATCTTCATCTTATGCAGACCACTATTTCACTGGCTCTTGATCTTCCCGGCACGCGTAACTTTTCTGCCGAAGTGATCGAGCGCGTGCTTCACGGCGAAAGCCACGAAACCGTGGGGGCTGAATAATGTCGTGGATTACCACCCTATCCGGCCGGCACTTCAATTTTAATGAGATGCACCCTGAAAGTATCTCCATCGTAGACATCGCCGCCGCGTTGTCGAATATCTGCCGGTTCACTGGCCATGTGAGCGACTTCTACAGCGTTGCTCAGCATTCTGTTCACGTGAGCTATCTGGTGCCGCATGAGAACGCACTGGAAGCCCTTCTGCACGATGCCGCTGAAGCTTATTGCAGCGACATCAATTCACCACTGAAAGCGCTCCTACCTGACTATCAGGCCATTGAGCGGCGTGTTGACGCAGTGATCCGTAATAAATTCGGACTTCCACCAGCAATGTCCCCTGCAGTAAAGCAGGCAGACCTGGTGATGCTGGCTACTGAGCGCCGTGATTTGGGTCTGGATGATGGTGCAGTGTGGGCATGCTTAGAGGGTGTTGCTCTGGCTGAATTCATCGTTGCACCACTGGAACCGCGTGCTGCACGTGTTCTCTTCCTAAATCGCTGGAATCAACTGAGGGTGCAATCATGAACGAGATCAAGCGCTATTGCTTTGATGACAAGGTGCCAAATAGAAATGATAAGTCTGGCCCGGTAGTTTCATACGACGACCACACCGCCATCGTCACTGAGAAGGATGCACGTATCGCCGCGCTTCAGGAGCAGGTGCGGGCGCTGGCTGCTGAGAATAAATGTGCAATCGACGCTGTGACCGTTTTTTCAAATGTGACACATGAAATCACTGAAATCATCTGCGATGAAATTGGACAAGATAAGGTCGCAGAAATCTTGGCAGCATACAACGATATTGGTAATACCCCTGCCACAGACGCCGCTCTCCGCGAGATTCGGGCGCAGGCACGCGCTGAGGGCATTCACTTCGCAGCAAACAGACTGCTCGCAGCGTGGGAAACAGGGTTTATCGATGACACTCCAGCTGCGGCACACGATATCTCTGGAGCCATTCTTTCTGCTGTCGAGTTCCTGCCGAATGCTGATGAAGCTGAGTTCAAACGCGATTATGCAGATGAAGTTCGCGCCCGCATCCGAGAAGGAGAGCAGCCATGAACGAAATCAGGCAGCCAATGCGCCGAGCTTCTAACGACGATGCGGGCATGAATCTCCCAGTTGGCAAAACTTGCGGTGAATGTGTGTATTCGCGCCGATGTACGATGATGTTCGGGCACATTCCGGGCGATGAAGTTTGTGATTGGAGTCCATCACGATTTCGCGAAGCTGTTTCATTGCCCATGACATCGACTGGAGAGCAGCCATGAACACACAAAAGTTAAAAGAGCTGGCTCGGCGGGCGACCGGGGGCATTTGGAAGGCCTTCATTAATGAAAAAACAAACAAATTCGCCATTCACACCCCTGATGATGCGCGCTGTGGGAATATCGTGGACTGGATGGGATTCGATGGTGTCAATTGCAGTAAGAAGCAGAAAGCGCATAACGCCCGCTTCATTGCAGCATCCAACCCCGCAGTTGTAATTCAGCTAATTGAGGCATTGCAAGCGGCAGAGCGTGAGCGCGACGAGCTGCGGGAAGAAATTGCCCGGCGCGATGCTGCGGCGGGTGAGCCAGTTTATCAGGTTGGGACTGATGGCCAATGGTATGACTGCAAAGAATATATTTACCAGGATGCCAAAGAGCGCAGGGATGCTTGTCGAATCCTTTACACCGCCGCACAGCCTGCCGTATTGTCGGAAATAGTAGTTGTGGCAAAAGCCATGCGCGACTGGATCGATGCTGTGACGAAAGACGTTGCCGCTTCCCTGCCGACAATGCCGGGGTTTGATCGCGATTGGGCTGATGAAACAATTATCGCAGCAACGCGGAGCGCACAGCCGCAGAAGGTTGTTGTGTTGCCTGATTACGACGAGCCGACAAAAGTCGGGGTTACTTGGTATGATGGCTATAACCACGGCGTATCCGATTGTGTTAAGGCACTCGACGCGGATGGCGTTAAGTGGGAGGTGAAGAAGTGAAATCTTACCTCCATGCCCCAGAAGTAACTGATGATGTGATCCAAAAGGCCTTTGAGGGAACTAGTTTCGGACGAACGGATCATCGTGAGTTCCTTGGATACAGCTTACTGAACATTGCCTGCGGCTGGTACTGCGGACACACGATAACAACAATCATGATTGAGATGGGTTTAATCACGCCCAAGAACAAAACCCTTACAAAACTGGGTAGGCTGTTTTTGTCAGATTGTTATGATGACCCGTTAAGAGCTACCACCCCGCCAGCGTCCAGCGTGCCGGATCGAAATCAATTGCGTGAGCTTGTTGATATGGTCTGGAATGAGGCAACAGAGAGTGAAACCGTGCCGAGTACAACTGATGCTGACCGGATAATCGATAAAGTGTTTCAGGGTATAGCCCGGGAGCCTATCAGCAGCCGCTATCAATCAGCAGCGCCAGCGCCGGGAGGTGATGGTGGTCACCAAAGCTGAACTTCACGCACAGGTCCGGCAGCAGGAAGAGGAAATAAATTCACTGAGGAACATGCTGGCGCGCGCGGAACGGGAGCTGAACGATAAGCTGCTGCCGGAGGAGCTGCCGCCAACGGAATTACCATTCCTGATTTCCAGTTGGATGAAGCATTACAGTATGCCGTGGGAGGTCTTCTGGTGTAGCGAACACCTTCAGTGGGTCGATGAGTTGGATAGCAGCTTCCCTTATTCGATGTCCGATAACGTCTGTCCTGTGTGCAGCAGGGAGAAGGGTTATGGCTAAGTCAGCAGCAGAACGCAAAGCAGCGCAGCGCGCGCGGCAGGCTGCCAGCGGTGAGCAGAAGCTGGAGCTGGTGCTGGATACTCAGGAGCTCGAAATGCTGGAGCGTAACCGGGTCGCCCGCCGTCCAGGCAGAGACCCTTACGAACTGGCAGAGTACATCGCCCTTCTCATTCGCCAGGACGATGCCAGGGCAAAAGCACGATTTAAATCGCTCAGTAAGAAACGCTGCGGCCGCTGTGGTGATCAACTGCCGGTGCAGAGTTGCCCGCTACAGGAAGAATCAGCCTGCTGGGCACGAAATGGATGGTATGAAGTGAAATTAACCCCGTGACATGTCACGCCACTTAACTACCCGATGCAGCGGGTTGCGGAGACAAATATGGTACAGACGATCCAATACGGAATTATTTCAGATGCTGACATTCAGGAACTGACAGGCTATCGGATTCCCTCAAAACAATGTGAGTGTCTGAGGAGTGCTGGGGTGTTTTTCATCACCCGCCGTGATGGCAGACCCCGAACCACATGGCAACATTTTAACGATTCTCTTTCTCGCCGTCATGCGGCTGGAGTGGAGGATTTCGAGCCCAATTTCGGAGCATTGGAGAACTAATGGCGAGAGTCAGGGTAAACAAAGAAGATCAGTGGATGCCTCCCCGGACGTACCGGGGCAGGTCCGCTTATGAATTTAAGCCCAAGAACGGTGGGACCATACGCCTTTGCGACATCACATCAACTCCTTCACAGGTATGGAGTGCTTATGAAGCGCTGATTAATGATCGTACCGACGAAAATACGTTCGCTGGTTTGGTTGAAAACTTTTTCAAATCGGCTGACTTTTTCGAGCTCGGCAAAGAGACGCAGAAGGATTACAGGAAGTACTCACTGAAGGTGATTTCTGTTTTCGGCAAAATGCCGCCGAATTCCATCAAGCCAGAGCATGTGCGTAAATACCTGGATAAGCGCGGAGTCAAAAGCAGAACACAGGCGAACAGAGAAAAAGCGTTTATGTCCCGTGTCTTTCGCTGGGGTTTTGAACGCGGGAAGGTTAAAGGAAATCCCTGCAAAGGGGTAAAGCAGTTCAAGGAGGTTGCACGAGACCGGTACATCACAAATGCTGAGTACGCCGCGCTATATACAGTGTCGCCACCTGTGGTACAGGTTGCTATGGAGCTGGCTTATCTATGCTGTGCACGCCAGGCTGATGTGCTGGAAATGAAGAAAAGCCAGCTCGTTGAAGAAGGGATCATGATTAAGCAAAGCAAAACGAGTGTTGCTCAAATCAAAGCGTGGAGCCCACGTCTTGAATCTGTGGTTAAAGCATGCAATGCCCTGCCCTTAAAGAGCGGCATGAGTAGCATTTTCGTTGTCCACCAGCCATCCGGTTCGAAGTACACGCGTGACGGGTTTAACAGCCGCTGGATGAAAGCAAAGGAAGCCGCAAGGGAAGCTTATCCAAACCTTGATTTTAACTTCACCTTTCATGACCTGAAGGCAAAAGGCATCTCAGACCTGTCCGGAAATATTTATGACAAACAGGCGATTTCCGGGCATAAAAATGTTGAGCAAACTGCACGATACAACAGAAAAATCACTATTGTCCCGGTAGTCGGCGGTCAGTGAAAGAAAGGAAATATTCTGAAGGTATATTCTGAAGTGTGTTTTTGAGGTATAAAAAAACCGCCTTTCAAGGGCGGTTACGACATTGCTTACAGCTTGTTTTTATTCGTTTTAATCGGTAGTTCGAAGATGGTGCCCGGGGTGGGACTTGAACCCACACAGCCATAAGCCGAGGGATTTTAAATCCCTTGTGTCTACCGATTTCACCACCCGGGCTTGGGTGTAAAGTGGAGGCGCGTCCCGGAGTCGAACCGAGGTAGACGGATTTGCAATCCGTAGCATGGCCACTCTGCCAACGCGCCTTTTATTCTTTTCTGTCATCAGAGCTTCACCTCTGCTGACTAAATTTGGAGCGGGAAACGAGACTCGAACTCGCGACCCCGACCTTGGCAAGGTCGTGCTCTACCAACTGAGCTATTCCCGCTTAGCAATCAAAAAGTTAAGTTAACTCTCTGACTTACTTTATCTTCTGGCAGACCATGCTGCCTTTCGATGCGTTGCATTCTACTGTTCTCACCAGGCGAGTCAATAAAATTATCCTCACAAAGCATCTGTTTGCTGCTTTTTGAACCGCTTCGATCACCGTTCGAGCAGATCGCCGCGCGCCGCACTGAGATACTGGAACATTGACCAGAAAGTGAGCACCGCTGCGATATATAAAGCGGCGACGCCGACGCCTTCAATCACATCATTTGGATGCCATAACAGAGCAAACAGCGCCAGCATCTGCGCCGTGGTTTTCACTTTACCGATCCAGGATACGGCCACGCTATTGCGTTTACCGATTTCAGCCATCCACTCGCGCAGAGCAGAAATGATAATCTCGCGGGCAATCATGGTGGCGGCAGGCAGCGTAATCCACCAGGCATGGAAATATTCCGCCACCAGCACCAGCGCCATTGCCACCATCACTTTATCCGCTACCGGGTCGAGGAAGGCGCCGAACTGCGTGGTCTGTTTCCAGCGGCGCGCCAGATAACCGTCGAACCAGTCAGTCACCGCAGCGAAAATGAAAATCAGCGCACAGGCGAGCGGAGCCCATTGAAATGGCAGATAAAACGCCAGCACAAAGAATGGGATTAACACTACACGAAACAGGGTAAGTAAGGTCGGAATATTAAATGGCATAATTACGCTAACTGTCTGGACAGAGTAGAATTTGTCCCTATGTTGCTACATTGCCCCGGGTGTTGCAATGCTTAGTGTTTCAGCGCATGGAAGATTTTTTCCGCCAGCGCGTGCGATATTCCCGGCACGCTGGCAATCTCCTCAACCGAGGCATTAATCAGCGGTTGCAGGCCCCCCATGTACTTAAGCAGCGACTGGCGGCGTTTCGGGCCGATGCCTTCGATGGTTTCCAGTGCACTGGTGTTCTTCACTTTTGCCCGTTTATTACGATGACCCGTAATTGCGTGATTGTGAGAGTCATCACGAATATGCTGGATAACATGCAGCGCCGGGGAGTCCGCCGGCAGAGCAAAGCCCTCACCTTCCGGCTCGAGGAACAGCGTTTCCAGCCCTGCCCGACGATCGCTCCCTTTCGCGACGCCGAGAAGCAGCGGGCGATTTTTATCCCAGGGTACATCCAGCTCGGCAAACACTGTTTTCGCCTGAGCCAGCTGGCCTTTTCCGCCATCGATCAGGATCACATCAGGGATTTTGCTCTCTTCAATCGCTTTGCCATAGCGGCGGCGCAGCACCTGATTCATTGCCGCGTAGTCATCACCCGGGGTAATTCCCGTAATATTGTAACGACGATACTCACTGCGCAGCGGCCCGTTAGCATCGAACACCACACAGGAAGCAACGGTCTGCTCGCCCATGGTATGGCTGATATCGAAACACTCCATACGCCGGATTGGCGGCAGCTCCAGCGTTTGCGCCAGCGCAGCCAGCCGTTGATGGATGGTCGAGTGCTGCGCCAGACGCGTCACCAGCGCAGTGGCCGCATTGGTGCGGGCCAGCTTCAGGTAGCGGGCACGATCGCCGCGCGGTTTGCTCTGAATCGACACGCGCCGCCCCGCCAGCTCGGTCAGCGACTCCGCCAGCAGATCTTTTTCCGGCAGCGTAAAGTCCAGCAGAATATCTCCCGGCAGCGTGCGCGCCTGGCTCCCCTGCAGGTAGAATTGACCGACAAAGGTTTGCACCACTTCTGACAGATCGGTGCCACCCGGCACTTTTGGGAAATAGCTGCGGCTGCCCAGCACTTTCCCCTGGCGGATAAACAGCACATGCAGACAGGCCATGCCCGAGTCAAACGCCACGCCAATCACATCAAGGTCATCGCCCTGGTTTGAGACAAACTGCTTCTCGGTTACCCGGCGCACGGCCTGAATTTGATCGCGCAGCCTGGCCGCTTCTTCAAAGCGCAGATCGCGGCTGGCGTTTTCCATCCGTCCCACCAGCTGGTTAAGCACCTGATCATCTTTACCGGACAGGAACAGCCGGACGTAATCAATTTGCTGCGCATACTCCTCTTCCGAAACCAGTCCTGCGACGCAGGGCCCAAGGCAGCGACCAATCTGATACTGCAGGCAGGGACGCGTGCGATTGCGGTATACGCTGTTTTCGCACTGGCGAACCGGAAAGACTTTTTGCAACAGCGACAGGGTTTCACGCACCGCATAGCCATTGGGAAAAGGGCCAAAGTACTCCCCTTTCGCATGCTTGGCGCCGCGGTGGCTGGCAAGGCGTGGATGGGTATCCGCACTCAGAAAGATATAGGGATAGGATTTATCGTCACGCAGCAGCACGTTATAGCGCGGCTGGTAGAGCTTGATGTAGTTGTGCTCAAGCAGTAACGCTTCGGTTTCCGTGTGCGTTACCGTCACATCAATTTGCTGAATTTGTGCCACCAGCGCTTCGGTTTTCCGGCTGGCGAGATTGCCGCGAAAATAGCTGGTCAGGCGCTTTTTGAGATCCTTCGCTTTACCGACATAGATGACTGTGCCGCCGGCATCATACATCCGGTAGACGCCAGGCTGACTGGTGACGGTTTTCAGGAAAGATTTAGCATCAAACAGATCACTCACTACTGATTAACGGCTCCGCATTGAACAGGCCATGACGAATGGCCAGGTGCGTTAACTCTACATCACCACTAATGTTAAGCTTGCTGAACATGCGGTAGCGATAGCTGTTAACGGTTTTCGGGCTCAGGTTAAGCTGTTCGGAAATTTCCGTCACTTTCTGGCCTTTGGTAATCATCAGCATAATCTGCAATTCGCGTTCCGACAAACAGCTGAAAGGGGATTCCGCTTTTTGCGGTTCAAGCTGGCTTAACGCCATCTGTTGAGCAATATCTGAAGCAATGTAGCGCTGCCCGGCGTTAACGGAGCGTATCGCGCTGACCACTTCCTGCGGCGCGGCACCTTTGCTCAGATAGCCGGAAGCCCCAGCCTGCATGACTTTCGCCGGCAGCGGGTTCTCCGTATAGATGGTCAGCATGATGATTTTGCTGTCCGGGGCGTAGCGCACAATCTTACGCGTGGCCTCAAGGCCGCCAATGCCGGGCATGTTCATATCCATCAGCACCACGTCGGCACTGTTGCTACGGCACCACTTTACCGCATCCTCACCGCAGTTGGCTTCGCCGACGACCTGGATACCTTTGATATCTTCCAGGATGCGACGAATACCTGCACGTACCAGTTCGTGGTCATCAACAAGAAATACGCTTATCAAAAGAGGCTCCCTAGATGGCTGAGGCGGGTGACAGTAGAGACATTGGCAGGGCCGTTATGTTACTACTTTTCCAGCAGTGTTAGAACAGAAATAATGATACATAGCGCAGAAAAAATAATTATCCAGCGCATTTTATTCGCGTGAAAATCCAACAACATTGCCACTGTATTAGCACAACTATCAGGGCCAGATAACTCGCGCCATCAATAACAGATTCAAATCATAGTAAATTATCACATATATTACAAATAGATAGATTTACCCGGCAATAGTTTAAATTTTGAAAAAATAATAGCTCACTCTTTTTATGCGGCAGCCGATTCGCCATCCTATTCTGCCATCAATGTTAATCACCGCTGCCTGAGTGATGAGTTCAGTTTAATCTTAAGCGCCCCGCGCAGGGGATTCCTTCATACCATTATGTGATATACTTTTAACAACTTTTAGTGCCTGGTCCACCTGCCAGGTGCACTGTTTTCAATGACTATTGGGAGAGATCATGAGTCAGATTGACTTTACAACCAGCGAAGAAGTGCAGGCACTCGCCAACGAAGTGACCTGTATGAAGGCACTGGTTACGCTGATGCTGAAGGGAATGGGTCAGGCCGATGCCGGGAAAGTGATTATCAAGATGGAACGCTACATCGCCGATCTCGAAGATCGGCAGCAGGCGGAAGTATTTAGCAACACCGTTAAGCAAATTAAGTTCGCGTTCCGCCAGTAATCCCCTAGCGCTGGCGCACGCTGGCTCATAAAAGGTCCATTGCTTTTTCAGTGATTTTGTCACATCTTAAGGTTTTCGCTGACTGAATAAAGCAATGGCCTTACTTTTCAAAGCATTACTCGGCGCTTTCGTTGTGGTGTTAATTGGCATTCTGTCCAAAACCCGCAATTACTATCTTGCCGGTCTGATCCCGCTGTTTCCCACATTCGCCCTGCTGGCTCACTATATTGTTGCCAGTGAACGCGGTGTTGAAGCACTGCGCACCACCATTCTTTTTGGGATGTGGGCGATTATTCCCTATTTTGTCTATCTGCTGTCGCTATGGTATTTGATCAATTTGATGCGGCTGCCGTGGGCGCTACTGGCAGCCGTAGTGTGCTGGTGTGCGGCAGCGTGGTTATTAATCACGCTGTGGTCAAAGTGGCAGGGTCACTGAGCGACTAACGCCCGCGCGCTCCCCAGCTAACCGAAACGCCCAGCGTGGGCAGCACTTCCTCAGGACGAAAACGCCGCGCCCCGTGGAATTTTTCCGCCAGATTGGGCTGCTGCACCGGGATTTTCACCGCAAACAGATTATCCTCTGACTGGATAATCCCCGGCGTGAGGGGTTCATAATTCACCTGATGCTGTTCAAACATCTGTTCCAGCATTGGCGTTGCCGCGCTGTAAAGGTATTTCACGCCGGACTGCGCCGCCAGCTGTACCGCATGCCATAAAATATTGAGTGGCAGTTCGGCGTCAATCTCAAGCCGGGCGGAAAAGCGCGACATTTCCCAGACAATTTCGCTGTCGTCAGACTCACTCTCACCGATCATCTCCGACGAATTATTATCGGGGTTGTGCCACGCCATCAGGCGTACGCAGCCGCAAATACCATGCTGCGCTTTCCAGGCGATCAACCAGATCACATCAGATCGGTCATAGCGGTCGTACTCCTGTCCCGGAGTGCTCAGGCGTGAAGGAATTGACCAGCCCTCACCGCGGGCAAAAACGCTATACCGATAACTTCCTAATTCTGCCAGCAACGACGATGGCATGTCCTTCAATCTGGTCTGGATAATCTTCATATAATCCCCTGTCGCATTCCCTCGTGAGCGCCGCTCCTGACGGCACGGGCAGGGTTGTCACCCTGGGCGCAGGGTAGACAACCGGTTAGCAATACGAAACTACCAAAATTAGTAGTTGCATCCTCTTTCAGATTAAACCGATTGCTGCAGCGTAAGAGGCGATTTGCGTTTTGTTTGGTGCATTAAATCGTTTTTGCATGTTTTTTTGGTGAAAGTTCACCGTATTTTTTGAAATTGAGAGTATTAAGGATATTTCTGCAGAAGTTTTTCCCTCCGCTGTCCATTTTAGTATCTCCAATTCTCGTTCACTTAATTCCAGTTTAGCGGCCGTCATCGAGATATCATCCATCTCGATCAGCGCAGCAAGGCTCAGTTCGGCCAGGTTCTGAAGTTGAAGCTCCAGTCCAGTTGTTAACTGAATAGTCTTACTTTCACAAGCATAGGACATCGACAAGATACCCATAGATCGATTCTTCGCCATCATCGAACATGAAATACCGTGATAGATGCCGTGTTTACGGGCAGCCCGGAACACTTTTCTGCCTGCTGCATCGGCCATTTCGTCCCACGGCCAGACGTTTCCAGGAGCACGACAAATTTTCAAAACCGGATCGAGCTGTGCAAAGTCCTCCTGCAAATAATACTCGACCCAATTCTGTGGATAATTAGTAAAAAAAAAGGTTTTCGGCCGGGTAAAAGGAACGGGGTGCCGAATAAAAAATGCATAAAAATCGAATCCCAGATGAGACATCTGCTGCTCAATAGTACGGGTAATATCAGCCTTGCTGACAACCTGACTAAAGGCAAATTGCATTTCGGTTCGCCAACTGAAATAGTTCTCAGGTGTCATAACGCCTCAGCGGGACAGTGGTAAAACTCCATACCCTAATTATAATTGTCATTGTCTAACTGGTCGCAAAAAATGAATGTCGTCGAGTAAAAGCTAACTATCCCGCGTGTTCCGCCAGGCGTTAAAGCCGTGCTTAATGCAGCATTATTCATGACTGGGGGCATTAAAAATTATCGGGGAAATTATCCCGAAAAAGCGTTCTGCAGCCGTTAAAAAAGCAGGCATGCCGGCACCAAATGATCTGCAACCGGGATAGCGAGATTTATCTCCGCCCTCACCACATGGCGTTAGAATAGGATTTTTCCTATAAATATTCAATAAATTTGCCCCCTTTTCCCTGCCGTTTACACATAAAAGTTTTACACGATCAATTAGGGTATTTTGGTTAAAAAACAGTAACTTCCTGTGGGTTACTAGTTAAACACACTGATATCATTGTTAATTATCCTTAACCTTAACCAATTTGGCTTTACACAATAGATTAACCTGCGGGAAAAAACATCAGATATATCCACATTTATACTAAGGCCTTACGCTTAGCCACCCTGACAATCAAACGGGGTTAAAAGATGAAATTCGCAGGGTAGCCCTCAGCGACAGAGGCTAAACCCGCGCATGCCCAGATGAAAATGGTTAGCGTGAGCGGCGTTATATTCCGGCCCCAGCGAGTTGCCGAACAGGCCGCAGCTTTGCGCAAACACCTGATGCAGCCAGCGACTGCGGGCATCATTCGCCTGCCAGTGATTCAGCACGCTAATACGCTGACCATTTTGCAAGCGAAATGCGCTGAGGTCCCACGCTTCGGCGCTGGCGTGCTCGCTCAGCCGCCCTTGCGCACGATGATAAATATTGCGGCAGGCATAACTACCAAGGTGGTCAATCCGCGCCAGAGGCGAGCCTAACTCACTCTGCGCCAGCGGTTTCAGGGCCTGGGTCACCAGCATCGTGCTGCTCACCGCCAGCGCGCAGCTGGCGAGAAAGCTTGAGCTGAGTTTGACCTCGCCAAAGCCTGTGATACGCACCGGGTCGACCAGCGGGCATTGCCCCTGCAGGTTGCCGGGGCGCGTATAGCTGATATAGCCCGCACTCTCGGCCTGCTGCAGCACCGCCAGGCAGCCAGCGCCGTCACTCGCCAGCCGCTTCAGCTTGTAGCGCGTCACCAGCGTGGGCGGGTCGGTCACCGCCAGCGGGGTAGCGGGATTCCATTCGGCGGGCAGTTTTTTTAGCAGGGTGGGCAACGCCAGCCAGCCAAGCAAAGCCAGTAGTGCAAATGCGATTAATTGCTTCATTTCCCTCCCCTTTTATTGTGTGGGTGAGATCAACGCCGGGTTTTTAAGCAGGCGATGCGTGCTTCTCGCAGTTTAGCCGCAATTTCTGCTTTATCCTCCGGTCTTTTGCGTTAAGCTCTTGACCGCACTAACCTCGACATCATCGATTTATTAAAAGCCATCAGAGCTTAAACATCATCACCACAG
Organism: Erwinia aphidicola; assembly: GCF_024169515.1. Taxonomy (NCBI): domain Bacteria; kingdom Pseudomonadati; phylum Pseudomonadota; class Gammaproteobacteria; order Enterobacterales; family Erwiniaceae; genus Erwinia; species Erwinia aphidicola. The sequence goes on along the minus strand of NZ_JAMKCQ010000001.1, from coordinate 3,461,781 downwards.
GACAGGAAACCCAATATGGTTGATCAATCAAAAGAGGCAATCGTCTCGGAGGAAGGACCGGATACACTCCGGCGTAACCTGCATAATCGTCATATTCAGCTGATTGCTATCGGCGGTGCGATCGGTACCGGTCTGTTTATGGGGTCGGGTAAAACTATCAGCCTGGCCGGGCCGTCAATCATCTTCGTCTATATGATCATCGGCTTTATGCTGTTCTTTGTCATGCGCGCCATGGGCGAGCTGCTGCTCTCCAATCTGGAGTACAAATCCTTTAGCGATTTCGCCGCCGACCTGCTCGGTCCCTGGGCGGGGTATTTTACCGGCTGGACCTACTGGTTCTGCTGGGTGGTAACCGGCATTGCTGATGTGGTGGCTATTGCCTCCTACTTCCAGCTGTGGTTCCCCGACTTCTCGGTCTGGATGAGCGCCCTGCTGTGCATCGCGATATTTTTAACGCTGAATATCGCCACGGTAAAACTGTTTGGCGAAATGGAGTTCTGGTTTGCGATTATTAAAATCGTCGCCATCGTTGCGCTGATCGCCACCGGTATCGTGCTGGTCGCCATGCACTACCCTTCTCCGGGCGGCGGCACCGCTTCCCTGAGCAATATCTGGGATCACGGCGGAATGTTCCCGCAAGGGCTGAGCGGCTTCTTTGCCGGGTTCCAGATCGCGGTCTTTGCCTTTGTGGGTATTGAGCTGGTCGGCACCGCTGCCGCTGAAACGCACGATCCAAAAACCGTGCTGCCGCGTGCAATTAACGCCATTCCGCTGCGTATCATTATGTTCTACGTGCTGGCGCTGATGGTGATTATGGCGGTAACACCGTGGGATCAGGTGGTCGCGGACCGCAGCCCGTTCGTGGAGATGTTTGTGCTGATCGGCCTGCCGGCGGCGGCAAGCATCGTTAACTTTGTGGTACTGACCTCGGCAGCCTCCTCGGCGAACAGCGGTATCTTCTCGACCAGCCGCATGCTGTACGGTCTGGCGCAACAGGGCGTGGCCCATCGTCGTTTCGGCATGCTGTCAAGCCGCGCCGTGCCGACCACCGGGCTGTTCTTCTCCTGCCTGTGCCTGCTGGGCGGGGTTGCGCTGATTTATCTGATCCCGAACGTGATGACGGTGTTTACCCTGGTCACCACGGTATCCGCGATTCTGTTTATGTTTGTCTGGACCATTATTCTGTGCTCATACCTGGCGTACCGTAAGAAGTACCCGCAGCGGCACGCTGAATCGAGCTACAAGATGCCGCTGGGCAAATTCATGTGCTGGATCTGCATCGCCTTCTTCGCTTTCGTCATTGTGCTGCTGACGCTGGAAACCGATACGCGCCAGGCGCTGATGGTAACGCCGCTGTGGTTCCTGATGCTGGCGGTGGGTTGGTTCCTGCGCAAGCGTAAGGCGGGGTAACTCTGTCGCCCGTGCCGGGCATGATGCCCGGCACGGTAGGTTTAGAAGCGTGACCACAGTTTATGCAGTGCCTGCCCGAGCGGTGGGCGCTGTACCGCCAGACGCGATGGCTTATAAGGCCCCTCTTTAAGCGGCAGCGGACCGAGATCAAAGGTAAAGGTGTAGTCCGGCTCCTCCCCCATCCGCAAATCGGTGATGGTGATATAGCCATTGACCTGCTTCATGGCAAAGAAGCCGCGGCTAAACCAGGCCACGCGCTGCACGTACCAGTTCGACGCCAGCTGCTGATACAGCGCCGTACCGCGATCGTGGGTGGTTAATGCCAGCGGTGTGTGCGGGCTGAGCAGTGAATAGAACCCCTCCTGATAGCTGTCCTCCCTCATGACCACCACGCGCCACTGCAGGGTATTTAAGGCTGTCGGCGTGACCAGCAGTTGCTCAACGTCATCGCGGTCTGCCGCCAGCTGCTGCTTCACCTCATGCGTCACCCACGCCTGCGCGACCATGCTCCACAGCAGATAAACACAGCTGAGGCTCAGCCCGATGCGATTCCAGCGTCGCCCGCGCTCCCCGCGCCACGCCAGCGCGGCAACCATTCCCACCAGCAGCGGCAGCGTATAGAGCGGATCGACAATAAACATGCTGCCGATGGCAAACGGCCGATCGGTAAATGGCAGCGCCAGCTGGGTGCCGTAGACCGTGGTCAAATCCAGCAGCGGGTGAGTGATCAGCGCCAGCCACACCGCCACCCACCAGCGGGCGAAGTGCTGCTGCTGGCGGCAAAGGCGGGCAAACAGCGCGGCCAGCAGCGGCGAAACCAGGGTCAACCACAGCAGCGCATGGCTTTCAGTACGGTGAAGGGTCATATTGCGGATAGCATCGCCGTGGTCGATAAATACATCAAGGTCCGGCAGCGTGCCGCACGCCGCGCCCACGGCCGCAGCCTGCCATACCGGTGCTTTGCGCCCCATCACGGCAACGGCTACCGCAGCGCCCAACACAAATTGTGAAACGGAATCCATAAACCTGTCCTGTTCAGCCTGCGGTTAGCGTACGCGAATACCCTCAATCACCATGCGCTGCACGTTCTCTACCGTCTGGTTAAAGAACTGCTCATCCTGCAGCGTTTGCCCGGTTATCGCCTCTACCTGCGTGGAGAAATCGGCATAGTGCTGCGTGGTGGCCCACAGCATAAAGATCAGATGGTGCGGCTGGACCGCCGCCAGCTTGCCCTGCACCACCCATGCCTCAATCACCGCCGCTTTATCTTCCACCAGGTGACGGAGATCGCCCGCCAGTTCGGCCTTCAGCAGCGGCGCCCCCTGCAGCATCTCCAGACAGAACAGACGTGAGGCCTGCGGATGATCGCGTGACACTTCCAGCTTAAGGCGGATGTAGTCGCGTATCGCCTCCAGCGGATGCTGATCGGCACGCAGCGCACGCAGCGGCGCCAGCCACACGTCCAGCAGATCTTTCAGCACCGCGATATACAGCTCTTCTTTCGACGGGAAATAGTAAAGCAGATTGGTTTTGGAAACGTCAGCGCGTTCAGCCACTTTATCCAGGCTGGTGCCGTGGATGCCAAACTGGGAAAAAAACTCCAGCGCTGCCGCCAGAATAGCGTTGCGCTTGGCGGCTACCGCGCGGGAACGGCGGGTTGAGGCTTTTGCCGCAGGCTTATCAGTCGAATTCACCGTGACTCCATGATCCATGTGGGTTGCGGGGATAATATCAAATCGCCCGAAGCATACCTAATCAGAGGGATGCACTTATATTGACCACGCCTGCCTGCTTTTTGTGCAGATAGTTTTGACCAAATGGTCTGATTTGGACCATCCACTCCAGTACAATTTCACAACCTTTAAGCAACACGCTGTTTTTAATGACTTTTCTGATTATGGCACAGCCTTTGCAATATTCCTGCACAGCGTATCGCAGTCAATCTTTCGCTTAATCAGAGGATTTCACATGAAAATTGGTGTCTTTATCCCTATCGGTAACAACGGCTGGCTGATCTCCAACAACGCGCCGCAGTACATGCCCACGTTCGAACTGAACAAAGCCATTGTGCAGAAAGCCGAGCACTATCACTTTGATTTCGCCCTGTCGATGATCAAGCTGCGCGGCTTCGGTGGCCAGACCGAATTCTGGGACCACAACCTGGAGTCCTTTACCCTGATGGCCGGACTGGCCGCCGTCACCTCACGCATTGAAATATACGCCACCGCCGCCACTCTGACACTGCCTCCGGCTATCGTGGCGCGCATGGCCTCAACGATTGACTCCATTTCCGGCGGACGCTTCGGCGTTAACCTGGTGACCGGCTGGCAGAAGCCGGAATATGACCAGATGGGCCTGTGGCCGGGCGATGAGTACTTCTCGCGCCGCTACGACTATCTGACCGAATACGTCAGCGTGCTGCGCGATCTGTGGGGCACGGGTAAGTCAGATCTCAAAGGTGAGTTCTTTACCATGAACGATTGCCGCCTCAGCCCGCAGCCGCAGAAGCCGATGAAGGTGATCTGCGCCGGACAGAGCGATGCGGGCATGGCCTTCTCCGCGAAGCACGCCGATTACAACTTCTGCTTCGGTAAAGGGGTGAATACGCCGACCGCATTCGCCCCGACCGCTGCGCGGATGAAAACGGCGGCCGATGCCGCAGGGCGCGATGTCGGCTCCTATGTGCTGTTTATGATCATCGCCGATGAAACCGACGAGGCGGCGCGGGCGAAATGGGAGCACTACAAAGAGGGGGCAGACGAACAAGCGCTGGCGTGGCTGACCACGCAGAGCCAGCAGGATAAGAAATCCGGCAGCGATACCAACGTGCGCCAGATGGCTGACCCGACTTCTGCGGTGAATATCAATATGGGCACGTTGGTCGGCTCTTACGCCAGCGTCGCGCGCATGCTGGATGAGGTAGCAACGGTTGAAGGCACTCACGGCGTGCTACTGACCTTTGATGATTTCCTACAGGGCATTGAGAACTTCGGCGAGCGCATCCAGCCGCTGATGCAGTGCCGCCTTGATGTGATTGATGCTACTCAGGAGGTCGCGTAATGAAGAGCAAACCCGCCGTGGTCTGTACCACCGCCTCAAGCCAGAATGCCATTACCCTGCCCGCTCGCCCGGAAGCGATTGTCTTTCCGCCGGAGCAGACCGCGCTGATTGTGGTAGATATGCAGAATGCCTACGCCACCACCGGCGGCTATCTCGATCTCGCCGGCTTTGATGTCTCCGCCACCCGCCCGGTGATCGACCAGATCAACGTGGCGGTTAAAGCGGCGCGCAACGCCGGGATCCAGATTATCTGGTTCCAGAACGGCTGGGACGATCAGTACGTGGAAGCGGGTGGCCCCGGCTCACCGAACTGGCATAAATCCAACGCGCTGAAAACCATGCGCCAGAAGCCGGAGCTGCAGGGCACCCTGCTGGCGAAGGGCGGCTGGGATTATCAGCTGGTCGACGAACTGACGCCGCAGCCGGGCGATATTGTGCTGCCAAAACCGCGCTACAGCGGCTTCTTCAACACTGCGCTCGACAGCATGCTGCGCAGCCGCGGAATTCGCCACCTGGTGTTTACCGGCATTGCGACCAACGTCTGCGTGGAGTCGACGCTGCGCGACGGCTTCTTCCTTGAATACTTTGGCATCGTGCTGGAAGACGCGACCTATCAGGCCGGGCCGCTGTTTGCCCAGCAGGCGGCGATTTTCAATATCGAAACCTTCTTTGGCTGGGTCTCTGACGTCGGCAGCTTCTGTCGCGCATTACAGCATGAACCTACCGCCGCACAACAAACGGCATAAAAACTGCATTTCTGAGACGGAGTCAAGAGCATGCCAAAAACGATTATCACCCCACCGGGCACCAGCGTGCCGATTGCGCCTTTTGTGCCGGGAACGCTGGCCGACGGCGTGGTGTATGTCTCCGGGACATTGCCATTCGATAAGGACAACAACGTGGTGCATGTCGGTGATGCTGCCGCGCAGACGCGTCACGTGCTGGAAACGATCAAAAGCGTGATTGAGACGGCGGGCGGCACGATGGACGACGTGACCTTTAACTCGATCTTTATCACCGACTGGAGCCACTACGCGGCGGTTAACGCGGTGTATGCCGAGTTCTTCCCCGGCGAAAAACCGGCGCGCTTCTGTATTCAGTGCGGGCTGGTGAAACCCGATGCGCTGATTGAGATCGCCAGCGTCGCGCATATCGGTCAATAAGGAGTGACGCATGCATATTGAGCTTTCAGGCCGCGACGATGCCGGCGCCGCGACCGTGGTACTTTCCGCCGGGCTGGGCGGGCTGGGCAGTTTCTGGCTACCGCAGATGAATGCTCTGCGTGCCGCGTATCGCGTGGTGGTGTATGACCAGCGCGGCACCGGCCGCAGCCCGGACACCCTGCCTGAGGGCTACAGCATGCAGGATATGGCCAGTGAACTGGCGCAGGCGCTCAGCGCGCAGGGCATCGAACGCTACGACATCATCGGTCACGCGCTGGGTGGCATGGTGGCGCTGCAGCTGGCGCTCGACTACCCCGAACGCGTGCAGCGCCTGGTGCTGGTTAACGGCTGGCTACAGCTGGATGCCCACACCCGTCGCTGCTTCCGCGTGCGTCAGGATCTGCTGATCAACGTGGGCGTTGAAGCCTGGGTACGGGCTCAGCCGCTGTTCCTCTATCCGGCTGACTGGCTGTCGCAGCATCAGGAGCGCATTGAAGCTGAAGACACGCTGCACGCGGCGCATTTTCAGGGGCGTGAGAACCTGCTGAAACGTTTGCATGCGCTGATGGCCTGTGATTACAGCGCGCAAGCGCAGCGTATCCACCAGCCGGTGCTGCTGCTGTGCGCGCGTGACGATCTGCTGGTGCCCTGGACCTGCTCCGAACAGCTGCTGGCCGCGCTACCTGACGCCACGCTACAGCGCATGAACTGGGGTGGCCATGCCATGAGCGTCACCGACAGTACTACTTTTAATCACCTGCTGATGAGCTGGCTGCAAGATGAGAGCCTGGCCGCCAATACCGCCGAAAGGGAGCCGTTATGTCTGAAGCCCTGAAAATTCCCGTCCCCGATACGCTGGTGGACAAACAGCAGTTTCGCAATGCGATGGCCCGCCTCGGCGCGGCGGTCAATATTATCACCACCGACGGGGCTGGCGGCCGTGCCGGATTTACCGCTTCGGCAGTGTGCAGCGTCACCGATTCGCCGCCAACCCTGCTGGTATGCCTGAACCGTTCCGCCTCGGTATATGACGCTTTCCGCCAGAACCGCCAGCTGTGCGTCAATACGCTGGCCGCCGGGCATGAGGCGTTGTCCAACCTGTTCGGCGGTAAAACGCCAATGGCCGAGCGCTTTGTTGCCGCCGACTGGACGACGGGCGTCACCGGATCGCCGATCCTCAGCGGCGCGCTGATCTCGTTTGACTGCCTCGTCACGCAGACGATGAGCGTCGGCACCCATGACATTCTGGTATGCGAGGCGCAGGCGCTGGTCATCAACGACAGCAGCCATGGCCTGATCTGGTTCGATCGCGGCTATCACCCACTACCCCCACGCAGTTTCTGATTTTTCACGCAGTGCTCACACTCTGGAGATAACGATGGCAGCTTCCTGGTTTCCCAAATGGTCGAAAACAACGGCATCCTCCACGGGTATCGTTGCACCGGATGAAGCCCTGCCCTTAGGGCAGACGGTGATTATGGGTCTGCAGCACGCGGTGGCGATGTTTGGTGCGACGGTATTGATGCCGCTGCTGATGGGGCTGGATCCCAACCTGTCTATTCTGATGTCCGGGGTAGGTACGCTGCTGTTCTTCCTGGTAACGGGCGGCCGCGTGCCGAGCTATCTCGGCTCCAGCGCCGCTTTTGTGGGGGTGGTGATTGCCGTTACCGGATTCAATGGCCAGGGGCTGAACCCCAATCTCAGCGTTGCGCTGGGCGGGATTATCGCCTGCGGCCTGCTCTACACCCTGATTGGAGTCGTGGTGATGAAAGCCGGCACGCGCTGGATTGAGAAGATGATGCCGCCGGTGGTTACTGGCGCAGTGGTGATGGCGATTGGCCTCAACCTGGCGCCGATTGCCGTGCGCGGCGTGTCGGCCTCGATGTTTGACAGCTGGATGGCGGTGATGACGGTGCTGTGCATCGGCGTGGTGGCAGTATTTACCCGCGGCATGGTGCAGCGCCTGCTGATCCTTGTCGGGCTTATCGTTGCCTGGGCGATATATGCGGTGCTGACCAACGGCTTTGGCTTTGGCAAACCGGTCGACTTCAGCCTGCTGGCCCACGCACCGTGGTTCGGCCTGCCGCTGGTCACCTCTCCCACCTTCAGCAGCCAGGCGATGGTGATGATTGCACCCGTGGCGGTAATTTTGGTGGCGGAAAACCTCGGACACCTTAAAGCCGTGGCGGGCATGACCGGGCGCAATCTTGACCCGTATATGGGGCGTGCCTTTGTCGGCGACGGTCTGGCGACCATGCTGTCCGGCGGCGTCGGCGGCAGCGGCGTAACGACCTACGCAGAGAATATCGGGGTGATGGCGGTGACCAAAGTCTATTCGACGCTGGTATTTGTTGCGGCGGCGATGATTGCGATGGTGCTTGGCTTCTCGCCGAAATTCGGCGCGCTGATCCATACCATTCCCGGCCCGGTGATCGGTGGAGCATCGATTGTGGTATTTGGTCTGATTGCCGTGGCGGGCGCACGTATCTGGGTGCAGAACAGGGTCGATCTGAGCCAGAATGGCAACCTGATTATGGTGGCGGTGACGCTGGTGCTGGGCGCCGGGGATTTCGCGTTGAAAATTGGCAGCTTCACGCTGGGTGGGATCGGTACGGCAACCTTTGGCGCTATCCTGCTGAACGCCATTCTGAGCCATAAGCGCGCTGCGGCCTTAAGCGGTAGCAGCGTGGTACGTCAGGACGTTTAATCCCATCGGCTGCGGGTCGGGCATGCCCGATCCCTACGATAGCGCCGATTTATTGCGTTTTTTCAGCTTCAATTCGCTGATTAATACGCCCAACACAATCAGCGCCCCGCCCAGCAGCGCAACGGCGGGCAGGCGCTCCCCGGCAATACGCCCAACAATCCCTGCCCACACCGGTTCACCGGCATAAATCACCGTGGCACGCGTTGGCGATACGCTGCGCTGCGCCCAGTTCATCGTGACCTGAATCAACGCGCTGGCGACCCCCAACCCGACCGCGCTGTACAGCAGGTACGGGCTGAACGGCGGCAGCGACTCTCCGTTGGGCACCATCATCAGAAAGCCAAACAGCGACGCGGCAGCCAGCTGGATCACCGTGACGCGCTGAACGTTCACCTTGCCGGCACTGGCGCTGATCAAAATGATTTCGGCGGCGATGGCCAGCGTGCTGAGCAGCGTGGCAATCTCCCCCGCATTAAACGCCAGTTCGCCGCCGTCCGGCCCGGCCAGCAGCAGCAGGCCGCTAAACGCCAGGACGATGCCCACCCACGACATCAGCCCCGGCATTCTGCCGAGAAACATCCACTGCAGTAGCGGAACCAGCGGCACATACAGCGCGGTAATAAACGCCGATTTACTGCTGGAGATGGTCTGCATGCCGTAGGTTTGCAGGCCGTAGCCGCAGCCAATCGCCAGGCCTATCAGCGCACCGGCTTTGATCTCATACCAGGTCACCCCGCGCAGCACGCGCCAGCAGATCGCCCCCAGCAGCAGCGCGGCCGTTGCAAAGCGTACGCCAATAAAAAAGAACGGCCCGCTGACGGTCATTGCATGATGCACGGCAAGAAAGGTCCCGCCCCAAATCATGGTAATGAGGATCAGCACCCCTTCCTGCGGGTTGACGGCGAATTTATAACGAGAGAGAAAAGCAGACATGGTGCGCCCAGCTGAAAATTTGGCGTCAGTGTGCGGGGTTCGCTTTACGGAATCAAGTGCCGTTATTGTCTACGTAAGGATGAGCCGCCGGGCGAGCCCGGCGGCGGGCTGCGGGTGGGATAGATCAGTGCTCTTCCGTTTTGCTTCTGCTGCCGCGACTGTTGCGGCCACCTTTTTCCCCTGCAAGGGAGGCGCGCTGCGGGTCATTTTTGAAGTTGCCCCCGCTCACTTTTCCGCCCTTCCGCCCTGCTTCTGATGCTCTTTCACGGTTCTCAGCGAAATTTCCAGATCCACCACGATGTTCGGCCATTTCTTACCTCCGAATAGTTAAGACATCATACTGAATTGCCCCGACCGCTGATGCTGCCGCCGGCTGTTTCGCGCACAGGCCACGATGCCCGCCGCGCTGTTAAGCATAGTGTATTAAGCGGAACGTCGTGATAAACGTGGTTCTGATGACGCCCCGATTGCCGCGAACAGCCTGATTTACCCTTTAATTTTCATTAATGAATAATGCGAAATAATAAGCTAAACGGGCGGTGGGTGAGCAAATATTGTTCAGACGGCGGGCATAAGACAGGGCATCTTCTATACTGACAAATCGGACAAACGATCACTTCTCAGCGTTAATCTGGGAGTAGCAAAATGGCAAAGATTTTAGTCACCTTACTTATCTAAACGACACAATAAAATCTAATTGATTTTAAAGATAAAATTTAGGTAGATTGAAGAAAAGTTTTTCATCTATGGAGAGAGATCATGTCTTGGGTGTGTTCACACTGTAATCATGCGTCCGTTATCAGAGAAGGTGATACTAAAGATGCTCATTTCGACTTTTCAACCAGCGATGGTTTTAAACGTTATACTGTTGAGGGTGTAAAATGTCCCAATCCAGATTGTTTAAGAGCGACCGTATCACTCAAGATCAACTCGCTTTATAATTTTTCTGGTGTAATATCAACTACTAATGAAGTACCCACTCATATCCCTATCATCCCTTCTAATCTGGTACCAAACATAAAGAATTACCCTGACTATATACCCTCCGTGATCAGGCAGGACTATCAAGAAGCGTGCTCCATAGTCGAATTATCACCGAAGTCCTCAGCTACTTTAGCAAGACGCGCATTGCAGGGTATGATCAGAGACTTTTGGCAGCTTAAAGAAGAAAATTTAAGCAAAGCAATAAAGGCTCTTGAAGGTAAAGTAGACAGTAATATTTGGGACGCAATCGATGGTGTCAGGAAGGTTGGTAACATCGGCGCTCACATGGAGAGAGACATCAACACTATTGTTGAAGTGAGTCCCGATGAGGCAATGTTACTTATTGAAATGATAGAGATGCTTTTGGATGAGTGGTATATAGCAAGACACGATAGAGATCAGCGGGCTGACAAGATGAAAAAGTTAGCAGATGAAAAGCAAGCAGCCAGAAAACCGCAGAATCCATAAAACAAAAAAACCCAAAGGATATTTTCCTGCGGGGTTATTACAATAGCTTTGCGTTAAAAGTTTAAGCCGCAGCTTCTTGTTTTGATTCGCGGTATGCTTTAGCTTCTTGAATCCACATCATTTTGGCTTCTGCGTTATCCCAATTGGCGTGAGCACCATTATCAATGAAATCAACAACATAATAGTAACGCACTTCTCTGAAAACGAAATAAGAGTAGATTAAGTAGCTATCACTTGTGCATTCCCATTGAACAAGTCGATCACCATCTTCGTCCTCCCACTCACTATCTTCCTGCTTAGTGTGTAGATGACTAAGAGATTCTTGTCTCTGGTAATAGGGATGTTCTTCATCAACATTTGCACGATCTCTACCAAACAATTCAGAGACAGATTCATACTCTTGTTGTTCTTTAGTGGTAGGACGAGAGTGGGTATCGCTTTTCAGTTTGTAAGCTTCAAACTCAGCATAGAAAGGTTTAAACTGCCCATCAGCAGCAAGTTTAGGGCAGCATTCAATATTAATTGCAAGCGGCATGAACTTTATTGTACTCGGCTAAGCGTGAATCTGTTTCACGAGAACTACGACGAGCAACCGCTCTGGTAGTCTTCACGAGTGCATTGAGCTGTTCCCTACTCATACCAGTAGATACAGTTCTTGCTTTAGCTTTTGCCATTTTCGTATCTCCGAATGAAAGGTAGGTGATATCCGTTTTCGGATACCATTAGGATAGTAAGCTATTACTGACGAATACGTCAACCGTATATTTGAGTGAAAGATGAGCGTTTTTATACGCTCACTTTGGTGAGAAAACCTGTCAGGATGCGCTTTCAAGAACTGTACTGTCACTTTGACCGCATTATTGATGAAGGTGTAAATCCTGCATTGTTGCCAGTCCCCTGCCAAGATCCCTGAAGTCCCTGAGCAGACATCATCTAAACTTCGTGCTGCTGCTGAACCTGCTGCTGAACGATTGGTGTAATCATCTGGCTGTAGGTGTCACCGTTTGGTAGTGGGATATCAATTCTGAACGGAGCAATCTGGATAGGGTCTTGCTTAACAGTCAGATATTGCTTAGCTGGTGGTAGGTATGAGGACTGACCGCTGTTTAAGGGTGGATAACCAGATGTAGGTATACCAGAAGTAGCAGCCATAGCATTATCGTGTAGGAAGGTTAGAGCCTTATCTACCCAAGAATCCTTAATCACATTGCCACCGTGAGTCGTTTCTGTCCCGTCTTTACCGCCCCATCCGAACTGCTCATGAGCATATTTCTGGAACTGTGGAATTGTAAGTATCCCAGCTTAAGTTCCACACACTTTTTGAGATTTCCGGTTTCTCAGCCATCAGCCGGTATTCTTCCGGTGTCAGGTTATTCAGGGATTCATGGGGCCGCTCACTGTTGTATTCATTTAGCCAGCGCTCTGTGATTCCCCGTGCTTCGTTCAGCGTTCTGAATAGGTAAAAATCCAGTATTTCTGTCCGGTACGTCCTGTTAAACTTCTCAATAAACGCGTTCTGTGTCGGCTTACCCGGCTTGATAAATTCCAGCATCACACCATGTTCTTCAGCCTATTGCGCCAGAGCCAGTGATATCAGTTCCGGGCCGTTATCCATCCGCATCTTCAGCGGATATCCGCGATTCGCCACTATCCTGTCCAGAACCCGCACCATTCGTTGCGCAGGAATATTCAGATCGATTTCTATCGCAAGGGCATCGAGGTTAAAATCATCCACCACGTTGCAGGTCCGAAAACGCCGACCACAGACCAGCGTGTCTTGCAAAAAATCGATAGACCAGCTCTGATTTAGCGCTTCCGGCGTTGCCAGCGGAGCCGGATTGCGCACCGGAAGACGTTGCTTACCTTGCGTCGAAAATTCAGTTTCAGCAGACAGTAAATCCGGTGTACGCGCTGTGGTTCCAGACGTGCCCCTGCCTGCGCAGCACCTGAAAAAGCTTCTTAAAGCCGTAGCGGGGATAGCGCTCTGCCAACCCGGTCAGCACCTGGATCACCGCTTCATCACGCCGGGTATCGGGCTGGTAAAAATACACCGTCCTTCTCAGCGATAACGTCCTGCATGCCTGGCGTATGCTCATCGTAAACTGCGCGGTCAGATAGTTGACGAGCTCACGCTTTATCGCTGATTTTAAAGCTTTTTTTCGATGACATCTTTCAGCGCCCGGCATTCAAGACTGAGATCGGCAAACATTTGTTTGAGACGGCGATTTTCGTCCTCAAGATCCTTCATCTTTTTGATATCAGAGGCTTCCATCCCGCCGTACTTTGCTTTCCAGTTGTAGTACTAGGCCTCAGATATTCCTGCTTCGCGGCAGACATCTTTGACGGTGCGTCCGGCTTCGACGGATTTCAGAACGGCGATGATTTAGTGTTCAGTGTATCGGGCTTTTCGCATGGTGATCTCCTCGAAGGACATAATCAGTATGTCGGAAGATCTCTAAAAGTGAATGGTCCGGTTAAGCGGGATACTTACACGATGGCAAAAGATCTTAGCCATGCCTATGTAGAGAATACCGTCAGGGCCACTATCCAGCACTCTGGGGACAGTTACTGACTCACCTGCCCTGTCGAAGCTTCTGAGCATGTAAACGCCACCAGATGTCAGGTAGGAAGGATTTACCGTAGAGATGAACTGTTGTCCAGTTAGAAGGAGATCTGAAAGGTGCTGACTAAAGCTGTAACTCTGGAAATCCATATTCTTCTATTTTTGTATAGGTAGGTTGCAGGTATGCTCAGTTAAGGAACATAGTAGCAACTGGCTTACCGCCTGTACGTTGCTGGATCGCTCACCAGTTTGCTTGTCTGTTCAGACTACTGTAAAGAATACTGTTAAGGGGTAACTGTTAACTCAAACCCAATTGGATAGTTTCAGATGGTGTCAAGTATGTGTCAAAATTTATAAGTATTTTTAATGAAAACCTGAAATTACACCCTTACCTAATAATCACGGTGGTGACCAATGGGACATCTCAGCCCGTATAGTAAAGCAGAATTACGCCTACAAGGCGGTTGTGGCAAACCAATGGGTGGTTTCATCACAGCCAAATGTGGTGACACTCAACCTGATATGGAAGTACATATGTGCAGTGACTGCCATAAGCTTTGGGAAGAGGCTGTTAAGAGAATGCATGAGCAGCAACAGGGCTAACCAGAGGGGCATAGAAGCCCCTTTGACGTTAAACTTGAGAGTTTGTACTGGTTAATGTGCAGGCTGCTTAGAATTGACAATAATTAAGGTCATACGAACTGGTTAACTTATATAGTGCCTATTACCCTGCTTGAAATAGAACTTTCTACCCTTCTCATCTGTGTAAAGAGTTTCTGGGCCTTTAGGTTCCAAATCCCGTTGAACACTGGATAGTTGCTCACGTCTCAACGCCTCATTTCGTGGTTGCGGATTCATCATGTTTTCGTAAGCTTCATAATCGTCATTCATTTTTATCACCTTGTGCATTTGGATAGTCTGGCTCATCAGCTTCAGGCCATTCTATAAAATCAGGATTACCCCTTCCCTTAAATTCTTCAGCAGGAAACACTTTGGGCAACTCTTTCCCCATTACTGCAATGAAATCCTGATCAGGTGTGTCGTCAGTTGCTTGTTCAAAGGTCAGGGTAAGGTTACGCTCACCTTCCAGTGAAAACCCTTTGATCACATTCCCATTGTGCAGATATACATCTACCAACTTTTCACGCCCATCAACGGTGATTCTCTTAACCAGCTTCTTGATGATGACATGAGCTTCTGCCCTGCCCTGCCCTGCCCTGCCCTGCCCTGCCCTGCCCTGCCCTCCCCTGCCCTGCACATTCTCAAGGTTAAGCTTTGATAAATCCAAGTCTGTGACCGATGCAATGCGCATGGTTTCACGCCTCAGCTCAGACTGAATAGACTCTTTATCACGTTGTTTATCTGCAAGCGCATCACGTATCTGGGTGATATTGGGGAGTTGTAGCAGGGTCTCTGTGAGAGTCTGTAGTTCTCGGTCAACCATATGAAGCCTGCGTTTCAGATCGTTTATCTGTGACTGGTCTGTGTTGCTGTCATAGAGCTGGCTAAGCTTGCTGAACAGTCTGGTACAGAGTACTGTATCAAGCTTTTTACGGGACACTGAACCATATTTACAGCGTCCTTCATGCATACCAGTGCATCTGTATGTACCCTGGTAAACAGGTTTACGGATACCTGAAGGTGTCATCGTCAGGCCACATCTGCAACTTAACAATGTCCTGAAGATATTAACGTATTGCCAGTGTTCACCTGCTGCCAGCCTCCCCTTCCCTCCCTGTTCAAGAAGCGTTTGAACAGCACTGAACGTTTGATCGTCAATAATCTTGGGGTAATAGTCGGGTATCTCATCACGCAGGATTATCTTTCTATCCAGTGTGCTGAACTTGGCGGGAAGGTAACCGATAACGCTGCGCGAAGTCAGTATGTGCTTAACAGATATGGCTGACCAGTTTCCGCAAGCAGGCTTGATCGTTTTTGAGATACGGACTTTACGATCATTAATCGTGGGATAGTTGTTTTCGTTAAGATATTTGCAGATGGCAAACATGCTGTGACCCGCTAAACGCATCTGAAATATGATTCTGACAATGGCTGCTTTGTCTTCAATCACGGTGAATGATTGCCTGTCTGAGCTTATTTCTATCCAGCCTGGTGTCTGTTTCCCCATAGGTAAGCCTGACATGACTGCTTTATCAGTTTTGGCTTTCCAGACAGCAACAGTTCGGGCCTGTTTGACTACAGACTCTTGGTGCGCCCTTTCAGCAATAAGGATGTGTTTGATTAGACGGATAGGGTCACTAAGTGACGATTTGTCGTAACGTTCATTGTCACCCAAGGTCAGAATTTCAACATCCTTTCTAAGAATCTGCCTGATATCATCACTGGCGCTATCAATATCCGCACGACTGGAACGATCAAAGTTTTCCAGTACGATAAGACTACCCGCTGGTATCACCCACTCAGAACATTGTCTAACATGCGCTTGAAATCCCCCCCTTCAGCCTTGTGCTGCTGGTGGAATCCAGACTTACCTTTGTCAACGTAACGATGGGTTACAGACATGAAATATTCCTGGCTGTTCTTACGATAAAAAGCATCGATCATATCGTTCTGCCTACGTAGGCTATCACCAGAGTCTTGGGCCTTGGTGCTCCATCGCACGTAAGATACAAGCAATTTCATGTGCTACGCTTTCCGTTGGGTTCATTCGCTAAGGGCATATTATCATGCAAGACGAAGAACGTGTTAAGGCAAGAATACTGGTGCTCTATTACTCAATGTACGGCCACATTGAGACCATGGCTCAGGCCGTCGCCGAAGGCGCAAAACGCGTTTCCGGCGCCGAAGTCACTATCAAGCGCGTACCGGAGACCATGGATGCCACCCGCTTCGCCGAGGTGGGCGGCAAAACCGGGCAGGCTGCCGCAGAAGCCACCCCGGATGAACTGGCGCAGTATGATGCCATTCTGCTTGGCACCCCTACCCGCTTCGGCAATATGGCCGGGCAGATGCGCAGCTTCCTTGACCGAACCGGCGGGCTGTGGGCATCGGGCGCGCTGTACGGCAAGCTTGCCAGCGTGTTTGCCTCCACCGGCACCGGCGGCGGTCAGGAACAGACCATCACTTCAACCTGGACGACCCTTGCCCACCACGGCATGGTGATTGTCCCCATCGGATACGGTACCAAAGAGCTGTTTGATATTTCGCAGGTGCGCGGAGGAACGCCCTACGGTGCTACCACCATTGCCGGAGGCGATGGTTCACGTCAACCCAGTGCCGAAGAGCTGAATATTGCCCGCTATCAGGGTGAGTACGTTGCCGGGCTGGCGGTAAAACTTAACGGATAATCTCAACCACAGGAGAGCAATATGCTAACGCAGAAATCGAAAGAACATCACGTCGGGGAATTTGCATCCGTCCGTAATACCTCTAAGGAGATTGCTGAGGCTATTTTCGAAGTGGCAAATTACGATGAAAAGCTCGCTGAGCAGATCTGGGAGCAGCAGGGTAGCGACGAAGTCCTTATTCGCGCCTTCGAAAAAACGGATCAGGACGTTCTGACCTGGGACAGCAAAGTGGTTGAGCGCAGGAACGTTTAACGATATCAGGGCGGGTCTAACCCGCCCTTTCACGCGTAGGACTCATCCGATAACTGAACATCCCCTGTTTTCTCTACTACGCTTGATCCCACGTTTCACTGACAGCCAGAATCCGGCTGCTTACTGACAGAGGAAAGTTTCTATGTCCTATCAGACAATCAATCCTGCAAGTAACGAGCTCATTAAATCCTGGCCTTCCCACAGCGACAGCGACGTCGAAAAAGCGCTGGCGACTGCGGACCAGCTCTATCATTCAGCATGGTCAAAAGGTCCGATCCAGCCGCGTTTGCAGGTGCTAAAAAAGCTGGCTGACCTGATCGACAGCCGCGTCGACGAACTGGCTAAGACCGCCAGCATTGAAATGGGCAAACTGATCGCCCAGAGCAAAGGCGAGGTTGAACTCTGCGCGCAGATCGCCCGTTATTATGCCGAGAATGCCGAGCGCTTTCTCGCCCCCACCCGCTACCCGAGTGAACTGGGTGAAGCCTGGGTAGAAAATCATCCGATCGGTGTTCTGGTGGCGGTTGAGCCGTGGAACTTCCCGTTCTACCAGCTGATGCGCGTACTGGCCCCTAACCTGGCAGCGGGTAACCCGGTGCTGGCGAAGCATGCCCCTAACGTGCCGCACTGCGCCACGCTGTTTGAGGAGCTGGTAACAGAAGCCGGCGCGCCCGCCGGGGCCTGGACCAACCTGTTTGCCAGCAACGATCAGATTGCCACACTGATTGCCGACGATCGCGTGCAGGGTGCCGCGCTGACCGGTTCTGAACGTGCCGGTAGCGCCGTGGCGCAGCAGGCCGGTAAATATCTGAAGAAAACCACCCTTGAACTGGGCGGTAATGACGTCTTCGTGGTGCTTGACGACTGCGATCTGGACAAAGCGGTGAAGGCCGGGGTTGGCGCGCGTCTCAGCAACTGTGGCCAGGTCTGTACCGCTGCTAAACGCTTCCTGGTGCATGAAAAAGTGGCCGATAGCTTTATCGAGAAGCTAAGCGCGGCGTTTAAGGATGTAAAAATCGGCGATCCGCTTGACGCCAGCACCACCCTCGGCCCGCTCTCATCAGCCGATGCCCGCGATCGCTTGCAGAAGCAGGTTGAACAGGCGAAAGCTAAAGGTGCCACGGTGCTGCTGGGTGGCGCACCGGTAGCGGGTGAAGGCTGCTTCTACCAGCCGACCATTCTGACCGGCATTACGCGTGACAACCCGGCCTACTTCGAAGAGTTCTTTGGCCCGGTGGCGCAGGTCTACGTGGTGAAAGATGACGATGAAGTGGTGAAGCTGGCCAATGATTCCCACTACGGTCTGGGCGGTGCGGTATTTAGCCGCGATATCCCGCGTGCCAGGGCGCTGGCCTCGCGCATCGAGACCGGCATGGTTTATATCAACTCGGCAAGTAACACTGCAGCCGAGCTGCCATTTGGTGGCGTTAAGCGTTCCGGCTATGGCCGCGAGCTCTCCGACCTTGGCATTAAAGAGTTTGTGAATCAGAAACTGGTGGTGATCAGTAACGACGAATAACCTCTCCTCACCAGTAAACGTAAAGCCGACATAATGTCGGCTTTTTTTTTACCTCGGTCAGGCCTGAGAAATGGGCCGGCCCTGTTTGGCCCGCTGCAACAGCAGTGCTGCGGGACGCCAGAAGTGGGGATCTTCCTCCGCAAATCGGGTTAAATCACGCACTACCCGGTCCAGCCCAAGGGTGTCGGCGTAAAACAGCGGGCCGCCCCGATAGCGGGGGAAGCCAAAGCCCGCGACCATGACCACATCCACATCTCCCGGACAGCGGGCGATGCCCTCTTCCACCACTTTTGCCCCCTCATTGATCATTGCCAGCAGGTAGCGTCGAACAATCTCAGGCGGGCTGAAGCTGCGCGGCACAATATTTGCCCGGCGGCGCTCGGCATCAACCACGGCCAGCACTTCAGGGTCAGGTAGCCCGTTTTTCTCGCCCGCAGCGTAGCGATACCATCCACGCCCGGTTTTTTGCCCCAGCCATCCCTGTTCGCACAGGCGGTCGGCAATGCTGACATAGCGCTCGCGCGCATCGCGGGTCGCCGCGCGCCGCCTGCGCGTGGCCCAGCCGATGTCACCACCGGCCAGATCGCTGGTTTCAAACGGCCCCATAGCAAAGCCAAAGCCGCGCAGCGCGCTGTCAATCTCATACGGTGAGGCCCCGTCCACCAGCATGGCCTCGGCAGCCCGGCGAGTCACAGACATAATACGGTTGCCGATAAAGCCATCGCAGATGCCGCTGCGCACCGCTATTTTGCCCAGCCGCCGTGCCAGACTGAACGCACTGGCAACAATACGCTGCGGGACGCTCTCCGGGGCGATCACCTCCAGCAGCCGCATGACCGGCGCGGGAGAAAAGAAATGCAGCCCCAGGCTGTGGCTGGCGCAGGCGGTTCCCGCCGCTATCTGGGTAATAGAGAGGTAGGAGCTATTGCTGGCCAACAGCGCATCGGCGCGGCAGTGAACGGCTAACTGGCGAAACAGCGCCTGTTTAACGGCCAGATCTTCCGTCACCGCTTCGACAACCAGATCGGCAGGTTGCAACGCGCTCAGCTCAAGCGTCCCCTGCAGTCGCGCCAGCCGGCTCTGCACTTCGCCTGGCGTCAGCCGCATTTTCGCGATCTGGCGCTGGAAATAGCCCCTGATGCGCGCCAGCCCGCCCTCCAGGCTCAGCGCGTCACGCTCAATCAGAGTGACCTGCAGACCGGCGTTCAGCATCACCACCGCGATACCCGCCCCCATCGTTCCCCCGCCAATTACCCCCGCAGCGCTGAAGCTTGCTGGCGTAACCCCCGGCGGCAGAGGAAATTTTGCTGCTCTTTTCTCCGCCAGAAAAATGTGCACCAGCGCGCGGTGCTGAGGGCTGAAGAGGCAGCGCTGAAACTGTGCCGCTTCGAAGCGACAGCCCGCGGCAAATGTACTGCAGCTGGCCGCCTCCACGCAGTCAATAATCAGCGCGGGAGAGAACAGCCCCCTGAACTGTAGCGCCAGCTGCGCACGCGCGGCGCTGAGCGCTGCCTGCACCGACTCGCGGCTCTCTGCTCTGGCGCTTGTCGTCGCGCTGCGGCGCACTTCCCCGCCTGCCGCCAGCAGTTCGCGGATCCATGTCAGGCCATCTTCGCGCGCATTATGCCCCTGGCGATCTACCAGCCCGATCGCCAGCGCCTGTTCACCCGAGAGCAGATCACCGCCGAGCATCATGTCGAGCGCCGCCTTTACGCCTGTCAGCCGCACGCTGCGCTGGCTGCCCCCGGCGCCCGGCAGCAGGCCGAGCCTGATTTCCGGCAGCCCCAGACGCGCGTCGGGCAGTGCCAGCCGATAGTGGGCCGCCATCGCCAGCTCCAGCCCGCCGCCAAGTGCGTTGCCGGAAATTGCCGCCACCACCAGCTTATCGCTGGCTTCCAGCTGGTCGCAGAGATCGCGCAGTGCGGGCGGCGGGCGGGCCTGACTAAATTCCCGAATATCGGCTCCTGCCGAAAAGTGGCCACCGCGACCCAGCAGCAGCAGTGCCGCAATCTCATCATCGTGACTCAGCTGCAGCAGTAGCGCCTGAAGCGCAGTGCGCACCGCTGCGCTGATGGCGTTGACCGGTGGATTATCAAGGGTGGCGATCAAAATCGTCCCCTGACGCGCCAGCGCTATTCCCCCACGCCCGCGTAGCTGCTGACGGTTGTTTTTCATGGTCGCTTACCTCCCGTTATCATTAGCTTACGACTTTATCGGCGGCGCCAGGCGATAGCTGGCCGGGGTGCGGCTGAGCTTAATCGGCGAGGCGACGCCACAATAGCCGTCACCGATACGGATGATCATCTTACGGTGGAGGGTGTGCGGATGTGACAGGGCGGCATCAACCGTGAGCAGCGGCGCGCTGGGCACCCCCGCCCTTAGCAGCCGCTCTGAAAATTCGGCTCCGTCATAGCCAGCCAGCTGCGCAATCAGTAAAGTGCGCAGCTGTCGCCGGTTTACCGAGCGCGCGGCAGGGGTAGCAAAGCGCTCATCGCCTGCCAGCTCGGGCGCCTGCAGGCATTCACACAGCGTGTGAAACTGCCTGTCGTTGCCTGCGCCAATAAATACCGCCACGCCACCCATTGGGAAAACGTCATAGGGATAGACGCTGATATGGGCATTGCCGCTGCGCTGCGGCGGCTGCTGGCTGGTGAGCCAGTTAGTCGAATAGGGATGCAGCATCGAGAGCGCGGTATCATACAGGCTGGCTTCAATAAACTGCCCCAGCCCGCTGCGGGTGCGCTCAAACAGCGCCAGCAGAATACCGATGGCCGCATTCATCCCGGCAGACTGGTCGACTATCGGTATCCCGACGCGTACGCCACCGCTGTCTGCTTCGCCGTTGACGCTCATTATGCCGCTCATCGCCTGTAGCGCGGCGTCATAGCCGACTAATCCGCCGAGCGGACCATCGCCACCAAAACCCGACACGCGGCAGTGGATCAGGCGCGGAAAGCGCCTTGCCAGGCTCTCATAGCCTATTCCCCACCTCTCCATCGTGCCGGTCTTGAAGTTTTCAATCAGCACATCCGCATCGGCCAGCAGCTCAAACAGCGTTTCGCGCCCGCTCTGCTGCGATAAATCCAGAGATGGACCGCGGCGTTTATTGCGGTTAAGACCCAGGTAGTACGCCGCCACCCCCTGTTTGAAAGGCGGCCCCCAGCGGCGGGTTTCATCGCCCTGCGGCGGCTCGACTTTTATCACGTCGGCACCGTGATCGCCCAGCAGCTGGCCGCACCAGGGCCCCCCCAGCACGCGCGAGAGATCGATAACGCGGATCCCCGCCAGTGAACCTGTGGTTAACGCCGTCATGGCTATTGCTCCCGCCCGGCATCGCCGACGTCGGCCAGCAGCTGCGCTTCAACCTCAGGCGCCATCGCTGCATCACGGCCCAGCGGGTTATGCGGCAGCAGCTTATGAATAAGGATTAGCTGGGCCAGCAGGCGTCTGGCCGGCAGCCCGGCCTGCTGGCTCTCCCACGCCATGATGACCGCACTGATGAAATGATAGAGTCCGCTGGCTGCGGCACGGGCCAGCGCCGTGCCCTCGGGTTGAGCGCTCGCTGCGGCCAGCGCCCACACCTGTTCCTGCGCCGCGGCAAACTGCTGCTGCAGCTCGCTGCCCAGCTTTGCCTCAGCCAGGTAGTGCGCCAGCCAGGGCGCCAGCGCCTCCAGCGACTGCTCCCGCAGAATGGCGCGCCGCACGTCCAGCGCCACAATGTTGCTGGTCCCTTCCCAGATCGAGCCAAGCTGCGCGTCCCTGAACAGGCGTGGGTCGCCCCACTCTTCGATATAACCGCAGCCGCCGCGCACCTCCATGGCATCTGCGGTGACCTTACGCGCATCGCGGCAGGCGCGAAACTTAATCAGCGGCGTCAGTATACGCAGCAGCGCGTAAGCCTGTTTATCACCGCTGTCAGCCCGGCGCAGTATCTCTGCGCTCTGCAGCACCATGCTGCGCGCCTGCTCACAAGGCAGTAAAATTTTTAACAGCTGGCGCCGCATCAGCGGCTGCTCAATCAGCG
This sequence comes from Erwinia aphidicola, assembly GCF_024169515.1. NCBI lineage: Bacteria > Pseudomonadati > Pseudomonadota > Gammaproteobacteria > Enterobacterales > Erwiniaceae > Erwinia > Erwinia aphidicola. The sequence goes on along the minus strand of NZ_JAMKCQ010000001.1, from coordinate 3,439,390 downwards.
TTTTGCCGAAGGCACGCCGCTGCCGGGCGATGTAGAACGCTTCGCTGACCGCCCGCTGCATCAGCCCGGCGGAGCGCACGCCGTTTGACAGGCGCGAGTTGTTAATCATATCCGCCATCTGTACAAAGCCACGACCTGCCTCACCCACCAGCCAGGCCTGGGCACCTTCCAGCCGGATCTCTCCGCTGGCCATTGAGCGCGTGCCCAACTTATCTTTCAGCCGCAGAATTCGGTAGGCGTTGGCGGCTCCCCCCTCCAGCGTGCGCGGCAGCAGAAACAGCGACACCCCTTTTATCCCCTCGGGAGCGCCCTCAATACGTGCCAGCACCATCGCCAGCCCGGCGTCAGGGTTCGAGCAGAACCACTTTTCGCCATACAGCAGATAGTGGTCTTGCGCTGGCACCGCCAGCGCGGTGGTGGCGGCAATATCAGAGCCTGCGTCCTGCTCGGTCATAAACATCGCTCCCTGCAGACGCGTTGCGGCATCCAGGGAGGTCAGGCGCGGCAAATAACGCTGCGTCAGCATCGGCGAGCCAAACTTTTTCAGCGTGCGCGCCAGCGAGTCGGTCATCGAAACCGGGCACATCAGACCAAATTCGGCCTGCACGAACAGATAGGTAAACAGGTATTTCACCAGCGGCGGGCAGGGCCCCGGCCAGCCGGGAAGATCGGTGCGGTGTGAGAGCGCCGCCATGGCAAAGTCACCAAAAGCAAGCTGTTCCATTTCGCTATACGCCGGGTGCTTGATGATGCTCTGCTGGTCGCTGCCGGTGCGGCTGCGCATCTTCAGCTGCGGTGGATTTTTATCGGCGCTCTCGGCAAGTGCATTCAGCCGCCCCCCGGCCAGTGCCCCCAGGGTTTGCAGCCGGGCATGCAGCTGTTTGCGCAGTGCGTCAGAGAGATAAAGCGGCAGGAGAGCCTGAAGCGTGGTGTCGCTGGTAAACAGATTGACGTCGTGACGATCCGGAATGTTTTCCGCTTGAGAATTGAAGAGAGACATGTGACCTCCATTGCGTTGTCTGAGGACCACTGTTGGCAAATGGCGCAGCTTTGTCCAATACCGACGCTGTATCGGCTGATACTGTATTCAGATGATGTCGCCACCGGAGGAGTGAACTGCCGCTTATGGATACTCGTCGTTTACACTATTTTCTGGTGCTGGCCGAGGAGCTGCATTTTGGCCGTGCCGCCCTGCGTCTGGCTATTTCACAGCCGCCGCTGAGCGTCAGCATTCGCCAGCTGGAGGAGTCGATCGGGGCAAAATTGTTTGAACGCAGCCACCAGCAGGTGCGGCTGACTGCCGCAGGTAAGGCGCTGATCCCTGCGGCCCAGGCGCTGCTGGACCGGATGGAAAGCATGCTTCTTGAGGTGCAAAACGTGGCGCACGGGGTGACCGGCCATCTGCGTATCGGTTATGTCGGCGCGCTGCTCTATCAGGGACTGCCCGAGCTGATGCAGCAGTTTCAGCAGCGCCACGCGGGGGTGCAGCTGAGTATGCGCGAGCTCAATACCTGCAACCAGCTAAGCGAGCTGGCTCACGGCAGCCTGGACGTGGGGTTTATTCATACTTCCCCCCTGCCCGCAGGCCTCTCCTCACTGCGTTTTTCCCACGACAGGCTGGCACTCTGCTTACCGGTGCAGCATCCGCTGGCAGCTGCCGGTGAGCTGGCGCTCAACCAGCTCAAAGAGGAGCCGTTTATTCTCTTCGCGCGCCGATTTTCCCCGCGTTATTACGACCGCATTCAGTCAGTATTGCTGGCCGCAGATATTGAGCCCGACACGCGCTGGGAGGCACGCCACTGGCTGGGCGTCGTGTCGCTGGTGGCGCGCGGTTGCGGTATCGCACTGGTTCCCGCCAGCCTGCGTTTTACCGCGATGGCCGGCGTCAGCTATTGCCCGCTGCCGCAGAGTTCGCTGCTGTTGCCCTCGCTCTGCGTCTGGAACAGCGCTGAACAACGGCCGCTGCTCTCCGCACTGATCGCGATGCTGCGGCTACCCCACCAGCGCCTTAATCCGGCTGACGATATGCTCGCCGATCGGCAGGGCTGAGGTGGCAGCAGGCGACGGCGCGTTGCAGACGTGAAGGGTGCGGGCAGTGCTGACGAACAGAAAGTCGTCGATAAGCTCCCCTTCACGCGTGACTGCCTGGGCGCGCACGCCCGCCGGATGCGGCAGCAGGTCCTGCTTTTGTAGAGTGGGACAATAGCGCTGCACCAGCCGCAAATAGCCACTTTTGTAGAGTGAATTTTTCATCTCCTGCACGCCCGCCTGAAAGTGCCTGCGCAGCATTTTGCGCATTCCCGGATAGGCCGCCATTTGCCGGAGATCGCGCCAGCTGAAATCAAGTTTGTGATAGCCTTCCCGCTGCATGGCCAGCACCGCATTGGGGCCGACGGTGACGCTACCCTCAATCGTCCGCGTCAGGTGAACGCCGAGAAACGGCACCGCAGGGTCGGGCACCGGATAGATAAGATGGTTAACAATCTGGTTGTGCTGGCTGGCAAGACGGAAATATTCGCCGCGGAACGGACAGATGATAAAGCCCGCATCGATCCCCAGCATAGCCACCAGCCGATCGGCCATCAGCCCTGAGCAGGCGATCAGATAGCGTGAGCTGAACTCGCTGCGCGCCGTGGCGATCGCCACGCTTTGGCTCTCCTCATGCAGCGCCGTGACCTCAGCCTGATAGATAATTTCACCGCCCCGGCGGGTGAATATCTCAGCCATCGTGACCGTGACCTGACGGTAGTCAACAATACTGCTGGCGGGCACCAGAATGCCGCCGAGGCCAACAATATTTGGCTCCCTCTCTTGCAGCTGTTCTGCATTCAGCCACTCCCGCTGCAGCCCGTTTGCCGCCGAACGCTTCCACAGGGTAGCCATGCGATCCATCTCAAGCGGCGTTGTGGCGACAACTATTTTTCCACACGCCTGCCAGGGAATTTGATGGCGTGAGCAGAATTTCCTGGTCGCCTGATTGCCGGCCAGGCAGAAGCGCGCCTTCAGGCTGCCCGGCGTGTAATAGACCCCCGCGTGGATCACGCCACTGTTGTGACCGGTCTGGTGCTGGGCTGGCCCGGTCTCCTTCTCCAGCACCGCTATCCTCGCATCCGGATAGGCGGTCATCAGCTGCATAGCCGTCGACATCCCGATAATGCCCCCGCCAACAATCACGAAATCATACATTGTGCGCAGCCCTCCCTGCCCGACGATTACAGCACCGGTGTGAAGTAACCGCGCTGGCGCAGCAGCTCGCGCCGTAACGCCGGATGCGGCAGAAATTTATCGCGCCCGTGCAGCCAGAAGTGATTGTTGATCAACAGCATGCTGCCCACCGGCACCGGAACGTAGATTTTACCTCCGCTGTTTTCCAGCGAGTCCGACAGCGCGGTCAGCCAGTTGCCCTCGGTAAAATCTTTTGGCTGAACAAACTGGTCAATGTAGCGCATCACCGGCCGGCCGCGTTCGTCCACGCCAAATACCGGGTGGTAAACGCTGTGCGGCGTATTTTTACTGGGCGGTGCCGACCAGCGCATCGTACGCCGCGCCAGCGGATGGCTGAACCAGCTGTCGAGCTGCGCCCAGTCATCAAGGTGCAGCAGAATCGACTCACCGCCCTGCATATTTTGCTCGTCGATTTTCATCATCAGCACAAAATCCGTCGGTTCATCCACGTAGGTGCCGTCATTATGCAGCTCCAGCGGCTTGTGCGGCTGACGCAGGTAGCTGTCGGAATCGTCGCTGTTTTTCACCACAAAGCGTGCGTAGTACTGTCCGCTCATCGAGTCGAAATTTGCGCGGCCAATCAGATGCGCGATCGCCGTGGCCAGACGGACCATATCCTCTGCCCGGTCAACGCTGATCAACCCCTGCGCATTGATTAACAGTGCCCCCTGCTGGCGCGACTGCAGGGTGCGGCTCAGCAGCGACCGCAGCTGATTGCCGCAGAGGTCGTCCAGCAGTTTGCCAAGGTGAAAGCGCAACATCGATTTGTACTCCAGCGCCTGAACCGGCAAGGTGCGCGCTGCCTGTAGAAAAGCCTGAGTGATCTCTTCGTTGAAGGTGAGGAGAAGTAAGCGGGAAGAGTAGGGAGAGTCAGAGAGCATTACGCCGGGAATAAGCGTTTTATGCTCGCTACGCTGAATCTCACCATAGCGGGTTGAACGGGTCATTGAATGCGTCTCCTGATTCGTTAAGTCGGGTGCCAAAGCACCTGATGAACAACAAAATCAGGGTATATCGCTGCTTACACTGAGGAGAGACGTTAAATGCCTAACCGCTGGCGGCAGCATTTGCCCAGCGGAGAAAAAAAAAGGCCAGCATCAGCTGCTGGCCTGTTGTCACACTCTCGGCTACATCAGTTGGCCGCAGGGGCCGCCGCCGGGGCGGGTTTAGTCTCTGCCGCGCCAGGGGAGGGTTTCTCTGCCGTGGCTTTGTCACTGGCGGCTTTATCCGCCGTTGCCTTGTCGGCAGCAGCTTTGTCGGCAGTGGCTTTGCCGGCGTCTGCGGCAGCTTTGTCGGCTGCGGCCTTCTCTTTCGCGGCCTTTTCCGCAGCGGCTTTGTCTGCCGCTGCTTTTTCAGCTGATGCTTTCGCCTGCGCTGCCTTTTCCGCTGCGGCCTTATCCGCGGCCGCTTTATCGGCCAGGGCTTTGTTTACTACGGCTTTCTCGTCGGCCGGTTTGGCATCGGCAGCAGGCGCAGCAGCAGCGGGAGCCGGGGTAGCCACCTGCAGCGGCGTGCCCTGCAGTGCCGTGTTCAGCACTTCGGTAAACTTATCCCACGAGCAGAAGCCGTTGGCATCGGTCGGGCATCCGGCCATCTGCAGCGTGACGCGCTTCGGTGGATTGTCCAGCGACAGCGGCTCTGCATCACGCAGCTGGCCGGATGTCTGGTAGACGTACTCCACTTTGACCAGCTCCTTGTCATTTTTCTTGTCGTGCCAGCGCTGGAACTGCACCATGCCACCGATTGGCGTCTGCTCATTCTGGCCCGGCAGGTCATACGGTTTGAAATCCAAAGCGGTCAGCAGTGAAGCAATGTTGGAGTCGTGCCCCACCATCAGCGTCACTTTAGGCGCGCTGGCTTTATCCTGGTCGACCAGCATGCTGCGAATGTAGTCCACCAGCGGCGCGGCGACTTCGTGCGCGACGGCCGGGGAGGTGAACAGCGCATCCTGATAACCATTTTTAATCGCGGCCAGCTCCTGCCACTGCTCAGGCGTTTTGATCTGCCCCCAGGCCACCTGCTCCATTGGGAAACCTTCGTAATACTGTAGCGTGAAGGCATCCACCAGCGAGTTACCCACCTTCAGCGGGCCGGAAACATTTGGCTCTTTGCCATTATCAGCGCTGAACTGGTTCTGATTGGTGCTGGAAAGGTCGCACTGCTTCTTACCGTTGCAAGCCGCGGAGTTTTTGTAATCGATGATTTTTTCCAGACGCTGGAAGGCCGGCTTCAGGGCCAGCTTTTCGCCTTCGGCATTGATTGCCGCCAGCGCCTGCTTGTTGAACTCTTCACTGTCGTTGGTGATCACCGGATTAAATACCGGGTCCATGCTGCCCATCTCATCCTGATGCGAAACCGGAATATCACAGCCTGGGAAAGCGCCGGTAATAAAGAACTGCGCGGTGGCAACGGTGCGCTGCAGGCTGTTGGCATAGGCGTAAATGTCGTCAGAAGATGGGCATTCGCCCTCTTTCACCAGCCCCTGCTGCGCCAGCCATTCGCGGGTATAGCGCCCCATGTAAACTTCGAGCACCCCACCCTTGGTGGTCAGCTGGCCGCCCGGAACTTCCCATTTCGGCCAGGCTTTTTTAGTGGCCTGCGCCAGTACGCTGCCGTTATCTGCCAGCGGGGCGCGCAGGTTATGGCGGCTCATCATCAGCACCTGTTCCAGCTGATAATCGCCGTCGGCAGCCCAGGCAGAAGCACCGGAGAATGCGGAGTAAACCGCTAACGCGCAGAGACTGAACTTGTTAATCATCTATTTATTCCATTGATTCAAAGGGTGAACTTACCGGCCGGCAAAAACCTGCAGCGCAGAAAGAAGAGCAGCGCGCTGCGCTGACTCACCACCACCGCTCTCAAGATAAGGCCAGAGACTGGGTTTAGTCATTGATATTGAGAATATAGCAGACTCTGACCCCGGCGGTTTAGTGGCTTCAGGGGATTGAAAAGAAACAGGATGTTTTTAGGAATGCTCTAATCATCACCACCTCGCAAGAAAATAGCAGGATGTCGGGCAAAACAGAAGACGTTAAGCACGGTGATAAGCGCTTTTATTCAGCTTCAGTTGTACTCAATCAGGAATAATACCTGGGCCTGAAAATTCCCCGTATCGATGGTGGCCTCGCGCCCTTTCACTGCCGCAGAAAAAACCAGCTTATTATCGCCATCATTAATGCGCTGCCAGGCAACCGGCTGGTTATTTAATACCGATTGCCCATTACGGTCGCGCAGCACCAGTCCAATCGATTCGTTGCCGCTGCCGACTGCAAACAGGCCGTCTGAATAGGCGGTCCCCTGAAAAGTGACGCGCACCTGATTTTTCAGCATGCTGGAACAGCGTTGCAAAATGAGCACGAACTCTTCGGATTGAGATTCGCGCCCGTTACGCAGCGCGGCGCTGCTTAGCTGGCCGAAGTCCACTTCCAGGCTGGCCGACTCCGGTGCAAGCGAACAGGGCGCATCGATCACCACCCCGCGCATATTAATTTTACCGAACCCATTACTGTTATCCGCCGCCACGGCGCCGCTCGCCGCCAGCATGATGGCCCACAGCCACTGCCTGTATCCGCTCATGATTTGCATCCTTATGAATAAAGTAACCAGTGATACAGCTCCAGATTCTTCTGCATCCCCAGCTTGTGCATTACCGACCGTTTATAGGTGCTGACCGTTTTCGGATGCAGCGCCATACACCTCGCTATCTGGTGCGGTGTCGCATTAACGCGCAGCAATTCGATCAGCGTTTTTTCCCGCGGCGTCAGCTTCTCTTCACTGTGCGCACGCGGGTCGACTATCATGATAAGCCGGGTATCGGGCGGCATAACCCGGCGCAAAAGCGCTGCCAGCTGGGCCTCCGACTGGCGACGATGCAACAGCCACTGCGGGCAGGCCTGCAGCAGCGGCGGTAACGACTGCCAGCGCTGTTGCGCGGTATCGGTGATGGTGATCAGCTGGCCGTGCGGCGACATGCTTGCGGCGAAATGCTGCGCGGCACAGAGCGAAACCGCGTCACACCCGGCGATCAGCAGATCGACGTTGCCCTGAAGTTGTGCGCTGTGCCTGACCACCGTGTGCGGCAGCTGATTCTTCAGCACCTGCACTACGCCCTCCTGAAAATAGCGGTCACTGTCCAACATCATGACGGTAATATAAGCACGGTCGGTCATAGTGCATCCTTGTTCCAGCGTTCCGGCCCCTACTGCAGGCTCATCACTAATATCGCGGTGGCGTTAAACTCGCCGGTCGCCACCTGAGCATTGCCCGACCTCACCAGAGCAAAGGTGAAATCGTCGCTGCCGATACCGTTTACGATACGGCTGTTGATGCTGTCGAAAGGCTTGATCAGCTGGCCGTCGTGGTACAGCTCTACCCCCAAATCGGGGTTGGTGGTTTTGATTGCCTGCGAGGAGAAGCTGCTGGCATCCGCCGACAGCGTCAGCTTCACCGCCCAGTTACTGGTGTCTTTACACCGATAGGGAATATTCACCTGCTGCCTGAACGGACTGAGACTGGCGCTTTGCGTCAGCTGATTGCGGGCGACAAAGCCAAAATCGATATTAATGTCCTGGCTGTTGTTGATCTCGCAGGTGCCGGCGGTGTAATAGGCATCGTTGGCGGCAAGAATGCGCCAGTTGGCGGTAAACACCCCGCCCGCTGGCGCACTCCATTTGTACATCTGCATGCTGGCGACCACCGTCCCGGCCTTGATAAACACGCCGCGCCCCGGGCTGTTCTTTAACTGGTAAAAGGCTTTTACCTGCAGATCGTGCCAGTTGCCGTCGCGCAGCTCGAATACGGTAATCGGCGAGTTGATCGGATTAAGATAGCGGGTGCCGTTAACCTCCAGTCCGCTGCTGAATGACTCATCCAGCGAAGTTTGATAGGTCCCCGAGTTAAGGCGCATATAGTCGACATAGACTCTGGGGTTAGTATTGCGGCAGGTGAAAGTGTCCGAGAGGTCAAACACCACCACGTCGCCAATAATAATCTCTGGTGACAGATTGACGGTGACGTCAATATTGCGCTGCCCCACCGCATCAAACGGTTTGCCATCGCGCTTGTCGATACACTCAAATGCCAGCGCGTGCAGCGGCAGCAGCAGCACCAGCAGCAGAACCAGTGCCCGCCTCATGATTTAGCCACCGCCCTGCAGCTGCCCGCCTGACAACGGAAGTGCAGCGCGACGCGTCCGCCAAAATCATTAACGTACTGCAGCACCGGGGCATCTCCCAGCGCTGCCGCGCTGCCGCCCAGCATCACATTCTGCCGCGGGCCGACCATCAGCGGCGCAAACCCGCGGACCGACTCTTCCCCCTCATGGCGGCTGGCTCCGACGAAGGTGATGTAGTATCCCGTCGGGTTTTCAATACGGTAATCATCGCCAACGCGCGTCAGTCTGACCTGCAGCTGTACCGGATTGGCATAGGCACCTGGTGACAGCTGCAGCGATGCCGGGCGGTAAAACAGCTTTATTTTGGTTTGCAGCGCCACTTGCAAAGTATTCGGCTTATCGGCGCGCGGTGGGATCTCGCGCAGATTGAAATAAAAAAGTGTCTCTTTATCCTGCGCCAGTAAATTAGCGCTGGGAAGCGACTGGATTTTAACCTGGCTTTTTTCGCCCGGCTCAATGCGCTGAACCGGTGGCAAGACAGTTAAGGGCGTGGTTATTTTCTCTCCATGCTCGTTTTCCAGCCACCCCTGTGCCAGATAGGGTAAACGCTGGCTCTCATTGGTGACAGTCAGGCTGACGGAGGGATTATCGGCATCCATAATAATGCGCGTACGGTCCAGTGCGATAGCGCCCCATGAGAATGAGGAGATAAACAGAGTGGTGGCCGCGATGGTTTTTAGCGCAGCCGGCTTGATTAATGATTTCATTTACTGTTCCTTTATTTTGCAGCCTGCGAAAGTTCGGTGTTTTTTGCTACGGCTTTGAAGCAAGGCAGCAGCAGGTTCGCCAGCGATGCTGAATCCAGCTGCGGTAGCGTCAGCGTGCACTGCGTTTTTCCATCCCAGTGCACTGACATCTGTTGCCCGGACTGCAGCCCGCTGAGGTACACACTGCCACCATCAGCGACCAGCCCCACTTCCTGCTGGCGCGCGTTAAATACCTGGGCACCAAAAGGCGGGAAGCTCCCATCAGCCAGGCGGATAACCGCCATAGCCTTCTGCCCTGCCAGCACGGAAAAGTGCCGGTAGCCGATGGCCCCCTCGGTCAGGGTTACCCGCACCATTGAGGAGGTGACTTCGGCATTTTCAGGTAATCGGTTAATATCAATGCCTACCTGGTTGCGGTAATAACTGCTGACATCGGATATCACCATTTTGCCAAAGCGATTACTACGGGCCGTGCCTGAAGTTGATTTCACCGGAATATCCGCCACGCCGTCGGTATCCAGTAATAAGCGCGTGCCGCCAGGACTATTCTGGCGGTGTAGCGCCATGCCCTCAGTTGTGGCACTTATGCCCCCTTTCATCGTGGCGCCAAACGCCTGATAATTACCCGGCTGAATATTGGCACTGGCGGTCATCTGGCCGGCATTACCTTCATGAATGTAATATCCCGCCATCGCAGCACTGTTATTACTGCTGCCGGCGCTCAGGCTATAGCTGTCGCTATTATTCAGCCGCTGATAATAATTGACCTGCTGAGTGTTGTTATCACGCCCGGTTGAACCGCTGTAGCTGATGGTCTTATTGTCGCCAAAAGGTAGCGAGAGCGATAAATAGAGCCCTTTGTCACTGCTCTGATTATCCCGGTTGCGCCAGGCGGAGAGCGAAAGGCTGAGATTGCGCCACTCCATCAGATCAAAATAGCGTGACATGGCCAGGCTAAAACGTTCCGTATCGGGCTTGTCCCACCAGGTTTGCCGGTTATAGCTCAGCTGCACGCTGGCGGCCAGCGGGCGGATATCCTGTGCCAGCGTTACCATATACATCTCGCGGCTGTTGCTGGTGCGGTCCCGCTGCGATTGCGCATCCAGGAACTCGTCCATGGTCATAAACTGGCTTTCAGAGAAGCGATAACCGGCAAAGGTCACCTGGCTGCCGTAATCATCAAAACGCTTTGAGTAGCTCAGGCGATAGGAATTTCCCGCGCGCGACTCCCCCGTCGCCAGCTGCGCCATTGAGTGCGTGACGTCAAACGACATCGCGCCAAATGCCAGCAGATCGCGACCGATACCGCCGGCCAGCGCCTGATATTTATCGCTGCCAATTGCGCCGCCGTACAGCGACCAGCCGTTGTTGACTCCCCACGAGAACTCCGCGCTGGCAAATTCCGGTCCGTTGGCCGCGTGCTGCCAGTTTACCGGTCGGCCCAGCGCCATTTTGTAGCGTACCTGTCCCGGGCGCGTCAGATAAGGCACCGTGGCGGTATTGAGCGTGAAGGTCTGCACCGTGCCGTCTTCTTCCTCCACCCGCACATCCAGTTCGCCAATCACTGAATCATCAATATCCTGAATGCGAAATGGCCCGGCAGCGACCTGGGACTGATAAAGCACGCGGCCCTGATGCATCACCACCACGCGGGCATTGGTACGGGCGACGCCCGTCACTTCCGGTGCATAACCGCGCAGGTTGGGCGGCAGCATATTGCTGTCGGTGACCACGCTGGCGCCAGCAAAGCGAAAGCTGTCAAAAATATCGGAGACCAGATAATCCTCGCCCAGCGTCAGCTTGGCCCCCAGCTGCGGCAGCGCGCGGTAGGCGTAATAGCGCGTCCAGTCAAAGCTGCTGCGCGTTTCACCACGCTGGCTGTCGCGCCGCCCCTGCCAGTCAGCACGCAGACGCCAGGGGCCGGCATTGGCACCCGCGACACCGGAGCCGCTCAGGCTGCGCTGGTCGCCGGAGTGGGCGTTAAAGCGCGCCTGGGTATTGAGGTTGTAGTCAAACAGCAGCCCGGGAATGCCGTTATCCCAGCGCGAGGGCGGGTCCCAGTTGGCGGACTGATACTGCAAAAACTCCTGCGGCATACTGATCGACAGCGTCGAGTTAGCCAGCTCGCCGCGCACCAGCGTTCCTGCCAGGCTGCTGGTTGCCAGACATTCGCCGCCGTGCCACCATTTAAGGGCATCGGTCGCCGCCGATTTCAGACCCAGTTCATCCACCAGCTGCGGTGTCAGGCAGGGAAGGCTCTCATCGGGATGCTCTTTGGGGGTGTAAAAATCCACGCTGCGGTCGCCCAGTGCGTCACCGTTCAGCCGGACATTAAGGGTATAGCGGCCAGGCATAATGTAGCCTTTGCGCGCAAAATTAGTGACGTCAATATTATTACGATCGTCGACGTCTAAAAGATCGGTGTTAAACTGAATATCTTCAGCATGAACCCTATTCAAAGTTGAACTTAGCGCCAGAAAAATGGAAATAACCAGGAATGCTGGCGATTTGATTGTAAAGGTCATTTTTCCCATGGTCCCACAAATCGTCACTGGTTGATGCTCAACGGGCGATAAATAGCGCCTGCTATTGCAGGCGCTCTGTTATTTATCTGGCGGAGGTGAATTACTGATAGGCCAGTGTAAAGTTAGTAACTGCTGTAAATGCACCGGTGCCAATCTCAACTGGCGCATCTTTGGTGCCATCACCCTTCAGGGCGGCGGTAAACTGCAGCGTGTTCGCGTTACCGTTTAACGTCTGCGCGGTGGTTGGCGTGCCCAGCTCGATTTTCTTACCGCTGCCGTCGCGCAGTAAAATACTGGCGCCTTTCGCTTCCCCGGTAATACCGAGACGGCCATCAACGCCCGCCATACCGGTGAAGGTCGCGGTTACCGTGTGCTTAGTTGCATCGTCACAGTTCTGTAGATCGATGGTGAAGTCGACGGCTTTCTGCTCGCCACCGTTCGCCAGGTCCGAATTAGAGACCTGACCCAATGGAATTTTTTGATCGTCCACACCTGGTGCGATTGAGCAGGGAGCATTGACGATTGAACCGTAAAAGGTGACTTTACCGTTGCCCTGATCGGCTGCATGAGCGACGCCAGTAGTGGCCAAAGCGAACAGTGCAACAGCGGTGATTTTTTTGATTTCCATTTAATTGTCCTTGACTGATATTTAACTGAAAGAATGAGCCTCGTCATGAAAGTGCCGTCGGTTATTAATTACAATAATCGACCACCTCATCCCCGGTATTCCTTTAAAAGCGAGGCAATACTAATCAGTCCACTACCCAAGTCACTGTCCATTTTTGTTGTTAATTTAAATCAGATCAAAAACAATATGTTACGAAGGCTTAAGATTACCCAGCCAGAAATATTTGCAATTAAGAAAGATCTTACGCAACTTAAGTGCATGTAATACAAATGTTTTACGGCTACTATTAACACTTAGTCATGTTAAAATAAGTAAAAAAACCCCGCTTCGGTTGACAGAGTCGAAATAGCAAAATAAGATAATTCTTACACCACGGAAGATAATATAACTAAGAAAGTGATATATGCCTTTTATAAGCAAAAAGAAGCCAGAATTAGAAAAAAAGCTAAAATGCAAAGCTGAAGAGTACAAAGCACGAGGGGAACTCAATGACGCGATCCAGTGTCATTATGAGCTTTTACTTAAGCTGTACTTAACTAATCCGCTTTACTTCAAAACGCTATTTAAAGCGAATCGATTTATTGTCGGATCGGCAATACTCGGCATCTACTACATTCGTAAAAGCAGCACCTTTAAAGATGTAAAACGCTTTTGTATCAGTAACGATCTTTTCAGCAGTAACTCTCTGGATTCATTCCTGCTTTTTCTGCGGGTTGGCGGAAGACTGGAGGTTTATCGCGACAGTGAAGATAAGCGCAAACTGAATTATAAGCCGACGCCGAAAGCGCTGACTGAAACGCAGAGTATGATCAACACCATGATTATCCCCTGCGCGATGCTGACCGACTCTTTTGACCTTGAATTTTATCAGCAGCACAAAAATTTCGTGCCTGAGTTTTTCCGCACCTACGCGGAAATCACGCTTAACCGTCTGTTTATCCACGATATGGTGCCGGGCAGCGCTGAATTTCTCAGCCGCGACGGCGGTCACATGATGATGTTTAATCTTTATCTGGAAACCATTAAGCAGCAGAGCCTGACCATCAAGTTCAATATTCTGAAATCGGCATTCTGCTGCGGCGTTTCCCGTTCACATATTCGCCGCTGCCTGCAGGCCGCTGAAGATATTGGCATGCTGAAGATCGAAGAGGGTGCCAATGACCTGACGCTGTCACCGGCGTTTATCGAGATGGTCAAAGATTACTTCTGTATCTATCTGGCCACCGTGGAGCACGGCCTGGCGGGAATGCGCTAAAACAAAAAACCCCGGACTGTTAAGCCCGGGGTTCTGAATTTGATGGTGGAAGCGTAGAGATTCGAACTCTAGAACGGTTTCCCGTCGCCGGTTTTCAAGACCGGTGCCTTCAGCCACTCGGCCACGCTTCCACACGTACCAGCTGTTGAGACGTGTCTCGCTAACTGATGGGGCGCAGTATAGGGGGTGTTTGCGCATTTGCCAAGACTATTTTTATCTACTTTGTTGATTTTGTGAGCATTTGTGTTCGTTTGCCGGAAAAACCAGCAACGCGTAGCAAAATGGATAAGAAAGCAGCAGAGAGAGGCGTGGGTCGGTCTGTTTATTGCGCGCATAGCAAAACGGGCTAGCTTTCGCTAACCCGTTTGAATTTGGTGGTGGAAGCGTAGAGATTCGAACTCTAGAACGGTTTCCCGTCGCCGGTTTTCAAGACCGGTGCCTTCAGCCACTCGGCCACGCTTCCACAATGGGGCGCACTATAAACATCCCCGTAGAGCTTGTAAAGTGGCTTTTGTTTCAATCGCGTGAAAAAACGTCAATCGACAGCTGTTTGTTGAATTTATCACCAGCCTGCTCACGGAATCAGCGTTTTAGCGCGTAAAGAAGGGTAAAACGCCTTTCCCCGCTGCGCTGTGCTCCTTATTCTCGCTGCTATATTACCATCGCTATTTTTTAGTGACCCAGAAGAGGTGTTTTATGGATCGCATCGTTTCAAGCACACGTGAAAGCTCGCTGCTCAGCACGCACAAAGTTCTGCGCAACACCTATTTCCTGCTCGGCCTGACGCTGGCATTTTCCGCGCTCACCGCCACGCTGAGCACCGTATATGCCCTACCGGCACCGGGACTGATCCTGATGCTGGTCGGTTTTTACGGCCTGATGTTCCTGACCTACCGTCTGGCTAACAGCCCGGCCGGCATCCTGGCGGCGTTTGCCTTCACTGGCTTCCTCGGTTATAGCCTTGGCCCGATTCTTAACAGCTTCCTGTCTGCCGGTATGGGCGATGTGATCGGCCTGGCACTGGGCGGCACCGCGCTGGTGTTCTTCTGCTGTTCTGCCTATGTGCTGACCACGCGCAAGGATATGTCATTCCTTTCCGGCATGATGATGGCCGGCTTTGTGGTGCTGCTGGTGGCTGTTGTCGCCAACCTGTTCCTCAACATCCCTGCTCTGCACCTGGCGATCAGCGTGCTGTTTGTTCTGTTCTCTGCCGGCGCGATCCTGTGGGAGACCAGCAACATCATTCACGGCGGCGAAACCAACTATATTCGCGCCACCGTGAGCCTGTATGTGTCGCTGTATAACATCTTCGTCAGCCTGCTGAGCCTGCTCGGCATGTCGCGTAATAACTAAGCCGCGACCGGTTGGCATCAAGCCCCGCAGCGCGGGGCTTTTTTTTTGCCGCTAAAAGTTTGCTAAACTGGGCGCCGGTTAAATAGCGTGGGGCAAGAGAGTGCAGTTTGAAGGTAAAGAGATTGAGCGCGATGCGCAGGGCTATCTGAAATCAGTTGCGGACTGGAATGAGACGCTGGCGCTGGCGCTGGCGGCAGAAGAGTCCATCGAACTGAGCGAGGCCCACTGGGAAGTGGTGCGCTTCGTGCGGGCATTTTATCTGGAGTTTAATACCTCCCCGGCGGTGCGCATGCTGGTAAAAGCGATGGCGCAGAAGTACGGCGAGGAGAAAGGCAACAGCCGTTATCTCTTCCGCCTGTTCCCGAAAGGTCCGGCAAAGCAGGCCACCAAAATTGCCGGTTTACCCAAACCGGCTAAGTGCCTGTAAAGCTAAGCGGTGCTGAAACCCTGCGGAAAATGCGTGGGGTGGTGAGGTTCAGTCAGCACCTTATCCACCCTGGCGCTGCGTGGTCCTCCGGCTTTCAACCAGGCCAACAGGGCTTCCACTCCAGACTGTTCACCGCACGCCAGCACCTCCACACTGCCGTCATCCAGGTTTTTAGCATAGCCGCTCAGCCCGTGCTGCTTCGCTTCGCGCTGGGTGCTGTAGCGAAATCCTACCCCCTGCACCCTGCCATGAACCCATACGCGCACACAGATCGTTGCCATTTCTCCTCCTCTACCTATCACCGATTGCTTTTTGACGGTCGGCACCGGACAATATCGCCTGATTCTCTGAAAGTAAGCATAGCAAAACATGACCGTACGATTAATTCTTGCCAAGGGACGTGAAAAGTCCTTACTTCGCCGCCATCCATGGGTTTTCTCTGGCGCGGTTGCCCGGATGGAGGGCAAAGCCTCCTCCGGTGAAACGATTGATGTCTGCGACAGCAGCGGTAAATGGCTGGCGCGCGCCGCCTGGTCGCCTGAATCACAGATCCGCGCCCGCGTCTGGAGCTGGCAGCAGGATGAATCGATTGATATCGACTTCTTCGTGCGCCGCCTGAAAGCCGCTCAGCAGCTGCGCGACTGGCTGGCACAGCGTGATAATCTCGACAGCTACCGTATTATCGCCGGTGAGTCTGATGGGTTGCCAGGGGTGACCATCGACCGCTTCGGCAACTTCCTCGTGCTGCAGCTACTGTCCGCCGGTGCAGAGTATCAGCGTGCCGCGCTGATCGCTGCGCTGCAGACCTGCTATCCGGGCTGCGCCATTTATGACCGATCCGACGTCAGCGTGCGCAAGAAAGAGGGTCTGGAGCTGACCCAGGGCTTAGTGCTGGGGGAGATGCCACCGGAACTGCTGCCGATTACTGAACACGGCATGAAGCTGCTGGTCGATATCCAGACCGGGCACAAAACCGGTTACTACCTTGACCAGCGCGACAGCCGCCTGGCCACGCGCCGCTATGCCGAAGGCCGCCGCGTGCTGAACTGCTTCTCATATACCGGGGGCTTTGCCGTGTCCGCACTGATGGGTAACTGCGCTGAAGCGATCAGCGTAGATACGTCGCAGGCGGCGCTGGACGTGGCGCGTCAGAACGTTGAGCTGAACGGCCTGGACCTCTCTAAGGCCCAGTTCCTGCGCGATGACGTGTTCAAGCTGCTGCGTCGCTACCGTGATGAAGGCGAGAAGTTTGATCTGATCATCATGGACCCGCCAAAATTCGTTGAGAATAAAAATCAGCTGATGGGCGCGTGCCGTGGCTACAAAGATATCAATATGCTGGCCATGCAGCTGCTTAACCCTAACGGGATGCTGATGACCTTCTCCTGCTCCGGCCTGATGTCCACCGATCTGTTCCAGAAGCTTATCGCGGATGCTGCCGTGGATGCGGGGCGTGACGTGCAGTTTATTGAGCAATTCCGCCAGGCCGCCGATCACCCGGTGATTACCAGCTATCCTGAAGGGATGTATTTGAAAGGTTTTGCCTGCCGCGTATTGTGACTTGAAAACGTTGCTCGCGCCCCCATTTCAGGTAAGAGCAATATTTCTCAGGAGGTAATAATGATTGCCAGCAAATTTGGTATCGGACAACAGGTACGCCATCAGCTGCTCGGTTTTCTCGGTGTAGTGGTGGATGTCGACCCGGAATATTCACTGGAAGAACCCGCCATTGATGACGTCGTGGATAGCGATGCTATGCGTTCAGCCCCCTGGTATCACGTGGTGATGGAAGATGATGATGGCCAGACGGTGCAAACCTATCTGGCTGAAGCGCAGCTGTCGTGGGAACTGCCCGGTGAACACCCGGATAACGCCTCGCTGGACGAGCTTGCGGCATCCATCCGCCAGCAGTTGACCGCTCCCCGCCTGAGAAACTGATAAAACCCCGCTGGCGCGGGGTTTTTTATGCCTGCTTCGTCAGGCCGAGGCGCGGGATCTCTATTTTCGGGCAGCGATCCATTACCACCTGCAAACCCGCCTCTTTCGCCAGCACGGCCGCCTGCTCGTTGATAACGCCAATCTGCAACCACAGTGACTTCGCACCGATGGCTATCGCCTCCTGCGCCACGCCCCATGCTGCCTGTGCATTGCGAAACACATCGACCATATCCACCGGATGCGGAATATCTGCCAGCGTGGCATACACCTTTTGCCCCTGCAGCGTCTGCCCTGCCAGCTTCGGGCTGACCGGCGTAACCTGATAACCTTGCGCCAGTAAATAGCCCATCACGCCATAGCTGGGGCGCGAGGGATCGTCACTGGCCCCGACCAGCGCAATGGTTCTGGTGGTTTTCAGCACTTGTGCAATCGTCTCATCACTCATTGTTGCCTCCCTTAACCTGGTTAACCTGCCTGCCGCTAATTGTGGCCTGGTCAGCGCATGGAAAATAGCATCTGCTGCGTTTCATGATTTATAGCACGAATAAGTATGTTAAAATGTTACTATACTGTCATACTGAAAGACTTTGATACATTCAACGACCAGCCATCACTCACCATGCCGGAGAAACAATGAAGCTACGCGGGGTCATCATCGGACTGATAACAGTGCTGTTCGCTGCCCATGTGCAGGCGACCACGCTGAAGTTATCGCCGGATATTGATCTGCTGGTACTGGATGGACATAAGATTTCCGGCTCGCTACTGAAGGGCGCGGATGGCCTGGAACTGGAGCGCGGGGAACATCAGCTGCTGTTCCGCATTGAGCGCACGCTGGAAAATCAAACGCCTATGGCAACCCACTGGGTTTCTGCTCCTCAAATCGTCACTTTCACCACTCAGGCGCAGTCGGTCACTATCACCCTTCCCGCCCTGCAGACGCTGCGCGACGGCAGGCACTTTGATAAAAGCCCGCGCTTTGTCCTGCTCGATGAGCATGGCGCCGAGGTCGCGAGCAAGCGCGATCGCCTGCAGAGTGAGGCGCAGGGTGATTTAGAACAGGCGATGGTGCTGTATAACCTCGATGACAAAATTGCCTCGGTTCCGCGCTTTGCCCAGCCGCTGCGCCGGACTGCCATGGCAACCGGGCAAATGCCGGAGATCGCTTTCAGCCAGCATCCGGCCGAGCGCATGCTACGCCTGTGGTATCAGCAGGTTGACTCCGCCACCCGCCAGCGCTTTGTGCTGCTGATGAAAGCCCTGCATACCAGTTGATCGCAGATTATTCTCAGCGCTACACTCAGCCCTCTGTTGACCCGATTTTGCCCGTCCCACCCGACCAGGATACCTGAATGGATCAGACAACCCGTACTATCCAGCCGCAAAAACATATTGCGCTGGTGGCTCATGACCACTGTAAAAATTCCCTGATGCAGTGGGTGGAAACCCATAAAGAGCAGCTGCAGCACCATACGCTGTACGCCACCGGAACCACCGGCAATCTGGTGCAGCGCGCGACCGGCCTGCCGGTCACGGCGATGCTGAGCGGCCCGATGGGCGGCGACCAGCAGGTCGGGGCGCTGATTTCTGAAGGGAAGATTGATGTACTGATCTTCTTCTGGGACCCGCTCAATGCGGTGCCGCACGATCCTGATGTGAAAGCGCTGCTGCGCCTGGCAACCGTGTGGAATATCCCGGTCGCCACTAACCGTGCTACTGCTGATTTTATTATCCACTCGCCGCTTTTCGCCCAGCCGGTGGAGATCCTGATCCCGGATTACGAACGTTATCTGCAGCAGCGCCTGAAATAGCTCCGGCGCGGCTATTTGGTCAGGGCTTGCGCAGTAACGGCACGCCCTGACGGCTCAGCTCAGCCACAAACACCGACGGATTTTCCCGATCGTACAGCAGCCAGACCTGCTGTTTTGCCCGTGTCATCGCCACATAGGCCAGCCTGCGCTCCTCCGCATCGGGAAAGTCTTCCTCAGCGGGCAGCAGCGCGTCTTCCATGACTGATTCTCTGGCCGCGGCCGGGAAGCCCTCTTTACCTTCTTCCAGCCCCAGCAGAATGACATAATCTGCCTGCTGACCTTTGCTGGCGTGAATAGTCATAAAATCGATGTTGAGTTTCGGCCAGCGGGTGCGCGCTTTTTCCAGCTCTTCCGGGCGCAAATAGTGATAACGCGCCAGCACCAGAATGCGCTCATCCGCTTTGGCATAGCCGCTCATTTTGTTCAGCAGCGCTTCCAGCTGCGTTTGCGGCAGCAGCGAGACGGCTTTTTTATTGCCTTTGCTCAGGCTGTTGAGCGGTTTCTTCAGCTGGTGCGGGTTGCTCTGGATAAAGCCATTGGCGATTTCACCGATGCGCTCATTAAAGCGGTAGGTGGTATCCAGCACGCAGCGGTCGCCTTCGCCGAAGTGGTGGTGGAAGGCGGTGGTCAGGGTCATCTCCGCCCCGCTGAAACGATAAATTGCCTGCCAGTCATCCCCGACGGCAAATAGCGTGGTCTGCTTATTCTGCCGGCGCAGGGCTGCCAGCAGTGCCGCTCGCTGGGGGGAGATATCCTGGAATTCGTCGACCAGAATATGCTTCCACGGGCTGATAAAACGCCCTTTATCGAGAATATTGACCGCCTGATGGATCAGCCCGGCGAAATCGACCGCCCCTTCCTCTTTTAACGCGCTTTTCCACGCCTTCATCAGCGGCGCCATTAATTTCACCCGCTTGCTGAACAGCTCCCGCACCTCTTCCGGGGCACTGTCGATCATCGCCGCCTGCGCCCCGCCGTGCATGCGCATCAGCCCCAGCCAGCGTTCAAGGCGGCTTGCCAGCCGTTTCGCCAGGCGGTCATCCTGCCAGAAACTGCCCTCTTCCAGCTCCCACTCCAGCTCTTCGGTCAGCCATTGCCGCCAGCCGTTGGCATGGGCTTTTTTCTCGCTGCACTGCTGACGCCAGACGTCAATTAACAGCGACTGCCGCGTGGCATTATCGGTTTCCAGTTTGCTGATGGTCGGCGCTTTGTTGCTGCCCTGCTGGATAATATTCAGCGCCAGCGAATGGAAGGTGCGCGCCTGAATCTCTTCGCTGTGCAGACGGGCGCGAATGCGGTCGTTCATCTCCTCGGCGGCCTTGCGGCCAAACGCCAGCAGCAGGATTTGACCCGCGCTGGCCTGCTTACGCATCATCAGCCAGCCGGCCCGAGCCACCAGCACGGAGGTTTTACCGCTGCCGGCCCCCGCCAGTACCAGCACTGCCTCTTCGCCATTGACCACGGAGCGGGCCTGCGAAGGGTTGAGCGGAGAGGTTTCCACCTGGTTGAAAAAATCAGCATGCTGCACCAGCATACGCTCGGTCCACTGATTATTACGCTGCACGCGCTGCCCATCGTTATCGCTCAGCCACTGGCGACAGTAGCGATACGCTTCCCGGCAGTTATCAAACTCGTCAAGCCGCTCAACGGGCAGAGGCACCGCCGCAAAAGCTTTGTGAATCGCCTGCTGCCACGCGGCGATATCGCTGCGCTTCAGCCATTTGTCCTGCTGTTCTGCCTGACGGATCTGCTGTTCCTGCGCGCTAAGCACCTCGGCGCAGACCTCGCTCATTTCGCTGCTCCACTGCTGCCAGGCCTGATTGAGATAGTGATAAAAGCGCTGGGTTTCACTCCATTCCGTACCGTGCAGGCGCACCACTTTGTTATCCGGCAGCGTGAATTCCAGCTCGCCCCATACCAGGCCGCGTTTGCATTTGATCGACAGTAGCTGGTTAAACGGGATCAGGTATTCATGCTTTTCACCGCTGACCTCAACGCCTGCGCTCAGCAGCCGCACGCGATTATAAGGATGTTGTGCCAGATGTTTGCCCAGCGATGTTGCTTTCAGTTCCATTCCGGTGACCCTGGCTGCGGTTATTTTCTACATCTGACAGTTTAACTGTCCGTGCTGTACCGCTCCAGCGCTAAAACGCGTTACAATCAAGGAATTGTCCATTGATGATTGCTATCGCAAGAGGGAAACCCGTTTATGCGCACCGTATTAAATATCCTGAATTTTGTGCTGGGAGGTTTCTTTACTACCCTCGCCTGGCTGGTCGCGACGCTGGTCAGCATTATTTTCATCTTCACGCTGCCGTTGACCCGCTCATGTTGGGAGATCACCAAACTGTCGCTGGTGCCTTTTGGCAACGAGGCGATGCACGTTGATGAGTTAAACCCGGGCGGTAAGAATGCGCTGCTGAATACCGGTGGAACGCTGCTGAACGTGGTCTGGTTGGTCTTTTTCGGCTGGTGGCTGTGTATCTCACATATCTGCATCGGTATCGCCCAGTGCATTACGCTGATCGGCATTCCGGTCGGTATTGCCAACTTCAAAATTGCCGCCATTGCCCTGTGGCCGGTCGGGCGCCGGGTGGTCTCAGTGGAAGTCGCTCAGGCCGCGCGTGAAGCCAATGCGCGCGCACGCTTTCAATAACCGCTTCGATGAAGAGATCCCTGTTCAGTAGCCTGCGGCGTCAGGCTTTTAACAGCAGCTGGCTCTACAATATCCGCATCACGCTGGCACTGGCGGGAACGGCGGCCGTTCCCTGGTGGCTGCATCAGATCGCCTGGACGATTCCGCTGACGCTGGGCGTGGTCGCCGCCGCACTCGCTGACCTCGACGATCGCCTGAGCGGACGCCTGCGCAACCTGCTGATCACGCTGATCTGTTTCTGTATCGCCTCGGTTTCCGTTGAGCTGCTGTTTCCTCATCCATGGCTGTTTATCGTCGGGCTGGCAGTATCTAGCTGGGGCTTTATCCTGCTGGGCGCACTGGGGCCACGCTATGCCACCATCGCCTTCGGTGCACTGCTGATCGCCATCTATACCATGCTGGGGATCAACCTGTTTGCCCAGTGGTATCTGCAGCCTGCCCTGCTGCTGCTGGGGGCTGTTTGGTATAACCTGCTGACGCTGGCCGGGCATCTGCTGTTCCCCATCCGCCCGCTGCAGGAGAGTATATCGCGCTGCTATGCCCAGCTGGCGCGCTATCTTGAAGCCAAGGCGAACCTGTTCGACCCGGATATTGAAGACGACGATCGCCAGACGCTGGTCGGCGTTGCCATGGCCAACAGCCAACTGGTGACGCTGCTGAATCAGGCAAAGGCCTCTATACAGTCACGTCTGCGCGGCGACCGTGGCCAGCGCGGCACCCGGCGCACCCTGCACTACTATTTTGTCGCTCAGGATATTCACGAGCGGGCCAGTTCGTCACACGTGCAGTATCACGCTCTGCGCAAAGCCTGGGGCTCCAGCGATATTCTGTTTCGCTTCCAGCGCCTGCTGACGCTGCAGGCGCAGGCCTGTCAGACACTTTCCAGTGCGATTCTGCTGCGGGAAAAGTATCTGCACGCTGCCCACTTTGAGCGAGTGTTTACCAATCTCAACAGCGCGCTGCAGCGCCTGGAGATACAGCAGCCCGCCAGCGCAGAGGTGAAAGCAATGCACTATCTGCTGAATAACCTGAAGGCAATTGATGCGCAGCTGGCGACCATTGAATCGGAACAGGCGCTGGCAGAGAGCGGGCCACAGCATGACCAGACGCTCTCCAGTGAGGGGCTGACCGGCTGGAGCGATATCCGCCTGCGGCTTAGCCGCCATATGAGCCCGGAGTCTCCGCTTTTTCGTCACGCGGTGCGCCTGTCCCTGCTGCTGTGTACCGGGTATGCCTTTATCCAGCTGACCGGTTTACAACACGGCTACTGGATTTTGCTGACCAGCCTGTTTGTCTGCCAGCCCAATTACAACGCTACCCGCCGCCGCCTCGCGCTGCGCATTATCGGCACCCTTGCGGGCATTGTTCTGGGGCTGCCGCTGCTGTGGCTGGTACCGTCAGTTGAGGGGCAGCTGATTCTGATGGTGGTCACCGGCGTGCTATTCTTTGCCTTCCGCAACGTGCAGTACGCCCACGCCACGATGTTTATCACCCTGCTGGTTCTGCTCTGTTTCAATCTGCTGGGTGAAGGGTTTGAAGTGGCGATCCCGCGTATTGTCGATACCCTGATTGGCTGTGGCATTGCCTGGCTGGCCGTGGCATTTATCTGGCCTGACTGGCGCTTCCGGCGGCTTCCTGCCGTGGCAGAGCGCACCCTGAACGCCAACTGCCGATATCTGGATGCGATTCTCGTGCAGTACCATCAGGGCAAGGACAATCGGCTGGAGTATCGCGTTGCCCGTCGTGATGCCCACAATGGTGATGCGGAGCTGGCTTCGGTGGTGTCTAATCTTTCGGTCGAAAACAAAGCCGACCGCACGCTGCGTGAAGCGGCTTTTCGCCTGCTCTGCCTGAATCACTCTTTCCTCAGCTATATATCAGCGCTCGGTGCGCACCGTGAAAAGCTGGAGAGTGACGAGATGCTGCAGCTGATGGATGACGCCGTCTGTTACGTCGATGATGTGCTGCACATTGAGGTTGTGGAAGAGGATAAGGCTCAGCGGATGATGGATAGTCTGGCGCAGCGCATTCAGCATAGTGAAGCCGATACGACAACGAAAGAGCCACTGGTTCTTCAGCAGGTTGGCCTGCTGGTGGCTCTTTTACCAGAAATTGCCCGGCTGAAAAAACAGATCGCGCAGCGCGGCTAACGTAACCCCTGGTTGCGTTCGCGCGCTCTTTTCGCTTCCCGCTGCGCATTGCGATGGAACCACATGCGCAGCTCTTCTTTCATCTCCTGCGGCAGAGCTTCGTAATGGCGACCAACAATCGCCCCCTGCAACGCGTAGAGCACGGTTAAACCGAGGTTGCTGTTGCAGGTCCGTAGCAGCAGCCAGCTCCGCTTCGCGCCCTTCTGTTTTAGCGTCTCGATGTTGTTAATTCCCACCTGGTGCAGCAGCATCTCCATTCGAACCCCCAAATTGGGCAGGTCCTTAAGCCGCCGCTTTTTCTGCTTTTCTAACTGCTGCGTCCTGGCCCCCAGCAGGCAAAGGCGGGAAAGCGCCACCAGCTGATCGCTGTCTGACCATAAATCACTGTCAACGCGATAATAGTGAAGGGCCACCGGCACGCCGCGCTTTTTCAGGTTTAGCGGCTCCATTTTGCGTTCGACAATATAGGGCCGCACTTGCTCACAGGCTCGCAGATAAAGCTCGCCGTCAGCGACGACCGCAAAAACGGTTTTCTCCACCGTCAGGCAATATCCGCCAAACTGAGTGCGCGATTCAACTTCCCCCAGCAGCTGCAGACGCTGTTTTGCCTCTTCAATTTTACGTTTTGAGCTAGTCATGATCTCTCCCTGTACATTTAAGATTTTTCTAACTATCGTCCTTAAATCAACGCATTAGAAAGTATTCAATCTCAATTACGTGTTCAATGAATAAATTCAGTTCCCACGTTTTACCTAAAGGATTTGCGAGACGTAACGAAAAAATAAAAAACCAGGAGAGGTCGATTTGCTGCGGGGAGGCAATCCCTGAGGTATCCCCACAAATGACTTCTATCGCTAAACGTCCGCAAACCGGTCTGAGCTCAGCCTGAGCACGCCGGAACGGCAAAAGACGCTCCCTGCGGGCCTCGGCACGCGGCAAGGGATGGCCGTGCTGGGCGACGCGCTTTCAGAATCGCCCCCGGCTTTAGGGATTAGCCGATGGTTAAAAAAAACCGGATCAAGGCGTGGCAGCAGAAATTACCCTCTTAATTTTCGCATAACTATTTCCTGCTGTTTCCCGTGGTGGAGTATTGCAGTAGAAACACGCCTGCGCCGCCCTGCACCCGTAACAGCCGAATAGATTCCAAACAGCTCAGGGATAAGATTTAATCTACTATGACAAATCATGACAAAAGAGCAGGCAAAGTAGCGCCAGAATAAGTTCCGAGAAAGTTTGGAGAATAACAGATGAAAATAAGCGCGCCTTTAGTAGCCGGTTTTTTCCTGCTGGTTTCCGCTACCGCCATCGCACAGGGAGGGGATTTCAAAACGGCCAGTGCCGATGTTATGCATCACAAGCTGCTGAATACCCATGTTTCTATAGCAGACACGGCGGAGATGCCGGATGAACGCCGCGAGGAGCCTTTCCATAAAAATCACCATGTCAGTTATTGATCGCAGCACAATAACATTAAATTATTATCAATTAACTCAATCCCACTAACTTTTGATATCCAGGAACAGAGTGTCAATAAAATTTATTTTTACCTAACCGGCCAAGCCAGGCGTTAACAGGCAGAATAATAATTTCGCTTTATTAAACCCCGCAGCTTGCAGCTGAATTTAATAACATGTCAGCAGATAAATTAGCGCAGTAGTATTCTGCAGCCTGTGTATGTTCAGGCGCAGAGTGAGGCGGGCGGGGAAGATCTTTTCTCTGCGGGATTGGCGCGGGTAAACAGTTCGTACGGGTTACGGCGTTTGCTCATGCGGGTGATGGCTACTTCCATCATGACAAGCGCTGTTGCACACGCAAGATTAAGGTTGATCTTTGCTCACTGTGGATATACTGTATATCCATACAGTCACCTGTGAGCGAAGACACCATGCGTACTCATTCCCTGAAATCTCAATCTGTTACTCGTGCCCTGCACGTTCCTTCATCCGCAGCTGCCTGCGGTAATGGTCTGATCAGCGAACTGACTTACAGTGAGAATCAACCTGGTATGACTCAGCGACTGCTGCTGCCGTTGTTGCAACAGTTAGGTACGCAGTCGCGCTGGCAGCTGTGGCTCACGCCGCAGCAAAAACTGAGCCGCGACTGGCTTCAGCGCTCCGGGTTACCGCTGGATAAAGTGATGCAGTCCCCTCACTCCACCACCATCACCACCGTTGAAGCGATGATCAAAGCGTTGAGCACGGGAAATTACAGCGTGGTTTTGGGCTGGCTGGAAGAGGAAGTATCAGAAACGGATCGTCTACGTTTGCAGCAAGCAGCGGATTCTGGACAAGCTCTCGGACTGATTATGCGCCCGGAAGAGACCTCTTATCTTCCATCCAGACCGTTAAATGGAATAAAAATTCACTCTAGTTTGTATCATTAAGTAAAATTGAGATTTTTCTCAGGTTTTTTCTTTCCCTGCCCCGCTTTAACCCGCTGATTATGTTATGACGCGGCTAGACAATGGTTTAGCTGCGTTCACAGACCCTTTTTTCAGCAAAGAATTCACCCTCAAATGTTAAAAAATGTGTATGAAACCCTGTTTTTTTGCTGAGCACCGTCACATCATACTTGTAAGTTTGCTGGTACGTTGTAGACTTTAGCTCGCCAGGGTGCTCAATAACCTCCTTTTTTTGGAAGAGTCATAATCGAGCTACACAACCCGGCGAAGGATTAAACCAAAGAGCTAACTTAAAGCTCATTGCCTATTTGGATGATAACGAGGCGCAAAAATGAAAAAGACAGCTATCGCAATTGCAGTGGCACTGGCTGGCTTCGCTACCGTAGCGCAGGCCGCCCCTAAAGATGACACCTGGTACACCGGTGCTAAACTGGGCTGGTCTCAGTACCATGACAAAGGTTACTACGGTAACGGTTACCAAGATAACGACGGCCCATCTCATGAAAGCCAGCTTGGTGCTGGTGCATTCATGGGTTATCAGGCGAACCCATACCTGGGCTTCGAGCTGGGTTATGACTGGTTAGGCCGTATGCCTAACAAAGGCGACCAGGTTAACGGCGCATTCAAAGCACAGGGCGTTCAGCTGGCAGCTAAATTAAGCTACCCAGTAATGGACGATCTGGACGTGTACACCCGTCTGGGTGGCATGGTATGGCGTGCTGACTCCACTCAGCAGGTTGTTGGCGGCGATCGCATCAGCGACCACGACACCGGTGTTTCTCCACTGGCCGCGGTTGGTGTTGAATACGCAGTGACCAAAAACTGGGCAACCCGTCTGGACTACCAGTGGGTTAACAACATCGGTGACGCAGGTACCGTTGGTGCGCGTCCTGATAACTCCATGCTGAGCGTTGGCGTTTCATACCGCTTCGGTCAGGATGAAGCAGCAGCTCCAGTTGTTGCTCCAGCACCAGCTCCAGCTCCAGTTGTTGAAACCAAGCGTTTCACTCTGAAGTCTGACGTGCTGTTCAACTTCAACAAAAACACCCTGAAGCCAGAAGGCCAGCAGGCTCTGGATCAGCTGTACACCCAGCTGAGCAATCTGGATCCTAAAGATGGTTCTGTTGTTGTTCTGGGCTACACTGACCGTATCGGTTCAGAGCAGTACAACCAGAAGCTGTCTGAGAAGCGTGCACAGTCTGTTGTTGACTACCTCGTTTCTAAAGGCATCCCTGCTAACAAGATCTCTGCACGTGGCGAGGGTAAATCTAACCCAGTCACCGGCAGCACCTGTGACAGCGTGAAAGGCCGTAATGCCCTGATCGACTGCCTGGCGCCAGACCGTCGCGTAGAAATCGAAGTTAAAGGCATCAAAGACGTTGTGACTCAGCCACAGGCTTAAGTCCATCAGTCATAAAAAAACCCCGCCTCGGCGGGGTTTTTTATTGCCGGTCTCTTTTCCGGCAGAGCTAACAGAATCGCGCTTATTCCGGCTTGCCCAGAATGGCTTTCAGATCCTGCTTGAGCGACGACATCTGGCTGGCGTACTGCTCTTTTCTTTCCGCATCTTCAATCAGCTGCACAATCGTTTCCGATAGTGTGCTATTACGGCGCTGTGCCAGACCCGCCAGGCGCTGCCACACCAGATACTCCAGATCGATAGATTTTTTACGCGTGTGTTGATGCTCGGCGTTGAAATGACGTTTGCGTCGGGCGCGAATCGTCTGTTTCATGCGGTTTTCGAGCGTCGGATTAATATGCAGGCTAATCCACTGCAACACTTCAACCGGCCGGTTTTCCATGACCAGCAGTTCATCCACGGCTGCCTGCGCGGCGCTTAATTCGATATAGCGCGTGATCGATTCACCTTCGCGGTGTTTTTTGACCAGATACTTCCACTTCCAACCGCTTTCCAGATTTTCCAGTTGTTGATATTTCATCGGAATCTCATGCTGACCACATAACGGGTTAAGAATAACAGCTTTTTTTGATCAGGCTGTAAAGAAAACAGGACCAGCGGGGGGAATGTGAGATCGCCCTGGTTTCAGGCGCATGTCTACGGTGCTTAACAGGCTGAAATCTTGTATAATGCCGCTTTTATTCATTTCAGAAAAATACGATAACTTTGACCAACAATCGATTAGAGTGGCGCGCCCTACAGCCCGATACCGAACGCTTCCAGCATCTCCTCTCGCAGGCAGTTGCTGCCGACGCAGAGTGCTTTGCTACCGTACAGGCTCGCCTGTTTAATGGCCTCAGCTTATTGCTGCAAACCCCGGCAAAAGTGCCGCTGATGCTGGTCAAAAGTCCTGAAAGCGCTGAATACCTCACGCTGTTGCAGGATATCCTTACCTCAATGGCGGCTGACGATGGCGATGAATCTGCCCTTTACGGTGGCCACTATACGCTAAGTGGGAACTCCGTCAGCTGGCGCCCGGCCGAAAGGGCAGAGGATAACTTCGCCAGCGTGGGCGGCGTACATCAGGCTGAGTGGATTGAAACGGAACAGCTTTTTGGCTGCGTACGTCTGCATCAATCTGCCATCACTCTGACCCCAGGCCTGGTACATCGTGCCAACGGTGGCGTACTGATCCTCTCCTTGCGAACCTTGCTGGCTCAGCCGCTGATGTGGCTGCGCCTCAAGCAAATTATGGTGAATCAGCGCTTTGACTGGTACTCCCAGGATGAAACCCGCCCTCTGCCGCTCGATATCCTTGCGATGCCAATGCAGTTCCGTCTGGTACTGATTGGTGAGCGTGATGCGCTGGCTGACTTCCAGGAGATGGAACCCGACCTGGCTTCCCTGTCGCTCTACAGCGAGTTTGAGGACAATATCCAGCTGGTTGATGATGAAGACTTCAGCCACTGGATGCAGTGGGTGCTGAATATTGCTCAGAATCTGGGTTATGACGCGCCGGCGGCTGATTTCTGGCCAGTGCTGATCCGTGAAGCGGCCCGCTATACCGGCGATCAGGACACGCTGCCTCTTGACCCAATGTGGCTGAGCCGTCAGCTGCAGGATGCCGTTCAGTACAGTGATAACCTCAGCGTCAGCGCCGAAAATATGCAGGATGCGCTCAGCACGCGCGAATGGCGTGAAGGTTTCCTGGCTGAACGTATTCGTGACGAAATCCTGCTCGATCAGATCCTGATCGAGACCGAAGGCGAAATGATTGGCCAGATTAACGCCCTGTCGGTGATTGAATTCCCGGGGCATCCACGCGCCTTTGGTGAGCCGTCGCGTATCAGCTGCGTGGTGCACATTGGTGACGGTGAGTTCAATGACGTTGAGCGTAAAGCCGAACTGGGCGGCAATATTCATGCTAAGGGCATGATGATCATGCAGGCCTGGCTGATTGCTGAGCTGGAGCTGGAACAGCAGCTGCCCTTCTCCGCCTCGCTGGTCTTTGAGCAGTCTTACTCTGAAGTGGATGGTGACAGCGCCTCGCTGGCGGAGCTGTGCGCGCTGATTAGCTCCCTGGCTTCTCAGCCGATTAACCAGCAGCTGGCGGTGACCGGATCTGTCGATCAGTTTGGTCGCGTGCAGCCGGTGGGTGGACTGAACGAAAAAATTGAGGGCTTCTTCCACATCTGTAACCAGCGCACGCTGAGCGGCACTCAGGGGGTCATCATCCCGGCCGCTAACGTCCGTCATCTGTCGTTACAGCAGGAAGTGGTCGATGCCGTGCGTGACGGCAAATTCCACCTGTGGGCTGTCTCCAGCGTGGAAGAAGCGCTGCCGTTACTCACCGGCGTTGAATGGGATAAAGAGCAAGGCCCCTGCCTGCTTGGCACCATTCAGGAACGTATTGCCCAATTTAACCAGCAGGATATGCGCCATCGTCCATGGCCGCTGCGCTGGCTAAACTTGTTTAACCGTAGCTGATCGGACTTGTTCGGCGTACACGTGTAAGCTAGACTCCGTGATTCACTAAAATAAGGCTTATTGAGAATATGGTAGATAAACGCGATTCCTATACAAAAGAAGATTTGATTGCCTCCGGTCGCGGTGAACTGTTTGGCGCAGAAGGCCCGCCATTGCCTTCAGGCAACATGCTGATGATGGACCGCGTCGTTAAGATGAGCGAAGACGGCGGTAACTACGGTAAAGGTTTCGTTGAAGCTGAACTGGATATCAATCCGGACCTGTGGTTCTTCAGCTGTCATTTTATCGGCGACCCGGTAATGCCTGGCTGCCTCGGCCTGGATGCGATGTGGCAGCTGGTTGGCTTCTATCTCGGCTGGTTGGGCGCTGAAGGTAAGGGCCGCGCGTTGGGCGTGGGCGAAGTGAAATTCACCGGCCAGGTACTGCCGAGCGCGAAGAAAGTTTCCTACCGTATTCATTTCAAGCGCGTCATCAACCGTAAACTGGTGATGGGCGTGGCAGATGGTGAAGTGCTGGTTGATGGTCACGTAATCTATACCGCGACCGACCTGAAAGTGGGCCTGTTTAAAGACACCACGGCGTTCTAAAACGAAGACCTCCGCAGCAGCGGAGGTCTTTTCCCTATCGATAACAGGCGTTACGCGGTAACCGTCCTGTCCTCCATGGCTTGTCGCCAGCCTCCCAACCAGTGAGATCGAGCATCCAGCATCTGATACGGACACATCTCTTTAGAGCGTCCTGTGATGCCTGCGTGGTAACCTCGCGATTCTGCTCGTTCAAGGCGATCTCGTTTCTGTCTCTTCATGCCGCGTTTCCCTCATTCTAGTCTGATGGATTCTGGTGGAAAGAAAACAGTGGTCACAGTTTGCGCAACCACACATAAGTTCTACCGCGACTTTAAATAAAGATCAACGCGCAAATTTCACGCCAGTGTCATCATTTTGAATCAGACCGCGCGTGCTGTCTCGGTTAATCTGCCGCCCCGAGCGCCTCCAGCCTTTTGATTAACAATAAAAAAGCCCTTGATTGTGCAAAATTCTGAATCTGCAACAATCAAAGGCTTAGGCGGTTAGTAAATTTTTGCTTAAGGTTGGTGAATTACTGCATTAGCCACCTGCCCCGCCACCTGCTGCCATCCTTTAGCTAATGTTCTTACTAACGCATCGTAACCATCTTCGTTCTGCGCGAGGTCGAAGGCAAAAGGCTGCCTGGTCAGTTTGCCGTCGTGCTCCAGCGTCCATGCACCGCTCACCACCACGTGCCCATCATAGCGTCCGTGGAAACCCGTCACGCTGACATTCAGCGTATCGTGCTGCTCACCCATCGGCGT
Organism: Erwinia aphidicola; assembly: GCF_024169515.1. Classification (NCBI taxonomy): domain Bacteria; kingdom Pseudomonadati; phylum Pseudomonadota; class Gammaproteobacteria; order Enterobacterales; family Erwiniaceae; genus Erwinia; species Erwinia aphidicola. Next base: position 3,407,925 of record NZ_JAMKCQ010000001.1, on the reverse strand, counting down.
GGATGACACCAGCGCGCCAGGCAGGGCAGCACTCAGGTTACTGACCAGCGTTTGCTGCAGCTGCTGATCCAGCGGGCTGGCCCACTGATTGTTGGCGGCAATAACGAACTGCACATCGTTGCTTTGATATACCACACCGTTGCCCGCCAGATAATCGGGCACCGAAACATGTTCCACCCACACCGGGCGGGACACATTCTGACTGCTGGCCGCCACGGAACTGCCCGCTGCGGGCAGCTGGTAGTAGACGGTTTTCGGCGTGCCGCTACAGGCGCTCAGTGCCAGCGCCAGGGCTACGGGGATCCATTTCATCATTATTTCGCCCTCTTCGGCTGTGGGTCCTGGCCGGGTTTTGCTTCAAAGACCAGTGCATTACTCTTGCTGTTTAAGGTTTTCAGTACCGGCTGCAGCTCGCGCAGCACCTGGTCGAGACGCTGCATATCGCCGACCATCTTGCTGTAGGCTGGGGAACCCGGCTGGAAGCCTTTCATACTACGATTCAGCTCACGCAGCGTTTTCTGCATGTCTGCCGGCAGCTCCTGCATAGACTGGCTGGCGGTAATCTTGTTCAGATTATCCAGGGTTTTCTGCAGCTCTTTCAGCGTGCGCTGGCTCTCTTTCAGCGTACCGGTCGCTTCATTCAGCATCGGGTTCAGCGGCAGATTATTGATCTTATCCAGTGACTCCATCAGCTTCTGCTGGATCTGCGCCAGGCCACCGCTCACCGTTGGGATCAGCTCATAATCAGCAAAGCTTTTCGGTCCGGCATAAGGTTTAGCGTTGCTGTAGAAGTCGAGATCGATATACAGCGAGCCGGTCAGCAGGTTGGCTGATTTCAGGGAAGCACGCAGACCACGCCCAATGCCATCTTTCAGATGCTGCTCAAAGTTGAAATCGTTGCCCAGCTGTTTCTGGAAGCGATCGGGTTCAATGCGGATCAGCACCGGAATGCGATAATCATTGTTCAGACGCTGTGCAATGCCAGGCATGGTGAACGGAACTTCTGCCACGGTACCGAGACGAATGCCGCGGAACTCAACAGGCGCCCCCGGCTGCAGACCGCGGATGGAATCGCTGAAGAACAGCAGGAAGTCTTTGTGCGCGGTATACAGGGAATCCTGAATGCTGCGCTGGTCGTTGAACAGGCGATATTCCGCCTTATTCTCGGCCGGTTTACCCAGCTCCCAGCCGTCCGGGACGTCAAAGCTGACGCCGCCGCTAAATAGCGTGGTCAGCGAGCCCATTTCAACGCGCATGCCGGAAGCCGACATGTCCACCGCAATGCCACTGTCTTTCCAGAAGCGCACATTGCTGGTCACCAGACGATCGTAAGGCGCAGAGATAAACAGCTGATAGGTCATCATGCGCTTATCCGCGTCAAAGGCGCTGGTTTCCACCGTGCCCACCTGGTAGCCACGGAACAGCACCGGATCGCCCGCATTGAGCTGCCCGGCTTTTTCACTGTCGAGCGTAATACGAATGCCTTTGGCATCCAGCGGCGCCAGAGGCGGTGCGTCCAGCAGCTTATATTGCTCCGTTTTTTCCCCTTTTGAACCGGGTTGCAGCTCGATATAGGCTCCGGACAACAGCGTACCTAATCCTGTTACGCCTTCACGGCCAATGGCTGGCTTTACCACCCAAAATGCGCTGTCTTCGCGCAGCAGTTTTTCCATGCCGGAATTAAGGCGTGCTTTGATCTCCACGTGGTGAAGATCGTCAGTCAGCACGGCGCTTTCGACGATCCCGACGTTAACGCTGCGGCTTTTGATGGTGGTTTTACCGCCCTCAATCCCCTCGGCATTGGTGGTAATCAGCGTCACCTCCGGTCCCTGATGACTAAAGTGATAAAACAGGATCCACGCCCCAATCAGCACGGTAACAATGGGGATGATCCACACCGGTGACCAGCGCTTAATCTGCTCCACCTTGGCGGTATTGTAATTATTGTCCGTCACTTGCAGGCTCCTCAGTACTCTTTTCTCTTACCCGATCCCAGGTGAGACGGGGATCAAACGTCAAGGCGGCAAACATCGTCAGGATCACCACCAGCGCGAACAGCAGTGCGCCAATCGCGGGGTAGATACTCATTAACCTTCCCATGCGCACCAGCGCTGACAGCACGGCGATAACAAATACGTCAATCATCGACCAGCGCCCGACAAACTCCACCACTTCATAAATCTTGTGCATTCTTTCGCTGTCCTGCCGGTTGCTGCCGCGCCCGTTGGCATCCCAGCACAGCCAGCCGATAGCGATCATCTTCAGCGAAGGCACCATAATACTGGCAATAAAAATCACCAGCGCAATCGGCCAGGAGCCATCACTCCACAACAGCACCACCCCGGCCATGATCGTTGAGGTCATTTTGCTGCCGAGCGCCTCGGTCACCATAATCGGCATCAGATTAGCGGGGATATAGAGCAGGATGGAGGTAAACAGCAGCGCCAGCGTCCACTGCAGGCTGTCCTTGCGGCGGGCGTGCCCCTTACTGCCGCAGCGCGGGCAGATCAGCGTATCGCTGCTCAGCACCGCGGTGCAGCAGCGGCAGGAGCGCAGCCCCTGACGCAGGCCGCTGACGCCCGCCAGCGGCTTAGCTGGCAGTGCAGGAAGCGGAGCCACGCGCGCCCACAGCGTGCGGCGATCGGTACACTGGAAAGCGCGCAGCTGCAGCAGACAGAACAGGCACCACGGCACAAAGCTGGTGCCGATGCCAATATCGCCATAGGCCATCAGCTTGACGAAACTGACCAATACGCCCGCGAGGAAAATCTCCGCCATGCCCCAGGTTTTTAACTGGAACAGCACGCGTGCCATCAGCTGCTTAAGCGGCGACGGCATGCGCACCCGGTTGACCAGCAGCAGGATCACCACCATACAAATGGCAGGTACGCCCTGCACAAACAGCAGAAACAACGTCGCAAGGCTGCTGTAGTCGTCAGAAACCATCACGCTGGGTATTTGCGGTAGCGTAATCTCGCTGCTCAGCCCGGCAACCTGCATATTGATAAAGGGAAACAAATTTGCCAGCAGCAGCATCAGCAGCGCCGCCAGCGCATAGGCGGTGGGCCGCTTGCGCGGCTCATCCCAGTTAGACTGAAGCGTGGTGTGACAACGTGGGCAGCTTGCCTTGCTGCCCGGCCCGATAGCGGGCAACTGCGTCATCAGGTCACACTGCGGACAAAGCATCCAGTGATGCGCGTGGTGCGACGAACACATACTTCACCCTCTGTGGTGGGGAAAAACGGCCGTATCAGCCGCCGTTTTGTAACGATTCCAGATATTCCCAGCGCTCGAACGCCACTTCCAGCTCCTGCTCCGCCTGAGCCAGCGCGTCCAGAACCGGCTGAGTCACCTCACGCGGCTGGGTGAAGAAGTCGCCGTCGGCAACCTGCGCCTGGTACGCCTCGAGACGGGCTTCCAGCGCTTCCATTTGTTTCGGCAGCTGTTCCAGCTCTCGTTGCAAATTGTAGCTCAGCTTAGCGGCAGGTCTTTTTGCTGCTTCACTTTTTGCGCTCTCCTGACGTGGCTGCGCGCTGGCAGGTTTGGCGCTGGCGCGATTCTGCTTAAACGCTTTGCGCTGCAGTTGCGCATCGTGATAGCCGCCCACAAAGGCGCCGATTTCGCCGTTGCCTTCAAAGATCCAGCACTCGGTCACGGTGTTGTCGACGAACTGACGATCGTGGCTGACCAGCAGAACCGTGCCCTGATAACCGTCAACCAGCTCTTCCAGCAGCTCAAGCGTTTCCACATCAAGGTCGTTGGTCGGTTCATCGAGGATCAGCAGGTTGCTTGGCTTGAGGAACAGGCGCGCCAGCAGCAGGCGGTTACGCTCACCGCCGGACAGCGCACGCACCGGGGTCATCGCACGTTTTGGATGGAACAGGAACTCCTGCAGGTAGCCCAGCACGTGGCGTGGCTTACCGTTAACCATCACTTCCTGCTTACCTTCGGCGAGGTTGTCCATCACCGTGCGGTCCGGGTCCAGCTCGGCGCGGTGCTGGTCGAAGTAGGCGACTTCCAGCTTAGTCCCGATATGAACGCGGCCGCTGTCCGCTTTCAGCTGGTCGAGCATCAGTTTCAGCAGCGTGGTTTTACCGCAGCCGTTAGAGCCGATCAGCGCGATTTTATCGCCGCGCTGAACCTGGCGGGAGAAGTCACGCACCAGCTGTTTGCCGGCAACGGAATAGTTGACGTTTTCCAGCTCAAAGACAATCTTGCCGGAGCGCGAAGCCTCTTCCACCTGCATGTTGGCTTTGCCCATCACTTCACGGCGGTCGGAACGCTCGCGGCGCAGGGCTTTTAGCGCACGAACGCGCCCTTCATTGCGCGTGCGGCGGGCTTTGATGCCCTGACGGATCCACACCTCTTCCTGTGCAAGCTTGCGGTCGAATTCGGCGTTCTGCATCTCTTCGACGCGCAGCGCTTCCTCTTTGCTGGTGAGGTAGAGGTCGTAGTCGCCCGGCCAGGAGACCAGCTTGCCACGGTCAAGGTCGACAATGCGCGTTGCCATATTGCGGATAAAGGAGCGGTCGTGCGAGATAAAGATAATGCTGCCCTGGAAGGTTTTCAGGAAGCCTTCCAGCCAGTCAATGGTCTCAATATCAAGGTGGTTGGTTGGCTCATCGAGCATCAGCACTTTCGGATTGCTGACCAGCGCACGGCCCAGCGCGGCTTTACGCAGCCAACCGCCGGAGAGTGAAGAGAGCTGCGCTTCGCCGTCCAGACCGATCTGCTGCAGCACATCGTGAATGCGGCTTTCCAGCTGCCACAGGTTCTGGTGATCCAGAATCCCCTGCAGGCGCGCCATCTCATTGAGATTTTTATCGCTCGGATCTTCCATCACTTTGTGCGAGATCGCGTGATAGGCCTTCAGATGTTCTGCCTGCTCTTCCACGCCTTCGGCGACGAAGTCATACACAGAACCCTGCACGTTGCGCGGCGGATCCTGCTGCAGGCGCGCCACCACCAGGTCCTGCTCATAGATAATACGCCCGTCATCCAGCGGCTGTTCGCGGTTGATGATCTTCATCAGGGTCGATTTACCCGCCCCGTTACGGCCAACCAGACAGACACGCTCGTTTTCTTCGATGTGCAGTTCAGTGTTATCCAACAACGGCGCGTCGCTGAATGAGAGGTAAGCGCCATGAATACTGATTAGTGACATAAAAACTTATTCCTTACCGGCGTGAGTAATCAGCCAGCAGTTGTGAATTTGACGGTTACGGGCGAAATCCTGAGACTGGGTTTTCGCAGTGATTTCGGTTGCAGCCAGACCCAGTGCTTCGAGTCCGGCGAGATCCATTTTGAAACCGCGCTTATTGTTCGAGAACATCACGGTGCCACCTTTGCGCAGAATACGCTTCAGATCTTTCATCAGATCGAGGTGATCGCGCTGCACATCGAAGCTCTCTTCCATACGTTTGGAGTTGGAGAACGTGGGTGGATCGATAAAGATCAGGTCGAACTGTTCATCGGCATCGCGCAGCCAGCTCAGGCAGTCTGCCTGCATCAGGCGATGCTGACGGCCGGAAAGCCCGTTCAGGCGCATGTTGCGCTCCGCCCACTCCAGATAAGTGCGGGACATATCAATGGTCGTGGTGCTGCGTGCGCCGCCCAGACCGGCGTGCACGCTGGCGCTGCCGGTGTAGGCGAAGAGGTTCAGGAAGTCTTTGCCCTTGCTCATCTGGCCCAGCATTTTACGCGCAATACGGTGATCGAGGAACAGGCCGGTATCGAGATAATCCGTCAGATTAACCCAAAGTTTGGCGTTAAATTCGCCCACTTCGAAGAAATCGCCCTTTTCGCCCAGCTTCTGGTACTGGCTTTTCCCTTTCTGCTTCTCGCGGGTTTTCAGCACCAGCCGGTTGGCCGGCAGTTCCATCACGCTGAGCGTGGCAGAAATCACATCGAACAGACGCTGACGCGCTTTGCCCGGATCGATGGTTTTTGGCGGTGCGTACTCCTGCACCACCACCCAGTCGCCGTAGCGGTCGACAGCGACATTATAGTCTGGCAGATCGGCATCATAAACGCGGTAGCACTCGATCCCTTCCTGGCGCGCCCACTTATCGAGCTTCTTGAGGTTTTTGCGCAGGCGGTTGGCGTAATCATCCGCCAGCTGCCCGGCCGCAGCACCCGTCGGGTTCTCTGCCAGCTGGTAGTTTTTCTGCACGCAGTCCAGCGGACCGTTTTTCGCTTTGAACTGGCGATCGGCACGCAGCTGCAGGCAGCTCAGCAGTTCCGGCGAGGCGCTGAACAGCGACAGGTTCCAGCCGCCAAAGTGCGTCTTCATCAGGCGCCCGAGCTGGCCGTGCAGGGCAATCAGCGCCGGTTCGCTGTCCAGCCGTTCACCGTAAGGGGGGTTACTCAGCACGGTGCCGGTGCTGCCCTGTCCCAGCGGATTGGTCAGCTTCAGCACATCCTGGGTAGTAAACTCGATCAGCTCCGAAAGCCCGGCGTTACGGGCGTTGGCACGCGCACGTTCGATCACGCGCGAATCGTTGTCGTAACCGTAAAAGCGTGACGTGGTGGCCTGCACGCCTTTGGCCGCGCGCTCGTGGGCATCGCGCGTCACATCGCTCCACAGCGGCTGGTTAAACTGACTCCAGCCGGTAAAGCCCCAGTGCTTACGCTGTAATCCCGGCGCACGATCGCAGGCGATCATCGCCGCTTCAATCAGCAACGTGCCGGAACCGCACATCGGGTCAACCATCGCCGTACCCGCCTGCCAGCCGGAACGCACCACGATAGCCGCTGCCAGGCTCTCTTTCAGCGGTGCCTGGCCGGTCTGCTGGCGATAGCCGCGCTGATGCAGGCCCTCACCGCTAAGATCCAGCGCAATGCTGGCGGTGTCTTTATTCAGCCAGACGTTGACGCGGATGTCCGGCTGCTCGCGATCGACATTCGGGCGCGGCAGATTTTTACGCGTAAAGCTGTCGACGATGGCGTCTTTTACTTTTAGCGCGCCGTACTGGCTGTTGCGGATCACCTCGTTCAGGCCGCTGAAGTGCACGGCGAAGGTTTTATCGCTGCCGAACATCGCCGGCCAGTCAATGGCCTGCACGCCGAGGTAGAGATCCAGGTCGCTGTAAACGCCGCATTCGGTTAATGGCAGCAGAATACGCGAAGCCAGACGGCTCCACATCAGACTCTGGTACATCAGACGATCGTCGCCCTGGTAATGTACGCCGCCCTGGACTACCTGGCAGCTTTGCGCTCCCAGGGCTTCCAGTTCACTTTTTAACAGCTCTTCGAGCCCACGCGCCGTACTGGCAAACAGAGAATTCATAGCGTCACTTATCGTCATCAGAAAATTGCTGCGCATTATAGCTAATCATGGCGGCATGTCATAAAGTTAGCTTCTTTTGCGGCAGAAACCCTGCAAATAGCAGGGAGGGTCGGCCCGGCGCGAGGGAGAATCGCCATGATCAGTTTGTCACGTCTGTTTGTTCATCCGGTTAAATCAATGCGCGGCATGCAGGTTTCCCACGCTCAGGCACTGGCCTCCGGGCTGGCATTTGACCGTATTTTTATGATCACCGATACGGATGGCACCTTTATTACTGCCCGCCAGTATCCGGAGATGGTGCTGTTTACTCCGGCACTTATCGTTGACGGCCTGCATCTCAGCGCCGCGGATGGCAGCAGCGCCAGCGTGCGTTTTGCTGATTTCCATAACGATCCGCAAGCTACCGAAGTCTGGGGCAATCAGTTTACCGCGTTAATTGCTCCGGACAGCATCAATCAGTGGCTGAGCGGCTTTTTTCCGCGCCCGGTGCAGCTGCGCTGGGTCGGTCCGGAGATGACGCGCCGGGTGAAACGCTTTGAGCGGGTCCCGCTCGGTTTTGCCGATGGTTTTCCTTTTTTGCTGGTGAATGAAGCCTCGCTGCACGATCTGCAGCAGCGCTGCCCGGCAGGGGTAAGAATGGAGCAGTTTCGCCCAAATCTGGTGGTCAGCGGCGCCAGCGCATGGGCGGAAGACGGCTGGGCATCGCTAAAAATCGGCGAGATTATCTTTGATGTGCCCAAGCCGTGCAGCCGCTGCGTGTTCACCACCGTCAGCCCACAGCACGGGCGTAAACATCCAACCGGACAGCCACTGGCCACCCTGCAAACCTTCCGCAGCGCGCTGGACGGTAGCGGTGACATCGATTTTGGCCTCAACCTGATTGCCCGCAACAGCGGCGTCATGCGCGCGGGCGATGCCGTGGAAATTTTAAGCACGCATACCCCGCGAGCCTACGGTGCGGGTGACGTCACCGAAACCCTGGATGTTGCCCGCAAGGCTGCGCAGCCGGTGGCGATCAGCTGGCAGGGTCAGCATTTTACCGGCAATAATCAGCAGGTGTTACTGGAACAGCTGGAAATGCAGGGGATCAAAGTGCCTTATTCCTGTCGTGCCGGGATCTGCGGCAGCTGCCGGGTCACGCTGGTCAGTGGAGAAGTTCAGGCAATGAAGCAGGGCGCGGAGCGCAAAGAGGACGGGACGGTGCTGAGCTGTAGCTGCATCCCATCCGGCGATCTGGTCTTGCGTTAGATGAGATTAACCTGCGCGGGGAGTTATACCGCGCGGGCGAAATTGATATCGTCGTTGTTAACCTGAGGCAGCAAGCGGTCATGCATGATTTTAATCGCATCACCCAGCACCATACCACGACCGGCTACCGTCAGCTGCGGCTGTGCCACCAGGCATAGTGCGGCACTGTCACCCGACTCGACCACCAGCAAACTGCCCTGCTCACCGCTTTCAGACACCTTCACGCACACCAGTTCACCCTCTGCCGGGCGCCAGCTTCCCTGAGGATGAGTATCAAAATGCCAGCTTTTCGGCATCAAAGGCTTAAGGAAACGCGTGGCGACCAGCGCGTTTAGCACCAGCTCAGCGCGCTGATCGGCATTCAGCCCACAGTGGCGGCAGCGTTCATCAAAGGTGAAAAACAGCGCGGCATCGTCAACACAAAAACCAGAAACATCAAAGGCATCAGGCGTTAACATCTTGCGTGGGAAACGCGAACGGAACAGCATACCATCAGCCAGATCGAGCATCATCCGGTCATGTTCTGCGTCAAAAAACCAACGCCAGTTATCGTCTGGTTTTATCCTCATGATGGTTCCTGTATTAATACTTAGTAACATACGGCCGGGGCGTTTAATAACACTTCCGGAAATCAGAACGCGCTTTTAAGCACCCTGCGCACTCTGCTAAAAACTGAATAATCAGTGAACAGAACAAAATATAAACGAGCCTGCGGCGAAAATAAAGCCCCAGGCTTATTAATGGGCAGAAATGTCTTAGATATTGCTCACAATTTCCTTTATCAAAGGCGGACCTTTGTAAATAAAGCCGGAATATATTTGCACCAGTGAGGCGCCTGCCGCCATTTTTTCCCGCGCCGAGACCAGTGAATCAATACCTCCCACGCCAATAATCGGGATGCGCCCCTGCAGCTCACTGGCAAGGCGGCGGATAATTTCCGTGCTGCGCGACTGTACCGGACGGCCGCTTAAGCCCCCAGCTTCATCCGCGTGCTTCAGCCCTTTTACCAGCTCGCGATCGAGCGTGGTATTGGTGGCAATCACGCCGTCAATATTGTGACGCAGTAAACTCTCCGCCACCTGGATCAATTCCTCTTCAGAAAGATCCGGTGCGATCTTTACCGCCACGGGAACATATTTATGGTGGATCTGCTGAAGATCATTCTGACGGGTTTTAATCGCCGCCAGCAAATCATCCAGCGCTTCGCCATATTGTAAAGATCGCAGTCCCGGGGTGTTAGGGGAGGAAATATTGATGGCGATATAACCGGCGTATGGATAGATTTTATCCATGCAGATTAAATAATCCTCTTTGCCCTGCTCGACCGGGGTGTCTTTATTTTTGCCAATATTAATGCCGAGGATGCCGTCAAAGTGGGCCTTTTTGACATTTTCCACCAGGTTATCAACGCCCAGATTATTAAAGCCCATGCGGTTAATGATCCCCTCCGCTTCAACCACGCGGAACATACGCGGCTTGTCATTACCCGGCTGCGGGCGCGGCGTTACCGTACCGATCTCAATGAAGCCAAATCCCATGGCACCAAAGGCATCAATGCATTCGCCGTTCTTATCCAGCCCTGCGGCCAGGCCCAGCGGGTTCTTAAATGTCAGCCCCATACAGGTAACGGGCTTAAAGGGAAGAGACTGGCGGATCAGGCCGGTAAAAGGGGTGCCGGAAAGGCGGATCAGCTGCTGCAAGGTCAGGTCATGCGCACGCTCAGGATCGAGCTGAAACAGCGCCTTACGAACGAAAGGGTAATACATGGTCACTCCTGAGGTCCCGATGGAAAATCGGGGTCGTATTATCCGGGTTTAGCGGCGTAAAGGGAAATGACCTGGCGCAAAAGCCGCTAAATAAATGACGATTATTTTAGCGCGTGCTCATCCCTGCCACCGCTATATGTCAAAAACAGCATAAATTTGCCGGATAAATCATTTAAGCCACATAGCGCGCTCTGTCAGGATGAGCCTATCGGTTCTTGAATTTGGTTAATCAATAACTTTTGGTTATAAGGAGAGGTTATGCGCGTTATTACTCTGGCTGGTAGTCCCCGTTTTCCTTCACGCTCCACCGCACTGCTGACCCTCTGCCAGCAGGCATTGGAAAAACGCGGCGTCGAGGTTATTCCGTGGAATCTGCATAATTTCCATCCTGAAGATCTGCTTTACGCACGCTTTGACTCCCCTGCCCTGCTGGCATTAAAGGAAGACCTGGAGTCTGCGGATGGATTTATTGTCGCCACGCCGGTGTATAAGGCGTCATTCTCCGGCGCGCTGAAAACGCTGCTCGACCTGTTACCGGAGCGCGCGCTGGAACATAAAGTTGTGCTGCCACTGGCAACTGGCGGTACCGTCGCCCATCTGCTGGCGGTCGACTACGCGCTGAAACCGGTGCTGAACGCGCTAAAAGCGCAGGAAGTGCTGCACGGCGTGTTCGCGGATGACACCCAGATTACCCATTATGACCGCCAGCCTGAGCTGTCGCCGCTGCTGGCGGAGCGCCTTGCCGAAGCGGTGGATACCTTCTGGCATGCGCTGGCCCGACGCCATCAGCCGCTGGCCGCTGCGGTTTAATCAGGGAGAGAAAGATGACGCTGTTTTCACGGATACTCGCCACCGTTATCGCCGCCGGGCTGATCTCATCCAGCGCGCTGGCGGCGGAAAGCAAGGATGCCCCTGCACAGGTGCGCATCGGCTATCAGAAAGGGTCAGTCAGTATGGTGCTGGCAAAGTCCCACCAGCTGCTGGAAAAGCGTTTTCCACATACGCAAATAAAGTGGGTTGAGTTCCCTGCCGGGCCGCAGATGCTGGAAGCATTAAACGTCAACAGCATCGACCTCGGTAGCACCGGTGATATTCCGCCAATTTTTGCCCAGGCTGCCGGGGCGGATCTGCTGTACGTCGGTTCCGAACCGCCAAAGCCGAAATCTGAAGTGATTCTGGTACGCGAAAACAGCCCGCTAAACACCGTTGCCGACCTGAAGGGGCATAAAGTTGCCTTCCAGAAAGGTTCCAGCTCACACAATTTGCTGCTGCGCGCACTGAAAGAAGCAGGGCTTGGATTTAACGATATCCAGCCTGCCTTTCTGACGCCTGCCGATGCACGTGCTGCGTTCCAGCAGGGGGATGTTGATGCCTGGGCTATCTGGGACCCCTACTATTCAGCAGCGATCCAGCAGGGCGGCGTGCGCGTGCTGAAAGATGGCAGCACGCTGAATCTTACCGGTTCGTTCTATTTAGCTACCCGTCCGTTTACCGAGAAAAACGGCGCATTTCTGCAACAGGTGCTCGACACCTTTAGCCAGGCCGATGCGCTGACCCGCAGCCAGCGCGAGCAGAGCGTGGCGCTGCTGGCAACGGCGATGGGCCTGCCAAAGACGGTTATCGCCACCTATTTTGACCATCGCCCACCTACCGCGATCGGTCTGGTGAGTGACAAAACCGCCGCTGCCCAGCAGGCGACCGCCGACCTGTTTTACAGCAGCCATTTAATGCCGGTTAAAGTCGATATTTCCAGCCGCATCTGGCATGGCCCGACAGCCCACTGATTGAGGAGCAACGCAATGAGCCTTTCCGTTTTCTGGTTTCTTCCCACTCATGGTGATGGGAAATATTTAGGCACCGACGAAGGTGCGCGCCCGGTGGATCACGCCTATCTGCAGCAGATCGCTCAGGCTGCCGACCGCCTGGGTTTTGGCGGGGTGCTGATCCCGACCGGCCGCAGCTGTGAAGATGCCTGGCTGGTTGCCGCTTCGCTGATCCCGGTGACGCAGCGTCTGCGTTTCCTCGTGGCGCTGCGCCCTGGCGTCATCTCACCCACTCAGGCCGCCCGCCAGGCCGCTACGCTGGATCGTCTCTCCAACGGCCGTGCGCTGTTTAATCTGGTCACCGGCGGCGATGCCGAAGAGCTGGCGGGCGACGGCGTGTTTCTTGACCACCGCGAGCGCTATGAAGAGTCCGCCGAGTTTACCCGCGTCTGGCGCCGGGTACTGGAAGGTGAAACGGTCGATTACGAAGGAAAACATGTACATGTGCGCGGGGCGCGGCTAATGTTTAAGCCGGTTCAGCAGCCGCGACCGCCGCTGTGGTTTGGCGGTTCGTCAGAGGTGGCGCAGGATCTGGCCGCCGAGCAGGTTGATGTCTACCTCACCTGGGGTGAACCCCCTGCGCAGGTCAAAGAAAAAATTGAGCAGGTGCGCGCCAAAGCTGCGGCGCAGGGGCGCAAAGTGCGCTTCGGCATCCGTCTGCATGTGATTGTGCGTGAAAGCAACGAAGAGGCGTGGCAGGCAGCGGACCGTCTGATCTCTCATCTGGATGATGCCACCATTGCCAAAGCCCAGGCGGCGCTGGCGAAAACGGATTCGGTCGGCCAGCAGCGCATGGCGGCCCTGCACGGCGGTAAGCGCGATCGGCTGGAAATCAGCCCCAACCTGTGGGCAGGCGTTGGCCTGGTGCGCGGCGGTGCAGGTACGGCGCTGGTCGGTGACGGCCCGACCGTTGCGGCCAGGATGCAGGAGTATGCCGACCTCGGCATTGAAACCTTTATACTTTCCGGCTATCCGCATCTGGAAGAAGCGTATCGCGTTGGCGAACTGCTGTTCCCGCACCTCGATCTTGAGGTGCCAGAGGTACCGCAGCCGCGCGTGATTAAGGCGCACGGTGAAGCCGTTGCCCATGATTTCGCCCCGCAAAAAGTCTCACAGAGTTAGAGGTGGTGTATGAGTAGAGCGGTAAAACGTATTGGCAATGGCCTGCTGCCTTGGGCGCTGCCGATCCTGCTGGTGGTGGTGTGGCAGATTGCATCGACGGTCGGCTGGCTGTCGACGCGTATCCTGCCGTCGCCGGAATCGATCGTGGTCACTTTCTGGAATTTATCCGCCAGCGGTGAGCTGTGGCAGCATCTGGCGATAAGCAGCTGGCGTGCGGCGATTGGCTTCAGCATCGGCGGCTCAATCGGCCTGGTGCTGGGATTGATCACCGGCATGTCGAAGCTGGGTGAGCGCCTGCTGGATACCTCGGTGCAGATGCTGCGAAACGTGCCGCACCTGGCGCTGATCCCACTGGTGATTTTGTGGTTCGGCATTGATGAGTCCGCCAAAATCTTCCTGGTGGCATTAGGGACTCTGTTTCCCATCTACCTCAACACCTATCACGGCATTCGTAATATTGACCGCGGGCTGGTGGAAATGGCGCGCAGCTACGGCCTTTCCGGCTGGAGCCTGTTTATTCAGGTGGTGCTGCCCGGTGCCCTGCCCTCCATTATGGTCGGCGTGCGCTTTGCGCTGGGTCTGATGTGGCTGACGCTGATCGTGGCAGAAACCATTTCGGCCAACTCTGGCATTGGCTACCTGGCGATGAACGCTCGCGAGTTCCTGCAAACGGATGTGGTGGTGGTAGCGATTATTCTTTACGCCCTGTTGGGTAAACTGGCGGACGTCAGCGCGCAGCTGCTGGAACGTATCTGGCTGCGCTGGCACCCGGCGTATCAACTGAAAGAGGAAAACGCATGAGCGAGTTAACGCCGTCTCCGGCGCGTCTCAATGCCGGTACGCCGCTGGTGATCAACGGCGTCAGCAAGCAGTACAACAATCGTACGGTGCTGAATAATATCGACCTGCACATCCCGTCCGGCCAGTTTGTGGCGGTGGTGGGCCGCAGCGGCTGCGGCAAAAGCACCCTGCTGCGGCTGCTGGCCGGGCTGGAAAAAAGCAGCAGCGGCGAACTGCTGGCGGGCAGCGCACCGCTTAATGAAGCGCGCGAAGATATCCGCCTGATGTTCCAGGATGACCGCCTGCTGCCGTGGAAAAGCGTGATTGATAACGTTGGCCTGGGTTTGAAAGGCAAAGCCTGGAAGGAGCAGGCGCTGGCCGCACTGGATGCGGTTGGCCTGGCTGACCGGGCGAAAGAGTGGCCTGCGGCGTTATCCGGCGGCCAGAAACAGCGCGTGGCGCTGGCGCGTGCGCTGATCCACCGCCCCGGCCTGCTGCTGCTGGATGAACCTCTCGGCGCGCTGGATGCCTTAACCCGTATTGAAATGCAGGATCTGATTGAGTCACTGTGGCAGCAGCATCACTTTACCGTGCTGCTGGTGACGCATGACGTCAGTGAAGCGGTAGCGATGGCCGACCGCGTGCTGCTGATTGAAGAAGGCAATATCGGGCTGGACCTGCTGGTTGACCTGCCGCGCCCGCGCCGTAAAGGTTCGGTCAGGCTGGCAGAGCTGGAAGCGGAAGTGCTGGACCGGGTGATGAAGCGCAAGCCGCTGGCGGAAGCCGAAAAGCAGTATGCCCAGCGCTGATAACGCGCTGGCAGAGTGAAAACGGGTTCTCATCTTGAGAACCCGTTTTTGTTCAGGGCTCGGTCAGCGTTACCAGCCTGCCTTCCTTCGCGCTTAACAGCGCCGCATCCAGCACTTCCAGGGTGCGGATCGCCTGTTCACTGGTCACCGGCGGCTCGGTGCCATCGCGCACTGCGGCGGCAAAAGCTTCGTAGTAAGCGTGATAGCGCCCCTGCTCTGACGGTACCCGCTCCTCACCTTTATCGGTGCGCAATGTCCCCCACAGTGCTTCAGGCTCATAGCCCCAGCCGGCCAGGTCGTCTGCTGGTTTCTTGCCGGCGAAAATTGCCGTTGCCTGCACGTCAGAACTGTTCGCCAGATAGCTGCCCTTGTCACCATATAACCGCAGTTCGCGGCTGGCGAGGTGGTTCAGCTTGCTGGAGGAGATGTGGGAATGCACGCCGCTGGTGTGCATCAGGGTAATCACAAAGCTGGCATCCGTTGGCCCCTCCGGGCGCTGGATGATGTCGGTCTGGGCGAATACCGACTTCACCGGCCCGAGCAGCCACACCGCCTGATCGACCAGGTGGCTCCCCATGTCGCGCAGCAGGCCGCCCATTTCACCGCCGTCCAGCGTTAACGGGTCATCAAGATCCATACGGTTGTGCAGCCGCCACGGCTTGCCGACGCGCTGCTGCTCCATCACCTTGCGCAGGGTCACGATATCCGCATCGAAGCGACGGTTGTGGTAGATGCCCAGCACCACGCCTTTTGCTTGCGCGGCGGCGGCCAGTTCACGCCCGGTTTGCGCATCAGGTGCAAAGGGCTTATCGGCAATCACCGCCACCCCCGCGTCGATAGCTTGCAGAACCAGTTCACGACGGGTTTCAGGCGGGGTGGTAATGGTGACAATGTCGACTCCGGCGGCGAGCATCGCCGTCAGGCTGGGGTAAACCGGCACCTCGGGGAAGTCCGCTTTGACGCGCGCGACAGTTGCCGGTGCGCGCGCCACAATGCCCGCCAGCTCAACTCCCTGCGCGGCGCAAATATAGGGGGCATGGAAGTACTGGCCGCCCGTAGCATATCCGACCAATCCAATTTTCATCTGTCATCCTCGTTGTTGAGTGCGCAAGCAACATTCGTCAGCATGTTACGATTATGTTGCTCTTTGCTACCGTTGGCAAATGTTGCATTTGAGGCAATAACATCCAGAAAATAGTAAAAAAAACCGGGCAACTGCCCGGTTTGGTTTTCGCTGAGGATGAAACTTAAGTTCAGGCGTTGAGCGCCTTGGTGATCTTCTCGAACAGATCGCCGGAGAGTTTATCCAGCCCTTTTAACTGCTCCAGCGCGTTGCGCATCAGCTGCTGGCGGGTGCTGTCGTAACGCTTCAGGCGGATCAACGGTTCGATCATGCGTGCCGCAACCTGCGGGTTGCGGGTATTAAGATCGGTGAGGATCTCCACCAGGAACTGATAGCCGCTGCCGTCAATGGCATGGAAAGCGGACGGGTTAAGCTGGGCAAATGCCCCGACCAGTGAGCGAATACGGTTCGGGTTGCTGAGGGTGAACGAACGGTGGTTCAGCAGCGCACGTACCTGCGTCAGCACATCGGCCGCCGGGCTGGTAGCCTGCAGCGCAAACCATTTGTCCATCACCAGGCCATCCTGATGCCAGCGCTCGTCAAAGGCCGCCAGCAGATCCGCACGGCACGGCAGCTGCGCACTCACGGCCGCAGCCATCGCGGCCACGCTGTCGGTCATATTATTGGCTTTTTCGAACTGGGCTTTCACCAGCTTATTGGCCAGCTGCGCATCACCAAACGCCAGGTAGCTCAGGCAGACATTTTTCAGCGCGCGCTTGCCCATATCTGCGTGCTCAACGCGATATTCCGCCGTCTGGTTGGCGTAGTAGACCGCCAGCAGCTCATCGGCCAGCTCGGTTGCCAGCGTGCGCACCAGCGATTCACGTACGACCGCATTGGCGGCCGGGTCGATCACCTCAAACAGCTCGGCAATCTCATTTTCTGATGGCAACGTCAGGATTAACGCCATCAGGGCAGGATCGGTATTCTCCTCCAGCAGCACGGCACGGAAGGCATCCGCCACGTGCAGCGGCAGTGACAGCGGCTGTCCCTGCTGCTGGCGGGCAACGTTGATTTTGATGTGGTTAGCCATCAGGCTCTGCGCCGCATCCCAACGGGCAAAGTCATTACGTGCATGGCGCATCAGGAAGGTCAGCTGCGCATCGCTCCAGTTGTAATCGAGTTTTACCGGCGCTGAGAATTCACGCAGCAGTGACGGCACCGGCTGGAAATGGACGTTATCAAACACAAAGGTCTGGAACGATTCGGTGACGTTCAGCACATGATGGACCGGGTGGCCATTGTGCTGTAGCGGGATCACCTTGCCTTCACCATCGTACAGTTCGATATCCAGCGGAATATGCAGCGGCAGCTTCTCTTTCTGGTCAGCGGTCGGCGGGGTCATCTGAGTGACGTGCAGGCTGTACTGTTCCAGCTCCGGGTTGTAGTCGTCACGAATCGACAGCACCGGCGTACCGGACTGACTGTACCAGCGGCGGAACTGCGAGAGATCAACGTTGGAGGCATCCTCCATCGCCTGCACGAAGTCATCACAGGTGGCGGCGCTGCCATCATGGCGTTCAAAGTAGAGCTGAATACCTTTCTGGAAGTTTTCCTCGCCCAGCAAGGTATGCATCATGCGGATAACTTCTGAACCCTTCTCATACACTGTCAGAGTGTAGAAGTTGTTCATCTCGATCACCTGTTCCGGGCGGATCGGGTGCGCCATCGGGCTGGCATCTTCGGCAAACTGTGAACCGCGCATCACGCGCACATTATCAATGCGGTTAACCGCGCGCGAACCCAGGTCAGAGCTGAACTCCTGATCGCGGAACACCGTCAGCCCCTCTTTCAGGCTGAGCTGGAACCAGTCACGGCAGGTGACGCGGTTGCCGGTCCAGTTATGGAAGTATTCATGGCCGATCACCGCCTCAATGCCGAGGTAATCTTTGTCGGTCGCGGTTTCAGCCTTAGCCAGCACGTATTTGGAGTTAAAGACGTTCAGGCCTTTGTTCTCCATCGCGCCCATATTAAAGAAGTCGACGGCAACGATCATAAAGATGTCGAGGTCGTACTCCAGTCCGAAGCGCTCTTCATCCCACTTCATGCTGTTTTTCAGCGAGGTCATCGCCCAGTCAGCGCGGTCGAGATTGCCGCGATCGACGAAGATCTCCAGCGCCACATCGCGGCCGGAACGGGTTTTGAAGCTGTCGCGCAGCACGTCAAAATCACCCGCCACAACCGCAAACAGATAGCAGGGTTTCGGGAACGGGTCGTGCCACTTCATCCAGTGACGGCCATCTCCCATCTGACCACCGTCCACGCGGTTGCCGTTGGAGAGCAGATAAGGGTAGAGCGCCTGATCGGCAATAATCGTGGTGGTAAAGCGCGCCAGCACGTCCGGGCGGTCCAGATACCAGGTGATGTGGCGGAAGCCTTCGGCTTCACACTGGGTACACAGCGCTTCGCCGGACTTGTACAGCCCTTCCAGCGCGGTGTTTTTATCCGGGTGGGTCTCATTGACGATTTTCAGAGTGAAAGCATCAGGCAGCTGGGTTAACACCAGCGCGCCCTCTTCCAGACGGTAGTGCTGCCACGGCTGCTCGTCGACATGCAGCGACACCAGCTTCAGGTCTTCACCGCCGTCAAGACGCAGCTCCGCCGTGCTGGCACCCAGACGTTTAATCTGGCTGATAGCGGTGACCTGCGTGGTGCTGGCATCAAGGTTAAAAGTCAGATCGATATCGGTAATGGTGTAATCCGGGGCACGATAATCATGGCGATTTTTGGCTTGCGGCAGTTGCGTCATAAGTCCTTCTCACGTCGTAATTAGTTAACCTTTTCAAGTCTATTCCTGTTATGCCCTGGTTGCCACGTAGAATCGACGACAATTGGCGCCATTGCCTGAAAATGGTACATCTCATTAACAAACGCCGCGCTCTTCCTCATCCCGACTAGCCGAATTGTGCTGTGATCGGCTTCACTAAATGAGTATTCGGGTTATACTCCTGCGACTTTTCTTTTATTTGAACCAGGGATAACGCTCTTCGCCAGAGGATGCTGAAACGCACCATGACACGACACGCTTCCCCGATTTTGACCACGCTTTTAGATACCGATGCTTATAAACTCCACATGCAGCAGGCTGTGTTTCATCGCTATTACGATGTCACCGTCGCCGCCGAGTTTCGTTGCCGTGGTGACGACATGCTCGGCATCTATGCTGATGAGATTAACGAGCAAATCGCGTCGATGGCTTCGCTGGTACTGAGCGACGACGAGTTTGCGTATCTCTCTGGCCTGCCCTTCTTCAAGGCGGACTACCTGAGCTGGCTGCGCACCTTCCGCTACGATCCGCGCCAGGTGAGCGTGCGCAACCATCACGGCAAGCTGGATATCCGTATCAGCGGGCCGTGGCGTGAAGTCATCATGTGGGAAGTGCCGCTGCTGGCGCTGATCAGTGAAGTGGTGCATCGTCACCGCTCACCTCTGGTGACGCCACAGATGGCGGTCGACAAGCTGAAGAGCAAGCTGGTGCAGTTTGCCGACCTGACGGCGGATCTCGATATGTCGCGCTTCCGTCTGATGGACTTCGGCACCCGCCGCCGCTTCTCTCACGATGTGCAGCTGGCGATTGTCAGCACGCTCAAGCAGGATTTTCCGTGGCTGGTCGGGTCGAGTAACTATGAAGTTGCGCGTCAGCTGGGTATTGCCCCGGTCGGCACTCAGGCGCACGAATGGTTCCAGGCGCATCAGCAGATCAGCCCAGTGCTGGCTAACAGCCAGCGCGCTGCACTGCAGGCCTGGCTGGAGGAGTATCCGGACCAGCTGGGCATTGCGCTGACCGACTGCATCACTATGGATGCTTTCCTGCGCGACTTCGGTCGTGGGTTTGCCACCGCTTACCAGGGGCTGCGCCATGATTCTGGAGACCCGTTTGAATGGGGCGAGAAAGCCATTGCCCACTATCAGCAGCTGGAATTAGACCCGCAGAGCAAAACGCTGGTGTTCTCCGATAATCTTGACCTGGATAAAGCCGTGGCGTTATATCGCCAGTTTGGTCAGCGTATAAATGTCATTTTCGGCATCGGTACGCGCCTGACCTGCGATATTCCCGAGGTAAAACCGCTTAATATTGTCATCAAGCTGGTGGAGTGCAACGGTAAGCCGGTCGCTAAACTTTCCGACAGCCCGGGTAAAACTATCTGTCAGGATAAAGCCTTTGTCCGCGCCCTGCGCAAAGCTTTCGATCTTCCGCTGGTCAAGAAAGCCAGCTAACAGTTTCCAGGGGCCAGACCCGTGCTGGCCCCTGATAGCCCCATCCTGTTAATAAATCTCTCCCGCTTCCGGGAATTTCTCTTGTTTCTCCTCGTCTGGCAAGTAACATAGCAAGACCCTAATTTCGGGGTTATTCAGATTAATAGTGAGAGACTTATATGAGCGTTGTGCCTGTAGCGGATGTACTGCACGGCCGGGTCGCGGTTGACAGCGAAGTCACCGTACGTGGCTGGGTGCGTACACGAAGAGATTCAAAAGCCGGTATTTCCTTTATCGCCGTTTACGACGGTTCCTGCTTTAATCCCGTTCAGGCTGTGGTCAATAATTCTCTGAATAATTATCAGGATGAAGTATTGCGCCTGACCACCGGCTGCTCGGTTGTGATTACCGGCAAAGTGGTGGAATCCCCGGGTGAAGGCCAGAGTTTTGAAATTCAGGCCACGGCGGTCGAAGTGGTTGGCTGGGTTGATGACCCTGATACCTACCCGATGGCGGCAAAACGCCACAGCATTGAATATCTGCGTGAGGTTGCACACCTGCGCCCGCGTACCAACCTGATTGGTGCCGTCGCCCGCGTGCGTCATACGCTGGCCCAGGCATTACACCGCTTCTTCGACGAGCAGGGTTTCTTCTGGGTCTCTACCCCGCTGATTACCGCTTCCGATACGGAAGGTGCCGGTGAAATGTTCCGCGTTTCGACGCTGGATATGGAAAACCTGCCGCGCACGCCGGAAGGCAAAGTCAATTACGACGAAGACTTCTTTGGTAAAGAAGCGTTCCTGACCGTTTCCGGCCAGCTGAACGGCGAAACCTATGCCAGTGCGATTTCTAAGATCTACACCTTCGGTCCAACCTTCCGTGCGGAAAACTCCAACACCAGCCGCCACCTGGCGGAATTCTGGATGCTGGAACCGGAAGTGGCGTTTGCCGATCTGGAAGATAACGCCGCGCTGGCGGAAGCGATGCTCAAGTATGTCTTCAAAGCGGTACTGGAAGAACGCGCCGACGATATGGCCTTCTTCGCTGAGCGTGTAGACAAAGAAGCGATTTCGCGCCTGGAGAAATTTGTGACTACCGATTTTGCGCAGGTAGATTACACCGAGGCCGTCGAGATCCTGCTGGCATCTGGCCAGACCTTCGAAAATGCCGTTTCCTGGGGTATTGACCTCTCTTCCGAACATGAACGCTATCTGGCCGAGAAACACTTTAAGGCGCCGGTAGTGGTGAAGAACTACCCGAAAGACATCAAAGCTTTCTATATGCGTCTCAACGACGACGGCAAAACCGTGGCTGCGATGGATGTTCTGGCTCCGGGCATCGGTGAAATCATCGGCGGTTCACAGCGTGAAGAGCGTCTGGACGTGCTGGATGCTCGCCTCGCCGAGATGGGTCTGAATAAAGAAGATTACTGGTGGTATCGCGATCTGCGTCGCTACGGCACCGTGCCACATTCAGGTTTCGGTTTAGGTTTCGAACGATTAATCGCCTATGTCACCGGCGTACAAAATGTAAGAGATGTTATCGCCTTCCCGCGTACTCCGCGCAACGCCACCTTCTGATTTCTGCATTAAATATAAGAAATTCATATATATACTAAGGCCAGCCTCGCTGGCCTTTTTTTATTTTTGTAAATTTAGAGTTCCCTCACAAAGTTCCGTATTTTTTACATTTTGTCATACATATTTTCCTATTGTAACCAGAATAGGAGATTGGTAGCATTTTCGCGCTAGATTAACCAGGCTGCGAATGGAAAGATGCGTGCAGACACAGGAAGACACCAAACTCTCATCGTAGTTCTGTAAAGAATTATTGACGGCAGTGGCAGGTGTCCAAATAACTCCAATGAGGGTAATAAAAAATGATGAAGCGCAACATTCTTGCAGTAGTGATCCCAGCTCTGTTGGCTGCTGGTGCCGCGAACGCTGCAGAAATCTATAACAAAGATGGCAACAAACTGGACCTGTACGGTAAAGTTGATGCGCGCCACAACTTCTCTGACGACGCTGGTTCTGACGGCGACCAGACTTATGTTCGTTTTGGTTTCAAAGGTGAAACCCAGATCAACGATCAAATCACCGGCTACGGCCAGTGGGAATACAACGTTCAGGCGAACGTTGCTGAATCTCAGGGTACTACAGGTTCTAAAACTCGTCTGGGCTTCGCCGGTCTGAAATTCGGTGATGCAGGCTCATTCGACTACGGTCGTAACTACGGCGTGATCTACGACGCAATGTCTTACACCGACCAGCTGCCAATCTTCGGCGATGACACCATGTACCAGGAAAACGACAACTTCATGGTTGGTCGTTCAAACGGTCTGGCTACCTACCGTAACAGCAACTTCTTCGGTCTGGTTGAAGGCCTGAGCTTCGCTGTACAGTACCAGGGCAAAAACGAAGGCCGTGACGTACTGCACGACAACGGCGACGGCTGGGGCTCATCTGTTGCTTACGACACCGGTATGGGCGTGAGCGTAGTAGGCGCATATGCCTCTTCTGACCGTACTAACCTGCAGGCAGCTGACGGTAAAGGTGACAAAGCTGATCAGTGGGGCACCGGCCTGAAGTACGATGCTAACAACGTTTACCTGGCAGCATTCTACGGTGAAGCACGTAACACCACTGCATACGGCGACACCGCGCGTCAGACTGCTAACAAAACTCAGAACTTCGAAGTGGTTGCACAGTACCAGTTCGACTTCGGCCTGCGCCCATCCATCGCTTACCTGCAGTCTAAAGGCAAGCAGCTGGATGCAGTCGGTACCTTCAACGGTGGCGATGCAGACCTGGTTAAATATATCGAAGTGGGTACCTACTACTACTTCAATAAAAACATGTCTACCTATGTTGACTACAAAATCAACCTGCTGGATGACAACGATTACACCCGTTCTCAGGGCGTAGCGACCGACGACGTTGTTGGTGTTGGCCTGCAGTACCAGTTCTAATTGCCATTTAACTGCGGCTGCGGTCGCGGTTATCAGAGCATCAAAACGGGGCTTCGGCCCCGTTTTTGTTTTCTGCCCTTCCCCTTTCTCTTTCTACTGCAATTTTCACGCAAACGGTTGGCAATTTACCCTTCCAGGCGGTACCCTGAGTCCTCACTTCGCTTTAGATTAAGCTAACGGACTTCGACTATGTTTGAACGTATTGCAGCTGCACCCGCCGACCCTATTCTTGGTTTAGCCGATCTGTTCCGCGCCGACGATCGCCAGAATAAAATCAACCTCGGTATTGGCGTGTATAAAGATGAAACCGGCAACACGCCGGTACTGACCAGCGTGAAGAAAGCTGAGCAGTATCTGCTGGAAAACGAAACCACCAAAAACTATCTGAGCATTGATGGTATTGCTGATTTTGGTCGCTGCACCCAGGAACTGCTGTTCGGTGCTGACAGCGCCCTGATTGGCCATCATCGTGCCCGCACCGCCCAAACCCCTGGCGGTACCGGTGCTCTGCGCGTGGCGGCGGACTTTATCGCCACGCAGACCCCAGCCAAACGCATCTGGGTGAGTAACCCAAGCTGGCCGAACCACAAAAATGTGTTTGAAGCCGCCGGTCTGGAAGTGTGTGAATACAAATATTACGATGCGGCGAATCACTCGCTGGACTTCGATGGCCTGCTAAACAGCCTGAATGCCGCTGAAGCCGGTGACGTAGTGCTGTTCCACGGCTGCTGCCACAACCCAACCGGGATTGACCCAACGGCTGAACAGTGGTCACAGCTGGCTGAGCTGTCGCTGGCGAAAGGCTGGCTGCCGCTGTTTGACTTCGCCTATCAGGGCTTCGCTCGCGGTCTGGAAGAGGATGCAGAAGGCCTGCGCGCCTTTGCTGCCACCCACCAGGAACTGATCGTTTGCAGCTCTTACTCGAAAAACTTTGGCCTGTATAACGAACGCGTGGGTGCCTTCACGCTGGTCGCCGCTAATGCGGCGGTGGTAGATACCGCCTTCAGTCAGGTGAAAGCCACCATTCGCGCCAACTACTCTAACCCACCGGCACACGGTGCGGCTGTGGTTGCGACTATCCTCAGCAACAGCGCCCTGCGCGTGCTGTGGGAGCAGGAACTGAGCGCGATGCGCGAGCGCATTCAGCGTATGCGTCAGCTGTTTGTCAATACGCTG